>NZ_CAXTHT010000001.1:0-888972 GCF_964244285.1 uncultured Friedmanniella sp.
CTTTTAGCACGCTGTTAAGTTCTCAAAACTCAGACACACACCACACCAGAACCAAACAATCCCGGCTTGGGGCAACTCGCTAAACATTACCTGATCCCAGACCCTAAGACAAACTCGGGCTCGGCGACCTCCCGTGGGCGTGGCGGTGAGTTCCGAAGCAGGTGGTCTCCGTGGAGACGCACCCGACCCGGACCGCTTCGACCGTTTGGGACCCCCGGGTCGGCCGCCGGATCTCGTGGATATCGGTGTCCTGCACCCCGTGAAGGCTTGGATGACATTACGCGGATGTGACGAGCGGGTCAAGTCGGGGGCAGCCGACGTCGGACCGCCCGTCGTGGCTCCGTGTCAGAGCCCTCGGGCCAGCCTGACCGCACCCACGGTGCGCTTCCCCCGCCGGGCGATGACGAACCGGCCGTGGAGCAGGTCCTGCTCGGTCACGACCGCGTCCGCGTCGGTGACCTTGGCGTTGTTCAGGTAGGCGCCGCCCTCAGCGATGGCGCGGCGGGCTGCTCCCTTGGAGGCCACCACCCCACTGCGCTCCAAGACCTCCACCACGCTCGGTAGCCCGTCGGCCGCGTCGATCTCCGCCGTGCCGATCTCGGCGGCGACCCCGGCCAGGACGGCCAGCGGGAGGTCACGGAGCTCCGAGCGTCCGAAGAGTGCGGCGGCGGCGGCGACGGCGGCGTCCCGTTCCTGGGACGAGTGCACCAGGGCGGTCACGTCGTCGGCCAGCGCCTTCTGGGCCGCTCGACGGTGGGGCTCCGCCCGGGTGAGCCGGTCGAGCTCGTCGATCTCCTCCCGGCTCCGAGGGCTGAACACCTTGAGGTACTCGACGACCTTGGCGTCCTCGGCGTTCAGGAAGAACTGGTGGAACGCGTACGGCGAGGTCATCAGCGGGTCGAGCCAGATGGTGCCACCTTCGGTCTTCCCGAACTTCGTGCCGTCCGCCTTCGTCAGCAGCGGCGTCGCCAGGGCGTGCACGCGGGATCCCTCGACCCGCCGTACCAGCTCCACCCCGGCGGTGACGTTGCCCCACTGGTCGCTGCCGCCGAACTGGAGCGTGCAGCCGTAGCTGCGGAACAGCTCCAGGTAGTCCAGCGACTGCAGCAGGACGTAGGAGAACTCGGTGTAGGAGATCCCGTCCTCCAGCCGGTTGCGGACCACGTCCCGGGCCAGCATCCGGTTCACCGGGAAGTGCTTGCCGACGTCGCGCAGGAAGTCCAGGACCGACATCGGCCCCGTCCAGTCGAGGTTGTTGACCAGCCGAGCCGCGTTCGGGCCACTGAAGTCGAGGTACTTCTCCACCTGGACCCGGATGCGGTCCACCCAGCTCGCCACCGTCTCGGGAGAGTTCAGGGTCCGCTCCCCCGAGTCCTTCGGGTCCCCGATCATCCCGGTCGAGCCACCCACCAGCAGCAGGGGCCGGTGACCGGCTGCCTGCAGCTGCCGGGCGACCATCAGCTGGACCAGGTTGCCGAAGTGGATGCTGGGCGCGGTCGGGTCGAATCCGACGTAGAAGGTGACCGGCCCCGCATCGAGGTGGTCGGCCAGAGCCTGCTCGTCGGTCGAGTTGGCCAGCAGGCCCCGCCACTTCAGCTCATCCAGCACCGCGCTCGTCACGGGGAGCCACACTACGGGCGAGAGGCTCGCCGTCGTCATCGGTTTCGCTCAGCAGGCCCGGCCACCAGTCGTCCGACGGCATCGGGTCGCCTGTCGCAGGACTTCTCGGGCCAGCTGCGAATCGACGACGCGGAGCAGGTCAGCTCCGGTTGTCCTCCTGACGGCCGGCGATGACGCCGTCCATGCGGTGGTCGAAGGTGAACCGGTGGAACCGTCGGGCCCTGCTCGAGCTCGCTTCCGCTCCGGGCCGGAGGACGTGATCCATCAGGTACTGGAGCCACGACGCGCCGGCGTCACGAACTCCTCGTGTCCGTCCCAGCTGACGCAGCAGCCCTCCGGGCACGGCACCCACACCCACCACAGGCTCGGCTGCCCCCGAGCGATCCTGTTCTACCGCCGAGTCGCTGCGTCCGAGTCGCCGCCGTCGGGATCCTGCGGCGTGACCGCGTACGCGCCGGCCTGTCGCCAGGACCGGCGGCTCGCCGCGAAGGCGAGCAGGTAGTCCCGTTCGGCCCGGTTCAGCGGCGGGTCTATCTCGATGCGGCCGGTATAGGTGGTGCTCACGCCCATGGTCACGTCCTCTTCTCGGGTGTTGTCGAGAGAGGCGGATCAGGACTGGTCAGACCGCCGACCGGCTCTCCATCTGCCGGACCGCGGCCACGATCTCTGCGAGCTGGTCGCGCACCCGGACCTCGGCCGTCCCGCCCCGTCCGTCGCGGGAGGCGATCGAACCGGCCACCGTCAGCACCTCGAGCACGCCGGCCCCGAGCTCCGGCGCGATCTCGGCCATCATGGACGGCGTCAGGTCCGACAGCTCGATCCCCGCCTGTTCGCAGTAGCGAACGGTCGCGCCGGCGAGGTGGTGCGCCGAGGCGAACGGCACGTGCTGACGGACCAGCCAGTCGGCGACGTCGGTGGCCAGCGAGAAGCCGCGGGGGGCGAGGCTCTCGAGCCGCTCGGGACGGAAGGTGAGGGTGCCGACCATCCCGGCGACCGCGGGCAGCAGGACCAGCAGCTGGTCGACCGAGTCGAACAGCGGCTCCTTGTCCTCCTGCAGGTCCCGGTTGTAGGCCAGCGGCAGTCCCTTGAGCGTGGCGAGCAGCCCGGTCAGGTTGCCGATCAACCGGCCGGATTTGCCGCGGGCGAGCTCGGCGACGTCCGGGTTCTTCTTCTGCGGCATGATGCTCGAGCCGGTCGACCAGGCGTCGTCGAGCGTCGCGAAGCCGAACTCATGCGTGCACCAGAGGATGATGTCCTCGCTCAGCCGCGACAGGTCGACCCCGATCTGGGCCAGCACGTACAGCGCTTCGGCGACCAGGTCCCGAGCGGCCGTGCCGTCGAGGGAGTTCGGCACGCTGCCCGCGAACCCGAGGTCCGCGGCGACCGCCTCGGGGTCCAGCCCCAGCGACGTGCCGGCGAGGGCGCCCGACCCGTACGGACTCAGCGCCAGCCGGCGGTCGAGGTCGGCCAGCCGGTCGCCGTCGCGGAGCAACGGCCACGCGTGGGCCAGCAGGTGGTGCGACAGCAGGATGGGCTGGGCGTGCTGCAGGTGGGTCCGGCCCGGCATGGCGACCCCGAGGTGCCGTTCGGCCTGGTCGCGGAGCGCACCGACCACCTCGAGCAGCCCGGTCGTCAGCTCGCGCAGGACGTCGCGCAGGTAGAGCCGCACCAGCGTCGCGATCTGGTCGTTGCGGGAACGTCCGGCGCGCAGCCGCCCGCCGAGCTCGGGGCCGACCCGTTCGACGAGCCCGCGCTCCAGCGCCCCGTGCACGTCCTCGTCGGTCGGTGCCGGCACGAAGGCACTGGACGCGACGTCCGCGCCCAGCTGGTCCAGACCGGCCAGCATGCCGGTCAGCTCGTCCTCGCTCAGCAGCCCCGCCCGGTGCAGGGCCCGGGCGTGCGCCCGGGACCCGGCCAGGTCGTAGGGCGCCAGTCGCCAGTCGAACTGGGTCGAGACACTCAGCGCGAACATCGCCGCCGCCGGTCCCCCGGCGAACCGGCCGCCCCAGAGCCGTCCCTCGTGCTCCGGGCCGCTCACGACCGCGCGGTGGTGACGCCGTCGCGCCGGGCCGCGAGCTTGCTCGACATGCCGTAGATCTCGATGAAGCCGCGGGCCTGGGACTGGTCGAAGGAGTCGCCCTCGTCGTAGGTAGCGAGGTTGAAGTCGTACAGGCTGGTGCCGCTGCGCCGGCCGGTGACCGTGGCCCGACCACCGTGCAGCACCATCCGGATCTCTCCGCTCACCGCGCTCTGCGCCTCGGCGATGAAGGTGTCCAGCGCCCGCTTGAGCGGGGAGAACCACTGGCCGTCGTACACCAGCTCGCCCCAGCGCTGGTCGACCCCGCGCTTGTAGCGGGCCAGCTCGCGCTCGATGGTGACGTTCTCGAGCTCCATGTGCGCCGCGATCAGGGCGATGGCGCCGGGAGCCTCGTAGACCTCGCGGCTCTTGATGCCGACCAGCCGGTCCTCGACCATGTCCAGCCGGCCGATGCCCTGCGCCCCGGCCCGGGTGTTGAGCTGCTCGATGGCCTCCAGCATGGACACCTTGGTGCCATCGATGGCCACCGGGACCCCGGCCTCGAAGGTGATCGTGACCTCGTCGGGGTCGCGCGGCACCGTGGGGTCGGCTGTGTAGTCGTAGACGTCCTCGATGGGGGCGTTCCAGATGTCCTCGAGGAAGCCGGTCTCCACCGCACGGCCCCAGACGTTCTGGTCGATCGAGTAGGGGCTCTTCTTGCTCTGGTTGATCGGCAGCCCCTTCTGCTCGGCGTAGGCGATGGCCTTCTCGCGGGTCCAGGCGTAGTCGCGGACGGGCGCGATCACCTTGAGCTCGGGCGCGAGGTTGGCGATCCCGACCTCGAACCGCACCTGGTCGTTGCCCTTGCCGGTGCAGCCGTGGCTGACCACGGTCGCGCCGTGCTCGCGGGCCGCCTCGGCGAGGTGGCGCACGATCAGTGGCCGGGACAGGGCGCTGACCAGCGGGTATCGGTCCATGTAGAGCGCGTTGGCCTGCAGGGCGGGCAGGCAGAAGTCCTCGGCGAACTCGTCCTTGGCGTCGACCACGATGGCCTCGACCGCGCCGCAGTCGAGGGCCCGCTGACGGATGGCTCCCATGTCCTCGCCGCCCTGGCCGACGTCGACGGCCACGGCCACCACCTCCTGCCCGGTCTCTTCGGCCAGCCAGCCGATGCACACGCTGGTGTCGAGCCCGCCGGAGTAGGCCAGGACGATGCGATCGCTCACGAGAGATTTCCTTCATTAGTAGTGATGCGGTCTTTGCTGTTGGTGGTGCGTTCTGGGTGCCGGTCGCCCCGGCTCATGGCCAGCAGCGCATCGGCGACGGCGCTGCCGCCGGAAGGGCTCCGGGTGATGAGGAGGATGGTGTCGTCCCCGGCGATGGTGCCGAGGATGGTCTCCCAGCCGACCCGGTCGATGGCCGAGGCGAAGTACTGGGCCGCACCGGGCGGGGTGCGCAGCACGACGAGATTGGCCGAAGCCTCCGCCGAGACCAGCACCTCACCGCACAGCCGGGCGAGCCGGGCCTCGAAGGTGGCGAACTCACCTACCTGCGGGCTGCGGTCACCGCCATCACCGGGGACGGCGTAGACGAGGTGGCCGCCCGGGCCGCGGACCCGGAGCGCGCCGACCTCGACCAGGTCGCGGGACAAGGTGCCCTGGGTGACCTGGACGCCGTCGGCAGCCAGCAGCTCGGCGAGCTCGGTCTGGGAGCGCACCTGGTGGGAGCCGAGGAGCGCGATGATGCGGGCGTGGCGCCCCGTACGGGTGAGCGGGGTGCTGCCGGGAGCGGTCATGGTCACGCCCTCGCTCCCGGAGCGGCGGCCTGGGACCAGCGGTCGAGCAGCACCAGCACGGCCTTCTGGACGTGCCGTCGGTTCTCGGCCTCGTCCCAGACCACGGCCTGGGGCCCGTCCAGGACCTCGGCCGCGATCTCCTTGCCGCGGTAGGCGGGCAGGCAGTGCAGCACGATCGCGTCCGTCGCGGCCGCGGCCAGCAGGGCGGCCGTCAGACCGTAGGACTGGAACACCGCGGCTGCCCGTGCCGTTCTGTCCTCCTGGCCCATCGAGACCCAGGTGTCGGTGGCCACCACGTCGGCGTCGCGGACGGCTGCGACCGGGTCGTCGGTGACCAGCACGCTGCCACCGGTCTGCGCGGCGATCCGGGCGGCGCGGGCCAGCACCTCCGACGCCGGCGCGAAGTCGGCCGGAGCGCCGATGCGGACGTGCAGCCCGGCCAGCGCTCCTCCGACCAGGTACGAGGCCGCCATGTTGTTGGCGCCGTCCCCGACGTAGGCCAGCGTCAGCCCGGCCAGCCGGCCCTGGTTCCTCGCCGCCCGGTGCTCGGCGATGGTCAGCAGGTCGGCCAGGATCTGGCAGGGATGGAAGTCGTCGGTGAGGGCGTTGACCACGGGCACGCCCGCGTACGCGGCCATCGTCTCCAGGTCGGCCTGGGCGAAGGTGCGCCAGACGATCGCGGCGGACTGGCGCCCGAGGACGCGGGCGGTGTCGGCGACCGACTCGCGGACGCCGATCCCCGCGAGCCGGGCGTCCACGATCATCGGGTAGCCGCCGAGCTCGGCGATACCGGCGGCGAACGATGTCTGGGTGCGCAGCGTCGGCTTGTCGAACAGCACCGCGACGCTCCGCGGCCCGCGGTAGGGCTGTTCGGCGAAGGGGTCGGCCTTGAGGGCGGCCGCCAGGGCCAGGACCTCCGCCTGCTCGGCCTCGCTGAGGTCGTCGTCGGCCAGGAAGTGCCGGAGCCTCATGACGCAGTCACGGCGCTCGAGAGGGAGGCCGCGTCGAGCAGTCCGGGCAGGGCCGCGACGAAGGAGTCCAGCTGGGCCGCGGTCACCACCAGAGGGGGCGCGAGCCGGAGCACGTCCGGTCGTGGGGCGTTGACGATGAAGCCGGCGTTCAGCGCGGCGTCGCTCACCGCGGCCGCGACCGGCTGGGTGAGGGCGATGCCCCGCAGCAGACCCCGGCCCCGGACCCCGGCCACGAGCGGGTGGTTCAGACCGGTGACGGTCTCCGCCAGGTGCTCCCCCATCGCCGTCACGTGCTCGAGCAGCCCGTCCCGCTCGATCACCGCGATCACCGCGAGGCCGGCGATGGCGGCCACCGGGTTGCCTCCGAACGTGCTGCCGTGGCTGCCGGCGCCGAGCAGCGTCGCGGCCCGGCCCTGGGCCACGCAGGCGCCGATCGGGAACCCGTTGCCGAGGCCCTTGGCGAGGGTGACCACGTCCGCCCGGACCCCCTCCGCGACGTGGGCCAGCCAGCTTCCCGTCCGGCCCATCCCCGTCTGCACCTCGTCGATCCAGAGCAGCGAGCCGTGCTGGTCGGCGAGCACGCGCGCCTCCGTCAGGTAGCCGGCCGGCGGGACGACGATGCCGTTCTCCCCCTGCAAGGGCTCGAGCACGACCGCGGCGACGGTGTCGTCCATCTCCGCCGCCAGGGCGGCCGCGTCGCCGTAGGGCACGAAGACCACGTCACCGGGCAGCGGCTCGAACGGCGCCCGGTACTTCGGGTTGTGCGTGATCGCCAGCGCGCCGAGTGACCGACCGTGGAAGGCGCCCTCGGTGGAGATGATCTTGGTGCGGCCGGTCATCCGGGTGATCTTGAACGCGGCCTCGTTGGCCTCGGTCCCCGAGTTGGCGAAGAAGACGCGGGCCCCGCCGTCGCCGGCGGGATCGACCATGGCCGCCAACCGTGTGGCCAGGGCAACCTGCGCCGGGGTGGCGAAGAAGTTCGAGACGTGGCCGAGGGTGGCGATCTGACCCGTCACCGCGGACAGCACCGTCGGGTGGGCATGGCCCAGAGCGTTGACGGCGATGCCGGCGAGCAGGTCGAGGTAGCGACGACCCTCGGCGTCCCAGACGTAGCAGCCCTCACCGCGGACGAAGACCCGCTTGGGCAGGCCGAAGGTCGCCATCACGGAATGGGCGTAGCCGTCGAGAACGGCGTCGGTGGTGGTCAGCCGGCCGGCCAGCTCGCCGGGGGCCAGGCCAGGGTCGGAGGGGCTGAGGTCGGAAGGGCTCAGGTCGGTGCTCACGCGTGCTCCTGCAGGGTGGTCGAGGCGGGACGAGCGCCGAACTCGCCGTTGGTCAGCTCGTGGGGTGGGATGCCGTGCTCGCGGGAGAACGCCCGGCTGCCCAGGCGGATCAGCCCGTCGGCGGTGACCATGGTGCCGATCCCGGCGTTGGTGAAGATCTCCAGCAGCAGGGCGTGCGGGACCCTCCCGTCCGTCACGGTGGCCCGGGTGAGCCCGCCCTCGACGGCCCGCAGGCAGGCCTCCATCTTGGGCAGCATGCCGGACTCCAGCGCGGGCAGCATCCCGCGCAGCTCAGAGGCGGACAGCTCCTTGATCACCTCGGTGCTGCTCGGCCAGTCACGGTAGAGGCCCTCGACGTCGGTGAGCACGACGAGCCGGTCCGCCTGCAGCGCGACCGCCAGCGCCGCGGCGGCCGTGTCGGCGTTGACGTTGTGCACCACACCGTCCACATCGGGGGCGATCCCTGCCACCACAGGGACACTGCCGGAGTCGATCAGACCCTGGACCGCTTCGGTCCGGACCCGGACCACGTCACCCACGAGACCAAGATCAACTTCCTGGCCGTTCACGACGGTGCCCCTCCGTTCGGCGGTGAACAAGCCTCCGTCCTCACCGGAGAGCCCGACCGCCAGGGTGCTCTGGCTGTTGATCTTGCCGACCAGGTCCCGTCCGACCTGCCCCACCATGACCATCCGGACGACCTCCATGGCTTCCGGCGTGGTCACCCGCAGGCCGCCCCGGAACTCGGAGTGGATCCCCAGCCGCTTGAGCATGGACGAGATCTGCGGCCCGCCGCCGTGCACGACGACCGGGTGCACCCCGCAACGCTTCATGAAGACGATGTCCTGGGCGAACGCGCGCTTGAGGTCCTCGTCCACCATGGCGTTGCCGCCGTACTTGATCACCACGGTCTTGCCGGCGTACGTCTCCAGCCACGGCAGCGCCTCGGTGAGGATCGACGCCTTCTCGACCAGGCTCACGGGATCAGGCGTCGATGTCACCTACATAACTATGCCTTGTGCGGCAAGTTCATGCAAAGTCGCACCCCTAGAACGAGACCTCCAGCCAGGTCCCGGCGGGTGCCGGGGCCGAGAGCGTGATGGTGACCGTGGCGTCAGCGGTGCTGATGGCGGAGATGCGGGCAGCGACGTCGGCGGCCGGACCGCCGGCGGCCACGACATTCACCGTGACGGGGTTCCACTTCGAGACGAAGAACGAGGCCACCACGACCTTCGTCGCCCCCGTCGGGACCGGGACGAGCGATTCGGAGTACCCGGTGCTGACCGCGCCGGCCGCCTGCGCGGCGGGCGTCGGGTTGTAGCTGACCCCACAGCTGGTGAAGTGGGCGATACCCCACCCCAGGTTCCAGGGGGCGCTCGCCGGGTTGATGGCGTAGTAGATGCCCGGGGTGCCCAGGATGAAGAGGCAGTTCACGAGGTAGAGCCGAGAGTTGACGTCGAGGTCGAACAGGTACCGGTTACGGCCGGCGTAGGTGGACTCCAGGTGGCAGTTGTCGAGGAAGACGTGGGCGTTGCGCTGTCGTCCCCAGGTCGTCACGAAGTCCATCGAGGTGTGGACGAAGAAGAGACCGACGCCGTTGCCCGTCGCCCAGTACACCGTGTCGCAGTTGGCCACCACGCAGTTGGTGAAGGTCATCCGCTCACCGCTGTTGACCACGGCCGCCGACCCGCCCGTCCAGGTGTTGTCGAGGTCGAGGTTGATGGCCACCATGCAGCCGTCGACCGTCGATCTCTCGAAGCTGACCAGGTAGGTGTTGTCGTTGGTGAAGTCGATCCCGGTGTTGAAGCCCGAAACGTGCACGTCCACGAAGCCAAGGGTGTAGCCGGACACCTTCAGACCGGTCGAGGTCGTGGTGTTGTGCGTCGTGCGGTTCGCGTCCCACTGGTTGCCGTGGATCTTGAGCCCGATGATCGGCGTGCACTCCTTGTCGTTCACCACGACCGCGGTCGCGGCGGAGCCGGCGTACCAGAAGTCCCAGACGCTGGTCGCCGAACCCAGGACCTGCACGCCCGCGGGGATGGTGATCGTGGAGTTGCAGTTGGAGGTCCGTCCCGGCGGCAGGAGCAGCTGTCCGCCGCCGTAGGTCTTCTTGAGGTAGTCCAACATCGCCTGGATCCGAGGAGCGTCGTCGGTGCCCGCGTCCGCGGCCACGGCCGTGAGCCCGCTCTCCACCGAGGGGGCCAGGGCGTGGACCGCTCGAGCGGCGTCCTCCAGCACCTTGAGGCTCGCGCCTGTGGCCTTGGCCGGCGCGGCAGGGGCGTAGACGGTGCCGTTCCAGGCCAGGACCTGACCAGGTGTCGCCGTGCCCAGGGCGGTGTCGAAGGTGTTGGCGATCCTGTGCAGTGCGTCATGCGCCTGCTGGTGGGCCTTGATCGACGGGTCGGCCTTGACGTCGGCGTAGGTCGTGTCGATGTTGACGGGGAGCTTCGGACCAGCCATCAGCGGTAGCCGCCGGTCTGGTAGCCCCGGCCGTAGGAGGAGACGGTGGTCGCGGAGGCGGGTAGCGGCAGGGCGACGGCTGCGCCCACCCCGATCAGGCAGACGAGGACCTGGCGGCGGGGAAGGCGGCCTGCGGGCCGGGCCGATGGGGCCGGAGCTGGGATCATCACGGGTTCCTCGGGTCGAGTGGGTTCCCCGAGCCACGACGTCCCGGTCGGCGGCGACGGGGACGTCACTCACGCTAGGTGGGCGCGCCTCCGGTTCCGAGGTGCCGGAAGTCCCCGGCCGCAGAGGCCAAAGGCCGTGCCCGCGGCGGACCTAGGTCCCGTGCTGGTGAGGACCCTAGCTAGCCTCGGGATTTCACGAGGCTAGGTCGCGTACTCCGCGTTCTCCCGGACGTAGTCGTAGGTGAGGTCGTTGGTCCAGATCGTGGCCGTACGCGGGCCCGCCCGGAGGTCGATCAGGACCTGGACGGCTCGAGCGCTCAGGTCCACCAGGTCCCGGGAGTCGCCGATCTGCCCATCCCGGCAGACCTGCACCCCGTTGAACGACACGTCGAGCCGGTCTGGCTCGTAGGCGGCCCCCGTGGTGCCGATCGCCGCGAGCACACGACCCCAGTTCGGGTCGCCGCCGAAGACGGCGCACTTGAAGAGGTTGCTCCGGGCGACGGCCCGACCCACCTCGACCGCGTCCTCCTCGGTGGCGGCGTGGGCGACCGTGATCGCGATCTCGTGGGCCGCGCCCTCGGCGTCGGCCAGGAGCTGGTGCGCGAGGTCCGAGCAGGTCTCCTCCAGTGCCGCCTGGAAGTCCACCGGCGCCGGCTGGACGCCCGAAGCGCCACTGCTCATCAGGATCACCGTGTCGTTGGTCGACATGCACCCGTCGCTGTCGACCCGGTCGAAGCTGCGTCGACAGGCGTCGGCGAGCTGCGCCTGCAGCAGATCCGGCCGGACCACGGCGTCGGTCGTGAGGACGACCAGCATCGTCGCCAGGCCCGGCGCGAGCATGCCCGCACCCTTCGCCATCCCGCCGACCGACCAGCCCTCGTCGCTGTAGCGCGCCTCCTTGGCCACGGTGTCGGTGGTCATGATCGCGCTGGCGGCGGCGGCGCCACCGGTAGGCGACAGCTGCTCGGCCACCGCCGCTATCCCCGACCTCAGCCTGGCCATGGGCAGCCGCTCACCGATCAGTCCCGTGGAGCAGACCGCGACGTCCACCGCACCCACGGTGAGGCCGCGACCGCTCAGGGTGGCGGCCACGAGCTCAGCCGTCTCGTGGGTGTCGGCAAAGCCCGCAGGCCCGGTGCAGGCGTTCGCCCCCCCGGAGTTGAGCACGACGGCCTGCAGCCGGCCGTCGGCCATGACCTGCTGCGACCACAGCACGGGCGCCGCCTTGACCCGGTTGGAGGTGAACACCGCAGCCGCCACGTGGTCGGGACCGCTGTTGACGACGAGAGCGAGGTCAGGGCGACCGCTGGTCTTCAGCCCGGCGGTGGCCCCGGCGGCCAGGAAGCCGGCAGCTCCGGTGACACTCATCTCTGCTCCTCGTGGGTGACGGTGTGGCCCGCCTGTCGCCAGGCGGTGACGGCCTGGTCGGCCTGCGTGGCGGGGACGAGGATCCAGTCCGTGTCGAAGGTCGACTCGGCCAGGATCGAGATGCCGGCGTCGGCCAGGGGCGCGAGCAGCCCGGCGAGGACGCCGATCAGCGAGTGGTCGAGGGGGCCGTCGAGGCTGAAGGCCACCATCGGCCCCACTCCTGTCACGGTGCCCGGCAACGCCTCCCACGCACAGATCACCGACAGCTCGTCCGCGGTCCGGGTGACGCTCCAGAAGGGTGACTCGAAGGCGTCGTCAAGGGCCCAACGCGGCACCGAGGCGTGGGGCGCGAGCTGGGCCACGCCCAGCGCCATCTCGTGCCGGGTGATCTCCCAGGCCGTCACGGCGCGACCCCGACCGTGGACAGACCGGTCGTCTCCGGCAGCCCGAGGGCCAGGTTCATGCACTGGACGGCTCCACCGGCGGTGCCCTTGGTCAGGTTGTCCAGGGCCGCGACCGCGACGAGCCGTCCTGCGGCGGCGTCCAGGGTCACCTGCACGTGGACCGCGTTCGAGCCGAGGACGGACTGGGTCTGCGGCCAGCGATCCTCGGGCAGCAGGTGGACGAAGGGCTCGTCCGCGAAGGCCTGGACGTAGACCTGACGGAGGTCGGCCGCCGAGACGCGGGGGGGCACCGGTGCCGTGCAGGTGGCCAGGATGCCGCGCGACATCGGCACCAGGACCGGGGTGAAAGACACCGTCGGATCCCCGCCGCCGCACCGCCGGAGGTTCTGGAGGATCTCGGGGACGTGCCGGTGGCCGCCGCCGACCCCGTAGGCGCTTGCCGACCCCATCAGCTCCGAGCCCAGGAGGTGCGGCTTGAGCGAGCGGCCTGCCCCGGACGGGCCGCTGGCCGCCACGATCACCGTGTCGTGCCCGTCGGTCAGCCCGGCGACGACCGCCGGGAGCAGCGCCAGCGTCGCGGTGGTCGGGTAGCAGCCCGGCACGGCGATCCGGCGGGAGCCGGCCAGCCGCTCCCGCTGACCCGGCAGCTCCGGCAGGCCGTAGGGCCAGGTCCCGGCGTGCTCGGAGCCATAGAAGCTCCGCCAGTCCTCGGCGTCCTCGAGCCTGAAGTCGGCCCCGCAGTCGATGACGAGCGTCTCCGGATCGAGCTCGGCCGCCAGCGCCGCCGAGGTGCCGTGCGGCAGCGCCAGGAAGACGACGTCGTGCCCGAGGAGCACGTCCGGGTCGCTCCCGGCGACGAGGCGATCGGCCAGCGGTACGAGATGAGGTTGGTGCTCCCCCAGCCGGCTACCGGCAGTGGCTCCGGCCGTGAGGGCGCCGATCTCGACGTCGGCTCGCTGGAGCAGCAGCCGCAACAGCTCTCCACCCGCGTAGCCGGTTGCCCCTGCTACCGCCACCCGGATTGTCACGCGCATAACTATGCCAGATACAGCATGATGATACGAACACGGTCAGACGTACACGTGCACGTAGTCCACGTAGAGGTCGGCGCGGTCCTGGACGCCGGCCAGGTCGATCGGCCAGCCGCCGCCCAGCGCCAGGTCGAGGAGGAAGCACAACGGCTCGTCGCCGCCGCGGACCTGCGGAGCCGTCGCAGTCAGCTGCCCGTCGATGTAGAAGTTGATCACGGTCGGGCCGACGGAGACGCCGTAGGTGTGCCAGGTCATCGCCTGCTGCCGGGTGTCCCAGCGGCTCCCGCACCGGGCGACGCCGTGGTCCTGGCCGTCGACGTACTCGTGCGTGGTGTGGCAGGCGGCCGTCGGCTCGTGCCCGTACAGCTCGACGGCGTCGATCTCGGCGACGGCCGGCTGGTCGACCACCAGGTTGGGCGTGGGCAGCATCCAGAACGCCGGCCAGGTACCCGGCGCGGCCGGGGCCAGCATCCGGGCCTCGAAGTAGCCGTACTGAGCCGAGAAGCCCGACCCGCCCGGGCGGGCCGAGGACAGCATGCCGCCGACGTGGGTGCGCCCCCAGCCCTGGGGGTCCGCGAAGTCGTCGGGCTTCGGCTCGACCGAGAGCTTGAGGTAGCGGTCGTCCACCACCCGCACGTTGCCGAGGCGGCGCGCCGGGTCGGCGAAGATGGCGAACCCGAAGTCCTCGACGCCGGCGACGACCGGCTTGGCCGCGGCGTAGTCGGCTCCCGCTCCGGTCCGTGAGATCGACAGCGGGTGGGAGAACTCCTCGGCGTAGACGAGGGAGCGCCCGGCGGTCACGTCGGCGGCCGGTGCCGGAGCCGCGGGCGACGCTGCGGCCATGTCGTCGGCAGCACCCCGGTAGAGCTGGAAGAGCACCGACGCATCCCGACCGGCCGGGCCGGTGGCCTCGAAGCGGACACTGAAGGGTCCCGGGGCCAGACCGGAGAGGTCGAGACCGAAGGCCGCCGTCCCCTCCGCCCCGGGCGTCGTCTGCTGAGCCGCCGGCGCCCCGGTGGCGGGGTCGCCGGGCCAGACCGTCGCGCTCGCGGCGGTGAACCCGGCAGCCACGGCCACCCGGACGTCCACCCGGGCGCCCACGACCGCTCCCGTGGTGGGGCACCGCACCACCAGACCCACCTTGGCGGTCGGACGGGGCACCGGCGCGTCGCAGTCGAGAGCACTGTCGCGGTACGGGGTGGCTGCTCCCCCCGCTGCCGCTCGAGGCGGCGCCGAACGCTGGTAGGTCGCCAGCTCGCCCAGGCTCACCGCCCCCGCCCCGCTGAGGCTGCCCACCACGAGACGCACCGACGTCGTCACCCGAGGCATGAAGCTCACGACGGTGGGCCGCGACGGGTCGGGTAGCACCGCACCGAGAGTGACCCGGGAGCCGTCGGAGAACTCCAGCGTGGCGCTCCGCAGCTCGACCGCAGTCTTCGCACCGGCCACGGCCACCGTCGTCAGCTCGCGCGGCCGGGACCAGCTGAGCTGGACCCAGGCCCCGACCGGTCGGGCCGTGGTCCACACCTGACCCACCCCACCGTCCGCAGCAGCATCAACCAGGGGCCTCGGATCGGCGGCACCGGCCGAGGCCGACACGGTGGCGGCCCCCGCCACGTCACCGCTCGCCGGACCGTCGCCGGCCACGTCGTCGCCAGCCGGCCGGTCGTCGACCTCGACCCGGGTCAGCGCCGCGGAACGAGCCCCGGAGCTGACCCCGGAGACGGTGAAGCGCACCCGGTCGACCGAGCGGACCGTCACCGGGACGACCGTCGTGCGGTCCGAGCCCGACAGCGTGACCTGCACCTCGGAGCCGTCGCCGAAAGTGAGGAACCCGGTCTGGATGCCGGGGTCGGCGAGCGGGTTGCGCTGCAGGACGACCCGGCGCAGCTCGACCGGGGACGGCCACTGCAGCTCCAACCATGCCCCCGTCGTCTCCCGGTCCGAGCGCCACCCCCGCCCGGGATCGTCGGGATGGTCGGTGGTTACGACCTGCCGAGGCGAGCTGCCGATCTTCGAGGAGCTGGTGCTGACGGTGGCCCGACTGGCAAGCCCGACACCGGTTCCGGGCTCGGATCTGACCACGACCACCGCCACCGCGAGCACGAGGGCGAGCGTGAGCGTGACGACGAGCCAAGTCCGTCGTCTGAGGGTTGGACGTCTCACGGCAGGGCTGTCCTCGGGGGGGTGGGCGCGGCCTCGGAGCCGGTCGGATGGGCCACCGCGGGTCTGGCGGGCGGGGCTCCTGGGGTACCGACCGCTTCAGCAGGTACGTCCCCTGGCTGCCGGTTCTGCAGCGCCGCCCGCGACAGCAGGCCCAGGGACAACCAGAAGACCCCGGTGCTGTCGGAGAGGTCGGGGCCGGCGGCGATCTTCACCACCAGCAGGGTCACCAGCGCCCAGAGCACCGGGCGGTACTCCCGGACTGCCGCGCCCCGGTAGATCAGAGTGGCGACGGCCGCGACGAACAGCAGGGAACCGATGATGCCTGTCGCACTCAGCAGGGTCGGAAGGAACGACGAGGCACGCGCCGAACCCAGCCCGACACCGAACCCCCACGTGTCGAGGAAGATGTTGAGAGAGTCGCCGTTGGCTGAGGACCGCTCGGTGTAGGAGGCCGAGGAGACCTTGTCATTGATCGTCGACTCGACGAAGGACGAGATGGTCGGCAGCACCCAGATGCCGATGACGACCGCAGCGCACCCGACCAGGCTCAGCACCCGGCTCAGCGAGGTACGCCGGGCGAGGAAGCCGATCAGGCCGGCACCACCGACGAGGAGCGCCGCAGCCAGACCCGCGACGACGAAGGTCGCAGAGGTGGAGATGATGCCCAGGTAGAAGGCGGCGCCGGCGAGGGCGAGGGCCGCGAACTGCCGCCACCCCCGCAGCATCCCGGCTCGCGGCAGCATGTACGCGATCGTGACCAGCGAGCTTCCCGCGAGGCTGGACGGCTCGGACAGGATGCCGCGGAAGCGCGGGATGTTGCCGGCCGCCGTCTGGATGTAGGCGAACGAGGGAGAGTTGTCGAAGAACCCTTCCGGGAACGGCAGGCCCGCCAGCTGGTGGAGGTAGCGCCACAGCGACAGCACGGTGCACGCCCCGGCCGCCAGACCCACCAGCTCCGGTCTCGCCGACGGCGACCTGGCCAAGAAGACGACCACGCAGACACCGAGGAACAGGTAGACGATCTGGGCGAGGTTCGAGCTCGTGACCACGCCGGCCACCAACCTGGTCGAGCCGGGCGTCACCGTCTCCAGACCGTCGAACAGCATCGGCGCGACCAGGGTCACCACCACCGACCACCCCAGGAACAGCATCAGCAGCAACGTCGCGGGCGGCAGCACCTCCCGGGACCGCGTCGGAGCGCGACCGCTGCCCAGCAGGCGCAGCACGAGCGCCACCACGACCCCGAGCGCCACCGCGTAGAAGGTCGGGATGGCGGTACCGCTGACGACGATGGCCGAGCCGGCCGCCGTGGCGCCACCCAGAGCCAGCGCCCGGCCGTAGCCCGCGCGACCCAGCACCCCGTAGACCACCACGAACAGGGTGACGAACGTCAGTCCCGACATCCCTGACCCCCACGCTCGGCCGTCACCGGTCCCGCCCGTACCGGAACCTGACCAGGTCCTGGGCGAGAGCCGCCGGCGCGGCCAGGGTTGCCAGGCACCAGCCGGCCACCGTGAGCCGGCGCAGCCAGGGCTCAGGGCCGGGGCGCCACGGGGACAGGACGGCGTCGCGCACCATCCGGGACATCCGGTCACCAGGGAGCGGCGCCTCGCCCGGCGCCATCCGGCGCGAAGCCACCCGCAGCTGAAGGAGCTCGCGACTGGCGAACAGAGGGCGCTCGTTGGCCGGCACGTTGCCGGCGGCGCACTGGGCGAAGTGCCAACGCGCCCGGGCTCGGGCCACCTCCCGGGGGAAGCGGCTCACGTCGTTCAACAGGTTGCTGTCGTTCCGCCCGTGCTGGCGGTAGCCCACCACGACCCCGGGCACACTGACGACGTCCCCGAGCAGAGGCGCCGCCGCCAGCAGCGCCGAGTCGCCCGCGTCCCCCACCTCCGGGCCGGCCGGTAGCACCCGATCCAGGAACCAGCGAGCGTAGGCGTTGCCGGAACCGGGCGGTGTGGGATAGGCCGACGTGGCCAGGAGCCAGCGCCGGACCGTCGCGGGCGGCGGTGGCGGATCGTAAGCCGGGAAGGGCAGACCCAGGGGAGCTCCGCTCGCGTCCACCCGCTGCATCTGGAACTGCACCTTGCTGACCGCAGGCCCCATCACAGCGCTCAGCGGGACGGGCAGGTCGGCGGGCAGCAGGTCGTCGGCGTCGAGGAAGATCACGACGTCGCCCGTGCTCGCCGCAAAGCCTCGGTTGACCGCTACCCGCTGGGAAGAGTTCTCGGTGGCCAGGAGTACGACCCGGTCGCCGTAGCCGCGGATGACGTCCAGCGAGTTGTCCGTCGAGCCGTCGTCGACGACGACGACCTCCACGTCTGGCCACGGCAACGCCAGCGCACTGTCGATGGCCTCGCCGACGAAGCGCTCGTAGTTGTAGTTGGAGATGACGACACTGAGACGCTCCACGTGCCGCCCTCCGGTCGTGAGTGAACCGGCTTCCCCGAACCGGCCGCGCCCCACTGTAACGGCAGGATCGAGACCCATCCGCTCGTCGGAGCGTGACGAGGACCACGTGCCCTCCAGATCTCCAGCCCCGTCTGGGACCGCGGTTGTAACCTTCGCGACGCGCGGCTGCCCTAGCGTCGCCGTCATGTCCGGGACCGCCATCACCTCACCTCCACGCGAACGCCTCATGGCGCTCGACGGTCTGCGGGGAGTGGCCGCGCTGGTGGTGGTGCTGTTCCACTCGATGCTCGTGCTGCCCTCCCTCGCCGACCTGGTGGCTCACGGGACCCGCGTCAGCGGTTGGCAGGCATGGGTGTCGTACACGCCGCTGAGACTTCTCTGGTCGGGCGAGGAGGCCGTCCAGATCTTCTTCGTCCTGTCGGGCTTGGTGCTGGCCCTGCCCTACCGCGGCCGACTGTTCACTCCCGTGACGTACTACCCGAGGCGGCTGCTGCGCATCTACCTGCCCGTCTGGGCCTCGGTCGGGCTCGCTCTGCTGTGGGCTCAGCTCGTGCCGAGGGTGTGGACACCGGGGGCCTCGTGGTGGGTCAACGGCCACCACTTCCATCTCTCGGCCGCCGGCCTGGGCGGCGACCTGACGCTGCTGCTCGGCACGACCTGGCTGAACAGCGTGCTCTGGTCGCTGCGCTGGGAGATGTGGTTCTCGCTGCTGCTGCCTCTGTACCTGCTGCTCCTGCTCCGGTGGCGCCGGAGGCCGCTGCTGAAGCTCCTGCTTCTCCTGGGCGCCATCGAGGCCGGGGCTCTGCTGCACGTGGACGAGCTCCGCTACCTGCCGGTCTTCGGCGTCGGGGTCCTGGTGGCGACCGAGCTCGACCGGCTCGGCGCGCTGCTCCGGCGTGCCGGACGCCTCGGCGGTCTGGCCCTGCTCACGCTCGCCCTGCTCGTGCTCGCGGAGTCACGCTGGCTGACCGGACAGAGCGTCTCCCCCGCTTCGGTCCTGGCGGCCGCCGCCCTGGTCGTCCTGTTCGCCCACTGGCGGCCGGCGCAACGGCTGGGTGAACATCGGACCGTGCAGTGGCTGGGCACCGTCTCGTTCAGCCTCTACCTCGTGCACGAGCCGGTCATCACCAGTGTTGCCCTGGTGCTGCCCAGCCAGAACCCGGCCGTCACGTTGGCGCTGGGGCTACCGGCCTCCCTGCTGCTGGCGGCGGGGTTCCACCGGGTCGTCGAACGGCCGGCCCACCGGCTGTCCCGATGGGCGGGGACCGTGGCCGCGCAGCTGGCTCAGCGACGTCCGGCTGAAGCGCGACCTCAGTCGAGCGTCCTGACCCGCCGGGCGGGCACGCCGACGTAGACCCCGTCCGGCTCCGTGTCCCTCGTGACCACGGCCCCCGCCCCGACGACGCAGCCAGAGTCGATCCTCACCCCGCTGAGCACGACGACGTTCGCGCCCAGCCAACAGCCGTCGCCGACGACGATGGGGCGCGAGTAGTCCTCTCCGGCACGCTTCTCCGCCGATCCCATCTCGTGACCCCCCGTCGCGAAGGTCACCCCGGTGCTGACGTAGACGTTGCGGCCCAGGACGATCTCGCCGCGGTCGAACAGGCACCCGTGGTTGATGTAGCTCCCGTCGCCGACGTCCAGCGAGGTGCAGCGCACGATGGTCCCGGAGAGGAAGGCGGCGCGACCCACGCGGTACCCGGCCGCGCGGAGCAGCGCCAGGCGCACCGGGTGCGGGGTCGCGAAGGCCATCCCCACCGAGTTCACCGCCACCAGCTTGACGGCACGCACCGCACGGGTCGCGTTCCACGTCGTCATGACGCTCTCCTGTCGGTCGTCGATCCTGCCCACAGCGTAGGCAGGGTCCGCCGAAGCCTCCCTACGCGCTCGGGGCGACAGAGCTGAGGATCGAGAAGTGAGACTCGACCGCCTCGGCGGGAAGATAGGGCGCGGCCGCTGCGCGCCGGTGGGCGTCACCCTCCTGCGTGCGCCGTCGACGGACGGCCCGTCGGAGACCCTCCGCCAGGGCTTCCGGGCTCTCCGGCGCGACCAGCTCGCCGATCTCCGCGTCGGTGATGATGTCGGCAGGTCCGAACTCGCAGTCGGTGGCCAGCAGGGGGAGCCCGCACTGCAGCGCCTCCACCAGGGCGACGCCGAAACCCTCCCAGCGCGAGGCCAGCACGAAGCAGTCCGCGGCCCGCAGGTGCTGGACGGGATCGGTGCTGTAGCCGGCGAAGGTGACCACGTCGTCGAGCTCCAGCTCGGAGCAGAGCTGGCGCAGGGACGCCTCGTCGGGCCCGTTGCCGACCAGAGTCAGCTCGACCGGAGGCAGGTCGGGCCGGGCGAGCGCCAGCGCTCGCAACAGAAGGTCCTGGCCCTTCTGCCGGGAGAGGCGGGCGACGCAGACGAACCGGAAGCGGTCGTCGGTCGCCGCCAGCGGCTCGGGCGAACCGAGGTCGCGGACCGGGTTCTTCGCGAATACGGTCCGCGTCCGGCGCGCCACGGTGAGCGCGGCGTGGTCGCGCAGGGAGGGCGAGACGGCCAGCACCGCGGGCACGTCCCGGCTGACCAGCGACCGGAAGGCCACGAAGGCCGCCCGGGTGCGGCGAGTTCCCTCGGCCTCCTCCAGGCGCGGGTTCCCGTGCAGGTGCGGCAGCAGGACCGGCAGGCGGAGACCCCGGGTGACGGTCCAGGCGACGACCGAGGCCTCGACCTGCGGGGTGATCAGCACGTCGAAGTCCTGGTCCGCGACGCAGCGACGCAGCGACGCCCCCAGCTGACGCAGCCGGTCCGCACCCAGGACGTGCATGGTGTAGCCGGGCGCGCGGAGCACCTCCTCGTCGTAGGAGGAGGAGAAGACGACGTGCACGTCCAACAGCCGAGGGTGCTGCTCGGCCAGACCACTCGCGATCTCGTGCACCACCCGCTCGATCCCGGCGAAGTGAGCAGAGGGCGGGACGAAGTAGGCGACCTTGAGCCGGCGCGGCGCGGTCATCGCACAGCCGTCTCGGCAGAGCTGCGCACGTCCGCCGGCAGACCGGTCAACGACGCGAACAGGCTCAGGTAGTCCTGCGACATCCGCTCCACCGTGAAGTACTCCGCGCCCGCCCGAGCCCGAGCCCGCGCGTCGACCAGGGCGACGGGGTCAGCCATCAGGCGGCGGAGCGCGGCCGCCATCGCGCCCGGGTCGTGCACCGGGACCAGCTGGCCGGCCCCGCCGTGGTCGAGGGTCTCCGGGATGCCGCCCACCGCAGTCGCGACGATCGCGCAGCCGGCGGCACGGGCCTCCATCACCGTGAGCGGGCACGGATCGGCCAGGGTCGCCGTGGCGAAGATGTCGGCCTGCTCGAGCAGCGGCCGGGGCGCCGGAGTGGACCCCAGGAAGTGCACGGCCTGCTCCAGGCCCAGCTCGGCCACCTGCAGCTCGAGGCGCTCCCGCTCCGCTCCCCAGCCGATCACGTTGAGGTGCCAGTCGGGAAACTCGGCGGCCAGGTGGGAGAAGGCCGTGATCACGTCGCTCACCGCCTTGCGCGGGTGCAGGCCGGACAGGGTGGCCACGCACGGTCGGCGCAAGGGCGGGTCGTCGGACTCGGCGCCTTCCCGCGGCGACCGGTCGGCGCCATTGAAGATCGTCACCACCTGGTGCTCGGGGTAGCCGCGGGACAGCAGCAGCCGCCGCTCGGCCTCACTGACCGCCACCACCACCTTTCCCAGCCGCATCAGCACCGAGTGTTTGTCGAACGAGTTGTGCATGGTGGTGACCAGCGGCACTCCGAGCAGCTTGGCGATCGGGTACGCCAGCACCGCCGAGGACATCATGTGGGCGTTGACCACGTCCGGCCTGAACCTGCGGCACAGCCGGGCCAGAGCCCAGGCGCTGCTCGGCACGTCCTTGATCCCCTGAGGCTCGGGCAGGTCCACCACCTCGACCCCGTGCCGACGCAGCACGTCGGTGTAGGACGAGCGCGCGGCGGCGAAGACGACGTCGTGGCCCGCGTCGGACTGCGCGCAGGCGAGGTCGACGGCCACGTGCACGTGGCCGTTGCCCCGCACTCCGTGCTTGAGCAGATGAATGATCCTCACGAGACCCCCCGGTCGGTGTGTGGGCAGCGCCCGACGAGCGTGCCGGTCCTGACGGCCGGCACAGGGCCGGGCCGTGGGTTGGACGACGATGTCACGCATGCCTCCCGGTCGCACCCGGCGTGGGCCGGATCTCGGGCGTACTCATGCGGCCCTCAGCGCGGCCTCGGCCTCCAGCGCCGACACCCGGGCCGTCGGCTGGTAGCGGAAGGCTCCCTGGCGCCCGAAGGACTCGATGCCGAGTTCTTTGAGCGCCGCCACCGCGGCGGCCGCCTGCTCGGCACTGCCGCCGGTGTAGATCGGGTAGGCCTGTTCCAGCACGTGGCTGCCCTCGAGACGGAGGTCACCCCGGAGCAGCCCGTTGGCGGCCGTGTGCCGACGGAACTCCTCGGCCGCCTCGGCCACGGAGGTGCCGTTCTGGTCGGCCACCACCTCGACGGCGAAGTAGGTGCGGCCCTCCGCGGTCCCGTAGAAGTCGGAGTACACGGTCAGCCGCTTCCAGCGGGCTTCGTGGGAGAAGTTGTAGAGGATCGACTCCTCGAACCCGCGGTCGCCGGCAAAGCTGTAGAAGAGGCTGACCAGCGTGACGGCTGGCAAGGGCGGGAACGGCACGGAGCAGAGCGCCGTGGACTGCGTCAGCGGGATGGTGGAGACCACCCGGGCGGTCCGGACGGTGCCGGCTTCGGTCTCGACGAGGAACCCGTCGGGGATCCGCCGGACGGCCGAGACAGCACGGCCCAGGGCGAAGGTGGCACCCCGTCGCTCGAGGGTCATCACCGCAGGGGCGTACAGCGCCGCAAACCCCTCGCGGGGCCGGGCCAGCTGACGGTTCGTGGGAGCCGAGGGAGGTTGGCGGTGCAGCTGTGACCTCACCTGCCGCAGCAGCGCGGGCACCGTGGTCTGGTCCCGGATCCACAGCATCCGGCTCTGCGCGAACGTCAGGTCGATCCTGTCGATCGGGCAGCCGCAGAAGCGCGCCATGTAGTTCTCCAGCCCCGAGCGCCGCAGGAACCGCGCCCCGATCCAGCGCCGCGCGAAGTCGCGGGCATTGGCCATCGGCCGTCGGTCCAGCCGAGCGACCAGAGCGGACGCCATGATCCGCAGGAGCTCCACCGGTCCGGCCGCCAGCACGTCGTCGCGGAGCGAGAAGGGGTAGGACGTCACCCGGCCCTGAGGGTTGAGCCGTGACCAGCTCGGAGTGATCGGCTGGTAGCCGGGCAGCAGCTCCGGGAAGTGCTCCAGCAGCGGCGAGTCGTCCTGGAAGATGAAGCTACCGACGTCGAAGGTGTAGTTCCCGATCGCCACGTCGAGGTGGTTGCCCCCGACCCTCGGGTACTCGTCCAGCACCAGCACCGATTCCGCACCCTGGTCGAGCAGGACCGAGGCGCTCACCAGGCCGCTCATCCCGGCACCCAGCACGACGGCGTCGACGACCTGCGGCACAGCGAGGGGAGTTGTCGTTGCTCCCATGGTGACTCCATCTGTTGGTCGGTGGTGAGAGGCGGCTCGGCGTTGCGCCGCCGTTCCTGCTCAGGACCTGCGGGTCACCGTGCGCTTGAGGCGTCGAGCGGCGTACGCCGTCTCGACGGCCGCGAGCAACGGCAGCCGGAGCGCGGTGCCGGACCGGGCGATCTCTCCCTCACGCCACATCGCGGCACCCCGGAGTGCGGCCGCGGGACCTCGCCAGGGACGCGTCGAGAAGGTGGTGTCCCGGCCGAAGTCATGGGTACGGTCACTGACGGCGAGCGATTCGGCCTCGCGGGCACCGGGAAAGACCACGGCACGGTGGAGCCGCGTCCAAGCGGTCTCTGCGTCGAGGACGACCTGCTCGGCCGGCCCGGGCGGTAGCGCGTCGAGGTAGGCGAGGACGCCGGCGAACGCGCTCCCGGCCTCGGGGGCGACCTCGTCCTGCCAGCCCGCGAGCTCCAGGTTGCTCCGCACCTCACCGTCGGTCTCCTCGAACCAGCGCACGCTGGGCAGGGCCGGCTCGAAGAGCCACTCGACCAGGTGCCAGTAACGCAGCAGGACGCTCCGCGGCCGAAGTGGTGAGTAGCCATCGGCCTCCAACGTGAGGCCAAAGGTTCGGGGGGGCCGCTCGTTGCGGGTCGGCGGGAAGTAGTTGGCCATCAGCGCCGAGCTGACCCCGAGCTGAGGGAGCCCCTCGGCCAGCACGAGACCCGTGGTGCCGTGCAGCCCGGTGTCCACGAGAACGGCGTGGTGCCGGCCGCCGAGCGACTCCTCCAGGTGACGCCGGAAGAGCGTGGTCTGGTCGCGCAGGGCTTCGGTGACCGGGGCGCCGTCGGGATGCCTGAGCAGCCTGGCCAGGCTCGGCGACGTCATCGGCGACTGCCACTCCGGGTCCTCGCCCAGCGGCGCGGCGCCCGACAGTGCTTGGGCCACCGCGGCGACCGATGCGCCGCCGAACTCGTGACCGAGCGTGCGTGCGGCGGCGGGCAGCAGGTCGTCGAGCCCCTCGTCCGCGGTTCGGGCCAGGGCCGGCCGCATGGCCACGACTCGCGAGACCATCAGCGGGGCGACGTGCACGGCCGAGGGCAGCTCGGCCGCGGCCAGGAACCGTTCGTAGGCGAGCTGCATCCGCAGTCCCCCTCGAGCGCAGAACAGGAAGGCCACGTCTTCCGGGCGGTCAAAGGCAGCGCCGAGCGACCAGAGACGGAGACAGAATTCCGCTACCACCGGACCCAGGAGGTCCCGGCCGACCTGCTCGGCCTCCGACGGCTGCGGGCTCACCGGTCCCTCCGGAGGACGAGGGGCAGCGCACGCAGCGCTGCGATCCTGCGGCCACGGAGGTAGGCGGTGCTGCGCGGCAGATGCACCGGAGTCCAACCGGCAGCGGCGGCCATCCGCACATCAGCGGTTCCGCTGTCGCCGACGTGCAGGACCCGCGACGGGTCCACCCGCTCCAGCTCTGAGACCCGGGGGAAGATGCTCCCCACGTGCTTCGTCGCCCCGAGGTCGGCACTGGAGTAGACCGCACGGAAGCGGTGGTCACCCACGACAGCGGCGAGGAGCTGTCGCAGGTCGACCTCGCTGTAGTAGGTGTCCGAGACGGCCACCACCGGCACGCCGGCGTCCTGGGCGGCGTCGAGGACCTCGAGCAGAGGCCGGTTCGGGAGGAGGTGAGACGCGTCGACCTCCACCTCGGTCCGTCGCAGCACCTCGGCGGCTTCGCGGTCGAGCCCGAAGGCCGTGGCCATCGTCGCGGTGATCCTGGCCAGGGTCGCTTCGCCCGAGGGCCGTTCCACGGCCACGGCGCGGTAGACGCTCGTCTGCATCGTCCAGCGCAGGGAGACCACGGCGTCGGGGTCGAGTCCGAGCAGCGGCGCCGCCCGTCGGGAGGCCTCGGCGAGCCGGACCGTCTCGGTGCTCCGGTCGCGCAGCAACACGGTGTCGAACAGGTCGCTGGAGACCAGGTCGCAGGTCGCGGGTCGAGCGAGCGCGGCCAGCTCGTCCAGGGGAGTCGGTGGTCGACCCTGCTGCCGCCCGAGGGACGAGGCCGGTGCCGCGACGTCCGAGCGACGTTGGCGCAACAACGTCACGGACGCCTCCCCAGCGGGAGCAGGGCCAGGACGCGCTGGCCTTCGGCCCAGGCCCGGACGACGTCGGATCGCCGGACCTGGAAGAAGTCCCGCCCCGGGACACCGGTGATGCGAGCGGCGTTGACGACCATGAAGGTCGCCAGGACCACGTTGCTGATGATGCTCGTCCAGGCAGCCCCGTAGACGCCGAAGGGCGGCACCAGCAGCACGAAGGCGGACACGTTGGCCACCAGCGTCACCGCAAGACCGAGACTGCGCAGGCCCGGCCGGCCCCAGGCACTCAGGGCGGTGCCGGCCAGCAGCCCGGGAATGCAGATCAGGGCTGAACCGAGCAGCATCAGGCTCGGGACGGTGGCCGGTTCGAACTCGGCCCCGAACAGCGGCCCGATCCAGAACGGCAGGGTCGACCCGAGAACGACGCACCCGACGAAGGCCACGAGCAGCGTCAGCCGGGCTGTGGCGGTGAGCTGGCCCGCGTCCCGTGTCTTGCTGTTGACGCCGTACAGGGCCCCCTGGATCGCCAGGGCGACGATCAGCGGCAGATCGGACACGGTGCTGGCCACGGTGTAGAGACCGAGGTCCCCCACACTGGACAGCGGCGTCATCAGCAGCTGGCTGGCCCGGGCGAGCACCATGCTCGCCACACTGCCCAGCCACACCTTGCTGCCGAAGGCGACGATCGTGGCCAACGTCCCACGGTCCTCCTCGGCGGCATCAGGGTCTCCCTCCGGCGACACCTCTGCGGGGTGGGTCACCTCCTGGGGGGACCGGAGGAGCGGCCAGTAGACGAGACCGGCCACGATGGGGGTCACCGTGTTCACCAGCACCCCCGCCAGGACGGTCAGGTCGTTGCCCACGAACAGCAGGCCGAAGCCGACGACCCGCATGCTGGTGATGATGACGCGCTCGACAGCGACCGCTCCCCACAGCTGCCGCCCGGTGGCCGCGCCGCGGAAGACGTTGACGACCAGAGCCGGGACGGTCAGGGCCGTGGCGAGCAGGATCAGCCGGCCGAGGCTGGCGTCGCCGCCGGAGAGGAAGGACAGGGACAAGAAGGTCGCGAGCAGGCAGACGAGCCCCAGACCCACGGTGACCAGGGACGCCCAGGCGAGCGCCGGCCTGGTGGCCCCCGGTTTCTTGGCCAGGTGGTAGGTGAGGGCGTCCGGCAGACCGAGGGTGGCCGCGGCGAGCATCAGACCCGCTGGCGCGATGGCCGCCGCGAGCTCACCGCGGCCGTCCGTGCTGAGGGCTCGGGCGAGGATCGGCGCCGTGATGAGGCCGGCGGCCGGGACGAGGAAGCTCGACGCGGTCATCAGCAGGACCGCCCGGCGCAGCGTCGGCGCGTGGGCGATGGCCGTCACGTGCCGTCACGCTGACCGGCCGAGACCAGGACCAGGTCGTCAGGACGGTCGACCAGCGGGGGCCGGTGCTGCTGCCTGAGCAGCTCGAGCGCGCCCGCCTCGGCGCGACGCATCCCGTAGCGGGCCCGGAAACCAGCCTCCGCCAGCTTGTCGGCGGGAAAACGCATCCGCCACAGCGGGTTGCGCAGCGTCGGCTGGCGGAACCGGACGATGTCGTGCAGCCAGTCCACAGCGCCGGGCACCACCGGCACCTTGAACCGGGGGTCCCCCGTCGCGTCGAAGGCCTTGCGGAGGAAGGCGGCGTGGGTGGGGGCCGCCAGGTGGTCCTCGGAGACGTTGAACGTCTCGACCGACCCAGCCTCGCCCGATCCGGCCTCGCCCGATCCCCTCAGCGACCGCTCCATCGCCCACACCAGGGCATCGGAGACGTCGCGGACGTAGACGTGGTGCGCGTGCCGGTGTGCGGCGAGGACCCGCTTGCTCCGGCTCCAGTCCTGGATGGCGGCCAGGCCCTGCTCGTCGACCACGACCGTCGGTCGCAGCACGGTGTAGCGAGTCCGCTCCGCGACCTCGGAGATCGCCCGTTCTCCGGCCAGCTTGGTCCGGCCGTAGGTGCGGACGTAGTCCATCGCCAGGTACTCACCGGGGACGTCGTCCTCGACCGTCAGCGTCGGGGCGTCCTCGGTCATCGTCCGGGCGCGGCCGCTGCCGTAGACCGAGACCGTGCTGGTGTAGACGAACGCCTCGACCCCAGCCCGCTCGGCCGCCCCGGCCAGCAGTCGGGTCGCCAGGCCGTTCACGGTCGGCATCCGGTCCTGCTTGCCGATCTCGGCGGCGAGGTGCAGGACCGCGGAACAGCCGTGGACCAGGTCGTCGTAGTCGCCGGCGGCGGCCGTCATGAAGTCGACCGAGCGCCACTCGAGCCCGGGGACCGGCTCGGGCAGGGAGGCCCGCGAGGTGGTGCACCGGACCAGGTAGCCACGCTCGAGCAGGTCCGCCACCACGACCTGGCCGATCCGTCCGGTCCCGCCGGTGACGAGGACCGTCGCGGGCTCGGCCCGCCGAGCGGGAACGGGCCCTCCCCGGGTCGTGAGTGTCGTGACCGGGACAGCTTTCGCCTTCAGGTGATCGGCCAGGCGGATGGCCATCGCCACGATCATCTGGGTGGGGTTGCAGTGCCCGACGGTCGGGAAGACCGAGCTCCCGGTCACGTAGAGCCCACGGACGCCGTGCACCTGGCCGTCGGAGTCGACGACGCCCTGCCTCGGGTCGACCGACATCCGGGTGGTACCGGTGGGGTGGGCGACGTCGACGAAGGATGCCGGCAGATCCCCGCCCTCCAACACCCAGGCGGCCGGCGTCGGTGCCGGAAAGCCCATGGCCACCAGCTGCTGACCGACGATCTCCGCGGTCCGTCGCATGGTCCGCACCTCGTCGGGGTGAATCCGCCAGTCCACCCTCGGCAGCCGGATCCCGAACGCGTCCCGCCGTTCGCCCAGCGTGATTCGGCTCTCCGGGTCGGGCCGCTGCTCGACCATGGCGAGCAACGTGACGGCCTGGAAGCGCCGGGGAATTCCGTTCCGGTCGACGAAGTAGTCGCGCAGCCCCCGGACGAACAGCGGCACGCCTTTGGCCAGGGCCAGGGCGTCCGCAGGCAGGGCGGGCTTCCGCTGGATGAAACGGCGGAGGGCGTCCCACGGGTCGTCGGGTCCGAGCTCCTCGCCCAGCCACGCCGCGCAGTTGAGCAGGCCCTCGGCCTGCTGGACCTCCGGACTCAGCCGCAGCCCCGCCCGGAACAGATGCCCGCGGACGTTGTAGCGACCCAACCGCTTAAGTAGCTCGTGCGAGGCGGCTACGTCGAAGGACCCGACGGGCCCGCGCGGATGGTCCATCAGGTAGCGGCCGACCTGGTCGTGGTCGTTGCCCAGACCAGCCGGTGACGTGCTGTCCGAGCTCAGCAGGATCCGTGCGTTCTCGATGCCGCCCGTGGCCAGCACCACGGTGCCGGTGCGCAAGGTCCGGCGGTGCCCGTCCGGGGCGACGTACTCCACGGCGGACACGGCGTCGCCGGGCTCTGAGGGCAGCACCCGGAGCACGGTTGCCCCGGTCACCAGCGTCACGTCCGGTCCGAGTCGGCGCGCCAGGCTCCGCCCGAAGCGCACGTACTCAAAGGGGTAAGACTCCTCCTCGTCCCGGCTGAACTGCCAGAAAAAGGAACGGAGGAGCGAGGGATCGGCCCGAGCCGCGGGTGGCGTGCGACCCGCGATCGACCAGAAACTCTCGTCGCTGAAGCCGGTACCGACGGCGAGCCCGAGGTGACTCGTCGTCCGGTCGAGGTAGGGCTCCATCTCTTCCGGTCCGAACGGCCAGCCCGAACCCGGAACCCACGACCGCTGCTGGTAGTCGATCTCGTCGAACGGCGCGCAACGCCCACCCCACGTGTGCGAGCTGCCCCCGACGATCCGGTTACGGACCGACCACTGGTCGGGCACCCTTGGACGGCCCACGTTCTCGATGTCGTTCAGCCGGTCGGCGGGCTCGCTCCGCTCCCCGTCGCCGCTCTCCAGCACGGTCACCCGCAGCCTGGTGGCCGACAGCTCCTGAGCAAGGGTCGCTCCAGCGGGTCCGGTGCCCACGATGCACACATCACACTCGGCCAGGGCTGTGGGGCCGTCTCCGCGGACGCCGAGCAGGTCGATCATCGGCATGGGCGGATCCTCCGTTCCTGTCGTGACTGTGGATGCGTCTGGTGGAGTGCGGGCGCTCCGGCGGGCGGCGGGATCGGCGTCAGCCGAAGCGTCGGGCGATGAGCCGGCGGGCGAGGGGCTGGGGCGCGACGAGCGTCGCCAGGCACCAGGCCGCGACCGCCACCCGGTGCATCCCAGGCTCCGGGCCCGGTGCGGTGAGGCTGCCCAGCGTGTCCCGCAGCTGCCGGGCTGCAGAGTCGTGGGGGACGGGTGGTGGGCCGCCGTTGAGCCGTCGCTCGGAGACCCGCATCTGCAGCAGGTGCCGGCTGCGTCGCAGCGGCCTGACGACGTCGGGCTCGGCCGCTGGCTGGCCGGACACCTCCAAGGCGAAACGGTGCCGCTGGTAGGCACGCTCGATCTGCCGGGTGAAGCGCACGGGGTCGTTGAGCTTGCTCCGGTTGTTCTCGTGGATCCGGTAGCGGACCAGGGGCTTCACGATGGTGACCACGTCCCCCAGGTAGGGAGCCGCGGCGAGGCAGGCCGAGTCGGTGGCGTCACCACAGCGCCCGTCCAGCGGGAAGAGCCGCTCGAGGAAGGGCCGCGAGTAGGCGTTGCCGGACCCGGGCGGGGTCGGGTAGGCCGAGGTTTTCGACATCCAGATCCGGATCTGCTCCGGAGACGGCGTTCCGGGGTAGGTCGGGAAGACACCGCCGACCTCGACGTCCCGCTTGTCCACGCGCCTCATCTGGACCTGCACCTTGCTGATCCCCGGGCGCCACACGGCCGCGACCTCGCGCGCGATCGATCGCTCGACCTGGTCGTCGGAGTCCAGGAAGATCACCACGTCACCGCGGGAGGCGGCGAAACCCCGGTTGCACGCCACGCGCGGACCGGCGTTCGCCTGGCTGATGACGGTGATCCGGTCGCCGAAGCCGGCCAGCACCTCGAGGGACTCATCGGTCGAGCCGTCGTCGACGACGATCACCTCCACGTCCGGCCAGTCGATGTCGAGGGCACTCTGCACCGCGTCGGCGATGAAGTGGCCGTAGTTGTAGTTGGGCATCACGATGCTGAGACTTCTCATGACGTCCTGGGCGGCGAAGGGCTGCCGGGTCGAGCCCTCGCAGAGGTGGTCGGAGTCCGTGGTGGTCACAGCTCGGTGATCCGTTCGGGCGTGATCCGCCCACGCAAGGCGTCGCCCGCGGCCATCATGTTGCCCCGCAGCCGCTCCCGGCGCCAAGTCGAAGACGGTCCGGCCACCGACAGCGCGAGGTTCTTGGCCACCCGGAGGTAGATCTGGTCGACGGCCAGCCAGAGCGGGAAGCTGCCCTTGCGGTTCAGGTACACCGGGTTCATCACCTGCGAGTAGCCGAGCCGGGTGTGGGACTGGCGGCCCCCCGACGCCGCTGCGCGGTGGACGATGACACAGTCCTCCACCTTGGCGAGCGGACCGACCCGCATCAGTCGCCGAGCGAAGTCGTGGTCCTCCAACCACGAGTACAGCGGAAGCCGGGAGTCGAAGCGCAGGTCGGGCGCGCGGTCGACCCGGACGACGAAGTTGCAGCCGTAGAGCTCCCGGGCGCTCCGCCAACGGCCCGCCGGGGCCTCGGCAGCCGATGCCGAGAGTGCGTCGTCGGCCACGTCCCGCGGTACCTCACCGCTCACCGCGCCATCGAGCAGGACTCTGCCGGTCAGACCGACGATCTCGGGATGGCGCTCGAAGAAGCGCAGCGCCTGCGCCAGGTAGTCCGGCCGCAACACGGCGTCGTCGTCGAAGAAGGCGACCACGTCGACGTCGTTGAGCACCGCCAGGGCAGCGTTGCGCTGGGCGGCCAGGCCGCGCGTCCCGGACACGACCCTGACCCCCTCGAGCGTGTGAGGGTCGGCGGGCAGACTGGCCTCGTCAGGGACCGAGACGACGAGCTGGAAGTCGACCCCCTGCTGTCCCGCGCACGACCGCAGAGCCTCGCCGAGCAGCGCCGGGCGACCGGCCGACGCCAGCACGATGGCTGCCCGGAGGACGGTCCGGGACGGGTCGACGTCGCCCCGGGGGGCGGTCACGAGGACGCCCGTCGTGTCGCCTTGGACTGGTCGGCCCAGTCCCACTCCACCCGGCGTGCAGGTCCGCCACCCATCGGCGGGCGCCGCGTCCAGATCCCGCGGACCTTGTTCAGGTCGCCCAGATTCACCCGTGAGCCGGCGAGGACGAGGCCAAGAGGTTCGACCCGGACGTTGCCCAGAGCCGAGAGCGCGCTGGTCAGCTCGACGGCCCGGGTGTGTGCAGCCGACACGATCACCAGCGTCTGTCCCGCTGCGCGCGAGACCACGGCCGCGTCGGTGTAGGTCAGCATCGGCGGCGCGTGCAGGACGACGTAGTCGTAGTCACGTTCGGCCGACCGGAGCACCGCTTCCATCGTGGGTGTGCTGAGCAGATCCGACGGGCTCGGCTGAGTGGTCCCCGAGAGCGCGACGTGCAAGCCCGGCTGGGTCGTCTCATGGACGACCTCGTGCATCTCGACCGTGCCGGCGAGGACATCGGCCACCCCGGCCCGGCCGCCCAGGTGCAACATCTCACCGACCAGCGACTGCCGCAGGTCGAGGTCGACGAGCAGCACGCTGCGACCCGCCTGGGCCATGGACCACGCCAGGTTGACCGGCACGTCCACGCTGTGACGGTCGTCAGCCACCCCGGTGAACAAGAGGCTGCGGCGCCCGCCCGACTCGAGGTAGCTCAGGTTGGTCCGCAAGGACCGGTAGCTCTCGACCGCGGCGCTCGCAGGATCGTCGCGGACCACGATGCCGCCGCGCTGGGACCGCTTCAGCCGGGGCAGCACGGCCAGCAGCGGCGCCTTGGTGAGGTGGCGCATGTCCTCGGGTCGGCGTAGCCGCGTGTCCATGGCCTGGCTGGCGATGGTGAAGCCCAGTCCCAGGGCCAGACCTGCGATGAGGCCGAGCGCCAGAACGCGGGACGTGTCCGGGCTGACCGCGGCCGATGGCTCAGGAGACGACCGTACGACCTGAAGGTCCACCAGCGACCGCGTCGAGCTGCCGAGCTGAGGGGTCAGGGCCGGGATGACCTTGACCGCGCTCGCGGCCGTCGCGTTCGCCACGTTCGCCGCCTCGGCGGCGCTGCCGGCCGTAGCCGTGATGTCGATCAACGAGGTCGACTCGCGGCGTCCGGTCGTCACCATGTCTTCCAGCTGCTCAACGGTCCGGCTCGGCCGGAGCTGCTCGGCTACCGGCCCCAGCACGGTGGCCGAGTCGGCGATGTCGGCGTAGGTGGCCGCGGAGTTCACCGCAAACTGGTTGCCCTGCTGGAGATCGGTGATGGAGTCCGGTCGGCTTGCGGAGACGAAGACCACCGCGGTCGCCTCGTACTTCTTCGGGGCCACGGCCAGGTAGGCCGCCGCCAGACCCAGCGCGAGGGCCGTGACGAGCAGGACGGTGGGCCAACCGCGCCTGAGCATGCGGAGGTAGTCCCGAAGCTCCACCGTCAACCCTCTCGTAGGCCTTCTTGTTCGCGCAGACGGTCAGTCAACCAGACCGTCGCCGCTCGCCAGCCGGTTCAGCATGCTTCACGGACACCATTCGATCCCCATGGTTTCGCCGTTACTCGGCGTCCTGTCCTCTGATTCCGGGTGAGGTAAAACGGGGGTCAGGCAAAATCGCTCCCCCGCGATCTCGCTCGACCTGGTCAGGAATCAGGCGGTGACGGGCTGGTCAGTGACCGGCTTGATCTCGGACTTCAAGAGTCGCCGCTTGGCCATACCAACCGCGACGATTCCGAACACGAGACCTGCGGATCCTGTCGCAATCCAGGCAGCCAAAAATAGAGCGTTCTGCGCCATGATGATTAATCCCCCGTACGCTGTAACGTGCTCACGTTTCGACAGCGCTGTCATTCCCTGTGTCGACTCCACCCCGAGCCAACCGCATCCCCTGCGTTACTCATACCCTATCGGGACCAAAGTCCCGAATCCACTTCTGCGGTGTGGAGTGCATCACGGTCTAAACCGGAATATCAATACCAGTGCATGTCGTGGTCGTCTGTGACCACGGCCGCCGAACCCGGGTACCAACGGGCGCCGCTGGGCGCTAGGGGGCAGCAGCCACCGCCGTACACAGCTCGCGGACGATCCTCGCGCTCCGGTCCCAGCTGAAGCGCTCCAGGTCCACCAGCTGGCGCCGGGGCCTTCGCATGGCCTCCTCCAGGCCTGCCGCCACGGACGCCGGATCGCCTGGATCGACGTAGTGGGCGGCTTCACCACACACCCAGCGGAAAACCGGGATGTCGGAGATGACGAGGCACGGCGCCCCGGCCGCCGCCGCTTCGACCAGCGGCAACCCGAAACCTTCGGCCAGACTCGGGAAGACGACCGCGAGCGACCCCTGGTAGAGCTGGCGCAGCTCCTCGTCGGTGACGTAGCCGGCGTCGACCACCTCGGCCGGCCACTCGATGTCCTGGTCACGGAACACGGCGCTGCCGCCCCCCACCACCACCAACGGGTGGGCGCGACGATCGTCCTCGCTCAGCCGGGCGTACGCCTGCGCCAACGTCGGAAGGTTCTTGCGCGGATCCATGCTGCCGACCGTCAAGAAGTAGCGTCCTGACGTCAGGCCACGCATCCTCAGGGCGTCATCGACGGCCGGAGCGCCCTCGGCGGCGAAGACCTCGCTCGGCGCGTTGGGCGCGACGTGCACTGTCGCGGCGTAACCGGCGAGCTCATCGGCCACGGGCTGGCTGACCGCCACCAGGGCGGCTGCCGTCCGCAGCTGCAGCCGGAGCAGAGGTGCGTGAGTCCAGTAGTAGCGCCGCGAGAACCACTCGGGGTTGGTGAGCACGAAGAGGTCGTGCACCACCAGCACGTGTCGGCGCTGCCACAGCGGTGCCCGGGCGGTCATCGACAGCAGGACCGAGGCGCCCGCTCGGACGGGCAGCGCCGCCATCACCCACATCCAGACGCGGATGGGCGTCCGGGACCAGCCGGCGTTCGGCTGGATGCCGTCGAAGCCATCGTCGGCCAGCAGCCGGCTGGCGATCTCGGTGGCGTACCGCTGCTGACCGGTCACCCGCTGCATCGCGTAGCTCTGGTTGACCAGCACGGAACGGCGCCGGCCCGCGCCCACCCTCACGCGGCACCGACCCAGCCGGTGATCCGCTCCTCGAAGCGGCGGCGGGAGAAGTCACGAGCCCGGTTGAGCCGGGCCTCGCGGACCGTCGCCATGGCGGCCTCGGCGCCCTCGGCCATCTCAGCCCGGGACCGGAACGGGACCAGCGCCCCCGTCTCACCAGGCACGACGCTCTCCGCGGTGCCGCCGACGGACTGGGCGAGGACCGGGGCACCCGCGGCCATGGCCTCGACCGGCATGATGCCGAAGTCCTCGACGGCCGGGAAGACGTAGAGCGATGTCCGCTGGTACAGCGCCCACAGCATCGGTCCGGACGGCGCGTGCACGAACTGCACCGGAACGGAGGCCTCGCGGGCCACGGCCTGGAGGTTCTCCAGCTCGGGGCCCTTGCCCGCCAGCACCACCGGCCGACCCGCCGCCTCGGCCGTCCTGATCACGACGTCGAGACGCTTGTACGGGATGAAGCGGGACGCCCCGAGCACGAACCCGTCGGGCAGTCCGTCCAGCTGCTCCTGCTCGGCTTCGGTGAGCCGGGTCCGCCAGTCCTCGACGCCCTGGATCGCCTCGACCTCGACCGGCGGGAAGATCACCTGGGCCTCCACCCCCCAGGCGTCCTGGATGCGCGTCCGGACGAAGGCGCTGTTGGCCGCGTACGAAGCAGGCTCCTGCGCGCGCCGCCGGTCGATGGGCTTCAGCGCGGCGGCGACCGTGCGTGCGGCCAGGCTGTTGCCGCGGCCGTCGAGCTCCGGGCTCCAGATGTAGCGGGCGGGCGTGTGCACGTAGACGTAGCGACGAAATCCTGCTGGCTGCCCGACGAAGCGGGCGTGGTGGGCGAAGAGGTGCGAGCTGATCAGCGCCCACTCGTAGTCCTCGTAGGCCAGCCGACGCCAGGTCGCCGGCATGAAGGGCAGCGCCAGCGCCTTGCTGCGGCGCAGCGGGGTCCGCGACAGCCACGTCTGCTTGAGCTGCTCCTCGTTGAAGCGACCCGTGGAGTCGTTCCAGAGGCAGACCAGGTCGGCGTCGGGGTAGATGTCGTTCATGGCCTCGAACACGTTCTCGGAACCGCCCGCCTGAGCGATCCACTCGTGCACCAGCACCCCGCGGCCCGGGCCGCCAGCGACGCTCACACGGCACCGTCGCTGGCCAGAACGGCACGCACGGTCCGCGCCAGGATGAAGACGTCCGTGGTCAGCGACCAGTTCTCGACGTAGAAGAGGTCGAGCCGGACACTCTCCTCCCAGTCGAGGTTGGAGCGGCCGCTGACCTGCCACAGCCCGGTCATGCCGGGGCTCACGTTGAGTCGCCGGGCGGCGGCGTGGTCGTACAGCGCGACCTCCTTGGCCACCTGCGGCCTCGGTCCGACCAGGCTCATGTCGCCCTTCAAGACGTTGATCAGCTGGGGGATCTCGTCGATCGAGTACCGCCGGATGAACCGGCCGATCGGGGTGATCCGCGGGTCGTTCTCGATCTTGAACAGCGGCTTCATCTCGGTCCCCTGCTCCTTGAGGAGGTCGGCCAGTCTCGAGTCCGCGTCGGCCACCATCGAGCGGAACTTGAGCATCCGGAACGGCTCGCCGTTCTTCCCGATCCGCACGTGGGAGAAAAACAGGTCGCCGGGCGAGGACAGCTTGATGATCGCTGCCACCGCCAGCAGCGGGACCGAGCCCAGCAGCAGCAGGCCACCCGACGCGCAGACGTCGAACGCCCGCTTGACGAACCGGTCCGCGCCTTCGTAGCGCGGCGTCTCGACGTGGACCAGCGGCAGGCCGGCCACCGGCCGGGCGTGGATGCGCGGGCCGGCGATGTCGGTCAGGCTCGGGGCCATCACCAGGTGCTGCCGGCCGGGCTCCAGGCTCCAGCTCAGCTCACGGAGCTTGGCCGGCTCGAGGTTGTGGCCGTCGGTGACCACGACGGTGTCGGCGTCGCAGTCGGTGACGGCGTCCAGCAGGCGATCGACGGTGCCGAGGATCGGAATGTCGCCGAGCAGCGCCGAGCCGTGGGCTCCGCTGGTGACCAGCGCACCGACCACGTGGTAGCCGGCGGCGGGGTGCCGGCGGAGGTCGGCGGCGATGTGCGACGTCGTGCTCGAGGAGCCGACGAGCAGCACCCGCGCGGAGAACTCGCCCCGCCGGCGGTGCAGCCGGAGCCAACGACGCCAGATCGCCCGCGACAGGAGCAGGCCGACCATGGCGGCCGGCAGAGCCAGCAGGATGAGGCCTCGTGAGATGTCGATCCGGAAGGCGAAGGACACCAGCGCGATGAGCACCAGCACCAGGAGAGCCGACTGCAGGACCGCCTTGTACTCACCCATCCCCGTGCCCAGCTTGCGGTGGTCACGAGAGCCGACGGCGGCCAGAGCGAAAGTCCACACAACAATCAGTGCGGCACTGGCCTCGAAATAGTTGACGCGCAGCGGTGACATCCAGGCGGGCGTCACCAGAGGCTCGAAAAGGCGGACGCTGATGAGCGCGGCTCCAAGAATCGCCCAGATGAGCACCAGGATATCGGTGACGGCCAGCCGGGACGCATAAGCGCGACGCCAGTTGGAGCGCCGTGAGATTTCTGTGTTTCGCGTTCGAGCAGTAGAGGCCAGCTGACGGATCGTGTCCGTCATCCCCGAGCCCCGAGCTGCGTGCAGATACGTTGCATGTCTGTTTCCCCCAAACAGGCGGCAATACTGCCAACGGCCCCGACGCTAGCAGGACCGGCTGTCCCGGGGGAAACGGGGTGAGCGCCAACTGGGACGAAAGACGCAATTCGTCACGCACTTGTCACGTGGGCGACGAACGAAATTCACTCGGTGCGCTGGACGGCCCCACAGTCGGCGGCGGCGCGCGCCACGGCACTGTCTCGGGCCGCCGCGGTGTCGGCGTCGGTGAGAGTGCGGTCGGGCGCGCGGTAGCGCAGGGTGAAGGCCAGCGAGACGTGGCCCTCGCCGATCTGCGGACCGGTGTAGGTGTCGAACAGCGACACCGACTCGAGCAGGTCACCGGCTCCGGCACGGAGGGCGGCCTCCACGGCCGCGGCCGGGACGTCCCGGCTGACCACCAGGGCCACGTCCTCCTTGGCCACCGGCCAGGCCGACAGCGGTGCCACCTGACCGACGGCTGGCGCCGCGGCGACCAGGACGTCGAGGTCGAGCTCGACGGCGCAGGTGCGGGCGGGCAGGCCGAACGCCTCGACGACGCTCGGGTGCAGCTCGCCGGCGTGGCCGACGACCACGTCCGAACCGGGCAGGAGAAGCGCGGCACAGCGGCCGGGGTGCCACGGAGCCTGCTCGGCCGCACGACGGGCCAGCGGCAGCCCGACCGTGGCGGCGACGAGCTCGGCCAGGGCCACCGCGTGCGACCAGACGGCGCGCTCACCCGGTCCGGCCCAGCCCGACCGGCGCCAGGCGCCGGAGAGCAGGGCGGCCAGGTGCCGCGGCTGATCGCCGAGCGCGTCGTCCATCGCCGCCAGGGTGGTGGCGTCCGGACGTGCCTCGACCGGCGGCCTCGGCGCGGACAACCGCGGCTCGGGTGCGAAGAAGACCGAGCCGCTCTCGAACAGCGCCAGGTCGTCCTGCCCACGGCTGGTGTTGCGGGTGACCGCACCGAACAGCCCGGGCAGCAGCGATGTCCGCAGGTACGGCGTGGTCTCGGCCAGCGGGTTCAGCACCCGGGACAGTCGACGGCGACGGTCGTCGGCGGGCACGCCCATCCGGTCGAGGTCCGAGGCGGCCACGAACGGGAAGCTGAGCACCTCGACGTAGCCGGCCACCGCCACCGCCGCGGTGACGGCCCGGCGGGCGCGCTGCTCGCGGGTCAGTCCCCGGCCCACCGGCGCGCGCGGCACGACGGCGGGGATGTTCTCGAAGCCGACCAGCCGGCCGATCTCCTCGACGTAGTCGTAGGAGTCGGTGAGGTCGGGGCGCCAGGTGGGAGCGGTCGTGGTGACGGTCGAGCCGTCAACCACCACCTGCGCGCCGACCCGTCCCAGCAGGTCGCGGACCTGGGACGCGGACACCCCGGTGCCGAGGACACGGCCCGGGAGGTCGACGTCGAAGGTCGTGGCCGGCATCGCCGGGACACGTCCCGCGACCGTCTCCTCAGGCAAGAGCGTGCCGCCCGCCAGCTCGACGAGCAGCGCGGCGGCCCGGTGAGCGGCGGCGTACGCGGCTCCCGGGTCGACCCCTCGCTCGAACCGGCGGGACGCCTCGGAGGCGAGCCGGTGGCGGCGGGAGGTGCGCGCGAGGGTGAGCGCGTCGAAGGAAGCCGCCTCGAGGACCACGGTCGTGGTCCGGGCCGACAGCTCGCTGGTCGCGCCGCCCATCACACCGGCCAGGCCGATCGGCCCCGAGCCGTCGGCGATCACGAGGTCTCCGGGGTCGAGCGCGCGGACCACGTCATCGAGGGTGGTGAGCTCCTCCCCCGGCTCGGCCTGGCGGGCCACGACGGCGCCGTCCAGCTGGTCCGCGTCGTAGGCGTGCAGCGGCTGGCCGGTCTCCAGCATCACGTAGTTGGTGATGTCGACGGCCAGCGAGATCGGCCGCATGCCGGCGAGCTGGACCCGACGGGCCAGCCAGCGCGGGCTGGGCCGTCCCGGGTCGATCCCGGCGACGGTGAGCGCGACGAACAGCCCGCAGGCCGGCGACTCGAGGCGGACCGGCCACCCCGAGCTCACCGAGGCGGGCACGGGCCGGCCGACCGGGTCGGTGAAGACGACGCCGGTCGCCTGAGCGGCCTCCCGCGCCAGCCCGCGGATCGACATCGCGTACCCCCGGTCGGGCGTCACGTCGATGTCGAGGACCGTCTCGCGCAGGTGCAGCACGGCAGCGGCGTCGGTCCCGGGCACCAGGTCGGGTTCATCGAGGACGATGATCCCGTCGTGGTCGTCCCCCAGACCCAGCTCGCGCGCTGAGCAGATCATGCCGTCGGAGACGTGGCCGTACGTCTTGCGGGCGGCGATCCGGAAGTTCCCGGGCAGCACGGCGCCGGGCAGCGCGACCACGACGAAGTCCCCGGCCGAGAAGTTGTGCGCGCCGCACACGATGCCGCGGGAGGCGGGTCGGTCGGCCGAGGGCGGTTCGTGGTGATCACCCACGTCGACGCGGCACCAGTTGATGGTCTTGCCGTTCGAGTGCTGCTCCGGCTCGGCGGTGAGCACCCGTCCGACGACCACCGGGCCGGTGACGTCGGCGCCCGCCTGCTCGACGCCCTCGACCTCCAGACCGGCGCGGACGAACGCCTCGGCGAGCTCGCGGCCCTCCTGCTCGGGGGGCAGCGCAGCGTACTCGCGCAACCACGACAGGGGCGCCCTCATCGCGCTGCTCCGAGCAGGCTGCGGCTGAAGCGGACGTCACCCTCGACCATGTCGCGCATGTCCTCGGCGTCGTTACGGAACATCAGGGTCCGCTCGACGCCCATCCCGAAGGCGAAGCCGGAGTAGACGTCGGGGTCGATGCCGCAGGCGGCGAGCACCCGCGGGTTGACGATCCCGCAGCCGCCCCACTCGATCCAGCCCTCGCTCTTGCAGGTGCGGCAGGACCGGTCCGGGTGGCCGACGGAGTCGCCGTGGCAGACGAAGCACTGCAGGTCGACCTCGGCCGAGGGCTCGGTGAAGGGGAAGTAGTGCGGACGCATCCGCGTCCGGACGTCGCCGAACATCGACTGGGCGAAGTGGTCGAGCGTGCCGCGCAGGTGGCCGAGGGTGATGCCGCGGTCCACGACCAGTCCCTCGATCTGGTGGAAGACCGGCACGTGGGTCGCGTCGTACTCATCAGCGCGGTAGACCCGCCCCGGGCAGATGACGTAGACGGGCAGCTCGCGGGTGAGCAGGCTGCGGGCCTGGACCGGCGACGTGTGGGTCCGCAGCACCAGCCCGCCGCCCTCGGGCTCGACGAACAGGGTGTCCTGGAGCGTGCGCGCCGGATGGTCGGGGACGAAGTTGAGGGCGTCGAAGTTCAGCCACTCGGCCTCGAGCTCGGGACCTTCGGCGACCTCCCAGCCCATGCCGACGAAGACGTCCTCGACCAGGCTCATCAGGCCGGTGATCGGGTGGACGGCGCCGGGAGCGTGCTCCCGGACGGGCAGCGTCACGTCGATGCGCTCCTCGACGAGCGTCCGCGCGAGCTCGGCGGTGGAGATGTCGGCCTCGCGGGCCTTCAGCGCGGCGTTGACCTGTCCGCGGGCCCTCCCGATCCGGGCTCCCGCGTCCTTCCGCGCCTGCGGAGGCAGCGCACCGATCTCGCGGTTGGCCAGGGCGATCGGCGACCGGTCGGCGGCGTGGGCCAGCCGGGCCTGCTTGAGCTCGGCCACCGTGGTGGCCGCGGCGAAGGCGGCGAGCGCGTCCGCCACCATGGCGTCGACGTGCTCGGCGTGCAGCGGCGCGACCTCGACGGGGTCGTAGCTCGTGTTCGGCCCGGACATGGGCTCCCCTCGGGTTGGCAACCGGGACAGTCTAGGAAGCCGCAGGCCCCGCGAGCGAACCGGTTAGCCGCTCGGACACCGACCGGTCAGGAACGGACGCGCTGGGCGGTGGCGGTGGCGTAGAGGAAGACGGCGGCGGCGGTGGAGAGGTTGAGGCTCTCGGCGCGGCCGTACATGGGCAGGGCCACCAGCCGGTCGAGCAGGTCCGCGTGCTCGGGCGGCAGTCCCCAGGCCTCGTTGCCCATCACCCAGAGCACGGGCCGGCTCAGCTCGCCGGAGTCGACCAGGTCCTCGACGGTGCCCTGACCACCGCCGTCGGCGCCGAGCACCAGCAGGCCGGCCGCGCGCGCGGCGGCGACCGCGTCGGCCACGTCGACCTCGACTGCCACGGGCAGATGGAAGAGGCTGCCGGTACTGGCCCGGACCGTCTTGGCGTTGTAGAGGTCGACGGAGTCACGGCTGACCAGGACGGCGTCGGCCCCGAACGCGTCGGCGCAGCGGATCACCGTGCCGAGGTTGCCCGGGTCGCGCACCTGGTCACAGAGCACCACCAGCCGCGGCGCTCCGGCCAGGGCGTCCTCCAGCGTCACGTCGACCGTCCGGCAGACCGCGAGGACGCCCTGGGGCGTCACGGTGTCTGCGAGCGTGGCCAGCAGGGCCGGCGGCACGGACCAGACCGGGACCTCGGCCCGGACCGCCGCCCTCAACAGGTCCTGGTGGCGCTCGAACACATCGGCGCCCACCAGCAGGTCGAGAACCGTGCTCGGGAGGGCCAGTGCTTCGGCCACGGCCTGGCGGCCCTCGGCCAGGAACTCAGCGGTGCTCGTCCGCTCCTTGCGCCGGAGCAACCGACGAGCCGACCGCACCAGCCCCTGCGAAGCGGGGGCCGGGACGATCGGCTCGTCGGTGCTGTCGGTCAGCGGGACGCTCAGGCCGCGGTCTCGGCGGTCTCGGCCGGGGCGTTGCTCCGGGCGATCTCGACCAGGGAGGCGAAGGCGGCCGGGTCGGTGACGGCGAGGTCGGCGAGGATCTTGCGGTCCACCTCGACACCCGCGGTCTTCAGGCCGGAGATGAAGCGGTTGTAGGTCATGCCTTCGGCACGGGCCGCCGCGTTGATGCGCTGGATCCACAGCTTGCGGAAGTCACCCTTGCGGGCGCGGCGGTCACGGTAGGCGTAGACGAGGGAGTGAGTGACCTGCTCCTTCGCCTTGCGGTACAGGCGCGAGCGCTGGCCGCGGTAGCCCGAGGCCTGCTCGAGGACTTGGCGGCGCTTCTTCTGCGCGTTCACGGAACGCTTGACGCGGGCCATGGGGTTGCTCCTTGCTGAGGTGGTTCGTCGGTTCGAGAGGTGGGACTAGCGGGCGTACTTGCCGAGCATCTTCTTGGCCTTGGCGGCGTCGCCCGGGGCCAGGACGGCGTCACCGTCGAGCCGACGCGTGCGCGTGCTGGCCTTGTGCTCGTTGAGGTGCATCTTGCCTGCCTTGCGGTGCATGATCTTGCCCGTCCCCGTGAACCGGAACCGCTTCTTGGCCCCGGAATGCGTCTTCATCTTCGGCATCGCACTACTCCTGTCCGCGCCCGCACCGGTGGTGCGGACGTCTTTCGTGTCCCGACGGCGACATCCCCGCCGGGGCCCAGCTCTGGGTGCCCGCTCCCGTCAGGGAGAGGCCACCGCTACCGGTCGAGACCTCTCAGAGGTCCACGTCCGGGTCGAGGTTGTCGGCCGGACCGCGGCGTCGCGGCGTGGTCGGCTCAGCGGCGTGCTGGGCCCGGATACCGGCCAGCTCGCTGCGCTCGGCCTCCTGCCCCGCCTCGCGCTCAGCCATCCGCCGGTCACGCTCGGCGGCCGCCTCAGCCCGGGCCTCGGTCTTCTTCTTGTGCGGTCCGAGGACCATCAACATGTTCCGCCCGTCCTGCTTGGGCGAGGACTCGACGAAACCGAACTCGTCGACGTCGGCCGCCAGCTTCTTGAGCAGGTTGTAGCCGAGCTCGGGCCGCGACTGCTCGCGACCACGGAACATGATGGTGATCTTGACCTTGTCCCCGGCCTTGAGGAACCGCACGACGTGACCCTTCTTGGTGTCGTAGTCGTGGATGTCGATCTTGGGCCGGAGCTTCATCTCCTTGATGATCGTGTTGGTCTGGTTACGGCGGCTGTCCCGCGCCTTCTGCGCGTTCTCGTACTTGAACTTGCCGTAGTCCATGAGCTTGGCCACCGGGGGACGCGCCATCGGCGCGACCTCGACCAGGTCCAGCTCCGCCTCGCGCGCCAGGCGCAGGGCGTCCTCGATACGAACGATCCCGACCTGCTCGCCCGCGGGTCCGACGAGTCGGACCTCGGAGACGCGGATGCGATCGTTGATTCGCGGTTCGGTGCTGATATGTCCTCCATAGGTGTGCGGTGACGATCGACCCGGTGCACACCCGGACCTGCGAGGAGGAGAAGCCCGACAAACACGAAGGGCCTCCGCCGATGGCGAAGACCCCAAACCAACCGACGTCGGTCACGCTCCGCGGGAGCGCACGACGTCAGGTGGACCAACCCGTCAACTGTTCCTGCCTCACGGCAGTCGTCGAGCGGGTGGGAGATCGGGTCTCCGCTTGCAGATCCGGCCGGAGCCGAATCGGTCGGCGCCCACGTTATCACCCGACCGCGGCGCAGGACCATTCCTGAGCCGGGGCACCGACGTCGGTGGAACGTCGTGGCCGCGCTGCTTAGTCCGGGTCAGTCCGACTCGGCCGCGTCGGTTGCGGGGTCCTCCGACACCGGCACGACCCAGCCGAACTGGTCCGGCTCGGTCTCCACCAGCCGGTGGCCCGCGGCCAGAGCCTGAAGCACCTCGCCGTCGATGACCAGCGGGTGCGGTCCGGCGAAGTCGACGAGCAGGGTACTGACGTCCTCGGCCCGGGCCGTCTGCGCGGCCCGGTCGAGGGTGACCGGCACCGGACGTGCGTCGGCCTGCCACGCCTGCAACGCATCGAGCCCGGTGAAAGCGAGCAGTGCGCGACGGCCGTCGCCGGCCTGCAGCATCACCACCGACATCTCCGCCTCCTTGTCGCTCATGAGCCCGGCCGCGCCCGTCCCCGTACGGGTGGCGGTGGCCACCACGGGGACCAGCAGCCGGTCCTCGCAGAGGGCGGCGACGGCGCGCAGGTAGGCCGAGGGGTCAGCGACGGCGACGGCCGCCGCCAGCGCTCGCCGCGTGGCTGGTCGCGCGAGACCGTCGTCGCCCGGGAAGGGCGAGGGAGCGAGCAGACGTCCGGGATCCACCGGGCCACCGTACGTGCTGGTGGTCTCGGCCTCGGGGTCGCGACCAGGGGTCGCGTGGGGCACGTCCCCGATCCTCCCGGGCCTCATGCGTGGCACCCTGGGATGATGCCTGCCGCTGACGCCGTCCTGCTCCCCCTCTGCCTGGGACTTTCCCTGCTGGGGCTGGTCGTCGCGATCCTGGCCGGCACCCGCGGCCGTAAGGGGCGAGCCGTCCAGGGAGTCGCCCTGGCCCTCGCTCCCGTCGCCCTCTACTTCAGCGGTCTGCTGCGCCTGGTCTGGAACGGCGTGGTCGCCGTCGTGAGCTGGGCCTCGCACGTCATCCTGTCCCCCACCGTGTGGTTCGGGCTGTCGCTGCTCGGCCTCTGCCTCGTGCTCTGGGTAGTCGGCGGGTTCGTCGCCCGCCGAACCCCCAAACGGACCGGGGTGTCGAAGGGCGCAGCTCCTGCCACGACCGCGAGCCGGACCGCCGGCTCGCCAGCGGTAACGAACGGCAGGGGCAAGCAGGCCGCCCGGCAGCCGGCTCCCCCGGTCGACGACGACCTGGCCGAGATCGAGGCCCTGCTGAAGTCGCGCGGCATCGAGTGACGCTCGCGCGGACGGCTCACGTCGAGCGGTAGTACCGCTGGCGCCGACGGAGCTCCTCGACGCCGATCTGCGCGGCCGCCCCGTCGCCGTACTGCAGGGCCATCAGCTGCCTCTTGTCCGCGTCGAGGTCGGCGGTGAAGGGACGACCGTCCGCGGGGGTCAGCAGCAGCATCGCCCAGGGGTCGCCGCGCCGCAGGATGATCTTGTGCACGCGGTCCCACGGGACGGCATGGCTGCGCAGGCCGTTGCGGAACCGCAGCCCCGTGTCGTCGGCCCGGACGACGCTGAAGGCCAGCGAGACCATGACCAGCAGCAGCACGGCCAGCAAGCCGAGCAGCGTGATCAGCTGCGAGGTGGTGAACAGCACCCGGACGTCGCGAGGCAGGGCCAGCCAGCCGTAGCAGGTGGCCGCCGTCAGAGCCACCGCCATGACGATGGCGACGACGCGCAGCCGGCGCGGTCGGATGACGAGCGGTCCGGGAGCGACGGCGTCCGGGGCGGGCCGCACCTCAGATCCGACAGGCGGAGATGTCGGTGACCAGGATCGCCCGGGCGCCCAGCTCCCAGAGGTCGTCCATCACCTGCTGCGCCTCGCTCCGGCGCACCATCGCCCGGACGGCGTGCCAGCCCTGCTTGGCCAGGGGGGCGACGGTCGGGGACTCGAAGCCCGGCGTGATGGCGCAGGCCTGCTCGACCTCGGCGCTGGCCACGTCGTAGTCCATCATCACGTAGTTGCGAGCGACCAGGACGCCGTTCAACCGCCGCTCCAGCTGGCCGAGCCCGGCCGGCTCGGCCGCGTCGGTCCGGCGGATGAGGATGGCCTCGGACTGCAGGATCGGCTCCCCGAAGAGCTCGAGCCCGGCCTGACGCAGCGTCGTCCCGGTCTCGACCACGTCGGCGATGGCGTCGGCCACTCCGAGCCGGATGGCCGTCTCGACCGCCCCGTCGAGCTTGATCAGCCGGGTGCTGACTCCGCGGTCGGCCAGGTAGGTCTCGACCAGGCCGGGGTAGGAGGTGGCCAGCCGCAGGCCCTGCAGACCGGCCACCGAGAGCCCGCTGCTGACCGGGGCCGCGAACCGGAAGCGGCTGCGGCCGAAGCCCAGCGGCAAGACCTCGGTGGCCGGAGCCCGCGCGTCCAGCAGCATGTCGCGCCCGGTGATGCCGACGTCGAGGGTGCCCTCCCCCACGTAGACGGCGATGTCGCGCGGTCGCAGGTAGAAGAACTCGACACCGTTCGCCTCGTCGAAGAGGACGAGCTCCTTGGGGTCGGAGCGCTGGGCGTAGCCGGCCTCACGCAGCATGGCGGCGGCGGACTCCGAGAGTGAGCCCTTGTTCGGGACGGCGACCTTGATGGGCGGGCGGGCGGGACTCACGGCGCTCATCCTAGGTCGACGGGAGCTGCTCAGAGATGCGCGTAGACCTCGTCCAGGCTGAGGTCGAGGGCGATCATCATCACCTGCAGGTGGTAGAGGAGCTGGCTGATCTCCTCCGCCGCCTCGTCCTTGGACTGGTACTCCGCCGCCATCCACACCTCGGCAGCCTCCTCGACAACCTTCTTGCCGATCGCGTGCACGCCCGCGTCGAGCCGGGCGACGGTGCTCGAGCCCGGTTCGCGGGCGGCCACCTTGGTGGTCAGCTCGGCGAACAGGCTCTCGAAGGTCTTGGCCGTCACCGGGCGAGCCTAGTGGCGGACATCGGGTAGACCTGGGCCGGGTAGTCCCGGCTCAGGTCAACCCGATGTCAGCGATCTCAGCCGACGGTCTCGATCACCGGGTCGGCGGCGGCCACCGTCTCGGGCTGTCGGCCACTGCGCTCCAACCGCCACCACGACACCAGCCCCCAGACGCAGAAGGCGCCGTACACGATGTACATCACCGCGGACGGGTAGTACCCGGCGGCGAAGAGGAGCGGGATGCCGACCACGTCGACCAGGATCCAGATCAGCCAGAACTCGACCCAGCCACGAGCCATGCCGTAGGTGGCGAGGATCGAGCCGGTGAGGATCCAGGCGTCGCTGGCGGGTCCGTAGGAGTTCAGCTGGGCCAGAGCGAAGTAGAAGATCACCCACAGCACCACCGCGGCCACCACGAGCTGGATCCGGCCGCGAGCGCCGGCCCACCGGGGCACCACGCCGACCCCGCCGGACGCGCCACCGCGCTTGAACTGCTGCCAGCGGACCCAGCCGTAGACGCTGACCAGCAGGAAGAAGACCTGGCGGCCGGCCTGGCCCCACAGGTCCAGGTCCTGCGGGGTGTGGAACACCCCGCCCAGGAACACGGTGAACAGCAACACGTTGCCCACGATGCCGATCGGCCAGGCCGAGACCTTGCGTCTCATCCCCAGCAGGGCACTGGCCAGTCCGAAGACGTTGCCGATGATCTCGCGCCACAAAACGCCAGGACCGATGTCCAGCTTGGCGTTCAGCAACCGCGTGAGCAGGTCCGAGAAGTCCATCTGTCCTCCACTCATCCGGTCGCACGACGACCCGGGGTGGAAGAGACGGCCCGTCGCGCCCGAGCACGGTTGCCCTGGGCGTCGTCGAACCGCTCCCGTGTTCCTCCCATCCGGACTCTCACCGTCGGTCGTGGAGTTTCACCACATCAACCGCGCGCTGGCTGCGTGCGGGTCGCGGACTTTCACCGCCGGCTCGGACTTTCACCGACCCCGGAACACGTGCGAGTGTGAAAACTCGTCGACCCGATTCTGGCACGGAGACGAAAGCCGGTCGACCCGATCCTTGCCAGCGAGATGTTCCGTGCGTCACGATCGGCCGGTGATGGATCACGTCGGCATCCAGGTGGACGACCTCGAGGCGTCCCGCCACTTCTACGACACCGTGCTGGCCACTCTCGGCTACCGAGCGCTGATGGACTTCGGGGTGGCTGTGGGCTACGGCGACGACCACCCAGTGTTCTGGCTGGGTGCGGTCACCGACACGATCGTCAACCGACAGGGTCACTTCGCTTTCCGTGCGCCGAGTCGGGAGGCCGTGACGGCCTTCCACGACGCGGCCGTGGGGCTCGGACTCGAGAGCCTGCACGCCCCCCGGATCTGGCCGGAGTACCACCCCGGCTACTACGGCGCCTTCGTCCGCGACCCGGACGGCAACAACGTCGAGGCCGTCCACCACACGTTTTGATGGCCCTCGCTCCGCTCGGGCGCATCAGCGGGGTTTTAGGCTCACAACGCGACGCCGAGGAGGGCGTCGACGGCTCGCGCGACCAGGGTCGGCGCGGTCGTGTCGGTCCCGTCCGTCGCCATCGAGGCGCTGGCCCAGGCGTCGACGGCCGCGAGGGCGGTAGGGGCGTCGAGGTCGGTGGCGAGGGCGCTGCGCAGGTGGGCGAGCACGTCGCCGGCACCGACGGCGGCCCGCAGCGCGACAGCCTGCCGCCAGCGGGCGAGGCGGCCCTCGGCGGTGCTGAGCACCTGGGACGTCCACTCCCAGTCGTCGCGGTAGTGCTGGCTGAGCAGCGCGAGCCGGATCGCCATCGGGTCGACGCCGGACCGGCGCAGGGCGGACACGAAGACCAGGTTGCCGCGGGACTTCGACATCTTCTCCCCGTCGAGGCCGACCATGCCGCTGTGCAGGTACGCCCGGGCGAACGCACTTCCGGTGGCCAGCCGGCCCACCGAGGCCGACATCTCGTGGTGGGGGAAGACGAGGTCGCTACCCCCGGCCTGGACGTCGAAGTCGGCCCCGAGGTGCTCCAGGGCGATCGCCGCGCACTCGACGTGCCATCCGGGACGACCGTCGCCGTAGGCCGACGGCCAAGACGGGTCCCCCGCGCGGTGTCGGAGCCAGAGGAGGGAGTCGAGCGGGCCCTTCTTGGCCACCCGGCCGGGGTCGCCGCCACGTTCGGCGAAGACCGGCAGCGCCTCTTCGGGGGTGAGATGGGAGAGCGAGCCGAACTCGGGGTCGGCGGCCTGCTCCAGGTACAGGTCGCCCGGATGGTCGTCCTCGACGGCGTAGACCACGCCGCGGTGGCGGAGGTCCTCGACCAGGTCCAGGATCAGCGGGATCGACTCGACCGCGCCGACGAAGTTCCGGGGCGGCAGCACGTTCAGCGCCGCCATGTCCTCCCGAAAGAGCTCGACCTGCTCGATCGCCAGCTCGGCCCAGTCGACGCCGGTGGCTGCGGCCCGCTCGATCAGCGGGTCGTCGACGTCGGTGACGTTCTGCACGTAGTCGACCTCGAGCCCGGCGTCGTGCCAGATGCGGTTCAACAGGTCGAAGGCGACGTAGGTGTTCGCGTGCCCGATGTGGGTGGCGTCGTAGGGGGTGATCCCGCAGACGTACATCCGGGCGGTACCCGAGGTCGGCCCGACCTCGACCAACCGGCCCGCCGCGGAGTCGAAGGCGCGCACCCGCTCCGCACCTTCGGCGATCTCGAGCCGGGGAGGGGGTCCTGCGGTCCACGGCTGCATGCCCGTCACCCTATCCGGCAGCAGCGGGGCAGCTCGCTCCGACGGACGGCGCTCAGAAGGGCGGCCAGGGGATGGACGGCCACTGGCCGCGGGGCCGCGGCAGCTTGCCCCGGTTGAGCAGCAGGTCGGCGCGCCGGACGAACGCCTCGATCTCGTCCTCGCCGAGAAGCAGGGCCAGCTGCTCCGGCGCCTCCTCACGGGCCTTCGCCACGGACTCGAGGTCGGACGGTCGCAGCTCGGTGCCCGCCCACCCCCAGAGCAGCGTCCGCAGCTTGTAGTCGGTGTGGAAGCTGATGCCGTGGTCGACCCCGAACACCGCACCCTGGCTCGCCAGGATGTGGCCGCCCTTGCGGTCGGCGTTGTTCACCAGCACGTCGAAGACGGCCAGCGTGTGCAGCCGGGGGTCGTCGGCGTGGATCACCGAGACGGGACGGTCGTCGGCCCCGAGGCCCTCGACGCAGGAGAACCAGCCCTGCTTCGGCACCGCCCGGCTGGGGACGATGTCGACGAGCTCGGAAACCGCCTCCTCCTCGCTCTCGATCCAGGCCTGCAACGAGCCCGGTCCGAGCGGGCCGTTGGCGTACACGGTCACGGGCACGCAATCGAACCCACCGATCCGGGACACCTCGTACGCCGCGACCTCACGGAGTCCGAGCGTGCGGTGCGGGAAGTCCCACAGCGGACGCTCCCCCTCGACCGGCTTGTAGACCCAGGACGTGACGCCCTTCGGGGTGGTCAGCTCGGCGAGAAAAGTCGCGTTCGAGGCCTGCAGCAGCCGACCGGTGATCTCGAGCTCGGTCTCGGCCAGCACGTCGTCGTCGAGCCGGACGGTCAGCGCGGGGTGGGTCATCGGAGGCAGCCGCGACGTTGGTTCGTCAGGGCAGGTCTGGTCAGGATGAGTCGCTCAGAAGAGGGGCCGGCGGTAGCCGTTGGAGCGGGGGCAGATGTGGCCCTCCGGGTCGAGCGGCTGCAGGCAGAAGGGGCACGGGGGCCGGCCCGCCGAAACCAGGGCCTGGGCGCGGGCCACGAAGTCGCGGGCGTAGGCGGCGGTGATCTTGACGACGAACACCTCGTCGGCCTCGACCTCGTCGGGCTCCGGGTCGACGGCGGGCGGGGCGGACTCGTCGGCGTCGTCGTCGACGTCCACGTTGGAGAAGAGCTCGATCACGATCTTGTCGATGCTCGGGTCCCACGCGATCGTCATGGTGCCGACCCGGAACTCCTCGGTGATCGGAGCGTCCAGCGGGTCGGTGTCGGAGGCGAGCCGGGTGGAGGGCGGCACGTCGGCCGGCCCGGAGCTGCGTCGGACCACCTCGTCGAGGACGCGGTCGAGGTGCTCGGCCAGCACCGAGACCTGCTGCTTCTCACACGCCACGCTGGTGATCCGGTTGCCCTCACGAGCCTGCAGGAAGAAGGCCCGCTCGCCGGGCTGCCCGACGGTGCCGGCGACGAACCGGTCCGGTGCGTCGTAGCGGTGCACGAGGATAGCCATGGTCATCAGCCTAAGCGGCGCCTTCAATCGACCGGAGCGGTGCCCGTGGCCGGCTCGGTCAGAGCGTCGCCACCCGCCCCGAGACCGCCGCCCACCGGGGCGTCGTCGGCGGCCTTGCGGCGGCTCCGCGGCTTCTTCGGCGGCGGCTGCAGCAGCTGGCCGAGGTCGGCGTTGGTCGAGTTGACCGTGACGACGTAGGGGCGGCTGTCGGTGTAGCGGACGATCGACACCGAGGCCGGGTCGACCAGGATCCGCTGGAACGCGTCCAGGTGCATGCCGAGCGCGTCGGCCAGGATCGCCTTGATCACGTCACCGTGCGAGACCGCGGCCCAGACTGCGTGCGGCCCGTGCTCGGTCCCCATCCGGACGTCCCAGCTGCGGATCGCGTTGACCGCGCGCGAGGACATCTCCGTCATCGACTCCCCGCCCGGGAAGCGCACCGCGGAGGGCTGGGTCTGCACGGTGGACCAGAGCTTGTCCTTGACCAGGTCGCGGAGCGCCTTGCCCGTCCACTCGCCGTAGCCGCACTCGACCAGGCCCTGCTCGATGGTCACCGGGCAGCTGTCGGACCGGCCCTGCACGACCGCCTGGGAGGTCTGGCGGCAGCGGCGTAGCGGCGAGCTGACCACCGCCCGCAACGGCACGCCGGCCAACCGTGTGCCGACATCGCTCACCTGACGCTCGCCGACGGCGTCCAGCTCGACGCCGGACGAGCGGCCGGCGAGGATCCCCGCCGTGTTGGCCGAGGTCCGGCCGTGACGGATCAGCAGCACGGTGGTCATGAGCCGAGGTTAGTGCCCCCGCTGGTGCCGTAACGGCCGCGGAACGAGCTGAGGACGCCCGTCCCCGGCAGCTCGCCCACCTCGACGTGCTCGACCACCCCGCGGACCAGCAGCGCCCAGCCGGCGTGCTCGGGCTGCTGCTCGGGCACCCGGACGCCGAGCCAGCCGGCTCCATCAGCCAGTACCGGGCCCCAGGCGGTGTCGGCCCAGGAGCCGACGGTGAACATGCCTCCGGGTGCCGGCGCGAGCGCGGCGAAGACGTCGGCCAGGGCCCGGTGGGACCAGCCCAGCAGGCTGACGGCAAAGTGGCCGCTGGCGGCCAGGGCGTCGGCGAGGTCAGCGTCCTCGTCGACCAGACCGACCACCTCGGCGGGCTCCCCGTCGGCCAGCAGGAACGAGGACACCGTCCAGCCCACCGGGCGGGGCTCGGCGTGGGTCGTCCAGATGCTCACCGGCGCCGGCATCCGTCCCCGCCAGCGGCGCACCGGATCGCGGTCGCCGGCCGCGGCGGTGAACGGGTGCTCGGGGTGGATCGTCACGCTCCTTCTCTACACCCACGACTTCCTCCCACCGACGAGCGCAACCTCTTCGAGGCGCTCGACAGGCTCCGGGCGCGGTGGCGCCGGTCGACGCGTTCAGGAGGCGTTCAGCGACGGGGGCCGTAGAGTGCTCCGGTGCTCGCGCCGGGCACGTCGGTCACGATGAGCAGGGTCGCGAGGAGCAGGCATGGGTTGGTTCGAGGCACTGGTGCTGGGCATCGTGCAGGGGCTGACGGAGTTCCTCCCCGTGTCCTCCAGCGCGCACCAGTCGATCGTCGGCCAGTTCTTCGGCGGTCGGGACCCGGGCGCGGCCTTCACCGCGATCAACCAGCTGGGCACCGAGGCCGCGGTCATCGTCTACTTCCGACGCGACATCGTGGCCATCATCGGCAGCTGGTTCGGCTCGCTGGTCGGCCGGGTGCCACGGGAGGACCCGCAGGCCCGGATGGGCTGGCTGGTGATTATCGGCTCGATCCCGATCGTCCTACTGGGGCTGGTGTTCCAGGACGCGATCGACTCCGCCCTGCGGAACCTCTGGATCACCGTGGCCATGCTGGCCGGCTTCGGCATCGTGATCGGGGTGGCCGACCGGCTGGCCCGCAACGTCCGACCGCTGGAGTCGCTCACCTGGGGCCACGGCATCGTCTACGGCCTCGCCCAGTCGCTGGCCCTGGTGCCCGGGGTGTCCCGCTCCGGCGCCACGATCAGCGCCGGCCTGGCGCTGGGCTACACCCGGGAGGCCGCCGCCCGCTACTCGTTCCTGCTGGCCATCCCGGCCGTGGTCGGCTCCGGGGTGTTCAAGCTGGCCGACGTCTCCAGCGACCCGGTACCGCCGGCCTGGGGACCGATCCTGCTGGCCACGGTCGTCGCCTTCGTCATCGGCTACGCGGTCATCGCCTGGCTGCTGCGCTACATCAGCACCCACACCTTCATGCCGTTCGTGGTCTACCGGATCGCCCTCGCGGCCGTGGTGGTCGTGCTGCTGCTGACCGGCGCGCTCCAGCCGCTGCCGCAGGGCTGAGCGGCCGCAGCGACCGGTCAGGCGACGCCGGCCCGGTCGAAGGCCTCGGCCAGCGTGGTGAGCGCGGCGACCTTCTCCTCGACCGTAACCCCGTGGGGCGCCACCGTGCAGGTGGTCACGCCGGAGGCGGCCAGGACCTGCAGCCGCTCGGCGATCCGCATCCGGTCCCCGAGCAGGGACGTGTCGTCCACGAACGCCGACGGCACGGCGGCCATGGCGTCGCGGTGGCGCCGGTCCAGGTACGCGTCCTGCACCGTGGCGGCCGCCTCGCCGTAGCCCATCCGCACCGCGAGCGCGTTGTAGAAGTTCTGCGTCCGGCTGCCCATCCCGCCGAGGTACAGGGCCGCGTACGGGCGCACCGGGTCGGCGCAGGCCGCCGGGTCGGCGCCGACGACCAGCGGAAAGGTCGGGACCACGTCGAAGCCCTCCAGCGTCTTCCCGGCGCGCTCCCGGCCGACACGGACCGCCGCCAGCTGCTCGGCGGCGAAGTCGGCCGCGTAGAAGACGGCGAGCCAACCGTCGGTGAGCTCGCCCGCCAGCTCGAGGTTCTTGGGGCCGACGGCAGCCAGGTAGGTCGGGACGTGCTCGCGCACCGGTGCGATGGTCAGCTTCAGCGGTTTGCCCGGGCCGTCCGGCAGCGGCAGCCGGTAGTGCACACCCTCGTAGGCGACCGTCCGCCGGGACAGGGCCAGCTCGAGCACGGCGAGGTACTCCCGCGTCCGAGGCAGGGGTCGGTCGAAGCGGACGCCGTGCCAGCCCTCGGACACCTGCGGCCCCGACACCCCCAGACCGAGCCGGAACCGGCCGCCCGACAGCAGGTCCAGGCTCGCCGCCGTCATCGCCGTCATGGCGGGGCTGCGGGCCGGGATCTGCATCACCGCCGAGCCGATGCCGATCGAGGACGTCTGGCCGGCCAGCCAGGCCAGCACCGTGGGGCTGTCCGAGCCGTAGGCCTCCGCGGCCCAGACGACATCGAAGCCGAGCGTCTCCGCGTGCTGGGTCAGCCGGAGCTGGCCGTGCGGGTCCTCCGCGCCGACGAGGTAGCCGAGGTTCAAGCCGAGCCGCATGGGGCCCACCGTATCCGGGTCGGACCTCCGCACCGGGCGGGCCGTTAGGGTCGAACCATGGAGACGCGAGCGGTCGGCGCCAGCGGGCTACGGGTCTCGCGGCTCGGCCTGGGCACCATGACCTGGGCGCGGGACACCTCACCCGAGCAGGCACGGTCACTGCTGGAGATGTTCCTCGAGGCCGGCGGGACGTTCGTGGACACCGCCGCCGCGTACGGAGCGGGTGACGCCGAGCGGCTGCTGGGACACCTCGTCGCCGAGCTGGGCGTCCGCGACGACGTGGTGATCGCGACCAAGGCCGGCTTCGCCGTCCGGAACGGGGAGCGGATCGTCGACACCTCGCGCCGCGCCCTGCTGCGGGACCTCGAGGGCTCGCTGACCCGCCTGGGCACCGACCACGTCGATCTGTGGCAGCTGCACGCCTGGGGCGACGCGCCGCTGGCGGAGTCGCTCGCCGCGGTCGACCACGCCATCGCCCAGGGCAAGGTGCGCTACGCCGGCATCTCGAACTTCGTCGGCTGGCAGACCGCGCAGGCCGCGACCTGGCAGGCCTCCTACCCCACCCGGACCCCGCTCAGCAGCGTGCAGGTCGAGTACTCGCTGCTGGCCCGCCGGGCCGAGGTGGAGGTGCTGCCGGCCGCCTCGGCGTTCGGGCTGGGCGTGTTCCCGTGGTCACCGCTGGGACGAGGGGTGCTGACGGGCCAGTACCGCTCCGGCACGCCGCGCGGCTCCCGGGCCGCTACCGACCACTTCGCCTGGTTCGTCGAGCCCTACCTCGAGCCGCGCAGCCGTGGGGTGGTGGAGGCGGTCGTCCGGGCCGCGGAGGGGCTGGACCTCTCCCCGCTGCAGGTCGCGCTGCTCTGGGTCCGCGACGCTCCCGGCGTCACCGCTCCCCTGCTGGGCGCCCGGACGGCCGGCCAGCTGGCCCCGGCCCTCGCCGTCGAGGACTCCGAGCTGCCGCACGAGATCGCCTCGGCGCTGGACGACGTCTCCGGGGGCCCGAACCTGGCCCGTCCACTCGGCTGACGCCTTCGCCCAGCCGACATCCTCGAGTGCGCGCGCCAGCCTGCCGCGACGGCGTGTCGGGGTGCTGAGGCGCGCGGTCGACGCGGAGTCTCACCCTCGGGCGCACCCGAGCACCTGCGTGGTGCGCGGCCACAAGTCGACGCGGTCGGCGTTGCCGACCTCTCGCCGGCGGGTCCTCTGCTGAGCATGACGACCCACGGGCCCGGCGGCAACGGGCCCGACCGCAACGTCACGGCCTCAGACGGTGGCGTGGACGCGGATGATCCTGCGGCGGATCCAGACGTCGCGGGTGCCGTCGCGGTAGCGACGCAGCCGGGTCAGCTCCCAGCCGCCGTACTCGGCCTGGTCGGTGAGCAGCTGGCGGACGGCACCGCGGGACAGGTGACGGCCCAGACGGACCCGCTCGATCTCGTACTCCACATCGCGCTTGCTCATCGCGGGCCAGCCTAGTAGGTGCGTTCAGGCCTGGTCGAGGAAGCGGTCCAGGACCCGGGCGCCGAACTCCAGCGAGGCGGTGGGGACCCTTTCGTCGACCCCGTGGAACATGCCCACGAAGTCGAGCTCGGGCGGCAGCCGCAGCGGCGCGAAGCCGAACGAGCGGATGCCCAACCGGTCCCACGCCTTGGCGTCGGTGCCGCCGCTCATCAGGAAGGGGACGGCCTTGGCGCCCGGGTCCTCCGCAGTCAGGCAGCTCTGCATCGCCTCGACCAGCGCACCGGAGAACTCGGTCTCGACCGACGGCTGGCGGGTCACCACCTCGTAGCGGACCCGGTCCCCGAGAAGCTCGGTGATGGTGGCGTAGAACTCCTCCTCACCACCCGGGACGAACCGGCCGTCGATCCCGGCGGTGGCCCGGCCCGGGATCACGTTGTGCTTGTAGCCGGCCTCGAGCATCGTCGGGTTGGCGGTGTTCGACATCGTCGCGCCCACCATCCGGGCGATGCTGCCGAGGCGGGCCAACGTCTCCTCCACCGTGTCGGGGTCAAGCTCGACCTCGAAGGCCTCCGACACCGCCTCGAGGAACGCCTGCTGGGCGTCGGTGATCCGGTGCGGCCACTCGTACCGTCCGATCCGGCCGACGGCGGCGCTGAGGGCGGTGACCGCGTTGTCGTCGTTGCGGAACGAGCCGTGGCCGGCGCGGCCGTCCGCGATCAGGTTCAGCCAGGCCAGGCCCTTCTCGGCGGTCTGGACCAGGTAGAGACGCAGGTCGTCGCGGACGGTGAGGGAGAAGCCGCCGACCTCGCCGATCGCCAGCTCGCAGCCGGCCAGCGCGTCGGCGTGGTGGTCGACCAGCCAGTGACCGCCCAGGCCGCTGCCGGCCTCCTCGTCGGCGGTGAAGACCAGCCGCAACGGACGTCGGGGGGCCGCTCCGGCGCGGGCCCGGGCGCGGACGACGCTGAGCACCATGGCGTCGAAGTCCTTCATGTCGACCGCACCACGACCCCAGACGCAGTCGTCGCGGACTTCGCCGGCGAACGGCGGCATCGACCAGTCGTCGGCGTTGGCCGGCACCACGTCGAGGTGGCCGTGCACCAGCAGCGGCGACAGCGAGGGGTCCACGCCCTCGGGCGCCCAGTCGGCGATGACGCTGGTGCGGCCCGGCTCGGACTCGTACAGCCGGGCCTCGATGCCCACCTCGTCGAGCAGGGCGGCCACGTGCTCGGCCGCCGGCCGCTCCCCCGGGCCCGGCTGGGCCCCGTAGTTGGAGGTGTCGATCCGGATCAGGTCCCGGCAGATCGCCACGACCTCGCCCTCTGGGGCGTACGTCTCACTCACCCCGTCATCCTGTCTCACCCCCATCGGGAGCCGGCGGGCGGCAGCGAGAACCAAGGCGGACCTTCCGCAGCAGCGACCTCGGCGATTCGTGGCCCGAGGCTGGCTTTGCTATCGTTCACTGCTGCACGCGATGAGGTCCGGGTGGCGGAATAGGTAGACGCGCTAGCTTGAGGTGCTAGTTCCCTTTACGGGGAATGGGGGTTCAAGTCCCCCCTCGGACACAGGACGGGTCGCCGGTGGTTCTCCACCGGCGGCCCTTTCCCGTTCCTCACCCCGACCCGGCCGCAGGTGCTCGCAGGGCCTAGCGGGAAGGCTGGAGAGCTGCCGGCTCAGGCTCGGGGTCGGCGACCGACCCGTGGTCATCCACCATGGTGGACTCGTCGAAGGGTCGCTGGCCGCTGAGGACGGCGTCGAGCTGCTCACGGTCCAGCGTCTGGGTCCAGGAGCCGACCAACACGGTGGCGACGGCGTTTCCGGCGAAGTTGGTGACGGCCCGGGCCTCGGACATGAACCGGTCGATGCCCACGATGATGCCCACCCCGTCCACGAGCTCCGGCCGGTGGGAGGCCAGACCGCCGGCCAGCGTCGCCAGACCGGCCCCGGTGACCCCGGCCGCACCCTTCGAGGCGATCATCATGAAGATGAGCAGCGAGACCTGCTCCCTGATCGACAGCGGCTCGCCCATGGCCTGGGCCACGAAGAGCGAGGCCATGGTCAGGTAGATGGCCGTCCCGTCGAGGTTGAAGGAGTAGCCGGTCGGCACCACCACACCGACGGTGGGCCGGGCCACCCCGACGTGCTCCATCTTGGCGATCAGCCGCGGCAGCGCCGACTCCGAGGAGGAGGTGGAGACGATCAGCAGGAACTCCCGGCCGAGGTAGGCCAGCAGCTTGAAGATGTTGATGCCGGTGACCAGCTTCAGCAGCAGCCCGAGCACGCCGAAGACGAAGACGGCACAGGTGAGGTAGAAGCCGATCATCAGTACGGCCAGGCTCTTCAGGGCCTCGACGCCGGTCGCCCCCACGACGGCGGCGATGGCGCCGAAGGCCCCGATCGGCGCGACCCACATGATCATCGACAGCACCCGGAACACCACCCGCTGCAGGTGGCCGATGCCCACCAGCACCGGCTTGCCGGCCGAGCCCATGGCTTGGAGGGCGAACCCGACGAGCAGGGCGACCAGCAGGGTCTGCAGCACCTGCCCGCTGGTGAGCGAGGAGACCAGGGTCGTCGGGATGACCTCGAGCAGGAAGTCCGACGTGGAGCCACCGGCGCCGGCCTGCGACTGACCCTGCTTGGCCAGGTCGGCGGTCAGGTGCAGTCCCGACCCCGGGTGCAGCAGGTTGCCCACCACCAGCCCGATCGCCAGCGCGAACAGCGACATCACGATGAAGTAGCCGAGCGCCAGGCTGCCCACCTTGCCCACCTGGGCGGCGCTGCGCAGCGACCCGATGCCCAGCACGATCGTGCAGAAGATCACCGGGGAGATCATCATCCGGATCAGGGCCACGAAGCCGGTCCCGAGCGGCTTGAGCTGTTGGGCGACGTGAGGCGCGACCAGTCCGAGGACGATCCCGAGGCCCACGGCCGCGATGACGGCGATGTAGAGGAAGTGCGTCCGGTCCTTGCGCGGGGCCGGGGCGGCGGCACCGTCGGTGGCGTGCTGGGACATGAGATCTCCTCCTCGAGACGGTCGGTGGGTCGAAGTATGGCCCGAACGACTCCGTCCGGCCCGCTCCCCGCGCCGCGACCGCAGGGTACGGACGGCGGCGGGTACTGGTCTGGTCGGTAACGCGGCCGCAACGCCGCCGCTCACGATCTGGACAGCGGCCTTGTGACGGCTCTCACCTCCGGTCCGATCCGTCCGCGTGCCGACCGGTACGCGGAAGCGCGTTGTGCCCCACCTCATACGGCCGACACGTAAGACCAGTCAGCGACGTGGGCTAGCGTCATGCCACTCATGGCAGTGGTCTTAACACAGATCGCGAACGCTCCGGAGGAGGTGACCGCATGACGCAGATCGACGAACCGCCCGCCGTGCCGGTCTTCTTCCTCTCCGACAGCACCGGGATCAGCGCCGAGACGATGGGCAACGCGCTGCTCATCCAGTTCCCGGAGCTGCGGTTCGAACGGCACCTGATCCCCTTCATCACCACCGTGGCCGAGGCGCGTCGCGTGGTGGCCCAGCTGGACGAGGCCATGGCCGGACCGGTCACGCCGCTCGCCTTCACGACCACCGCGGTCGAGGAGGTCCGCCTCGAGCTGCACCGGACGACCTGCCCGCTGATCGACTTCTTCGACCTGCACATGAACCGGGTCGAGGAGATCCTGCAGACCCCCGGCCAGCGGGTCGCCGCCCGGCTGCACGGGGTCGGTGACATCAAGCGCTACAACACCCGGATGGCGGCGGTCGAGTACGCCATCGAGCACGACGACGGCCAGAGTCTCCGCGCCCTGGACAAGGCCGACGTGATCCTGGTGGCCCCGTCCCGGTGCGGCAAGACCCCGACCACGATGTACCTGGCCCTGCAGCACGGGGTGTTCGTGGCCAACTACCCGCTGATCGACCAGGACCTCGACACCGACGACCTGCCGGACTCGCTCCGGGGGCTCGGCGACCGGTGCTTCGGCATGCTCAGCAACCCGGCGCGGCTGGCCCAGGTCCGTCAGGAGCGCCGCCCCGGCTCCCGCTACGCCTCCCTCGAGCAGTGCAGCTGGGAGCTGCGTCGGGCCGAGTCGATCTTCGCCACCCACCGCATCCCGGTGATCAACTCCGCCACGAAATCCGTGGAGGAGATGTCCACCGTCATCCTGCAGAACTTCGCCAAGAAGAGGACAGCGCCATGATCAACACCGCCGAGCTCACCACGACCAAGATCAACATCCGGCGCTTCGCCGAGATCGGCCTCGCCGACCTCGAGCAGGTCGGCGGCAAGAACTCCTCGCTGGGAGAGATGGTGGGCAACCTGGCCGATGCGGGGGTGCGCGTCCCCGACGGCTTCGCCACCACGGCTGAGGCCTTCCGCGCCTTCGTCGCCCAGAGCGGGCTGGCCGAGCTCATCTCGGCCCGGCTGGCCGGTCTGGACACCGACGACGTGGTCCGGCTGGCCGAGGTGGGCCGGGAGATCCGGGCCGAGGTGCTGGCGCGGCCGTTCCCGCCCGACCTGGAGGCCGACCTGCGGGCCGCCTACGACGAGCTGGTCGCCGGCACGCCGGAGGCCTCGTTCGCCGTCCGCTCCAGCGCGACGGCCGAGGACCTGCCGGACGCCTCGTTCGCCGGCCAGCAGGAGACCTTCCTGAACATCCGCGGCATCGAGGCGGTGCTGACCGCGGTGAAGGAGGTCTTCGCCTCCCTCTACAACGACCGCGCCATCGCCTACCGGGTCCACCACCACTTCGACCATGACGCCGTGGCGCTGTCGGCGGGTATCCAGCGGATGGTGCGCTCGGACCTGGGCAGCTCCGGGGTGATGTTCACCATGGACACCGAGTCGGGCTTCACCGACGCCGTGTTCATCACCTCCTCCTACGGGCTGGGTGAGGCCGTCGTCCAGGGCGCGGTCAACCCTGACGAGTTCTACGTCCACAAGCCGGGCCTGCGCGCCCGACGACCCGCGATCCTCAAGCGCGGTCTGGGGGAGAAGGCGACCAAGATGGTCTATACCGAGGACCCGACGGTGGGCCGGACCACGGCCTTCGTCGACGTCGCGGTCGAGGACCGGCGCCGGCTGAGCCTGACCGATGCCCAGGTGACCGAGCTGGCCCGGCACGCCCTGGCCATCGAGGCCCACTACGGCCGGCCGATGGACATCGAGTGGGGGCTCGACGGCCTCGACGGCCAGCTCTACGTGCTTCAGGCCCGTCCCGAGACCGTCAAGTCGAGGCAGCCGGCCGGGCTGCAGGAGCGCTTCCGGCTCGAGAGCACGGGGTCGAGGCTGATCGAGGGCCGGGCGATCGGCCAGAAGATCGGCGCCGGCAAGGTGCACGTGCTCTCCGCGCTGGAGGACATGCACACCTTTGTCCCCGGCGACGTGCTGGTGGCCGACATGACCGACCCCGACTGGGAGCCGATCATGAAGCGGGCCAGCGCGATCGTGACCAACCGCGGCGGCCGGACCTGCCACGCGGCGATCATCGCCCGCGAGCTGGGCATCCCGGCCGTGGTCGGGACCGGTAGCGCCACCCGGGACCTCGCCGACGGCCGCGAGGTCACGGTCTCCTGCGCCGAGGGCGACACCGGCTTCGTCTACGACGGTCTGCTCGACTTCACCGTCGAGAGCTCGGCGGCCACCACCATGCCCGACCTGGCGGTCAAGATCATGATGAACGTCGGTACCCCGGACCAGGCCTTCTCCTTCGCCGCCCTGCCGAACGACGGGGTCGGGCTCGCGCGGCTCGAGTTCGTGATCAACCGTCAGATCGGCATCCACCCCAAGGCCCTGCTGGACTTCGACGTCCTCGAGGAGCCACTCAGGTCAGCGGTCGCCGAGCGGACGGCCGCGTACGCCAGCCCGCGGGACTACTTCGTCTCCCGGGTGGCGGAGGGGGTCTCGATGCTCGCGGCAGCGTTCGCACCCAAGCCGGTGATCGTCCGGCTCTCGGACTTCAAGTCCAACGAGTACGCGCACCTGCTGGGCGGCGAGCTGTACGAGCCGCACGAGGAGAACCCGATGATCGGCTACCGGGGCGCCGCGCGCTACCTGTCGGCCGACTTCGCCGAGTGCTTCGCCATGGAGTGCGAGGCCCTGCGCTACGTGCGCGACGAGATGGGGCTCACCAACGTCAAGATCATGATCCCTTTCGTCCGCACCGTCGCAGAGATCGAGGGCGTGATCGAGCTGCTGGGCAGCCACGGGCTCAAGCGGGGCGGGAACGACCTGCAGGTGATCATGATGTGCGAGCTGCCCTCCAACGCGGTGGTCGCCGACGCCTTCCTCGACCACGTGGACGGCTACTCCATCGGCTCGAACGACATGACCCAGCTGACGCTCGGCCTGGACCGCGACTCCTCGCTGGTGGCCGCCACCTTCGACGAGCGCGACCCGGCGGTGAAGTTCATGCTCGACGCGGCGATCAAGGCCTGCCGCGCCCGCGGCAAGTACGTCGGCATCTGCGGCCAGGGCCCCAGCGACCACCCCGACCTGGCGGACTGGCTGGTCCGCCAGGGCATCGAGTCGATGTCGCTCAACCCCGACACCGTGATCAGCACCTGGTTGCGACTGGGCCGGACGCACGGCGCGCGCCTGCCCTGAGCCAGCCCGTCTCCCGATCAGGGGAGGGGCAGGGCCCACTCGACGAGGTCCACCTCGGTGACGGGCAGGGACGGGTCGGCGGGGACGCGGAAGGTGCGGATCTGGTGGGGGGCGAACTCCTCCTCGAGCACCCGGTCCGCCACAGGGAGGTGGATCCGGGCACTGGCCGGACGGCCGGTGGTCTCGACGGCGCGGACGATGAGGTCCTCAGTCCCGGGGGACGCGCCCGCGCCGGTCGGCGGGTCCTCCGAGCCCTTGAACGCCGTCACCATCACGGCACCGCCCCCGTCGTCGGCGAACGAGTGCAGCGGCGGCAGCGGTCCGGGATGGGACGACTCGACCATCGCCCGCACCCCACCGCCCAGCACCGCGGCTCGACGGGTCGGGTCGGCGGACCGCCAGTCGCCGGCGTGCGGCACGAGCTCGTAGCGGAAGCGTTGCTCGCCCTGGTCCTGGTAGCGGTAGCAGCCGTCGTCGGCGAGCGGCTGCGGGTCGTGCCAGGCGTAGACGGGGCTCCGGACGGCCGTCATCCCGATGCTCGGGCCCGGGGCCGGACCGTCGCCGGGAGAGACGTCCCAGCCGTGCTTGCCGACGGCGACCACGCTGAGACCGACCGGCCGGCCATCGACCACCCCCGTCAGGTCCACCCAGGACTGGGCGGGCTGCTCGGCCCCGTCGACCGGGCGTTCGAGGTGCCCGAACGGGATCTCGAAGGTGGCCCGGGGCCCGGTCAGCGCGGTCGGGAACCGCAGCTTGAGCAGGTGACCCGGCTCGTGCCAGTCCAACGTGACCTCGACCCGCAGCACCTGGCTGTCGTGCTCCAGCAGCAGCTCCTCGACCAGCGTCGACGAGCCCCAGGTGCGCTCGATCCGGACCCGCCCCCGGAGCGGCCCGGCCTCGCGCACGACGACGCGGCGCAGCGCCATCGGCTCACCCGGCCAGGCGTAGGAGACGACGCGGTGACCCCAGGTGTCGGTCGCGTCGGCGCAGATCTGGGTGTGGGTCGCCGGGTCGGTGCCGGCCACCAGGTCGACGCCGGAGCGGCGGTCGCGGTAGGAGGAGATCCAGCCGGTCTCCGGGTCGACGGCCACCGTGACCAGGCTGTTCTCCAGCACGGTCTCGGTGACCGTCAGCGGCTCCGGCGGACCGGCGCTCCAGGCCGGGACGGGGACCACCGGCAGCGCCGGGACCAGCCGGTAGAGCCGGTAGCCGAGCGCGGGCACATCAGCCCGGAAGACCACGGCACCGCGGCCGCGGTCGTTGGTGGTCGAGGTCTGCGCGGTGGGTTGCGCGAGCACCGCCTGGCCGGCGTCGTCGACGACCCGGACCCCCAGCGGCTGGACGCCGTAGTTCAGGTCGACGTCGGTGCTCACCGCCCAGGGGTGCGGGTTGAACACGAGCACGGGCTGGCTGCCCGCGACGAAGGGCACGTCGACCTGCCGGGCGAGCACGTTGTGGGCCCGGACCAGCAGCCGCTTGGCGATCGCCGTGGCCTCGCCCAGCTGGTCGCGTGCGTCGTCGTAGGCGGTCTCGATCGCCGAGCCGGGCAGCACGTCGTGGAACTGGTTGAACAGGACCTGGCGCCAGGCTCGGCCCAGCTCCTCCCGCGGGTACGGCACCCCCGCCTGGAGCGCGACGACGGCCGCCCAGCGCTCGGCGACGAGCACCGCGTGCTGGGCCCGCCGCTGCCAGGCCTTGATCCCGGAGTGGGCGGAGTAGCAGCCGGCCGCGTGGTGCTGCAGGTCGGCCCGGTGCACCGGCAGGGCCGCCAGCGACTCCGGTCCGCGGGCGAGCACCGCGTCCACGAACTCCTGCGGCCCGGCCAGCCGTAGCCGGCCGAAGGACCCCATGGCGTCGAAGCGGTGGATCGAGTCGAGGTTGGCCCGGGTCGGGCCACCGCCGTGGTTGCCCACGCCGTAGAAGACCATCGCCTCGTCCATCCCGCGGTCGAGGGCGGCCAGCGACTTCTCGGTCTGGGCGTCGACCGGGCCGGGCGGGCTGCCGTACTCGTACGGGATCCGGTAGGCCAGTACCCGGGAGCCGTCCGGGGCCTCCCACCAGAAGACCGTGGCGGGCAGCTCGGCCTCGTGCGGTCCGGGCCGCAGGAACACATACGAGCTCAGTCCCTGGCCGCGGAGGATCTGCGGCAGCGAAGCGGAGTGACCGAACGGGTCCACGTTCATCCCGACCGTCGCCGGCCGGCCGAAGCGGGACTGCAGGTAGCGCTGGCCGTAGAGACCCTGCCGGACGAAGCTCTCCCCCATCGGCAGGTTGCAGTCGGGCTCGACCCACCAGCCGCCGGTGTTCACCCAGCGGCCCTGAGCCACCCGCTCGCGGATCCGCTCGAACAGCTCCGGGTCGGACTCCTCGACCCAGCTCAGCAGCACCATCTGGTCGCAGGTGAAGACGAAGTCCGGGTACTCCTCCATCCGGGCGATCGCCGAGGCGAACGTCGCGCGCGCCTCGGCGTACCCCTCCTGCCACGGCCACAGCCAGACCGGGTCGAGATGGGCGTTGCCGATCATGTACAGCGTCCGGTCGGGGGTGGCCAGCGGCCGGTTCGGACCCTCCTCGGACGGGGCGTTGCCCAGCGGAGCCCGGCTCACGACGCCTCCCCGACGGCCCAGCGGTCGACCACCTCGGAGACCGCGTGCAGCAGGAAGGTGTGCAGCTCCTGGATCCGGGCCGTGGTGGCCGAGGGCACCAGCAGCGCGTGGTCGGCGTGTGCGGCGGCCGGCCCCCCGTCGCCGCCGCCGAACAGCACGGTAACGGCGCCGCGGGAACGGGCGGTGCGCAGGGCCTCGACGACGTTCGCCGAGCGGCCGCTGGTGGTGAAGGCGGCCACCACGTCGCCGGGCCGGGCCAGGGCCTCCAGCTGGCGGACGAACACGTCGGCGTAGACGTAGTCGTTGGCGAGGCAGGTCAGGACGCTCGGGTCGGTGCTCAGCGTCACCGCCGGCAGCGCCCGCCGCTCCCGTCGGTAGCGTCCGATCATCTCCGCGGTGAGGTGCTGCGCGTCGGCGGCGCTGCCGCCGTTGCCCAGGGTCAGCAGCATCCCGCCGCGCTCGAACGTCGCACAGAACAGCTCACCCACCGCCCGCACCGCCGGCAACAGCTCGGCCACCCCCTCGGCCGCGCGCAGGTGGTCGCCGAGCTCCTCGGTCATCCAGTCAGCCACGGGCACCTTCCGTCTCGGCTCCTGCTCCGGGTAGGGCGAGGTCCAGGGCCACCGCCGCCGCCCCGACGACCCCGACGGCGTCGCCGAGGGCGGCGAGCTCCACCCGGACGGCCGCCGCGGCCGGCCGCATCGCGGCCGCCAGGACCCCGGCCCGGACCGGGTCGAGCAGCAGGGCGCCGGACCGCGTGACCCCACCCCCGAGCACGACCAGGTCGGGTTCGAGCACGTTGACCAGGTCGGTCACGGCCGCGGCGAGCAGGTCGGTCGTCTCGTCCCAGATCCGGCGGGCCAGCGCGTCTCCCTGGGCGACGGCGGCGCTCACGTCCTCCGCCCGGACCACCGGGAGCCCGGTCAGCGCAGAGCCGGCCGCGGCCGAACCGGCTCCAGTGGCGGCGAGGGCTTCCCGGGCCCGTTCGGCGATCGAGGGCCCGGACGCGTACCGCTCCAGACAACCGCGCCGGCCGCACAGGCAGAGCCGGCCATCCGGCACCACCACGACGTGACCGAACTCCCCTCCGTTGCCCGCCGCACCGCGGTGCAGCCGACCGTCCACGACGGCACCGCCACCCACCCCGGTGGACAGCGTCAGGTAGAGCAGGGTGCCGGCACCGGCGGGCAGCGTCCGGCCGTGGCCGTAGCGGTACTCCCCCAGCGCGGCCGCCGTCGCGTCGTTCTCGAGCGCCGCCGGCACCCCGTACGCGAACTCGGCCAAAGCGACCACGGGCACGTCGTGCCAGCCGGGCAGGTGCAGCGGCGCGTTGAGGACCCCGGCGCGGGCGTCGAGTGGGCCGCCGCAAGAGATCCCGACAGCGCCGACCGGGCCCAGCCCGGCGGTCTCGACGGCGCGGTGACCGAGGGCGAACAGCCGTTCGAGGATCCGCTGCGGCCCGTCCTCGCGCCGCGTGGGGACGACCTGGGCGCCCGCGGTCGTCCCGTCGGCGGTGACCACGGCGGCCGCGAGCTTCGTGCCGCCGATGTCCAGGCCGAGCACGGGATGCGTGGTCGTCGCTCTCCTCCGGTCTCGCGGCGCTGCGGTCCCTTGCGGGGGAGCTAGCGTGTGGCATCGATCCCAGAGCGTAGGCAGGGCGGCCGGGGCGGTCAATGCGACCCCTCGACGACGTCGACCAGGGCCTCGGCGTACTGGCCGAGCCTCAGCTCGCCGACCGTCAGGTCGACGGCGACCCGCTCGCGGCTGACGGGCTCGGTGGCCACGGTCACGACCACGCGCACGACCCCGGTTGCTGCCGCCCCGAGCAGGAGATCGGGGACCGGCGATGCCGCCCAGCCCTCGGGCAGCACGGGGACGCAGCGCACGACGGCGGGCGCGGACAGCGGGTTGCGGACCTCGACGGACAGGGCCACCGTGCCACCCGGCGGGACGGCGACGCGGTAGGGCCGGACCCGGGCCAGCGTGCCGTCCGGCCCGGCGTCGAGGTCGTCGGGCAACAGTGCGGCGTGCAGCGCGACCAGCTCCTCCCCCAGCGCGGTCAGCTCGTCCAGGTAGGCGGGGTCGACCTGCCGCGGAGCCCAGTGGCCGCTGAGCATCAGGCCGGGCGCCACCCGGTGGTAGAGCGCCGCACTCGCCCGGTAGTCCTCGGCCGAGAACCGGTTGCGGTACTGGTAGTTCAGCACCTCACGACGGCCGCCCGGCGCGCTCAGGCCGTCCTGCTGGTCGCCGGTGAACAGGACGCGGACGCCGTCCACCTCCACCTCGTAGGCCACGGCGTAGCGGGTGTGGCCGGGCTGGTCGTGGACACCGATCGTGTACTCGTGCCACTGGAAGGACTCGCCCACGGGCAGCACCCGGTCGGGGAGGATCGGGTCGAACCACTGGCAGGGCAGGTCCTCCCCCCGCGGGTCGGCCAGCACCGGCGCGATGGTGGCCGGCACCCAGATCTCGGTCCCCTCCACCTCGCGCAGCAGCGGCATCCCGGCGACGTGGTCGTCGTGGTAGTGGGTGGGCAGGGCGACCGTGACGGCCCGCACCCCGAAGGTCGCCTTGAGCGCCGCCAACGAGGCGAGCCAGGGTCGGCGGGCGGCCCGCTCGGTGCCGTACGGCAACCCGGTGCTCACGTCGTAGCCGTAGTCGACCAGCAGCGCCTCCCCGGTCCGCGAGAGCAGCACGTAGCCGGCGGCCGTGCTGGTCCGGTTCAGGAGCAGGTGCTCGGTGATGGGAACGTACGGGTGCCGCAACCAGCCGCGCAGGTCCCAGGGCCGCGGACGCCGGGAGTCGACGTAGGTCTGCATCCGGGCGGCCAGCAGCTCCAGAGCGGCCGTCGCCCCGGGCATCGGCTCGCCGTGCGAGGGCAGCAGCAGGTCGGGCCGCTCGTCGGCGAGCAGGTAGCAGCTGAGCACGGTCATCGCCGGGCCCTCGTTCTCGGTGTAGGACCACTGGGTCGCCGCGAGCGACCAGACCTTGCCCGGGGCGTAGACGAGGTCGCCGGTGAAGGCCAGCCGCTGTCCGCCCCGCTCCAGCAGGTAGCTGAGCGAGCCGACGGTGTGGCCCGGCGTCGGCAGGGCCCGGAGACGGACCCCGCCGTAGCCGGTGCTGCGGTACTCGGCCACCGTGGCGGTGACGGGCACCGGCCGCAGCAAGGAGAACCGGTCGTCGCGCAGTGCGTAGCTGTTGTCGACGGCACGGCTACGCCACATCTGGTCCACCCGGGCGAACAGGTCCACCTCGACCGGCGGCACGTGCAGCCGGGCGCCGTGGGCCACCGCCCGCGGCAGGCCCTGGCCCTGGTCGCGGTGGTGGTGGGTCATCAGCACGTCGGTGATCCGGCTGATCCCGAGCTCGGGCAGCAGGTCGAGGGCGCGCCCGGCCCCGAAGTCGATCGCGACCGCCGTCCTTTCGGCGCCCTCGGCCACCACCAGGTAGACCTGGCAGGTGTCGTCCACGCGGTAGACCCCGGGTGCCACCTCCCGCCAGCCCCGGTCCGGTGACGTGAGGGTCGCCGGGTGGTCGTCGACGGTCACCGGACCCGCCGCTGCCGGTAGCGCCGCCAGCTGGCCGCGACCGCCGCCAGGTCCTCGTCGGTGACCGCCTCGCCCGTCCGGTCGATCGTCTCCAGGTAGTAGAGGGCCGGCACGCCGAGCTCGACCTGGGCGTCGACGTAGCGCCGCCACTCCGCGCGGTCGGGCATCGGCCACTGGTCGGTGTCGACGAGGTGGTCGGGCAGCACCCGGTGGGCGATGCCGTGGCGCATCCGCAGCTGGTCGACCACCGGGACCGGCCCGCCGCCGACCGCGAGCCCGGCCACGTCGTTCAGCCGGACCATGTCGCAGACGTCGGCGAAGGCCGGGTGGATGGTGTGCGCGACCACGAGGGCGTCGGGCTTGGCCCGGGTCGCCGCGCCGTGCAGCGTGGCCAACAGCAGGTGCAGGGCGGCGATCCCCCAGACGCCGGGATGCCCCCGCAGCGAGGTCCCGCTCGGCGCCCGCTGGGTGAAGTCGACCTTGAAGCCGTCCGCGTCCAGCCCGTCGGACGACACCAGCCGGGTCACGATCTCGGCGAGGTGCTCGCGGTAGCGCGGGTTCGCCGGGTCCGCGGCGACCGGTCGACCGGCGGCGTCGCGGATGCACTCGGCGGCGGGCAGTCCGGTCGGGTCCCAGGCCTTCCACCACAGCAGCACCCGCCGCCCCTGCCGGTGCTGGCGGGCGATCCAGTCCCGCAGGTCGGGCCAGTGCTCGGGGTCCGGCTCGGCCGTCCCGTACGCGGCCTGCCAGCGGTCGTCGATCACGACCGTGCCGGGGTCCAGGTCGTGCGCCGCCAGCCGGGCCAGGAAGGAGTCGTAGACGTCCTGCCGGGCCAGCGAGGAGGCCGGTCCGGTCAGCCGGCGCTCGTGGTGGACCGTCCGGGCGTCCGCGCCGACGCCCAGGGCCCGGGCCGCGACCGGCGGCAGCAGCGTCGGGTGCTCCTCGCGGGCGGCCGCGGCCACCCGCGCGCACTGGGCGCCCCAGCCGCAGAAGATCGGCTCGCTCCACCAGGCCGGACGCGCCCGCGGGACGGTCGCCGGCGCACCGCCGTGCTCGACGAGGTCACGGCGATGGTCCTCCAGCACGGCCCAGCCCGTGCTCGCGGGCCGCAGCACGAGCACGGGAGTCCGCCAGGCGTCGGTGACCTCGGTGTGGCCCTCGTACTCCAGCCGGAGACTGAAGCCGCCGTCGAGCGGCACGTAGCCGAGGGTGGTGAAGGTCAGCTCGGCCACCGGAGCCCGGAGCGAGAGTCCCAGCCAGTCACCGTCGGGAATCGCGACCGGCCCGGTGGGCACGGACCGGCCCAGCCCGAACACCAGCGGCGGCGGGGAGAAGACGCTGTGCAGCCGGCCCGGCGAGGCGTCGCCGACGAGCCCGACCTGACCCGCGCTGTGCGCCGGCCGGACCAGCTGGACCGGCTCCCCCGGGGCCGGGACCAGGACCGAGGCGAACGCGATCGAGGACGCGAACGTGCCGGCCGCCCCGTCGACCAGGGTGCCGACCCCGCCCAGCAGCTGGACGGAGCCGATCCGGCCCCGGCCGGTGACCCGCACGCTGAGCTCGAGAGCGTCCGGCCGGCAGACCAGGCGCAGCTCGTGGCTGGTCCAGGCCGTGCTGCGGGTCCGCACCACGACGGTCGCATCGTCTGGTCCCAGCTCGACCTCGCAGCCGTCGACGGCGTACACCTCGTCCGGGGACTCGAGGGTGTGCAGCGAGCTCAGCAGGTTCAGCGAGCTCCAGGTCCGACCGGCCCGGTCGCGCAGCACCGCGTAGGGCGCGTGCGGAAAGGCAGCCGGGTCCAGGACGAGGGAGTAGTCGACTCCGTGGACCTCAGTGAGCCCCTCCCGCTCCTCGACCGTCACCGGCCGGGGGCCGGCGCTCGGCGGCGCCGCTGTCACGGGGACTTCTGGGAACGTTGCCACATAGGTCGAGCGTAACTTCTGCTCGACCCTGACAGGTCCGAAACGGGTGGCTCGACTCGCGGGCCGGTCGGACGAGCGCCTCAGCGCGGCGCCGAGGTGGAGCCGCGCGGCAGGATCTGGGCCTCCAGCACGACCGTCCGCGGCGGCTCGTCGGGGTCGGCGATCCGGGCCAGCAGACGGTCGACGGCTGAGGCGCCCAGGGCGACGACGTCCTGGGCCACGGCCGTGACGCCCGGGCTGACCATGCTCATCCACGGTGCGTCGTCGAAGGACACGATGCTCACGTCGGCCGGCACCTGCAGCCCGAGGTCGCTGACCGCCCGCCACAGACCCTCAGCGAGCACGTTGTTGGCGGCGAACACCGCCGTCGGCCGCTGGCGCTGGGTCAACAGCCGGACCGCGGCCCGGCGGGCCCCGTCGGCGCTCCAGCCGACGGCGACCAGAAGCTCCGGCGCGGCCGGCAGACCGGCTGCGCCCAGAGCCTCGAGGTACCCCGCGGACCGGTCGGCCCCCGTCGTCCACGCGGTCTCGTCGATCAGCATCGCGATCCGACGGTGTCCCAGCGCCAGCAGGTGCTCAGTGACCCGACCGGCGATGTGCCGGTTGTCGACCACGACCGCGTCGCAGCGTCCGGGGGAGAACTGACGGTCGACCTCGACCAGCGGCACCTGCTGCTCGATCAGGTAGGAGGACGCGGCGGCGGTCACGGGGGTGAGGATGACCCCGGCGGTCCGGGTCGCGACGAACGCCTGGACCGCGCCCAGCTCGTCCTCGGCCGAGCCCTGGACGTCGACCAGCATCATCGTGTAGCCGTGCTCGCGGGCCCGACCGGCCACGCCGGCGGCGAGGTCGGCGTAGAAGCTGTTGCGCAGGTCCGAGACCAGCACCCCGATGGACCGGCTGACCTGGGACCGCAGGCTCCGGGCCATGGCGTGCGGCACGTACCCGAGCTGCTCGGCGCTGGCCCGTACCCGTTCCCGCACCTCGGGGGCGACGTACCCCTGACCGCTCAGGGCGCGGGAGGTCGTCGACTGGGACACCCCAGCCGCGCGGGCGACGTCCCGGAGCGTGGCACGACGAAGGACCGGGTCGCGCTTGAGAGCCGGCCCGGATGGGTACGCCACCGGCGTGATGTCCAGATTGCGCACGTTCTTGCGCTCCTCCCGGAGCCGACTTATAGTCGCCGCCGTGGCAACGATGCCACACAGGTCTGGCCGGAGGTAGGCATGCGGACGACCAAGTTTGGCGTTGAAGCCGGCACCGGGATCCGATGGCGACACTGACGCGCCCCGCGCGCACCAGAGGGACCGGCGACGAGCCCGGGCAGACCCTCCGGTCCCGGAAGTACAACCGCCGCGAGGCTCTCGCCGGCTATCTCTTCATCTCGCCCTGGCTCGTCGGCTTCGCGGTCTTCACGCTCGGGGCGATGGCCTACAGCCTCTACATCTCGTTCAGCTACTACAACCTCGCGAAGAACACGGTGCGGCCGGCGGGGCTGGACAACTACCGCGCCATGTTCGAGGACCCGAAGGTCGCCCTGTCGCTCAAGAACACCTTGTTCTTCGCGGTCATGGCCGTTCCGCTGGAGATCATCTTCGCCTTGCTGCTCGCAGCCCTGCTGAACAAGCTGGGTCGTTCGGCCGGGATCTTCCGGACGCTCTACTACCTGCCGAAGATGACGCCCTCGGTAGCGACGGCCGCCGTGTTCTTCCTGCTGCTGAACGGCAACACGGGCGCGATCAACTCCGGCCTCAGGCTGCTCGGGATCGAAGGCCCGCAGTGGCTGATCGACCCGGCGTGGGTGAAGCCCTCGATCGTGCTGATGACGCTGTGGGGCGTCAGCGGGACCATGGTGATCTTCCTGGCCGCGCTGAAGAACGTGCCGCGTGAGCTGTACGAGGTGGCCTCCCTCGACGGCGCCGGGCCGGTCCGGCAGTTCTTCACCATCACGGTGCCGATGATCTCCAGCGCCATCTTCTTCAACGTCATCGTGCTCACCATCGCCGCGCTGCAGGTCTTCGACCAGGCCTTCCTGCTGTTCTGGCGCGACCAGAGCAACGCCTCGCCGGAGTCGTCGCTGTTCTACGGGGTCTACCTGTTCCAGGAGGCCTTTCGGCAGTTCGACTTCGGCTTCGCCGCCGCGATGGCCTGGCTGCTCTTCGTGATCATCATGCTCATCACCGCGGTCCAGGTGCGTTTCGGGAACCGGTTCGTCTACTACGAGGGAGACCGATAGTGGCGGTGTCTCAGTCCACCTCGGGCGCCCTGCCGCCCGCGGCTCAGGCGGCGGGCCTCGCTGTCGCCGAGGGTGCCACCCGCACCAGCCGACGCCCGAACCGCTGGTACCGGCCACAGAACGTCGTGGGCCGGGTCATCCTCTGGGTGCTGGTGGTGCTGTTCTCGCTGCTGTTCCTCTACCCGTTCGTCTGGCTGCTGGCGGCCAGCCTCAAGCCCAAGGGTCAGGTCTTCGACAACAAGCTGATCCCCGAGACCCTCAAGCTGAGCAACTACGCCGAGGTCTGGAACCAGCTGCCGCTGCTGCACTGGATGGGCAACAGCATCCTGATCGCGTTCCTGGCGGCGACCCTGGTCGCCTTCTCCAGCTCGCTGGTCGCCTTCGGCTTCGCCTACTTCACGTTCCCCGGGCGTACCTTCTTGTTCGGGCTGGTGCTGGCGACCATGATGCTCCCGGGCGCCGTGACGCTGATCCCGCAGTACCTGATCTGGAAGAACCTCGGCTTCCTCGGCACCAACGTGCCGCTGTGGGGCGCCAACCTCTTCGGCTCGGCCTTCTACATCTTCCTGCAGCGACAGTTCTTCCTCGGCCTGCCGAAAGAGCTGTTCGAGGCGGCGCGGGTGGACGGCGCCAGCTACTTCGGTCTCTTCCGCCGGATCGCCATGCCGCTGGCCATCCCCTCGTTCATCATCGTCTTCCTGTTCGAGTTCCAGGCCAGCTGGAACAACCTGCAGGCCGGCCTGATCTACCTCAACGCCGGCACGGTGGACGACTTCACGGTGCCGCTCGGCATCGCCTACTCGATGACGAAGTACGCGCCGGGAAACGGTGGCCAGGGCGACTACCAGTACGTGATGGTGGCCGCGCTGCTGGTCACCCTGCCCATGCTGGTGCTCTTCGCCTTCGGCCAGCGGTACTTCATCGAGGGCGTCGCCACGCAGGGGCGCAAGGGGTAGAGGGCCTCGACCGCTCCTCGGGTCGGCAGCGTGAGCGACCGTGCCGGGCAGCCGCGCCCGGGATGATCTGCCAGGAGGTCGACCAGGGTCGCCACTCCCGCGCGGTCATCGGCTCGTGCTGGGCCGGCCGGAACGGAGCACGAGCGGCTCCGGGGTCACCCGGGGCCGCTCGTGGCGCGTCTACGCCGAGGTCAGCGTGTCTGGTTGTACGCCCGCATCGCGGCGGTCTGAGCGTCCTTGAGCGCAGCGTCCGGCGTCTTCGTCCCCAGCATCGAGGACGTCACGGCGTTCAGCAGCTCGGTCTGGATCTGCTGTCCGGCCGGCGAGGCACCGTAGGACTTGCCCGACTTCACGACGTCGTAGAAGGTCGAGATCGTCTGGTCGAAGCCCGCGTTGCTGCTCGGCTTGACGTAGGTGGTCCGGATGGCTTCGTCGGCCGCCGGCGAGCCGGTGAACAGTCCGGTGTTGATGGCGCCCGGGGTCTTGGCGATCGTCTTGGCCCGAGCGGCGCCCGCCGCCAGCCAGGCGTCCTGAGAGGTCAGCGAGGTCGCCCAGGCGCAGGCCGCGTCGGGGTTCTTCGCCTTTTCCGGAATGACGAACGAGGTACCACCGGCGACCGCGAACGGCTGCCCGTCGGTTCCCTTGAACGGCACCGCCTCGATCTCCACCTTCTTGACGTACGGGGTCAAGACGTTGACGTACCACTGCGCGTCGACCTGCGCACCGACCTGGTCCTTCACGAACTGGTTGTTGTCGCCGAATGTGTCGAAGGCGTCGGTGAAGCTCTTGACCTTGGCGTAGCCGCCCTGAGCGTCGTTCAGCTGCTTGAGGAAGGCGAGGCCCTTGGTGTTGGCCGGGTTGTCCAGCGTCGGGGCGCCGTCGGCGTCGATCAGCTGACCGCCCATGCCCATGATCCAGAGCTCGGCCGCACCGGTGGAGACCGGGTCGAGGCCGAGGGTGCTGGGGTTGCTGCCGTTCGCCTTGTACATCTTGGCGACCGCGGCGAGCAGAGCGTCGGGCTTGGAGGTGTCGATGTCGGCGTCGGAGACCCCGGCCTTGTCCATCACGCGCTTGTTCAGCATGATCGCCGGCGGCTGGTAGAACTGCGGCACCGCCCAGACGTGGCCCTGGTAGGTGACGTCGTCGACGACCGAGGGGTAGTACTGCGTCTTCGGGTCGATCTGGTAGGCGCTGAAGCAGCTGTCCAGCGGCTTGATCAGGCCTTGCGCGGCGTAGGTGGCCACGTAGCGGCGGTCCATCTGGACGACGTCGGGGACGTTTCCGCTGGCGGCCCGGGTGGTGAACTTCTGGGCGTCGAATGCGGTGGCGTCGATCTTGATCGTGACGCCGGTCAGCTTGTTCTTGGCGTAGTCGAGCCGGGAGGTGCCGACCTCGTCGGCGTTCTCGAAGCCCCACGCGCTCAGCGCGCCGGTGGCGTTGGTGGTGAAGGCGGGTGGTGCGCTCGAGGAGTCCGAGCCGGCGTCTCCCCCGCCGCCGCAGGCACCCATCACCGTGACGCTGGAGGCAAGCGCCACCGCGAGCAGTGTCTTCTGGCTCTTCTTCACCGCTGTTCCCTTCCCAAGGATCGTGACGGCGTCGTCGCCGGCCACGCATGAACAGATTCCGGTCGAATGGAATCCTTTCCAGGGGGAACGTAGTGCAGCTTCTCCACAGGCACAAGACGAACGTCGAATCGGCCAGATCGTGTCGTCATTGAGCGTGAACCGGCCCCGATCTGAAGATCTGGGCAATCTGACATCGTTTCCACATTGAGTGCCCTTCTGCGATACCCAGAGGTCCCCCCGCTCAAACGGTGGGAGGTGCCGACCGGCAGCTGCGACGGGCTCAGCGGCGGGTGGCAGACTCCGGCGGTGACGTCTGAGACCACGCTCCGCTTTCTGCTGCTGGCCCTGGCCGGCGCGGGCTCGGGGGTGGTCGGCTACGTGTCCGGGCTGGCCTCGCTGGTCTCCTACCCGGCGCTGCTCGCCTGTGGGCTGCCGCCGCTGGCCGCCAACGTGACCAACTCGGTAGCGCTGACCGGGGTCACGGTGGGCAGCGTGACTTCGGCTCGGCGGGAGCTGACGGGTATGCGGCGACGGCTGCTCACCTTCGGGGCGCTGGGTCTGGTGGGCGGAACTGCCGGCGCCCTGCTGCTGGTCCGGCTGCCGCCCGGGGTCTTCGCGGGGGTGGTGCCGTGGCTGGTGGCGTTCGGCTCGGTCGTGCTGCTGCTGCGCCCGTGGCTGCGACGGCTGCACGCGGGCCGACTGCACGAGGGGCACCCGGCGGTGCTGGCGGTCGTCGGGGCCGTCACCGTCTACTGCGGCTACTTCGGCGCCGGTGCCGGGGTGCTGCTGCTCGCGACCTTCGGCGCGGTGCTGCCCGACCCTCTGGCGCGGTTGGCGGCGCTGCGGAGTGCGGTGGTGGGCATCGCGAACACCACTGCCGCTGTCATCTTCATCGCGACGGGTCAGGTCGACTGGTCGGCCGCGGTGCCGCTGGGCCTCGGTGCGGTGGCCGGCTCCGCGTTCGGCCCGCCGTTGGTCCGGCGGCTGCCGGAGACCCCGTTGCGGCTCGGGGTGGCGCTTGCCGGGCTGGTGCTGGCGGTGAAGCTGTACCTCGACGCGCGCGGCTGAGGACGTTCCCGCGGGAACGTCCTCGGGTGGGCTCACCGGAAGTCCCGGGACGGGTGCCGGCTGGGCAGGACGCCGCGGGCGGCGACGACCACCGTGCTCAGCGGTTCGAGCCGGTCCGCCACCAGGTTCGTGACGCCCTCGTGGTGCTCGACCCGGCCGCGGATGAGCATCGCGTTGGCGTTGCGGCCGACGCGGCGGAACCGGCGCCACATCGGCTCGGCGCAGACGATGTTGAGCATCCCGGTCTCGTCCTCGAGGTTGAGGAAGGTGATGCCGCCCGCCGTCCCGGGCCGTTGCCGGTGGGTGACCAGTCCCGCCACCCGGATCCGGCGGGTGTCGTAGGCCGGCCCGATGTCGCGGACGGCCACGATGCCCTGCTCGTCCAGCTGCGGGCGCAGGTGTCCGACCGGGTGGTCGGACGGGGAGATGGTGGTCGACCAGAGGTCGGCCAGGGTCAGCTCGACCGGGCTCATCCCGGGCAGGGTGGGCGGCGCCGCGTCCACGGCCGAGCCGGGCAGGGTGTCGGTGCTGTCGGCGTAACCGGCGTTCCACAGCGCCTGCCGCCGGGACAGCCCGAAGCTCTCGAACGCCCCGGCGGTGGCCAGCGCCTCGGTCTGCGGCACGGTCAGGCCACCCCGGCGGACCACGTCGTTCTGGCTGCTGAACGGGCGCCGCTCACGCTCGGCCACGATCCGCTCCGCCACCTCCCGACCGAGCCCCTGGACCGCGGTCAGCCCCAGCCGCAGGGCGAAGTTCCCGTCCCGGCGGTGCTCGGCGGTGCGGTCGGGGGCACTCCGGTCGAACCGGCCGACCGGTTCCTGCTCGCGTTCCAGGCAGTGCGCCGGACCCGTGGGTCCGCGCGTGCCCGGGTCGAGCAGCTCCAGGTCGGCGTCGACCCCGGAGAGCACGACGTCGGGGCGCCGGACCTCGACCCCGTGCCGCCGGGCGTCGCCCACCAGCGACTGGGGGGAGTAGAAGCCCATCGGCTGGGCCCGGAGCAGTCCGGCCAGGAACGCCCCGGGGTAGTGCAGCTTGAGCCAGGACGAGGCGTAGACCAGCAGGGCGAAGCTGATCGCGTGGCTCTCGGCGAAGCCGAAGTTGGCGAAGGCCTGGATCTTGCCGTAGATCTCGTCCGCCATCGTCCCGGTGATGCCGTTGCTGGCCATCCCCGCGTACAGCGTGGCGCGCAGCCGCTCGATCTTCTCCACCCCGCGCTTGGAGCCCATCGCCCGGCGGAGCAGGTCGGCGTCGTCGCCACTGCACTCACCGACTGCCATGGCGATCTGCATCAGCTGCTCCTGGAACAGGGGGACGCCGAGGGTCCGCGCCAGCACCGGCTCGAGCTTGGGGTGCAGGTAGCTGACCTCCTCCTTGCCGGTGGCGCGCCGGATGTAGGGGTGCACCGCCCCGCCCTGGATCGGCCCGGGACGGATCAGTGCGATCTCGATCACGAGGTCGTAGAAGCGACGGGGCTGCAGCCGGGGCAGGGTGCCGATCTGGGCCCGGCTCTCCACCTGGAACACCCCGATGGAGTCGGCGCGGCAGAGCATGTCGAACACGCCCGCCTCCTCCTTGGGCATGCTGTCCAGCGTCCAGCGCTCCCCGACCCGCTCGGCGGCCACGTCGAAGCTGTGCTGGATGGCCGAGAGGATGCCCAGGCCGAGGAAGTCGAACTTGACCAGGCCCATCCAGGCGCAGCTGTCCTTGTCCCACTGCAGCACCGTGCGATCGGTCATCCTCCCCGGCTCGATCGGGCACACCTCCCCCACCGGCCGATCGGTCAGCACCATCCCGCCGGAGTGGATGCCGAGGTGCCGGGGCGCCTTGAGCAGGGCGTCGGCCAGGTCGATGACGGCTGGGGGGATGCTGTGGTCCTCATCCAGCGGCAGCGAGCCGAAGGAGTCGATCTGCTTGGACCACGCGTCCTGCTGCCCGGTGGAGTAGCCGAGCGCCTTGGCCATGTCCCGGACCGCAGACTTGGGCCGGTAGCTGATCACGTTGGCCACCTGGGCGGCGTTGCGCCGGCCGTAGCGCCGGTAGACCTCCTGGATCACCTCCTCGCGCCGGTCGGAGTCGAAGTCGACGTCGATGTCGGGCTCCTCGTCGCGGGTCGAGGACAGGAACCGCTCGAACGGCAGGTCGTAGGTGATCGGGTCGACGGCGGTGATGCCCAGGACGTAGCAGACCACCGAGTTGGCCGCCGAGCCCCGGCCCTGGCAGAGGATGCCGCGTTCGCGGGCGAAGCTGACCGCGTCGTGCACGATCAGGAAGTAGCCGGGGAAGTCCTTCTCCTCGATCACCCTCAGCTCACGTTCCAGCCGCTCGTGGGCCATCGCGCGGTTGACCCGCCCGCGCTCGGGATAGCGCTCGTCGGCACCCCGGCGGGACAGCTCGCGCAGCCAGCTGATCGGGGTGTGGCCCACGGGCACCTGCTGCTTGGGCAGCCGCGGCTTGGCCAGCCGCAGGCCGAAGGCGAGCTCGTCGGCCAGGGCCACGCTCGCCGCCACCGCGCCCGGGTAGCGGGTGAAGCGCCGCTGCATCTCCTCCCCCGAGCGCAGGTGGACCCCGGGCGGTGGCAGCCAGCCGTCCATCTCGGCCAGGCTGCGCCGGGCCCGGACCGCAGCCATCGCCGACCCCAGCCGGTACTCCGCCGGGGTCGCGAAGTGGACGTTGCCGGTGGCCACGGCGCGCAGCCCGTGGTCTGCGGCCAGCTCGGCGAGGACGTCGTTGGCGTCGGAGTCGGTCGGCAGGCCGGTGTCGGTCAGCTCCACCACCACCTGGCCGTGGCCGAACAGCGCTGTCAGCCGGTCCAGCTCTTGGGCCGCCGCCTCGCGCCCGCCGGCCACCAGGGCCGAGCGCACCGCCCCCTTGCGGCAGCCGGTCAGCACCACCCACTCACCGCCCGCGACCGCCCCCAGCTCGCCGAGGTCGTAGCGCGGCCGGCCCTTCTCGCCCCCCCGCAGCTGCCCCTCGGTGATGGCTCCGGCCAGCCGGTGGTAGCCCGAGACGCCGGCCGCGAGCACCAGCAGGTGCCGGCCCTCGGGGTCGGCGACCCCGTTCTGCGGGGTGGTCAGCCCCAGCGAGAGCTCGGCCCCGTAGACGGTGCGCAGGTCGTACGCCCCGGCTGCCTCAGCGAACCTGGCCGCCCCGTAGAGACCGTCGTGGTCGGTGAGGGCCAGCGTGTCCAGCCCCAGCCGGACCGCCTCCTCGACCAGGGTCTCGGGGTCGGCGGTGCCGTCGAGGAAGCTGAAGTTGCTGTGGCAGTGCAGCTCCGCGTACGGCACCACCGGCCCGGTCGGCCGCTGCACCGGGACCGAGCGCTCGTACGCCGGCCGCCGCTTGGTGTAGCCCGGCGCCGAGTCGTCGGTCGGGTTGTCCGGAGAGACCGCGCGCGCGAACGGGCGCCCCTTCGCGGCCGGCGGCGCGGGGGCGGCCCGGTCGGAGAGCTGCCGCTCCAGCTCCGACCAGCTCATCGGGGGGTTCTCCCAGTTCACCGGGCCGGCCTCCGGGCGGCGTCTGAGGGCGCGAGCGGTAGCAAGCTGCTCGCCTGCGGACCAATTGCGTGCACTCTGCTACCGCTCGTGACGACAGGAGATCTTCTGGGCTCAGTCATAGCGGGCCTCGCACCACCAGTGGCCGTCCTCCTCGACCAGCAGCCAGGCGCTGCCGTCGACCCCGACCAGCTGGAAGCGGGCCACCCGCCGGGCCTGGGTCGGGTCCCACCACAGCTCGTCGATCGGCCACGGCCCGGCCCAGGCCTGGACCCGGGTGGGCGGGGACATCCGCTCGACGCTGAACTGCACCGGATCCCCGGTGACCAGGCCGCGGGCGGTCACCGCGATCGGACGGCCGTCGGAGCCGGTGACCCGGGCCGGCTGCGGTTGGGCGAAGACCCGCGCCGGTGCCGGTGGCGGGACGGAGCCAGGCCAGGGCAGGGCGGTCGGCCGGGCGGTGGCGGGCCGCTCGCCCCACGGCGTCAGGGCCTGGCGGCGGCGCGGGCTGCGGCCACCCTGGACGGTCGGAGCCAGCACCTCCTCGGGCCCGAGCATCCCCTGCAGCCGGGCCACGCCGCGCTGCACCCGCTCGTCCGGCGCGCTGCCCCACAGCCCCTCGCCGTGGTCGCCCACCGACTCGACCGTCTCGGGGACGATCCGCACCTCGCACACCGGGTCGGGCGCGGGGTCGCCCTGCAGCTGCCAGTACAGCCGGTCGACCAGGTCCGCGGCGGTGAACCAGCGCGAGTGCAACCAGACCCGCGAGCCGCTCCAGCCGCCCTCCGTGCTGACCACGATCCGCACCTCGGTGCAGACCAGCCCGTGCCGGGCCAGCTCGGTGACGGTGCGCTCGGCGGTCTGCCGGGTGGAGAAGGCGATCGGCTCGAGGGTCTCCAACGGCGGCTCGAAGGCGACCCGCTGCGTCAGCTCCAGCGGGGCCTGGCGGGAGACCGCGACCCGGTCGTCCCGGCCGCGGGCCTGGCGGTGCAGCCAGGCGCCGATGGAGCCGAACCGGGTCAGCACGTCGCGGGACGGCAAGGCGGCGAAGTCCCCGAGCGTCCGCAGCCCGAGCCGACGCAGCAGGCTGACCAGGTCGGCGTCGGCGAGGGCCGCGACCGGCAGCACCCGGAGGAACTCCGCGGACCCGCCGGCCGGCACCACCACGCAGTCCTGGGTCGGCGCCCGGCGCGCCGCCTGTTCGGCGGCGAAGAGGCCGTCGGCGATCCCCATCCGGCAGTCCCAGACCCCGACCGCGACGAGGTGCTCGGCCACCGCGGCGGCCGCGGCGGCCTCACCGCCGTAGAAGCGGCTGGGCACCCCCATCGCGCACAGCCCGGGCTGGACCGGGGCCACCCCGGCGCTGACCTGCTCGACGCTGGACAGCACCGCCTCGAAGCTCGCGGCCTCGACCTCGGGGACGCGGTCGAGCACGACCAGCTCGGGGCAGCGGGCCGAGGCGTCACGTCGGCGCATCCCCCGCTTCACCCCTTCGGTCCGGGCCGCCGCGGAGCAGGCGAAGACCTCCCCCCGCTCGACCACCGCGAGCGGGGCGTCCAGGGACAGCTCGGCGGCCAGCGCGGCCGCGACCACCGGCCAGTCGGGGCACCAGACCACCATCACCCGACGGCCCGGCGGACCACCCGGGTCGGCGGGGACGTGGTCGGCCGCAGGGGCAGGTAACAGCTCGACACCGCTCAGTACGGCACTGGTCGTCGGAGGCACCTCAGACCGCCCGCAGCAGCTGGACGGGCGCCTCGGCCGCGACGCTCACCTGGGCGTCGGTCCCGGGCAGCCACAGCCTCGTCCGACGAACCGGAGCGCCGCCCCGGCGGACGCTCACCTCCACCTGACGTCCGCGGAGGTGTCCGTGACCCTGACCGAGGCCGGACCAGGACGAACCGGTGACGCTGAGGGTGGCGTCGCAGCGCGGCCAGCTGCCCCAGCAGACCAGGGCGGCGTCCTTCTGCCGCAGCCGCGACCGCAGCCGCTCGGCCTGGGCCTCGCTCACCGGGCTGGCCGGGCGGACCAGGACGACCGAGACCACGTCGGCGAGCCCGGCGGTCACGCTGAGCCAGTGCTCACCAGGAGCCGGCACGGCGATCGTCCGCTCCAGCGCCAGTCCGAAGCCGGCGGCCGCCTCCCAGCCCAGCTCGGGAACCCCGACCACCGCGCTCCACTCCCCCGCCAGCGAGGGGCCGGCCAGCAGCGCCATGGCCAGGCTCGGGCTGTCCACGGCGTACGCGCCACCGGTCCGTAGCCGGAGGACCTCACCGAGGGCGGGCAGGCTGTCGAGGGTGCGGGTGACGGCGGCACCCTGCATCCGCTGCACACGCTGCTGCAGCTCAGACACCCGGTCGGCCACGGAAAGGACGGTCACCCGTCAATAATCGAACGTGCGTTCTAGAACGTCAACCGGGGTCGACCAAGACTTGAGACTACGTCGCCCTTCGACAGGCTCAGGGAACGGACGCCCTTCGAGGGGCTTAGGGAACGGGGGTCAGGGACCGACACCGCCGGAACCGCTGTCCTGCGCCCTCCGCTTGACCGGACCGGCCATAATCCTGATGACAGCATCGTCTGCTGGTGTGGATCATCGTCTCGGCCCGGATGGGCCAGGTGCCCGTGACGACCGAGCCACGGAACGACTGAGGAGGTGCGGACATGTCCGGCGTCGTCGTCCTGAACACCGACAACACTGCCCTGCACACCGTGTCGATCCAGCACGCCATCAAGATGCTCGTCCGTGAGGTGGCCATCGTCGAGGAGGCCCGGGACGGCCACTCGATCGGGCCCTACCCGTGGCCGGTCGTGCTGCGGCTGCTGCGCTACGTCAAGACCACGTTCCTGTACGCGCGCAACCCGGCCTGGTCCAAGCGCGGCGTGCTGCGCCGCGACCTACACCGCTGCGCCTACTGCTCGGGCCACGCCGACACCGTCGACCACCTGCTGCCGCAGTCCCGCGGCGGGCAGAACACCTGGCTCAACACCGTCGCCGCCTGCACCCGCTGCAACAACCACAAGGCCAACCGGACCCCCGCCGAGGCGCAGATGCCGCTGGCCTGGCGGCCGACCGTCCCGTCCTGGCGGGAGGCCTACCATCGGCGCAGCTGAGGAGGCGACGACCGGGCCGGTCGAACCCGCGGAGGTCGAGACCGGGGACAGCGCCGACAGGGATATCGCCGAAGGGGACGGTTCCGCAGAGAAGGAGTGGTGGGACGACCCGCGGATGCCCTGGAAGGGCAAGCCGGGACGTAGCGACATCATCTGCTGGGCTGGCTTCACCGTGACCGGGTTGTACAACCTGGCCCTGCTGCCGCTGCGGCCGGTGCTGCTGGGCGCCAACCCCTACCTGCTCGCGGGGCTGGGCGGCTCCCGGGTCTCGGCGGTGACCATCGGTGCTCTCGCCGCCACGGGCGTCGGGTTCTGGCCGCTCGGCCTGGTGCTGGGCACCATCGGGGCGGTCAAGTTCGACTGGCTCTTCTGGTGGGCGGGCCGGCTCTGGGGCCGCGGCCTGATCGAGATGGTGGCGGGTCGCTCGGCGCGTTCGGCTCGCAACGCCGACCGGGCCGAACGCCTGGCACGACGCTTCGGGTCGCTGGCCATCATCGCCGGCTACATCATCCCGCTGCCCAGCGCGGTGGTGTACGCCACGGTCGGCGCCGCCGGGATGACGCTGCGTCGCTTCCTGCTGGTCGACATCGCCACCGCGGCGGTGACCCGGGGCCTCTTCATCTACCTGGGCTACCGGATCGGCGAGCCGGCGGTGCACGTCCTGGCCGAGGTCGCGCGCTACTCCTGGTACCTGTCGATCGTGCTCCTGGTCGGGGTGCTCCTGGGCGCCGTCCGGCAGTCGCGACGTCGCCGGACCCCGGCCGTCTGAGGCCTTCGGAGCCACTGCCCCGCACCCGCGTCAGACGGGGTGCGCCGCCACCCGGGCCGGACGCCCACGTCGGGACTGCACGACCTCGTAGGTGTTCTCCAGCGCCTCCATGGCCCGGTCGTAGGAGCGTTGCGCGACTCCGGTGAACAGGCAGTCGACCAGGGCGAGCTGGGCGATCCGGCTCGACATGGCACCCGAGCGGAACGTGGTCTCACGAGCCGCGGTGGTCAGCACGAGGTCGGCGAGCGCCGCGACCGGGGAGCCGGCGAAGTTGGTGACGGCCAGGGTGGTGGCCCCGCCCTCGCGCGCCACCCGGACCGCGTCGACGATGTCGACCGTCGTCCCCGTGTGCGAGATCCCGATAGCCACGTCGGCGGGACCGAGCAGGGCGGCGGAGGCCAGCGCCTGGTGCGACTCCGACCACAGGAAGGACACCAGCCCGATCCGGTGCAGCTTGAGCCGCAGGTCCTCACCGACCAGGGCGCTGGCCCCGGTGCCGTAGATGTCGATGCGCCGTGCGGCGGCCACGGCGGTCACTGCCGCCTCGAGCACGGTGAGGTCGAGTGCGGACCCGGTGTCCTCGATGGCGCGCGCGTCGGCGTGGGTCACCTTGGCCACGATGTCGGCGAGACTGTCGGTCTTGGTGATGACGCCGGTGACCGGAGGGGCCGTCCGGTCGCCCTCTTCCCACTGGGCCGCCCGGGCCAGGGCGATCCGCAGCTCGGGGTAACCGGCCAGACCGAGCGCGCGGCAGAAGCGGAGGACGGTCGTCTCGGAGGTCTGGCAGAGCCGGGCCACGGCCGTGATCGCGCTCTCGGAGATGCGAGCCGGGTCAGCGAGCACCGCTTGGGCCACCCGACGCTCCGCCGGCCGCAGGTTGGGCATGGCCCCACGCACGCGGATCAGGATCGAGGCGGCCGGCTTGGCCGTCTCTGCTGCCATAGCAGTGCTCACGGATACCACTCCCCCGTCGTCCCCCGAGCCCGGCGTCACCCGGGGAGCGCATCCAGCCGCTCGACCGGGGAACCGGTACGAATGTGACCCTATCCCTTCCGGTGCGGCCCAGCCGGAGAATCGGTGAGAGACCGAGACCGGGACGGTCCGGTCTCAGACCCGCGAGCCGCCCAGGTGCTCGGCGAGGAACTGCACGGTCTCGGCCCAAGCGGCGACCGAGGCCTCGGCGTGGTGGAACATCGGGCTCGGGTTGTCGAAGGCGTGGTTCGCACCGTCGTAGGTCTCGAAACGCGCGCCGTTCGCCGTCACCGCGGCTCGGATCGCGTCCTGGGCCTCGGTCGCGATGTAGGCGTCGGCGGTGCCGAAGTGGTGCAGGCTCGGCGTGGTGACGCGCTCGGCCAGGCCGAGCAGTCCGGGGAGCGCCGAACCGTAGTAGCTGACCAGGACGTCCACCGGGGTCACCGCGGCCACGTTGAAGGCGAGCCCGCCCCCGAAGCAGAAGCCGAGCAGCCCGACCCCGCCGTCGACCTCGATCATCCCGCGGACGTGCTCGACCGCCGCGCTCACGTCGCTGACCGCGAGCTCCCAGTCGACCTGCTGCACCAGCCCCATGGCCTGGGCGAGGACGTCACCCTCCGGGTCGATGCCCGACTCGGGCAGCCGCCAGTAGACCTCGGGCGCGAGCACCACGTAACCCAACGCCGCCAGGTCGGCCGCTCGGTCGCGGATGTAGTCGCCGACGCCGAAGATCTCCTGGACGAGGACGATGCCCGGCCCCGTGCCGCTCGGCGGGGTGCAGAGGTAGCTGGGCATCGGACCGTCGGCGGTCTGCACCTCGATGGTGCGGCCCTTCGTGCCGGGGTCGCTGTCGGGGGCGGCTGGGTCAGGTGAGGTGGGGGTCACGGGACCACGGTAGCCGTCGATCCCACCCTGCGGACCGAATGCGGGCCGCCGTCCCGTCGTCGAGGTATCTTGACGTCAAGAGACCTTGAAGGAGCGCCGATGCCGACCTGGGATCCCGGGACGTACCTGCAGTTCGCCGACCAGCGCGGCCGGCCGTTTGCCGACCTGCTCGCCCGGGTCGGGGCCGACCATCCACTGACCGTCGTCGACCTCGGCTGTGGACCCGGCCAGCTGACGGCGGGTCTGGCGGCGCGGTGGCCGACGGCGACGATCACCGGAGTCGACTCCTCACCGGAGATGGTCGCGCGGGCCGCCGAGCACGCCGGTCCCCGGGTGTCGTTCGTCGTCGGCGACCTGGCGGAGTGGCAGCCGGACGCCCCGGTGGACGTCCTGCTCAGCAACGCCACCCTGCAGTGGGTGCCGGAGCACCGCAGCCTGCTCCCGCAGCTGGTCGCGGCCGTCGCGCCCGGTGGCTGGTTCGCCTTCCAGGTGCCCGGCAACTTCGGCGAGCCGAGCCACCGGCTGCTGCACGAGCTGGCCAGCGACCCGCGGTTCGCCGACGCCACCGCCGACGTCGAGCGGCCGTCCTCGGCGGAGCCGGTGGACTACCTGGACGACCTGACGGCGCTCGGCTGCACCGTCGACGTCTGGGAGACCACCTACCTGCACCAGCTGAGCGGGCCGGACCCGGTGTTCCGCTGGATCTCCGGCACCGGGGCGCGGCCGGTGCTGCAGGCCCTCGACGGACCGCGGCGCGCGGAGTTCGAGACCGAGTACCGGGCGCTGCTCGACCGGGCCTACCCGCCGGGACCGGCCGGTACCGTGCTCCCCTTCCGACGGATCTTCGCCGTGGCCCGACGCCGGCCGGAGACCGGCTCGGACGAACGGAGGTCACGATGACGGGCGACTGGCTCGCAGCCCCGACGCTGGCGCGGACCCGGCTGGCGCTGACCCCGCTGCGGCTGAGCGACGCGGCCGACTTCGTCCGGGCCCTCGGTACCCCCGCGGTGGCCGCCGAGGTGACCGCCCACCTCACCTACGCTCCCCCCGACCTCCCGGCCGCGCGACGGCTGATCGCGGCGGCCCTCACCGACCCCGACCGGATGCCGTTCGCCCAGCGGCTGGTCGGCACGGGCGAGCTGGTGGGGACCACGTCCTTCTACGAGATCCAGCCACAGCACCGCAGTCTGGCCATCGGCCACACCTGGCTGGCCAAGCCGTACTGGCGGACCGGGCTGAACACCGAGGCCAAGCTGCTGCTGCTGGAGCAGGCGTTCGAAGTTCTCGACGCCCTCCGCGTGGTCTGGCACACCGACATCCGCAACCTGCGCTCGCAGGCGGCGATCGAGCGGCTCGGCGCCATCCGCGAGGGGGTGCTGCGGCACCACCGGATCCGTCCGGACGGCAGCCTGCGCGACACCGTGCAGTACGCGATGGTCAGCGACGACTGGCCCGCGGCGAAGGCGCGGCTGCTCGGCGTAGGTTCGACCTCACGATGACCGAGCTGCAGCTGACCCGCAACGACGACCTGTCCCGCTACGAGGGTCGACTGGACGGCGCGCTCACGAGCGTGGCCGACTTCCACCGCGTCGGCGACGTGCTGGTGGTCACCCACACCGGCACCGAGCCCGAGTTCCGCGGACGCGGCCTGGCAGGGGAGCTGACCCGGCTGCTGCTCGACGAGGTCCGGGAGCGAGGCCTGAAGGTCGACCCCGGGTGCCCTTTCACCGCCCACTACTTCGACACCCATCCCGAGGTCTCCGACCTGCGCGCCTGACCCGGCGCCGCACCGCGGCTCAGGCGCGGCTGCCGAGCAGGACGCCCTCGTCGCTGACCCACAGCCCGACCAGCCCGCGGAAGTGGGCCAGGAAGCGCTCGTGCTCGGCGGCGGGGTAGGTGGCCTGGACGGTCTGCACCAGCACCCGGTCGAAGTCCGGCGAGGAGACCCAGTCGAGCACCAGCCGGTCGATGTCGGGCAGCGCCTCCGCGCAGAAGGCCCGGTACCGCTCGGTGTCGAAGTGGTCGTCGGCCAGCTGCTGGTAGCGCGCGAGCTTGGCCGCATAGTCCAGCCCGGGGTCGTCGGCGACGGCGAACCAGGGCGCGGTGTCCACGTGCAGCCGGGCCTGACGGCCGGTGGCCGCGCAGAAGGCGGTCCACTTCACCAGCGACGCCATCGCCCACGGGAAGTAGTAGTGCAGGGAGGTGACCGCGACGTCGGGGCAGGCGTTCGCGTAGTCGATCGGCAGCACGGTGTCGCCCTGGATGAGCATCTCGCAGGAGTTGAACTCCCAGCGGAAGAGCGCGTTGACGGTCTGGGCGATGGTCACCGCCTCCTGCCCGACGCCCGGTGAGAGGAAGTCGTGGTCGACCGCGTACCGGTCGTGCATCGGCTCGTCGGGACGGAAGTGCATCACCTGGGTCTCGGGACCGATGGTCAGAGCCCGGGCGAAGACGTCGTACGGCTCGACCGACTTCTGCAGGTGCATCAGCATCTCGCCGGAGTCGTCGTAGACCGACCTCAGGTCAGCCTCGTTCCTGACCCGGGAGACCCCGCGCCAGCCGCCGCCGTCGAACGGCTTCATGAACAGCGGGTAGCCCATCTCCGCGGCGATGGCCTCCAGGTCGAAGGCGTCGTTGTACTTGCTCGAGGTGTAGCTCCAGCGCACGTTGTCGACCGGGTGCTTGTAGGGCACCAGCACCGTGTCCGGCACGTTCATCCCCAGCCGGATCAGGGCGCAGTACGCACTGTGCTTCTCCATCGACTGGAAGGTGAAGGGGGAGTTGAGCAGGTAGACGTCGTCCATCAGGGCGACCTTCTTCAGCCACTCCCGCGGGTGGTAGTACCAGTAGGCGAGCCGGTCGATGACGATCTCGTGCCGCGCCTTGTCCCGCAGGTTGAACGGGGAGATGTGCACCCGCTCGACGTCGAGGCGGTGCTCGGTACCGGCGTGCCGGAAGGCACCCAGCCGCGAGGTCAGCGCCTCGAACGCCTGCGGCCAGTCCTCCTCCGCACCGAGCAGCAGACCGACCAGGTGGTGCGACGTCATCTCGTTCTCCCCAACTCTTCAGGTGGTGCGTTGGCCGGGCTCAGCAGAACCGGGGCAGGTGGTGGGAAAGCTGACGCTGCCACCACACCCAGTCGTGGCTGACGTCGTGGCCCCAGAGGTCCAGCTCACACCGGATGCCGCGCTCCTGGAGCAGACCGGCCGTGGTGATCGTGGAGGGCAGAGCGCCGGTGGGGGAAGTCTCCCACGCACCCTGCCCGACGACGAGCAGGATCGACAGCCGGCTGCGCAGCCAGTCGAGATGGCCGCCGTGGAGATTCGGCACGTAGTCGGTCGGGTTGGCGAAGTAGGTCGCCCCGCCCCGCTCCCCCCACGACCGCCAGGTGGTGACGTCGTAGTTGCCCGACAGCCCGATGGCCAACGGCACCAGGTCGGCGCGCTGCAGCGCGAGCTGCACCGCGTGGTAGGCGCCGAGGCTGCAGCCGGTGGCGATCAGCTCGGCTCCGGGTGAGGTGTCCTCCCGGATCCAGGGGACCAGGATGTCGGTCAGCCACCGGGTGTAGATGCCGTGCCGGACCGCACGCTCCTCAGTCGGCAGGCTGCGGTCGGACCAGGTGTCGGCATCCACCGAGTCGACGCAGTACAGCTTGACCCGCCCGTCTCCGACCAGGGACCCGACCGCATCCACCATGCCGTTGGCCTCGAAATCCCACGCCCGGCCCGCCTCGCTCGGGAAGACGACCACCGGCCGGCCGTAGTGGCCGTAGCGGATCACGGTCAGGGCGCGGTCCACGCCGCTGCCGAGCGGCAGCTCGAACTGGTAGCGGTCCACGGCGTCCTCCTCAGGTGCGTCCTTGCTCGGTTCGGCGGGACCGGCTCAGGCGGGGGTCGCGAGCTCTGGTGGCAGCCGGAGCCCGTTCCGGTCCAGCTCGACCGCAGCCAGGGCGTTGATCACCGTACGGTCGCCGCGCCGCCACGCCGCGACCGGGTCGTCGCTGATCTGGGCCAGGACCGGGAGCGGCTGGAGGGCGAGCGCGCGCAGCGCGAACAGGTCGAGGTCGGCGGTCGAGTCCAGGAAGGCCTGGGCGGCCCGGGCGCGCCGGAAGAACCGGATCCGGCGGGGCAGCCAGAAAGCCAGGACGACCGTGACCGGGATCAGGAAGACCAGCCAGCCCAGCAGCGCGGCCAGCCGCTCGATGCTGTCGGCCTGCCGGTTAGCGGTGGCGACCAGCTCACCGAGCGAGCCGGAGGCCGCGTCGAACGGCTGCCGCAGCCGGTCACCCAGCCCCGGCACCTGCGCTGCGGTACCGGCCGCGTCGGAGAGGTTGCCCGAGAGCTTCTGGGCTGTGCCGGCGGTGTCACGGACGGGACCGGCGAGCCGGGAGACGGTCGCGTCCACCACCACCCCGAGCAAGGCCCAGACCACCGCCCAGACCACGACCCCGAGGTCACCGAGCAGCTGGCTCACCAGCCGGGCGGGTCGGGACGCGTAGAAGCCCATGACCGAGGACCCTACAAGCCGCGGCTGGGCCGGGCCGTCGTCCGGTCACGGCCCGCAGCAGTCCCGGATGGCACGATGGCCCGGTGCAGCACGGACACGAGAGGTCGAGTCGCAGCAGGAGCAGGGCACTCAGGCCCGCGGCCGGGCTGGCCGGGCTGGTGCTGCTGCTCGCCGGTTGCACCTCCACCACCCCGCAGCCCGATCCCGACACCAGCGGTGCGGCGACGGCGGCCGCCGCACTGGCGGCCGCGCTGGCGAAAAAGGACCTCAAGCCCGTGGCCTTCGTCGGCGCGGCGGGCACCGCGGTGGATGCGGAGTTCCAACCACTGGTGAAGGGCATGGGTCCGTTGCAGCCCGCCGTGAGCGTCCGTAGCCTCGACTCCAGCGGCGACCGGGCGACCGCGACCCTGTCATGGTCGTGGAACTTCCCCGGGATCGCGGAGCCGTGGGCCTACGACACGCAAGCCGAGCTGGACCGGACGGCCGGCAGCTGGCTGCCGCAGTGGCAGCCGTCCGTCGTCGAGTCGTCCCTGGACGGGACGCACCGGCTGTCCCAGAGCAGGCTCTACCCCGAGCGGGGCCAGGTGCTGGGCGAGGACGGCGACCCGATCGTCACCTCACGGGGCGTGGTGCGGGTGGGTCTGGACAAGACCCGGGTGTCGGCGTCCAAGACGGCCGCCTCGGTCCGGCGGTTGGCCGACCTGGTGGACGTGGACGCCAAGACGTTCGCCGCGAAGGTCACCGCCGCCGGCCCTGAGGCGTTCGTCGAGGCCATCACCTTCCGCAGCACCGATGACGACCGGCCCTCGGCAACCCAGGTGGCCACGATCCCCGGCGCCCTGGCCATCGAGGACCAGCAGATGCTCGCCCCGAGCCGGACGTTCGCCCGACCCATCCTGGGCACGGTCGGCGAGGCGACCGCCGACGAGGTCAAGACCTCGAAGGGGGCCGTCGTGGCCGGCGACGAGGTGGGCCTGTCCGGGCTGGAGAAGCGCTACGACGTGCAGCTGCGCGGCACCCCGGGCGTCCAGGTGGTGCGGGCCGACCTCACGGCTGCGGGCGGCACCGGGGCCTCGGCCACGCCGTCGCCCACCCCGGCTGCCTCGGCGTCGGCCTCGGCCAGCCCGGTACCTCCGGTGCTGCACCGTGTCGCCCCGGTCGCCGGCCACTCGCTCGAGCTGACCCTCAACCTGGGCCTGCAGCGGCTGGCGGAACGGGTGCTCGCCGACACGAAGCCGGCCAGCGCCGTCGTGGCCATCCGGCCGTCGACCGGGGCGGTCCTCGCGGCCGCCAGCGGTCCGGGCTCCGACGACCTGTCGGTGGCGACGGTCGGCCAGTACGCACCGGGCTCGACCTTCAAGGTCGCGTCCTCGCTGGCCCTGTTGCGGGCCGGGTTGAAGCCGACCTCGCCGGTGTCCTGCCCGGCCAGCGTGGTGGTCGACGGCCGCCGGTACGAGAACTACGACGACTACCCGGCCAACCGCAGGGGTCGGATCGACCTGCAGACCGCGCTGGCCAACTCCTGCAACACCGCGTTCATCGGTCAGCGGACGAAGCTCGGTAAGGGCGACCTCGCCGCGGCCGCCTCCTCACTGGGCCTGGGCACGGACTACGACGTCGGCTTCCCTTCCTACTTCGGCAGCGTCCCGGAGGCCACGAGCGCCACCGGCCGGGCCGAGGCCATGATCGGCCAGGGCAAGGACGAGGCGTCGCCCCTGGCCATGGCGGCCGTCGTCGCTTCGGTGTCGGCCGGCAAGACGGTCGTGCCGCACCTGGTCACCGGCCGTGAGGCGACGTCGAAGGCGAAACCGCTCACGACGGCCGAGGCGTCGCAGCTGAAGCAGATGATGCGCGCGGTGGTCACCGAAGGCAGCGCCGGCCGCGTCCTCGGCGGCCTCGACGGCCCCGCCCCGATCGCCAAGACCGGTACCGCGGAGTACGGCACGAGCAAGCCGCCCAAGACCCACGCCTGGATGATCGCGGCCCAGGGCGACCTGGCTGTTGCCGTCTTCGTCGCCGACGGCAGCTCCGGGTCCGGGACGGCGGGCCCCCTGCTGGCGGACTACCTCCGGGGAACCCGCTGACCTGACCCCGAGACCGCGACGACCGGACGGTCCGCCGGTGCATCGCGGCCGGGCCTACCGAGGGTGAGGTTTCGTCAGTCCTCCGCGGATGAGGAAACCGATCCCGACCAGGGCGAACTCCACAAAAATGGCCGCCGTAATGTAGCCCATGAGGGTGTGGCTGTTGGTCGCGACCCCCACTGCTCCAACGACCACACCGGCGATGGCGACTCCGATACCGAGCCCCAGCACACCCCAGTAGACCTTCGCTCGACGGCTCATGCCGGTCATGCTGGCAGGGAACGGAGGAGAGCCACCGTCGAGGGTAGACCTGCTGCGCCTCTCGGCCCTGCGGGCTCACCTCACCACCTGCTTGAGGGCCTGTATCGGCAGCGCCCGCCAACCTCGGTCACCGGCCTCGACCAGGCCTCGGTCGGCAAGGGCGTTGAGCGCGGCCAGACAGACCGGCATGCTCACTCCGGCCACCAACGCGATGTCCCCGGCGGCCGCCCGCCGCCGGGCGGGGACGGCTTCGAAGACCGTCAGCTGGTCCTCGCTCATCGCGTCGGTCACCCGCTCGGGACCGCTCTGCGGGACGAGAGGGTGCTGACCGATCTGAGACACCAGCTCGAGCACCTCCGCCGCCGAGGTGACCAGGACCGCCTGACCGCTGCGGATCATCAGGTGTGGGGTCGCCGACGCCCGGGAGTGCACCGAACCCGGAACCGCCATCAGCGGTCGCTGGCACTCCAGCGCCCAACCGGCCGTGTTCCGGGCCCCCGACCGCAGTGCCGCCTCGACCACCACCGTCCCCCGGGCCATAGCCGCGATCAGCCGGTTGCGCGCGAGGAAGCGGATCCGCGTGGGGTGCGCCCCGGGAGGGAGCTCAGAGACGATCAGGTGGTCGCGGGCGACGGCCTCGAAGAGCTTGGCGTTGCCCGGTGGGTAGGCGACGTCGACCCCGTTGGCCACCACACCGATCGTCGGACCACCGGCAGCGAGAGCCCCGCGGTGCGCGGCTGCGTCGATCCCGAAGGCCATCCCGGAGATCACCGTCACCCCGGCCTCCGCCAGCTCCGCAGCCAGGTCGGCGGCCAGCCCGGTGCCGTACGCCGTCGAAGCGCGGGAGCCGACGATCGACACCGACTGTGCCACCCACCCAGCCAGGTGCCCGGGACCCCGAACCCACAGGCCGATCGGCACCCCGCCCCGGCGCTGGATGGGGCTCGTGCGCTCGAGGTCCTCGAGGCCGTCGGGCCACTCGTCGTCACCCGGGACGACGAACCGCACGGCAGCCCGAGCGGCCAGCCGCTCGACCAGGTCGAGATCGGTGACTGCCGCCCGCCGGGCCCAAGGCTCCCCCAGCGCCCCCTCGGCGACCTTCGCCCAAGCACCCTCGGCCCCTAGCCGCCGCACCAGCTCGGCCGCTTCCGGGTCGCCGCCGTCAACCGTGCAGGACAACGCCATCCGCGCCGCCCGGTCCGACCAGGTCCCGTCCAGTCCCGATGTCCAGCTCGCCATCATCCTGCCTCCACCACTCGATCCAGCTGCTCGCCCCGGCGCATCGCCAGCGCCACGGCCACCTCGTCTGGTCCCGGCCGGAGCCGGCCGGCCAAGTCCGCCAGCGTCCAGGCCACCCGCAGGACCTTGTCCACACCTCGAGGGCTGAGGGTGCCGCGGTCGACCGCGGTATCGACCACCTGCAGCCCGTCCGGCAGCGGCAGGGTCCTACGGAGGTACGGGCCCGGAACCTCGCCGTTGGTCTGCCAGCCCGTCCCCCGCAGGCGGTGCTCCTGCCGGGCCCGCGCCTCGGCCACCCGCGCCGCCACTGTCGCCGAGGACTCCGTCCGCTGCATCGCCGCCTTGAGATAGGCCTTGCGCATGGGCAGGAAGATGCAGCTGATGTCGATCCGGTCGCGGATCGGACCGGAGATCCGTTCGCCGTAGCGACGGACCGCGAGCGGCGGGCACGAGCAGTGTGCCCCTGGTGTCGCCGCCTGCCCGCAGGGACAGGGGTTCGAGGCCATGATCAGCTGGAACCGGGCGGGGTATCGCGCCTGGACCTCGCTGCGGCCCAGGGTGATGCTGCCCGACTCGAGCGGCGTCCTCAGGGCGTCGATCACCCGAGCCGGGAACTCCGGAGCCTCGTCCAGGAACAGCACGCCGCGGTGGGCGCACGAGATCGCTCCCGGTTTGGCCATCCGAGCGCCGCCACCGACGATGCTGGCCACCGAGGCCGAATGATGCGGATCGCTGTAGGGCGGGCGGTTCAGCAGCCCGTCGGCGAGCTGGTATCCCGCCAGCGAGTGCACCGCCGACACCTCAAGTGCCTCAGGAAGGCTGAGGTCGGGCAGCAGCCCCGGGACGCGTTCGGCGATCATCGTCTTGCCGACGCCTGGCGGCCCCGAGAACGTCAGGTGGTGCCGGCCGGCGGCGGCCACCTCGACCGCCCACTTGGCTTCCAGCTGGCCGACCACGTCGGCCAGGTCCAGCTGACGGCTCGAAGGCGCGGACGGCGACTCGTCGACGACCTCGAGCGGTTCCACGTCGGGCATCGGGTCGCCGCGCAGCAGCGCCACCAGCTGACCGAGCGACGCCACGGACAGCACATCCAGACCCTCGACCAGCTGGGCCTCGGCGGACTGCCCGAGCGGCACGATCACCCGGGTGAAGCCGGCCGTCGCGGCCGCGAGCACGGCGGGCAGGATCCCTCGAACCGGCCGAACGCGACCATCGAGGCCGAGCTCGCCCAGCAGCACCGTGCGCCGGAGCTCGAACCTCGGGATCACCTCAGCGGCCGCCAGCACCGCGCAGACGATGGCCAGGTCGTAGTGGCTGCCCGTCTTGGGCAGGGTTGCCGGGCTGAGGTTGATGGTCAGCAGCGACACCGGCCAGGTGTGACCGGAGTTCCCGACCGCCGCTTTGCAGCGGTCTCGGGCCTGGGACAAGGCCGTGTCGGCCAGGCCGATGAGCACCGTCCGGGGCAGCCCGGCACCGATGTCGGCCTCGACCTCGACGATCCGCCCTTCCACGCCGATCAGCGCCACGGACCAGCTGGAAGCCTGAGCCATCAGCCGACCGCCTTGACGTGGGTCAGCCGCGGCGCCTGGCCACGCATCAGCAGGACGCCGATGGCGTCCAGTCGGATGTCCACCGCACTCGCTCGGTGGACCGTCATCCACTCGGCGGCCAGAGCCCGCAGCTTGCGAAGCTTGGCCCAGGTGATCGCCTCGAGCGGGTCACCGAAGCCGAGGCCGGACCGACACTTCACCTCACAGAAGACGAGTGTCCGACCCCGCTCGCCCTCTTCGGCGGCCACGATGTCGATCTCACCGGTGCGGCACCGCCAGTTGCGGGCGAGCACCGCCATCCCCTGCCGTTCCAGCTCGGCCACCGCCAGGTCTTCGCCCCTGGCCCCCAACGTCTGTCGACTGTTCGTCGCCATCTCCCACCTCCGTCCAAGATCCTCAGGACGGGACCGCCGTTCGTGCGGCCCGACGGCGAAGCTGTGGACAGCGGATCGACGCTGGTTTGCTGTGGACGACGTCGGCTCACGCAGAGGACCGGACGTCCACCAACGTCACTGGTCCGGCCACCCGTGAGGGCGACCGGACCAGGATCCATCGTTCTGGGTCTTCAGCGAGGGTGGCGCTTCATCGGTCCGCCCCGGAGCGCGAAGACCACGATGATCATCGCGAACTCGGCGTAGAGCAGGATCAGCGTCGCGTGCAGGAGGGCGCTGTCACCCCGGTAGGCGCCCACGACGCCGACGAAGGCCATTGCCAGGAACAGAGCGGACGCCAGGACAACGGCTCCCCAGTAGACCTTCGCTCGACGGCTCATCACTGAGACACTAGCGCAAGGCGAGCGACGTCCTTGGTGATCAGGATCGCGTTGAGACCGGAGTTGCTCTGGGCCAGCTCGACGTAGCCCGCCCCAACGACGGCTTCCAAGAACGCGATGGTCTCCACTACCGGTATCGCCGGTGGGAAGAAGGCGCCAAACAGTGCGAAGGCTCCCGCTTCCACGATCATGGCGTACTTCAGTGCGTTGGTGTGGCAGGAGTTGAGGAAGAGCCAGTACTTAAAGATCCCCGGAAAAGGAACCTGGACGCTGTCGGAGATAAGGTAGCCGGTCCAACCCGTGCAAACTTTCCCCCCTCCGTTTCCTGCGTTACGGACGGCAAGGACCTCGTCGTCGTCGTCGAACTTCACCTTGGCGAATGAGCGTTTCGGTTTGAAGGTCTGAACCTTCTTCCGCTCAGCTCGGGAGAGATGGGTGACGTCCTTCCCGAGCCAGATCAGGTAGGCCGCGGCCTGGCGTCGCCACTTGACGTGATTGTTGTCGTACTTGTCCATCTTCCGGTAGTCGTAGTGGCCGTGCTTGGTCTTCGCCTTCTGAACAAGGGTCACCACTCGCGCGGCCTTGTTCCGCACACGCTCCTACGCGTCGTCGTCCCAACCAGCCTTGATGACCTTCCGCCCGTTCATCGTGGCGGTAGCGTTCGTCATGGCGCTCGGCGAGGCTGAGGCAACTGGCTCTGCCGCGAGAAAGGTTGAGGCGGTCACGGCGACTATTACCGCACCAACCATTAAACGAGACTTGATCCTGAACATCGGGAACCTCTCTTGGTAGTGAACGAATGCACCTGAGCTCACACGGAGCCCGCCTGTCACCCGCCAGTAGCATCTATTGACGCGCGCTATGCCCGCTTTGCTGGTTGGTGGAATCTGTGACGAAAGGCGAGCCGGATCAGCGGGCTCAGACCTGCTAGAGATACCAACTCGTTCTCCGCCCGGAACCTTACGGACGGCGCGGCCGTTCGTGCGGCTCAGCAGCTTGCCTGTGGACAGCGTGATCGCACGGATCAGGCTGTGGACAGCGGCGGGCTCAACCGAGCAGTCGAAGGGTTTCCGGGTCGCGTCGACCGACGAAGTAGCGCTCCAGCACCTCATCGAAGACAGGTTCAGCAGGGTCGGCCGCCTCGAACAAGGTCATCGACGAGCAGAGCTTCAAGGCATCGACTGCGCCGAGCACCGCGTTCGCGTCGCGGCCGGGGAGGTCGAGCAGCGCCTGGGCGCCCTCCCGCAGCCGAGCACCCAGGACCGCGTGGGCCAGGTAGGCCTGTGCCTCCTCGAGGGAGGAGAGCGCGAACGAGACGGCCAGGTGGCTGCGCCCCAGGCCCGCTACCTGGGGGAAGACGAACCACATCCAGTGGCTGCGCTTGCGGCCCGCCCGCAATTCGGCCAACGCGGCCGCGTAGGTCCCGCCCGCCTCCTGCGCCCGGACGAACCGGTCGAGGTCGAACGCGTCCATCCTCGCCCCTTCCTCTGAACACCCCCTGGCGACCGAGTCTGCCGAGGACGTGCGAGTTGTGCACCGCCGGGGTAGGGACGAAGCCGTTCGCTCCTGCACGTCTCCAGAGATTGGCACTTCGTGACCGACGACCCCACGACCTCTCCCGACCCCGCCCGCTGGCGCGCCCTCGCCGTCTGCCTGATCGCCGGGGCGATGACCCTGCTCGACGTGAGCATCGTCAACGTCGCCCTGCCGACCCTGCGCACCGGCCTCAGGGCTGACGACTCCGACGTGCAGTGGATCATCGCCGGCTATGCGCTCGCGTTCGGCGTGGCGCTGGTGCCGGCCGGTCGGCTCGGTGACGCCCGCAGTCGGCGCAGCATCTTCATGGTCGGCGTGGCCATCTTCACCCTGTCCAGCGCAGCCGCCGGCGCCTCCCCCAACCCGACGTTCCTCTCCGTCGCGCGGGTGTTGCAGGGCCTGGCGGCCGGCCTCATCTCCCCTCAGGTGTCCGGCTTCATCCAGAACCTCTTCCGCGGGCCCGAGCGCGGCCGCGCCTTCGGGCTGTTCGGCGCCTCCATCGGCATCTCGACCGCCGTGGGCCCGCTGCTGGGCGGCTTGCTGGTGAAGCTGGGTGGACCCGACTACGGCTGGCGGCTCGTCTTCTACGTGAACGTCCCGATCGGCATCGTGCTGCTGTTCTTCGCCCACCGGCTGCTGCCTCGAGGCGGCGGGGGGCGCAAGCAGTCGCTCGACCCGCTCGGCGTGGCGCTGTTCGCCGCCGCTGTCCTGCTGGTCCTGTTCCCGCTGGTCGAGGGCACCCAGGGCGCGCCGTTGAGCGACCGGCCCTGGTGGCTGCTGGCCCCCGCCGCGGCACTCTTCGTCGCGTTCTACCTCTGGGAGCGGCACTGGCGGGCCCGGGGACGGGAGACGCTGATCGAGCTCTCCCTGCTCAAGGTCCGGTCCTACATGTTCGGCCTCGCGCTGGGCACGTTCTACTTCGGCGGCTTCACCTCCATCTTCTTGATCCTCACCTTGTACCTGCAGACGGGGCTGCACTACAGCGCCCTGGAGGCCGGGGCGACCGGCACCTCCTTCGCGATCGGCTCAGCCGTGGCGGCGTTCCTGGGTGGTCGGCTGGTCAACCGCTTCGGCCGGATCCTGGTGGTGATCGGTCTGGTGCTGGTGTCGATCGGCCTGATCACGATCGACCTGCTGGTGCCGCACCTCTCCGGGCACGTCGGCCTCAAGCTGGCGCCGGCCCTGCTGGTGGCTGGTCTGGGGGGCGGGATGGTGATCACGCCCAACGTCACGCTGACCCTCGCGGAGGTCAACCCCGCCCAGGCCGGCTCGGGCGGCGGCATGCTGCAGACGGCCCAGCGGGTCGGGTCCGCCATCGGGGTGGCCATCATCCTGGCCCAGTTCTTCCAGCGGGTCGCCGCCAGCAAGGGGCAGGACTACGCCGGGGCGTTCTCCACGGGTCTGCGCACGACCGTCGCCCTGATCGGCGTCGCTCTGCTCTTCGGGCTGGTCGACCTGGTCCGACGCCGGACCACTGACCACTCACCCGAGCCGCGGCACGCGATGCCAGAGCCGGAGCCGCGGCACGCGATGCCGTAGGGGTGGCGATGGGGCCGGCCGTCCGCGATCGGGGCCGCCAACGTGTAGACCTAGGTCCTGTAGTCAGGACCTAGGTCGACACGGTGTCGTGCGAGCAGCTCAGCAGCTCAGGTGCCGGTGACGCTCTTCGGGACCTGGAGGTCGCTGTGGGCGATCTCCTCGATGGACACGTCGCGGAAAGTGAGGACCTTGGCGCTCTTCACAAAGCGGGCGGGGCGGTACATGTCCCACACCCAGGCGTCGCTCATCGAGACCTCGTAGTAGACGTCGCCACCCTCGGTCCGGACCTTGAGGTCGACGGCGTTGCAGAGGTAGAAGCGGCGCTCGGTCTCGACGGCGTAGGTGAAGATACCGACGACGTCCTTGTACTCGCGGTAGAGCTGGAGCTCCAGCTCGCTCTCGTACTGCTCGAGGTCCTCGGCGCTCACGAGGCCACTCGGACGGCTGTCTCGGCACCGGGTGGGGGGCACGGCTGCTGGTCGATCACCGCGTCGACTCTAGTGGTTCGGGCGACGTTGTCGAACCGCATCCGGTGCGTCACCGAGGGCCCGAAGCGGTCGAGCCGTTCCTGGTGCAGCGGCGTGCAGTAGCCCTTGTGGACGGCGAACGCGTACTCGGGATGAACGGTGTCCAGCTCGCACATGATCCGGTCCCGCGTCACCTTGGCCAGGATCGACGCGGCGGACACGCAGGCGGCCACCCGGTCCCCCTTCCAGACGGCGAGGCCGGGCACCCCGAGCCCATCGACCGGGAACCCGTCGGTGAGCACGTAGGTGGCCGGCACGTCCAACCGCAGCAGGGCCCGGCGCAAAGCCATGACGTTGGCGACGTGCATGCCGAGCCGGTCACACTCCCCCGGTTCGACGCTCACCACCGCCCAGGCGAGGGCCTTGTCGGTGATCTCGGCGTACAGCCGCTCACGCTGCCGCGCCGTCAACAGCTTGGAGTCGGCGAGGCCCTTGATCTGTTGCGACCGGGAGTCGGACAAGATGGCCGCTCCGGCTACCAGTGGGCCGGCGCAGGCACCCCGACCGGCTTCGTCGGCGCCGGCCACGGGTCCCAACCCGACCCGGTGGAGCGCCCGCTCGTAGCCGTACAGCCCGCTGTCCCGCCGCACCTTGACCACCGGCACGTCGGTCGAGGACCCACCGGCCTCCCCCGGACCGCCCATCAGCAGCTGACTCCGGCAGGCTCGATCGTCGGCTTGTCCGGGGCCGGGTCCTTGGGCGGGGGCACGCCGGCAAAGGTCGCCGGCACCCGTAGCCGTTTCGCCCGGTCGAACGGTGCGGCGATGGCGAACGCCGGGCCCACCACCAGCTTCTCCGGAACGAACGCCACGTAGCCGCGGGGCTCGGTGGTGGAGGAGTCGGCCAGGTGGCAGCGCGAGTCGGCGCTGAGGTCGCGGTGGTCGCCCATCACGAAGATCCGGTCCTTGGGCACCACGACGGTGAAGCGGACGTCTGAGGGCACGACCTGGTTGCCGTTCGGGTTGACGTAGAGGTAGGCGGTCTCGTCCAGCGCGTAGCCGTTGACGGTGATCCGACCTCGGTCGTCGCAGCAGACCACCTTGTCCCCCGGCATCCCGATCACGCGTTTGATCAGGTGGCCCTGGGTGCTCTTGGTCGGGATCCCGATGAACTCGAGCACCTTGTCGACCGGACCGGAAGGCTCCACCGGCTCGTCGGGCAGCCAGCCGCCCGGGTCCTCGAACACCACCACGTCGCCACGGTGGAAGTCGGTGATCTTCTGCACCACCACCCGGTCGCCGGTGAGCAGCGTGCTCTCCATCGACTCCGACGGGATGATGAACATCTGCCCGACGAAGGCCCGGAGCAGCGACGACACCACGATGGCACCGACGACCACGAAGAGGAGCTCCCTCCCGAACGAGGCCGCCTGCCGACCGGCGCTGGGGCGCGGTGGCGTCGGGTCATCGGCAGCCGGGGAGTCGCTGCGGGCGTTCTGGTCAGTCGTCAACAGGAGGCCTCGGGTCCGGCGTCGATCGTGGGCACAGCGGGGGCCGCTGCGGCGGCGGGAACTGGGTCAAAGGTAGCCGGGATCCTCAGCCGCCGGGCATGACCGACCGGCCAGAGGACCGCGACGGCCTGGCCGACCACGAGGTCTTCGGAGACGAAGGCGTTGCTGCCCGCGACCGCACCCGGGGTCTGGTCGTGCAGGTGACAGCGCGAGTCACGGCTGTAGTCGCGGTTGTCGCCGAGGACGAAGATGCGGTCCCGCGGCACCACGACGTCGAACGGGATCATCGACGGCTCGGCCTGCTCCCCGCCCGGCGGGGTGTCCAGGTAGGACGTCTCGTCCAGGGCGACGTCGTTGACGGTGATCCGGCCGGCGCTGTCGCAGCAGACCACGTGGTCACCCGGCAAGCCGACGACCCGCTTGATCAGGTGGTCGGTCCCCGTGTCAGGAAGGACGCCGACGAACTCCAGCGCCCGGCCGACCCGACCCCGTTCGGGAGCCGGGGGGCCGTTCAGCCAGCCACCGGGATCGCGGAACACCACGACCTCGCCACGCTGGACCCTGGTGAGCTTTTCCACGACCACCCGGTCCTTGATCTGGAGCGTCTGCTCCATCGAGGACGACGGGATCAGGAACATCTGGCCCACCAGGGCCCGCAGCAGAGAGGCGACGATGATCGCGCCGACCACCACCCCGGACAGCTCGCCCAGGAAGGCCAGCACGTGGCCACCGAAGCTCAGCGACCGCGGCTCGACCGCCACGTCGGGGTCCGCGACCGTCTCATCGGTCACGGGACCTCCCGGCTCGTCAGCGGCGCGGGAACGCCTAGATGGCGTCGCGCTTCTCCTTGATCTTGGCAGCCTTGCCGCGCAGACCGCGGAGGTAGTAGAGCTTGGCGCGCCGCACGTCGCCACGACGGTCGACGTCGATGTGGTCGATGATCGGGCTGTGGATCGGGAACGTGCGCTCGACCCCGACGCCGAAGCTGACCTTGCGGACGGTGAACGCCTCGCGGACACCGTCACCGGCCTTGGAGATCACCACGCCGGCGAAGACCTGCAGGCGGGACCGGTTGCCCTCGGTGACCTTCACGTGCACCTTGACCGAGTCACCCGGCCGGAAGTCGGGGACGTCTGTCCGCAGGGATGCCGCGTCGAGCGCGTCGATGAGCTTGCTCATGTCTGTTCCTCGCCAGTGCCACAGGTCACCTGAGATCGATTCAGTTGAGAACCCCGCCGGCGGCGGTCGATCCCCCTGTGGCAGGAGCCGCGCGTCGATGAGGACAACAGCGGGCCAGTCTGCCACACGGGCCCGCTGCGCCGGTAATCAGACCTGGTCGCGCCAGCTGTGCCGAGGCTCGTAGCCCAGCAGCTCTCGGGCGTGGTCGATGGCCAGCAGCGTCTCGTGCTCGCCGACCTCACGGGTCATCGGGACGCCGGGGAACTGGTCGGCCATCAGCTCGGCGTTCGCGGCCTCCATGAGGGTGTCGGCGGCGGCGATCACGAAGCTGTGTGCCCCGGTGAGCTCGGCCAGCACGGCCCGCTCGCACGCCAGGGCGACGTCACGGGCGTCCACGTAGCCCCACAGGTTCCACCGGCGGAGCGCGAAGTCGAACTGGTAGCCGGGCACCGCCGCGTAGTCGTCCCCGACGTGCACGTTGGACAACCGCAGCGCGATGTAGGTCCCGCCGGTCCACTCGGCGAAGTGGACGGCCATCGTCTCCCCCACGACCTTGGACAGGGCGTAGGTGCTGTCGGGCAGCGGGTAGTGGTCCTCGTCGATCGGCGCATACCGGGGCGGGGTGTCGAAAGGCAGCCCGAAGGTGGTCTCACTGGAGGCCCAGACCACACGGTCGATACCCAGCAGCTGGGCGGCCGCGAACACGTTGTAGTTCATCGCGGTGTTGTCGAGGAACGTCGTGCTGGCTGGGAACAGCCCGGGCGCGGGGATGGCGGCCAGGTGCACGACAGCGTCGACGTCGCGGAGGGCGTCCACGGTCTGGCCGTAGTCGCGGAGGTCGGCGCGGAACAGGCCCACCCCGAGCTCGGCGGCCAGCGGTCCGTAGGCCCCGGCGAGACCGTTGCCGTCGATCGGCCGCACCTCGTAGCCGTGCTCGACGAACCAGCGGGCCACCACCCGTCCCGTCTTGCCGGCCGCACCGGTGACCGCGACCCGGCGTGGACGGGTCGGGGCAGTGGGGTCAGGCGTGGCTGCGTCGTCGCTCATCCAGCCAGCCTAACGGCGGGCGGACGGCACTCCGGCCCGGCCGCAACGGCGCGACCCGATCGAACGTCCACCCTCACCCACGGGGCCACTTCACAGGCCCGAGGCCGACATCACACCCTCGGGAGCGGGAGCAGGGAGGCCCGACGGGCTGTGAAGTGACCGTCCCGGCTCTGCCCGGGAGGCAGGCGGGCAGCCCGGTGACCCCGGGGGGGAAAGTGGCCGGCTGCGGTCAGCTGTTGGGGTGGGTGAGGGCGCCGAAGAGGTCGCGGTTCAGGCGGGAGATGGTCTCGAAGGGGATCTCCTTCGGGCAGACGGCGGTGCACTCGCCGATGTTGGTGCAGCCGCCGAAGCCCTCCTCATCGTGCTGGGCGACCATGCCCAGGACGCGTGAGTGCCGTTCGGGCTGGCCCTGGGGCAGCATGCCCAGGTGGGTGATCTTGGCGGCGGTGAAGAGCATCGCCGATCCGTTCGGGCAGGCGGCCACGCAGGCGCCGCAGCCGATGCAGGTGGCGGCGTCGAAGGCGTGGTCGGCGTTGGCCTTCGGGACGGGCGAGGCGTGGGCGTCGGGCGCCGAGCCGGTCGGCACCGAGATGTAGCCGCCCGCGGCGATGATCCGGTCGAAGGCGCTGCGGTTGACCACCAGGTCCTTGAGGACCGGGAAGGCGTCCGCCCGCCAGGGCTCGACGTCGATCACGTCGCCGTCGCGGAAGGAGCGCATGTGCAGCTGGCAGGTGGTCGTCTGCTGCGGGCCGTGGGCCACACCGTTGATGACGACGCCGCACTGACCGCAGATGCCCTCGCGACAGTCGTGGTCGAAGGCGATCGGGTCGTCGCCCTCCATCGTCAACCGCTCGTTGAGGACGTCCATCATCTCCAGGAAGGACATGTGCTCCGACACGTCCGGCACCTGGTAGCTGACCATCCGACCCTCGGCCTCGGGGCCGGCCTGACGCCAGACCCGGACGGTGATGTTCATCATCCGGGTGCCGTCGGTCCCTGAGGCCTGGACCTCCGCGGCGGCGTTCTTCTCTCCAGCGGTCAGCGTCACTTGTAACTCCGTTGCTTCATCTCGACGTTCTCGTACACCAGCTGCTCCTTGTGCAGGACGGGCCTGCCGCCCTCACCGCCGAACTCCCAGGCGCTGACGTAGGCGAACTCGTCGTCATGCCGCAACGCCTCGCCGTCCTCAGTCTGGGATTCCGCGCGGAAGTGCCCACCACATGATTCGCGTCGGACGAGCGCATCGATGCACATCAGCTCGCCCAGCTCGATGAAGTCGGCCACCCGGCCCGCGCGCTCCAGGGCCTGGTTGATCTCCTCACCGGTGCCCAGGACCAGCACGTCGGACCAGAACTCGGTCTTCAGCTCGCGGATCCGGGTGATGGCCTTGCGCAGGCCCTCCTCGCTGCGCTCCATGCCGCAGTAGTCCCACATGATGTGGCCGAGCTCCTTGTGGAAGGAGTCGACCGTGCGGGTGCCGCGGATCGAGAGCAGCGTGTCCACCCGGGTCCGGACCGCCTGGACGGCCTCGACGGCAGCCGGGTGGCTCTCGTCGACCTTGGCGAACGGGCCGGCGGCCAGGTAGTCGTTGATCGTGTTCGGCAGCACGAAGTAGCCGTCAGCCAGGCCCTGCATCAGCGCGCTGGCCCCGAGCCGGTTGGCACCGTGGTCGGAGAAGTTGGCCTCACCCGCCACGAACAGACCCGGGATCGTGGACTGCAGGTCGTAGTCGACCCAGAGCCCGCCCATCGTGTAGTGCACGGCCGGGTAGATCCGCATCGGCGTCTCGTACGGGTTCTCGCCGGTGATCTGGGCGTACATGTCGAAGAGGTTGCCGTACTTGTCCTCGACGGCCTTGCGGCCGAGGCGGGCGATGGCGTCGGCGAAGTCGAGGTACACCCCGAGTCCGCCCGGTCCGACCCCGCGGCCCTCGTCGCAGACGTTCTTGGCCGCGCGTGAGGCGATGTCACGGGGCACCAGGTTGCCGAACGAGGGGTAGATCCGCTCCAGGTAGTAGTCGCGCTCGTCCTCGGGGATCTGCCGCGCGTCGCGCTTGTCCTCCCCGCTCTTCGGCACCCAGATGCGGCCGTCGTTGCGGAGCGACTCACTCATCAGCGTCAGCTTGGACTGGTAGTCCCCCGACACCGGGATGCAGGTGGGGTGGATCTGAGTGAAGCACGGGTTGGCGAACAGCGCGCCCTTGCGGTGCGCCCGCCAGGTCGCCGTGACGTTGCAGCCCATCGCGTTCGTGGAGAGGAAGAAGACGTTGCTGTAGCCGCCGGTGGCGAGCACCACGGCGTCGGCGAAGTGGGTCTCCAGCTCACCGGTCACCATGTCGCGCACCACCACGCCGCGCGCTTTCCCGTCGACGACGACGACCTCGAGCATCTCGTGCCGGGTGTGCATCTCGACGGTCTTGGCCGCGATCTGACGCTCCAGCGCCTGGTAGGCGCCCAGCAGCAGCTGCTGGCCGGTCTGGCCGCGGGCGTAGAAGGTGCGGGAGACCTGCACGCCACCGAACGAGCGGTTGTCGAGCAGACCGCCGTACTCGCGGGCGAAGGGGACGCCCTGGGCGACGCACTGGTCGATGATCTGGACGCTGGCCTCGGCCAGGCGGTACACGTTGGACTCGCGGCTGCGGAAGTCGCCTCCCTTCACCGTGTCGTAGAAGAGCCGGTAGACCGAGTCGCCGTCGTTGCGGTAGTTCTTCGCGGCGTTGATGCCGCCCTGGGCGGCGATCGAGTGGGCCCGGCGCGGGGAGTCCTGGTAGCAGAAGGTGGTGACCTTGTAGCCCGCCTCGCCCAGCGTGGCCGCGGCGGACGCGCCGGCGAGGCCGGTGCCGACGATGATCACGCTGAGCTTGCGCCGGTTGGCCGGGTTCACCAGCTTCGCGTTGAACTTGCGCTCGTCCCAGCGCCGCTCGATCGGCACGGCGGGCGCCTTGGTGTCGGCGATGTCCTCGCCGTCGGCGTAGAAGGAGTCGGCGTCGAGGGAGACCAGGTCCCTGACCGCTCCGGTCACCCGACGAGCCGCATCGGCGACTCCCTCGGTCACGGCCGCGGTCGTGCTGCGCTCGTCACTCATGTCAGCTCACCAATCCCAGCAGGATGCTGTACGGGGGAAGGAGGAAGCCGACGGTGATGACGCCGGCCACGGCGTAGGCCAGGAGGTTGAGCCGGCGCCGCGCGACGGCTCCGGTGTTGGCTCCCAGCGTGGTCAGCGCGCTCCACATGCCGTGCCGCAGGTGGAACCCGACGGCGATCATGGCCACGGTGTAGGCCACCACGACCCACCAGACGCCGAAGCCGTTCAGCACGCGCTGGTAGGGGCTGTCGGAGGCGCCGCCGGGGTGGATCGTGCCCCAGGTGAAGTTGAGCAGGTGGAAGACGATGAACAGCAAGATGATGATCCCGCCCCAGCGCAACGTGAACGAGGCGTAGCTGCGCTGCACCCCGGTGCGGCCCTTGGTCGACTGGTAGCGCTTGGTGTTCCCGCCGCCGCGCGCCTTCTTGGCCCGCGCCCACAGCTTGAACGCCGAGTACGCGTGACCGACGACCGCGGCCAGCAGCACCACGCGGATGATCCAGAGCAGTCCGGTGTGCGGCAGGATCGGCTCGCCGATCGTGCGCAGGTGGTGGGCGTAGCCGTCGAAGGACGCCTGGCCCGCGAAGATCTTGAGGTTGCCGTACATGTGGGCGAGCAGGTAGGCCACCATGATCAGCCCGCTCACCGCCATCAGCGCCTTGAGCGCCACCGTCGTCCTGACCGCCCGCTGCGTCGGGGTCAGTGTTGTCGTCGCCACGCAGTCACCCTAGGACTCCGCTATGGGCGATGACGAATAAGGCCACCGTGATCACTGGTGTTTTTCGCCACGTCGGGAGCCGCATCCGACCCGCCTGCGGTCGCGTCCGGGAGGTGGTGTCGTCTGAGACCCTGGACGGCGTGGAGGTAGGGCTGCTCGGACCGCTGGAGATCCGCCGCGACGGCCGCGAGGTGGCCGTGGCGGGAGCGCGCCTGCGGGCCCTGCTCTGCCGGCTCGCCGCGGAGGCCGGCCGACCTGTTCCGTCCCGCGAGCTGGTCGACGCCGTCTGGCCGGACGGGGCCCCCGGCGACCCCGCGAATGCCCTGCAGTCCCTGGTGTCCCGGCTGCGCCGGGTGCTGGCCGAGCCGGACCGGGTGCGTCAGGACGCCGCCGGCTACCGCCTGGTGCTGGGCGCCGACGAGCTGGACGTGACCCGCTTCGGCGACCGTCGACGGCGGGCTGCCGAGCGCAGTCAGCACGGCAACACCGACGCAGCGCTGGCCGACCTGGCGGAGGCCCTGGCGCTCTGGCGCGGCGAGCCGCTGGCCGATGCCGGTGACGCGGACTACCGAACGGGCTACGCGGCCCGCTGGGAGGCGGATCGGCTGGCCGCGGTCAAGGCCTTCGGCGAGCTGGCGCTCAGAGCAGGTACTGCGGACCCAGCGGCCGGAGTCGTGGCCGAGGTCCTCGCCGACCACCCGTTCGACGAGGGGCTGGCCGCCGTGCACCTGCGGCTGCTGGCCGCGGCCGGGCGGACGCCGGAGGCCCTGACCCGCTACGAGCAGACGCGCCGGTTGCTGCGCGACGAGCTGGGCAGCGACCCCTCCCCCGAGCTCCGGGACCTGCACCTCCAGCTGCTGCGCGGCGGGCCGGACCCGGCCCGAGCCGCCGACGCCGGGCGGCCCGACCGCAGCAACCTGCGCTCCTGGCTGACCAGCTTCGTCGGGCGCGAGCGTGACGTCGAGCGGGTGCAGGAGCTGCTGCGCGACCACCGGTTGACCACGGTCGTCGGTCCTGGCGGCGCCGGCAAGACCCGGCTCGCGGTGGAGGCGGCTCGCAGCTGGCTGGCCGAGGGAGGTGAGTCGGCCTGGCTGGTCGAGCTGGCCCCGGTCACCGACGGCGCCGGCATCGCCACGGCCGTGCTCGACGCGCTGGGCCTCCGCGAGGCCAAGCTGCTCGACCGGACCGAGCGGTCCACCCAGGACACCCTCCAACGGCTGGTCGAGGTGCTGCACGAGGCGTCGTGCCTGCTCGTGGTGGACAACTGCGAGCACCTCGTCGACGCGGCGGCGGCGGTCGTGGAGCACCTGCTGGCGGTCTGCCCGGGCGTCCGGGTGCTGGCCACCAGCCGCGAGCCGCTGGCCCTGACGGCCGAGGCGCTGGTCCCGCTCGCTCCCCTGGTGCGGCCGCCGGCGGCCACCGGGAGCGCCGCCGCCGCGGACTACCCGGCCGTGCGGCTGTGGCTGGACCGGGCCCGGGCGGTCCAACCCGGCTTCGCGCTGGACCAGGGCACGCTCGGACCCGTGGTCGAGATCGTCCGGCGGCTCGATGGGCTGCCGCTGGCCATCGAGCTCGCGGCGGCCCGGCTGCGGGTGCTGCCGGTCGCCGAGATCGCGAGCCGGCTCTCCGACCGCTTCCGGCTGCTGACCGGCGGCAACCGGACCAGCCTGCCGCGGCACCGGACCCTGCGGGCGGTGGTGGCGTGGAGCTGGGACCTGCTGAGCCCGGAGGAGCGGCTGCTGGCGGAACGGCTCGCCGTCTTCCCGGCCGGGGCGGACGTCGGCGCGGCCCAGGCGGTGTGCGGGGACGACCGGCTGGACGCGGCGGCTGTCGACGACCTGCTGCTCGCGCTGGTCGACAAGTCCCTGCTGCAGGTCGACACCGCGGGGGTGACGCTGCGGTTCCGGATGCTGGAGACGATCCGCGAGTACGGGGTCGAGCGGCTGGCCGAGCGGAACGAGCTCGAGCAGAGCCGGCTCGCCCACGCGCGCTACTTCGCCGACCTCGCGGTCCGGCTGGAGCCCGAGCTCCGGGCCCGGGACCAGCTGGCCGCCCTCGCCGCCCTGAACCTCGAGCGCGAGAACATCCTCAGCGCCCTGCGCTTCCTCTGCGACTCCGGCCGTGGCGTGGAGGCCCTGCACCTGGCCCTGGCCCTGGTCTGGTACTGGATGCTGCTCGACAGCCCGGGCGAGGCCGCCGCCATGCTCGGCTACGCCGTGGCGGCGAACGACGACCCGGACGCCGGGGAGCTGGTCTTCGCCCGGGCCGGTCTCGTGCTGGCGGAGATGACCTCGACGCTGAGCTCTGAGCCCGTGGCGGCCCTGGACGGCGTCGACACCTGGGCAGGTACGCAGGCCCGGATCGAGCGGGTGGCCGAGGAGTTGCTCGCCGCCCCGGCCCCGCCGTTCGTCGGCCTCGAGGCGCTTCGGCCGATGCTCGCGGTTTTCGCCGGGCGGCTGGAGATCGCCGACGAGCTGACCACGCGTTCGCTGCGCACCTCCACCGATCCCTGGCTGCGGGCGGCGCTGCTGAGCTCGCTGGCCGGACAGGCCGAGAACGAGGGCGACCTCCCACGGATGCGCGAGGCCGTGACCGAGGCCTACGCCACCTTCGCCGCGCTCGGGGACCGCTGGGGGCTGTCGACCACGCTGGTGACGCTGGCCCGGCTGTCGACGCTGGAGGGCCGGACCGCCGACGCCGTCGCCGAGTACGAGGAGGCGTCCCGGCACGTGGTGGCTCTCGGCTCCTCCGACGACGACCTCTACATCAGGCTCCGGCTGGCCGACCTGTACGCCCGGCTCGGGGATCTGGAGCGGGCGCGCGACCAGCTGCTGGCGCTGCAGGCCCCGGGGGCGCTGCCGGGCGGCAACCGGGAGCGCGAGATGTTCGCCGGGGCCGCCCTGGCCGGGCTGGAGTGGCGGGCCGGCGAGGTGGCGGCCGCCGAGGCCCGGCTGGTGACGCTGCGCCGCTGGCTGGCCGAGCACCGGGGGGCATCACCGCTGCTCGACCACGCCCGCGCGATCGTCCTGGGCACGGCGGGGGCGATCGCGGCGGCGGCCGGACGGGTCGAGGACGCGGCCGAGGACCTCACCAGCGCCTACGCCGCCGGGGTGCTGACGACCGACATGCCGATCCTCGCCACCGTCGGACGGGCCACCGCGCAGCTGGCGCTGGCCCTGGCGCAGCCGGCCGAGGCGGCCACCGTTCTCGGCGCGTCCGCCCAGGTGCTCGGGTCCGACGACGAGAGCGACCCCGACGTGCGGTCCATCAGGGCCGCCGCCCGGGCCGGCCTCGGTGAGGCGTTCGACCAGCACTACCGGGCCGGCCGGACGCTGACCCGCGCGGAGGCGGTGGCCCGGCTCGACCCGGCGCTGCTGGGCCTGCCGACTGCTCAGGCGCGGGCGCGGTAGGCCCGGAGCGCCAGCGGCACGAAGACGACCAGGAGCACGGCCATCCAGCCCAGCGTCCAGATCAGGTCGGTGCCGTAGGCGCCGCCGTTCATCAGCGCCCGGACGGTCGAGACGAGGTGTGAGATCGGGTTGACGTTGACGAACGCCTGCAGCCAGCCGGGCATCGTGTCGGTGGACACGAAGGTGTTGCTGCCGAAGCTGAGCGGCAGCACCATCAAGAACCCGATCGCCTGGACCGAGCCCGGCGTCCGCGCCTTCATGCCGATGAAGACCGAGATCCAGCAGAAGCAGAGCGCGAAGGCGATGGCCAGGCCGACCGCGGCCAGGGCCGACAGCCAGCTGGTGTGCACCCGGAAGCCCATCAGGAAGCCGGTGCCGAGGGTCACCGCGCACAGCACCACGTACCGGAACAGGTCGGCGAGCACCGCGCCGACGAGAGGCGCCGACCGTGCGATGGGCAGTGACCGGAAGCGGTCGAAGACGCCCTTGTCGATGTCGGAGTTCAGGTTGGTGCCCAGCGCGATGCCGGCCAGGGCGATCGACTGGCCGAGGATGCCGGGCAGCAGGAACTGCAGGTACGCGCCGCGGTCGCCGCTGGCGATGGCCCCGCCGAAGATGTAGGTGAACAGGGCCAGGAAGATGATCGGCTGCAGCGTGACGTCGATCAGGGCCTCGGGCGTCCGGATGGTCTTGACCAGGCTGCGCCGGGCGAGGACCACGGCGTGCCGGACGTAGGTGCCGAGGTTGGTGCGGGAATCGGTGGGCCCGGCCGTGGACAGGGTGGTTCGCGCCGGCTGGTGCTGGCTCGTTGCGGGGGTGGTCGTCGTGGTCATGAACGGAGCCTCTCGGGAGTGAGGAGGGATTTCGGACGACGCGCCTTGCCGGCACGACGCAGAACGCCGTCGTCCGAAATCGGGACGAACGAGCGAGAACTGGCGGAGCTCAGGACCCCGGAGCGCGGAGCGCGGAGGTCGAGGCCAGTCATGAACGGAGCCTCTCGGGAGTGAGGAGGGATTTCGGACGACGCGCCTTGCCGGCACGACGCAGAACGCCGTCGTCCGAAATCGGGACGAACGAGCGAGAACTGGCGGAGCTCAGGACCCCGGAGCGCGGAGCGCGACAGTGCAACAGAGTCATGCGGCGTCCTCCTCAGCCTGGGTCCGGTGCCCGGTGAGGGTGGAGAAGACCTCGTCCAGGCTGGGCAGGTGGAGGGAGAGCTCGGTCAGCGCGACTCCGGCGGTGGCGAGCCGGGCGACGACGACCGGCAGCGCCTCCTCCCCGGCCACGGGCACGCTGAGCCGGCCTCGGCCGGTGGTCTCGGGGACGCCCTGACCAACCTCGGCGAGCACGGCGGCCACGTCCTCGAGCCGGTCGGGGTCGGTCGGGCGGACCTCGATCCGGGAGCCGCCGATGGTGCGCTTGAGGCCGTCGGGGGTGTCGTGGGCGATCACCTGGCCGTGGTCGATGACGCTGATCTCGTCGGCCAGCGCGTCGGCCTCCTCCAGGTACTGGGTGGTGAGCAGGACGGTCGACCCCTCGCTGACCAGGCTGCGGATGACGTCCCACATGTCCTCGCGCTTGGCCGGGTCCAGGCCGGTGGTGGGCTCGTCGAGGAAGATCACGGCGGGTCGGCCGACCAGGCTCGCAGCCAGGTCGAGGCGCCGTCGCATCCCGCCGGAGTAGGTCTTGGCCTGCTTGGCCGCGGCGTCGGCGAGGTCGAACCAGGTCAACAGCTCGCGCGCCCGGCTGCGGGCGTCGGCGGTGGTCAGGTTGAGCAGCTGGCCGATCATCACCAGGTTCTGGGTGCCGGTCAGGTCCTCGTCGACCGAGGCGTACTGGCCGGTCAGGCCGATGGTGCGGCGAACCTCGTGCGCCTGGGTGACGACGTCGAACCCGCCGACGCGTGCCAGGCCGGCGTCGGCCCGCAGGAGGGTGGCGAGCACCCGGACGGCGGTCGTCTTGCCGGCCCCGTTCGGCCCGAGGACCCCGAGCACCGTGCCTTCCCGCGCTGTCAGGTTCACCCCGGCCAGGGCCTGGGTGGTGCCGAAGCGCTTGCGCAGCCCTTCCGCCTCGATCGCGTACGTCTGCTGGCTCATGGGTGGCCCCCTTGCTGGTGCCGCCCCCGGTGCGGAGGCTGGTGCTACCAGCGTGCCTGCTGCCGCTGGCACGGGCCGCACACGGCGCTGGCACGACCGACCGCCCACCGACCAGCCCGCCGCCATGAGCCCTCAGCCGGGACGAACCGTCTTCTCGAGCTCGATGATGCCAGCCTCGGGATGGGTCCGGGAACCAAGGACGCGGTAGCCCCGACGACGGTAGAAGCGCACGTTGGACTCACTGCGTAGGCCGGTGACCAGCCGCAAGGTGCGCGTGCCCGTGGGCGCCAGCGACTCGACCTGTTCCAGCAGCCTGCCGCCGAGGCCCGCACCCTGGAGGTCGGGCGCCACCATCAGCCGGCCGACGTACCAGACGCCGCCCTCGCGTACCTCGCCGCGGACCGAGCCGACGAGCCGGCCGGCCCGCCGGGCGACCAGCACCGTGCCGACGTGCAACGACGCCTGCACCTCGGCGAAGGTCTCGGTCAGCGGCGGGATGTCGAAGGTCGCGTGCTGACGGCCTTCGGCGAGGTAGGCGGCCAGCTGGAGCGTCCAGAGCTCACCCGCGTCCGCGGCGACGGCCCGGCTGACCACCAGGTCGTCCAGGTCGGCCGGCAGCAGATCGGGGCGGCGCTCCCGGGTGCGGGCGACGGCTTGTTCCCGGCGCCAGGCGGCGATCTGGCCGTGGTGACCGGAGAACAGCACCTCGGGCACGTCGAGCCCACGCCAGGAGGGCGGCTTGGTGTAGACGGGGTACTCCAGCAGGCCGTCGTTGCCGACCGCGTGCGACTCCTCGGTCAGCGACTCCGGGTTCCCGATCACGCCAGGCACCAGCCGGACCAGCGCCTCCACGACGACCAGCGCGGCCGCCTCGCCGCCGTTCAGGACGTAGTCGCCGACGCTGAGCTCGAGCACCCGCATCCGGGTCCGGGCATGCTCGACGACCCGCGCGTCGATGCCCTCGTAGCGTCCGCAGGCGATCACGAGGTGCTCCTCGCCGGCGAGCCGCTCGGCCAGCGGTTGGCTGAACCGCTCCCCCGACGGGGTCATCACCACCAGCAGCGGATCGCGCTGCTCGACACCCGCGGGGGCCAGCGTGTCCAGCGCCTCGCCCCAGGGGTCAGGCCTCATCACCATCCCGGCTCCCCCGCCGTACGGGGTGTCGTCGACGGTGCGGTGCCGGTCGTGGGTCCAGGTCCGCAGGTCGTGCACGGCCAGCTCGATCAGCCCGGTCCGCGCGGCCTTGCCGACCAGCGACAGCTGCAGCGGGTCCAGGTAGTCGGGGAAGATCGAGACGATGTCGATGCGCATCGGCGGGTCAGCCGGCGCCGGGCCCGGCGTCGTCCTCGTCCACGACATCGGCCTCGCCAGTCACGTCAGCGCCGCCAGTCCCGTCGGCTTCGAGGTCGCTGTCGACGTCGTCGTCGAGCTCACGGAGCAGACCGGGTACGTCGGCCAGGTGCACGACGCCGGCAGCCAGGTCGACCCTCGGCACCACGGCCGTCACGAACGGCACCAGCCGGATCCCGTCGGCGGTGTCGATCTCGAGGGTGTCCTGCAGGGGCAGGTGCAGCACCGAACGGATGGGCCCGACCACGCTGCCGTCGGCCGCGACCGCCTGCAGGCCGACCAGCTGCCGGTCGTAGAACTCGTCCTCCTCGGGCGGCAGCTGATCGGGGTCCACGTCGACCACCAGCACGATGCCGCGGGCCGCCTCGGCCACGGTGCGGTCCGCCAGCTCGTCGAAGTGCACGAGCAGCCGGCCGGAGTGCTCCCGCGAGAAGGCGACGGTGAAGCGGCGGCCGCTGCCCTCAGCGCGGAGCACCGCACCGGCCGCGAACCGCAGCTCGGGCTCGTCGGTGCGGACGTCGATGGCCACGTCGCCACGGATGCCGTGGGCGCGGCCGATCGCGCCGACGACCACCTCGATGCTGTTCGCCATGCCGTCCTTCGTGGTCGTGGCCGGATACGGCCGGAGCGGACGACGCCCCGACCCCGGCGTGCGGGGTCGGGGCGTCGTCTCTTACGAGCGTGGGATGGTCAGCCGCGGCGGGGACCGCCGGGACCACGGCGTGGGCCCTTGTCCACGTCGACGAAGTCGACGCGGACCTGGTCCCGGCCGGCCAGGGCGCCGACCACGGTCCGCAGAGCGGTCGCGGTACGACCCGAGCGGCCGATCACCTTGCCGATGTCCTCCGGGTTGACCCGCACCTCCAGCATCCGGCCGCGGCGCAGGTCCTTGTCCGAGACGACGACGTCGTCCGGGTGGGTGACGATGCCGCGGACCAGGTGCTCGAGGGCGTCGGCCAGCACGTCAGGCTCCGGTGCTCTTGGTGGTGGAGGTCTCGGCGGTCGCGGCGTCGCTCACGCCGGCCTCGGCCGCGTCCGACGCCTCGGCCGGGGTGCCCTCCACGGTGCCGCGGCTGCTGCCGCCGCGCCGGGAGATGGCCGCGGAGGACGGCTCGCTGCCGGCCTCGGCCAACGCCGCGTTGAAGATGTCGGTCTTGTTCTTCTTCTCGGCCTGGGGCAGCACACCGGACGGCGAGGTGTCACCGGAGTAGGTCTGCCAGTCACCGGTCCGCTTGAACAGCGCCACGACGGCCTCGGTCGGCTGCGCGCCGACCGACAGCCAGTACTGCGCACGCTCGGAGTCGACCTCGATCACCGACGGGTCGTTCTTCGGGTGGTACTTGCCGATCTCCTCGATGGCGCGACCGTCCCGCTTGGTGCGGGAGTCGGCGACCACGATGCGGTAGTGCGGCGACCGGATCTTGCCCAGGCGCTTCAGACGAATCTTGACAGCCACGTGTGTGGTTTCTCCTGTGTGAGCTGCGGTCGGGCTAGCCCGACCACGAGATGGGTGAGACGCATTCGCCACGGCGGGGAAAGCACCGGCGAGGAGCCTCGGGTGAACCCGAGCCGTACGGACGATGAGAGGGCGCCCACGACTCAGATGCGGCCAACAGTCTGCCAGAGCGGAGCCCGGGACGCTAACCGGCGCCCGATCCCGGGCCACGGCGGACCCGGCGCCTACAGTGCCGACATGGAGACCGTCGCGACAGACATCCGGCTGGGCGAGAGGGCCGCGGTCGTGGTGAGGCCCACGACGGGCGAGGGCTGGCCCGGTGTGGTCATGATCCACGAGATCTGGGGAGTGGACGACGAGCTGCGCCGACAGGCGGACCGGCTCGCCGCGGCCGGCTTCGTCGTGATGGCCCCCGACATGTTCGGCGAGGGGCCGCGGCTGAGGTGCATGATCTCGGTCTTCAAAGCCCTCCGCGCTCGCTCCGGACCGGCGTTCGACCTGATCGGCCGCGCCCGCGACGAGCTGCGCGCTGACGCCCAGACCAGTGACAAGGTGGGCGTCCTGGGCTTTTGCATGGGCGGCGGCTTCGCGCTGCTCATGGGATCCGACGGCTTCGACGCCAGCTCGGTGAACTACGGCATGATTCCCGAGGACGTCTCGGACGTGCTGCGCGGCTCCTGCCCCGTGGTCGCCAGCTACGGGGGCCGCGACACCCAGCTCGTCAAGCAGGTGCCCAGGCTGCAGGCCGCCCTGGTCGACCTCGGGATCCCCCACGACCTGGAGGTCTACCCGACGGCCGGGCACAGCTTCCTGAACCAGCAGAACAACGCACCGGTGCTGGTTCGCCCGCTGCTGCGGCTGGGCCACGCCGGGCCGGAACCGGCCGCCGCCGCCGACGCGTGGCGACGGATCGAGGCGTTCTTCGGCGAACACCTGGGCAGCGGCACCGCCTCGTAGTGGCGGGTGGGCGGGCGCTCCGGGGACCGCTACTCCCCCTCGGTGGGGATGCGGCTGGCCTCGTCGAACGCGTCGCGCAGCCGGCGCCGGAGATCGAGGGTGACGAACAGGACGGAGATCTCGCTGGCGACCGCAGGCTCGGCGATCGCGAGCTGGTCGGCGATCTCCCGGTCGGTGCGGCCGCGGAGGACGAGCTCCAGGACCTGGCGCTGCCGCGAGGTGAGCTCGGCCAGCTCGGTCGCGCCGATCAGGTGGCGGGGCGCGACAGGACTGTCGGCGTCCTCGCCCGGGTGGTGGGCCAACAGCTGGGCGGCGGCGGATCGGTCCATGCCGACGTCCCCGCGAGCGGCCCGGATCAGGGCCTCAAGGATCTGGTCCGAGGGGGCGTGCTTGGTCACGTAGCCGGCGGCCCCCGCGAGCAGGGCGGCGAACCGCGCGTCCTCCTGGGTGCCCGCCGTCATCAGCAGGCACCTCAGCTGCGGCATCTCCGACCGGAGCCGACGGCAGACCTGGACGCCGTTGCCGTCGGGCAGGTTGACGTCGAACACCAGCAGGTCCGGCGCCACGTCGGGCACCAGGGTCACGGCCTCGGCAGCCGTCATCGCGGTGCCGGCCAGGACCAGGTCGGACCGGGTGGTGATCAGGTCGGCGATCCCGCGCTGGATGACGTCGTGGTCGTCCAGCACGAAGACCCGGGTAGGGGCGGCCACACTGCTCGGATCCATGCTGACGCAGACCTTTCTCCCCTGCCGGAGACGAACATGAGTCGTGCCCGACGCTTTCGAGGAGATATAGGTACATCGCGCCCCAGCCGTCACGCAAGAGCCAGAACGCGAACGTCTCAGCGAAAGGCCAGCCCGCTAGCTGGTGATGTCCTTGCGCAGGAAGTGCCAGACGGCGACGCCGACCCCGACGATGGCGTAGCCGATCGACCAGAGGGCCCCGGTGGCCATGTCCGACCAGTCGATCGAGGGGGCCAGAGCGTCGGCCCAGGCGTATGCGTAGTGGCCGGGGAGGGCCTCGCGCAGGCTGCCCAGCGCGGTGATGCTGTCCAGGATCGCGGACAGGATCATCAGCAGCACCGCCCCACCCACCGCGGCGAGCGGGGCATCGGTGAACACCCCCAGCGCGAACGCTACGGCGCCGACGACGGTCAGCTCGAGGGCCAGGTAGGCCACGATGACCGCGAACCGCAGCAGCAGCACGGGCCAGCCGAGCTGGTCGCCGGTGGGGCCGACGTAGGCGCCCCAGCCGTAGGCGACCCCGCCCACCACCAGGGTCCACGCCGGCAGCAGGACCAGGGCGGTGGCGCTGGACAGCGCGGCGACCGTGAGCTTTTGACGCAGCAGCCGCCCGCGGGGGACGGGCGCGGCCAGCAGGTAGCGCAGGCTCGACCAGCTCGCCTCGGCCGGGACGGCGTCGCCGGCGAACAGAGCGACGACGACGTTGAGCAGGAAGCCGGTGGAGGCGAACAGCGTGAACACCGTGAGGTTCGCTCCGCTCTCCTGAGCCAGGTCCACGAAGCCGGGCGCGCCGGTGCCCGAGCCAGGGTCGCTGCTGCCGATGGCGAACGCGGCCACCAGCACCAGCGGCAGGGCCAGGATCACCCAACCGACCCCCTGGGTCCGCCGCCGGCGCAGCTGCCGGCGGATCTCCGCCCGGAGCGGCAACGGCCGGGCTCGTAGCGCTCGGACCGGCCCGGCGTCGACGGTCGACCGCTCAGCCATCCTCGTCCTCCCGTGGTGCAGCACCCGGCGCCCCGACCAGGCTCATGAAGACCTCCTCGAGCTGGCGCCGACCGTCGACGCTCTCCACCCCGACGCCGGCCCCGACCAGGGCCGCGACGATCCCGGCACGGGGAGCGTCGCCACTGACCCGCAGCAGGCCGTCCTCGAGTGCGACCACCAGCCCGAGCCCGGCCAGGGCCGACCGCGCGGTCCCGACGTCCGCGCCCGCGGTCAGGCCGACCAGGGTGACGTCATCGGTGGCCGTCAGCTCCTCCATCGACCCTGTCAGCACCACCCGGCCGCGGTTCATGACCACCACGTGGGAGCAGCTCTGCTCGACCTCGGACAGCAGGTGGCTGGAGACCAGGACGGTCCGGCCCCCCGCGGCGTACTCGGCCAGCACGGTCCGCATGGCGAGGATCTGCGGCGGGTCGAGGCCGTTGGTCGGCTCGTCGAGCAGCAGCAGCCGGGGCCGGCCCAGCATCGCCTGGGCGATCCCGAGCCGCTGCCGCATGCCCTGGCTGTAGCCGCGGACCCGGCGGTCGAGGCCGCCGCCCAGGTCGGCGATGGCGAGTGCCTCGTCCAGGTGGGCGTCCGCGAGCGGCCGGCCCGTCGCCTGCCAGTAGGCCGCCAGGTTCTCCCGGCCGGTGAGGTGCGGCAGGAAGCCTGGCCCCTCGATCAGCGCCCCGACCGAGCCCAGCACGTCGGAGCCGGCGTGCACCGGCTCGCCGCCGACGTAGACCTCCCCCGCGTCCGGCCTGATCAGACCCACGAGCATCCGCATCGTCGTGGTCTTGCCCGCCCCGTTGGGGCCGAGCAGCCCGACCACCTGGCCAGGACCGGCGCTGAACGAGACGCCGTCGACGGCACGGAAGCCGTCGCCGTAGGTCTTGACCAGACCCTCGACCGCCAGCGGCAGGCCGGCGAGGTCGGGACGCGGGTGCCGGGCGCGCCGGCGCAGCCAGCTGAGGACCAGAGCCGCCACGGCCGCCAGCACGAGCAGCCCGACCGCGAGCACCAGCGCCAACGGCACCCGCAGCCGGCTGCCGCCGGAGGCCTCGGCGGTGAGCCGGGGCAGGCTCAGCGGACTGCCGGGGGCCAGCGCGACCTGGTACACCGCGGCGGCAGCCGGTACGGCGTAGGCCTGGTCGGTGCTGGAGACCACGACCTGCAGCCGGTGCCCCACGGGCACCTGGTGCGCGACGGTGGGCAGGGCCACCTGCACCCGCTCTGGCCGGCCGGGGGTGAGCCCGGCGAGCCGGACCGGGGCGACGGCGCCTCCGGGCAGGACGGCGGAGCTGGGCTGGGCGGCGGAGCTGCGCTGGGACGGGGTGGCGGTCTGACCGCTCGGGTCGGGAGTCGCGCCGTCCGACGGCTCGGCGTCCGGCCCGAGGTCCCACAGGGAGACGAAGAGCGTCGCCGCCGAGGTGCTGCTGGTCACCTCGAGCTCGACCCGGCCGCTACCGACCAGCGGCCGGGGGCTGGTCAGCGGTGCGGTGGTGAAGGTGGCGGACCGGCCGGGCAGCACCCCTAGGCCGTACCCGGCGACGCCGGCCACCGCAGCCAGCACGCCCCCGGTCCCGGGCAGGCTGGTCAACGCCGCCGGAGTGCCGCCGGGCGGGGACAGCACGCTCTGCGGCGGCCCCGTCAAGGTCACGGCCTCTGCCGTCGCCGGGGCGCCGCGACCGGGGTAGGCCGGCGCCACCAGGGTGGTTGGCTCCTCGTTGCCGGTGTCGGTGACCAGCGAGGTCTGGGGCACCACGACGCTGAAGCTGGAGTCGGCCGGGGTGTGGTCGTCCTTCAGGTACCGGCCGAACCAGCTCTCGATCAGCGGCAGCTGGTCGGTGACCGACACCGACGCGTCGTGGCCCCCTTCGACCCAGCTCATCCGGGCCGGCGTCCCGGCGGGCAGACCGCGCAGGTTGGCGTCGGCCTGGTCCAACGGGAAGAGGGTGTCCTGCTCGCCCTGGAGCAGGAGCGTGGGCGCCCTGACCTGGGACAGCAGACCGGCCGGTCCCGACGCCCCGAGCAGCCGGACGAGCTCGGCGTCTGGTCGCCCGGTCTGCGCCGTCCGCAGGTAGGCCCGGCACAGCGTCGGGTCGAAGCGGCCGCAGAGCGCGTCCCGGCCCGCGGTCCCGCCGGCCGACCCGCTGAGGAAGAACAGCGACGCCCAGCGCTGCTTGAACACCCCCGGCTGCTCGGAGCTGACGTCGGCCAGGGACACGGGCGCGCCGGTGACGGCGTCTTGGGGAAACAGCGACTGGACCAGGCTGTTCCAGGTGAACGCGGGCACCACCGCGTCGATCCGCGGATCGAGGGCGGCAGCGACGAGGGAGAGCGCCCCGCCGTACGAGGCTCCGGCGAAGCCGATCACCGGGTCCCCGTCGGTCGAGCGGACCTCGGGCCGGGTGGCGGCGAAGTCGACGAGCCTCTTCGCGTCAGCCCCCTCGTAGGCGGGGGCGTCGAGGTGGATGGTGCCGCCCGAGGCGCCGAAGCCGCGGGCCGTGTAGGCGATCACGGTGTAGCCGGCGCGGGCCAGGTCGCGCCCGACGGGCAGGCTGTCGGCCTTGGTGCCGCCGAAGCCGTGGGCCAGCACGACGGCTGGCTGGGGCGTGGTGGGGCTGGTGGTCAGCAGGGTGACGTCCAGGTCCACCGGCCGGCCGTCGGTCTCAGGAGTGCCGGGCACGGTGAACACCGTCTCGACCACCGGGACCGCAGCGTTAGCCGGTACCGGCAGCAGCCAGCTGCCCACAAACCCGCAGAGCAGCGCCAGCCAGAAGACCGCGCTGCGGGTGCCCCTCGACCGGCTCAGGGCACGGGCCGCCGCGCTCCGGTCAGTCAACGAGGCGTCCGCGCAGCACGACGTGCGAGGGGTGCTGCAGGACGGCCAGGTCGGTCCGGGGGTCGGCGTCGAAGACCACGAGATCGGCCGGCGCGCCCTCGGACAGCTCGGCCGGGCGGCCCAGCCAATCCCTTGCTCGCCAGGAGCCCGCGCCCAGCGCGTACTCGGCCGAGGTGAAGCCGGCCAGGGCCGCCATCTCCGTGCCCACCAGGCCGTGCGGCAGGTAGCCGCCCGCATCGGTGCCGGCGTAGATCGGCACCCCCGCCTCGTACGCCCGGGCGAAGACCTCCAGCCGGCCGGCGTAGAGGGACCGCAGGTGCGCGGCGTAGGCGGGGAACTTCTCCTCCGCGCTGGCCGCGATGCTCTCGAAGTTCTCCAGCTGGACCATCGTGGGCACCAGCGCGACCTGACGTTCGGCCATCGCCTCGATCACCGGGTCGGTCAGCCCGGTGCCGTGCTCGATCCCGTCGATGCCCGCGGCCACCAGCTCGGCGACGGCCTGCTCGCCGAAGACGTGCGCGGTCACCCGGGCGCCGAGCTCGTGGGCCCGGCTGATCGCGGCCGCGGCCACCTCGGTCGGCCAGAGCGGGGTGAGGTCCCCGACGGCCCGGTCGATCCAGTCCCCGACGATCTTGACCCACCCGTCCCCCCGGGCGGCCTGGCGTTCGACGGCCGCGACCAGCTCGTCGGGCTCGACCTCGTCGGCGTAGTTGCGGAGGTAGCGCTTGGGCCGGGCGATGTGCCGGCCGGCCCGGATCAGGTGGGGCAGGTCGTCACGGTCGTCGATCCAACGCGTGTCGGCCGGCGAGCCGGCGTCGCGCAGCAGCAGCGCCCCCGCGGCCCGCTCGGCCAGCGCGTGCTGCTCGGCGACCTCGTCCGGAACGGCCCCGGACATCTCGAGCCCGACGTGGCAGTGCGCGTCGACCAGCCCGGGCATCACCCAGACGCCGGTGGCCAGCGTGTCGGCGTCGGCGACCGGTTCGGTCCGGACCACCCCGTCGACCACCCAGAGGTCACGCCGGTCGCCCGCGGGCAGCACGCAACCCTGCAGGTGCAGCCGTGGGGCTCGGGGCACTAGCGTCCGAGCCGGCCGCGCAGCTCCGGCGGCAGCTGGAAGTCCGCCATCGCCTTGGCCAAGGCGGCCTCGTCCAGCTGCTCACCGCCGAACGCCGCAGCGGGGTCGACCGCGGCCGGTGCGGGCGCCACGGCGTTGCGTTTGGCCGGGTTGCCCGAGACGCCCCGGGCGTTCTTCTTCTTGGCCGCCTTGACCGGCTGCTTCTTGGCGCCGCCGCCAGGTAGGCCGGGCATCCCCGGCATCACGCCGTTGGCCATCGAGCTCATCATCTTGCGGGCCTCGAAGAACCGGTTCACCAGCCCGTTGACCTCGCTGACCTCGACGCCGGAGCCCTTGGCGATCCGGGCACGCCGGGAGCCGTCGATGATCTTGGGGTTGTCCCGCTCGGCCGGGGTCATCGAGTGGATGATCGCCTCGATCCGGTCGACGTCACGCTCGTCGATGTTGCTGATCTGGTCCTTGATCTCGCCCATCCCGGGCAGCATCCCGAAGATCTTGGAGAGCGGGCCCATCTTGCGGACCATCTGCATCTGGGACAGGAAGTCGGCCAGCCCGAACTCACCGCCCCCCTTGGACGTGAGCTTGGCCGCCGCCTTGGCCGACTGCTCGGCGTCGAAGGTCTTCTCGGCCTGCTCGATCAGGGTGAGCATGTCGCCCATCCCGAGGATGCGACTGGCCATCCGGTCGGGGTGGAAGACGTCGAAGTCCTTCAGCTGCTCGCCGTTGGAGGCGAACATGACGGGGCTGCCGGTCACCCGCGCGATCGACAGCGCGGCGCCACCGCGGGCGTCCCCGTCGAGCTTGGTCAGCACGACGCCGTCGAAGCCCACGCCCTCGGAGAACGCGTAGGCGGTGTTGACCGCGTCCTGGCCGATCATCGCGTCGACGACGAAGAGGATCTCGTCCGGGCTGACCGCGTCGCGGATGTCGGCAGCCTGCTGCATGAGGTCGGCATCGACGCCCAGCCGGCCGGCGGTGTCGACGACGACCACGTCGAAGAGTCGACGCTCGGCCTCCGCGATCGACGCCTTGGCCACCGCGACCGGGTCACCCGTGCCGTTCCCCGGCTCCGGCGCGTACACCTGGACGCCGGCCCGCTGACCGACCACCTGCAGCTGGTTGACCGCGTTCGGCCGCTGCAGGTCGCAGGCCACCAGCAGGGGCGAGTGGCCCTCGTTCTTCAGCCAGAGGGCCAGCTTCCCGGCCAGGGTCGTCTTGCCGGCGCCCTGGAGGCCGGCGAGCATGATCACCGTCGGCGGCCGCTTGGCGAACCGGATCACGCGGGTCTCGCCCCCGAGGATGGCGACCAGCTCGTCGTTGACGATCTTGATGATCTGCTGGGTCGGGTTCAGGGCCCCCGACAGCTGCTCGTCCCGCGCCCGCTGCTTGACGGCCGCCACGAAGTCCTTGACCACGGCGAGGTTGACGTCGGCCTCGAGCAGCGCGACCCGGATCTCACGCGCGGTCGCGTCGATGTCGGCGTCGGAGAGCCGACCCTTGCCGCGCAACGTCTTGAACGTCGCGGCCAGCCGGTCTTGCAGGGTGTCGAACACGCAGGGTCCTTGTCCTCGGGGCGGTACTGCTCGGCCCAGCCTACTCAAGGGACAGGGTGCAGCCGGTCCGCTGGATCGACAGACGGCGCGTACTGAAGGGTTCCTGAAGGCGTGGGCTCGATCAGCGGATCGGGACGGATCTGGTTGCAGGATGGGCCGCGGTCCGAGCTCCGGGCCCGCCCCTACCGCAAGGACACCGATGAAGACTTCCACGAAGATCGCCACCGCTGCGCTGGCCACCCTGGCCCTGGCCGGCACGGTCGGCGTCGGCATCGCGGCGGCCGACCCGACGCCTGCGCCGACCCCCGGCAGCAGCGCATCCCCCACCGCCACGACTACGGACGCCAAGAAGCACCGTCCTCTGATCGCCCGCTCCCTGCACGGCGAGGTCACGCTGGCCGGCAAGAAGCACCGCGTCGTCGACTTCCAGCGTGGCACCGTCTCCACGGTGAGCGGCACCTCGATCACCGTGCACAGTGCCGACGGCTTCACCAAGACGTACCGGGTCAGCGCCAAGACGAAGGTCCGGTCGGACAAGAAGGCCGCCACCATCGCCGCGGTGAAGATCCACGACCGGGTCCGCGTCGTGGCCACCCACAAGGGCTCGACCGTCACGGCCAACCGGATCGCCGACCGCGGCGCCAAGTGAGCCGCCTTCCCTGAGAGCGGGGGCTGCTGGGACTCGGGGGCCCGGCAGCCCCTCACCTACCCTGAGGGCATGCCCTCCAGCGAGCGTCGGACCTGTGTCGTGACCGGCGCCTCACGGGGCCTGGGCGCAGCCATCGCGCGCCGGCTCGGCGCGGACGGTTGGGCGGTCGCGGTCAACTACCGCTCCGACGCCACCGCCGCCGACCGGGTCGTGCAGGACATCCGGGCGGCGGGCGGCACGGCCGAGTCCTTCCACGGCGACGCCACCGACGAGGTCGGGGTCGCGACCCTGGTCGCCGCCGCCGGGGAACGGCTCGGCCCGGTCGAGGTCGTAGTGGCCAACGCGACCGGGCCGCAGCCCGAGGCCCGGCTCGAGGACCTGACCTGGCGGGCGTACCTGGACCAGCTCGAGTTCTTCGTGCTCAGCCCGACCCTGCTCGTCCAGGCCGCCCTGCCGTCGATGCGCCGGCTCGGCCGGGGACGGGTGATCCTGATCGGCTCCGACCTCGCCGACCGCGCGGCCCCCGGCTGGTCGGCCTACGTCGCGGCCAAGAACGCGCAGATCGGCCTGACCAAGGTCTGGGCCAAGGAGCTGGGGCCGGACCAGATCACCGTGAACCTCGTCCAGCCGGGCTGGATCCCCGTCGAGCGGCACTCCGGCGCCGACACCACCACGTACGAGTCGGAGGTCCCGCTCCGCCGGATGGGCGAGCCGCACGACGTGGCCGGCCTCGTCGCCTACCTCGTCTCGGACGCCGGCGCCTTCGTCACCGGGCAGAAGATCACCGTCAACGGGGGCCACGTGCTCTGAGCAGCTGACCCGCGGCCAGGTGGCGCAAGGGTCCGCCTACGGTGGAGGGATGCCTGACAACACCACCACCCCCACCAAGAAGATCGCCTTCCTCGTCGCGGCCGAGGGCATCGAGCAGGCCGAGCTGCTCGAGCCCTGGACCGCCGTCACCGACGCCGGCCACGAGGCCGTGCTCCTCAGCCCCGAGGCCGGTGAGGTCCAGCTGTTCGAGCACCTCGACAAGTCCGAGACCCGGCCCGTCGACCAGGTCGTCGCGTCGGCCTCGGTCGAGGACTTCGCCGCCCTCGTGCTGCCCGGCGGGGTCGCCAACCCCGATGCGCTCCGGCTCGACGCGGACGCGGTGGCCTTCGTGAAGGAGTTCCTCGACTCAGGTCGCCCGGTCGCGGCGATCTGCCACGCCCCCTGGACGCTGATCGAGGCCGACGTGGTCCGCGGCCGGACCCTCACCTCGTGGCCGAGCCTGCAGACCGACCTGCGCAACGCCGGCGCCGACTGGGTGGACGAGAAGGTCGTCGTCGACGGCAACCTGATCACCAGCCGCAACCCCGACGACATCCCGGCCTTCAACAACGCCCTCCTCGAGGCGGTCAACCACGGCGTCAGCAGCGCCCAGTCGGTCAGCGAGGCCTGAGCGGACGGGAACTGCGGAAGGCGGGGCCGCCCCCGGGGCAGGATCAGCCCCATCTCTCAGCAGTTCCCTCGGTCACATCAGGGAAGAGGCGGCGTCCAGCACCGGTTGTGCCGGGCATGACCAACATCCCGAGCAAGATCGTCTACACCGCGTCCGCCACCACCACCGGCGGGCGGCAGGGTCACGCCGTCAGCAGTGACGGCGTCCTCGACCTCCAGCTGACCGCGCCGAAGGAGATGGGCGGCCCCGGCACCGGCACCAACCCCGAGCAGCTGTTCGCGGCGGGCTACAGCGCCTGCTTCAACGGCGCGCTGATGATGGTGGCCAAGGCCGCGAAGGTGGACGCCTCCGCCGCCCAGGTCACCGTGAACGTCGGCTTCGGCCCCGAGGGCGACAGCTACGCGATCACCGGCGACATCGAGGTGGCGATCCCGGGCCTCGAGCTCGCGCAGGTGCAGGAGCTGGCCGAGGGCGCGCACCAGGTGTGCCCCTACTCCAAGGCCACCCGTGGCAACGTCCCCGTCACCGTGAAGGCTGTCGCCGCGGCCGCCTGACGCGGGACGCGACTAGCCCTGGTCGAGGAGGGCGTCCACGAACACCTCGGCGTCGAACGGCGCCAGGTCGTCGACGCCCTCCCCCAGGCCGACCAGCTTGACCGGGACGCCCAGCTCGCGCTGGACCTGGACGACGATGCCGCCCTTGGCGGAACCGTCCAGCTTGGTCAGCACGATGCCGGTGATGTTCACGACGTCGCGGAAGATGCGTGCCTGGGTCAGCCCGTTCTGACCGGTGGTGGCGTCGAGGACCAGCAGCACCTCCCCGACCGGGGCCTGGCGCTCGATCACCCGCTTGACCTTGCCCAGCTCGTCCATCAGCCCGGTCTTGGTGTGCAGCCGGCCGGCGGTGTCGATGAGCACCACGTCGACTTCCTGCTCGATGCCCGCCTTGACGGCCTCGAACGCGACGCTGGCCGGGTCCGCACCCTCGGCTCCCCGGATCGTCGGCACGCCGACGCGGTCACCCCAGGTGGCCAGCTGATCGGCCGCCGCAGCGCGGAAGGTGTCGGCCGCGCCCAGCACGACGTCCTTGTCCTCCGACACGAGCACCCGTGCGAGCTTGCCCACCGTGGTGGTCTTGCCCGTGCCGTTGACGCCGACGACCATGACCACAGCCGGCACCTCGCCCCGCTCGGCGTGGACGGTCCGGTCCAGCGTCGGGTCGACCAGCCGGACCAGCTCGGTCCGAAGGATCTCCCGGGCCTGGACGGGGTCGGCCACGCCGTCGACGCGGAGCTTGGCGCGTAGCGCCTCGACCAGCTCGGTGGTCGGCCCGACCCCGAGGTCGGAGGTGATCAAGACCTCCTCGAAGTCCTCCCAGGTGTCCTCGTCGATCCGGTCCCGGCTGATCAGCATCAGCAGACCGCGGCTCAGCGCGCTGTTGGACCCGGAGAGCCGCCGCCGCAGCCGGGCCAGTCGGCTCTCGCGGCTGTCCGGCCGGTCGAGCGGGACCAGCTCGGGCTCGACGACTTCGGTGTCCGCGGCCGGCTCGGTCCCGACGCCGCCGCCCGGACGGTCGAGGAGGTCGACGTCACCGTCGGCTCCGCCCCGCGCGGCCGCTCCCGGCTCGCCCGGCAGCTGGGGCGTCTGACGGCTCCGCTGGAGGGCGCTCCGACGACGGGTAGCCATCACGCCGACAGCCACGAAGGCCGCCAGGATGATGGCACCGACGACTATCCACAGGGTTACCGGATCCACCGGCACATCTTAGGGGGCCGGCGAGGGGGTCGACGCGCAACCTCTTGGAGGCCCTCGACAAGCTCAGAGGCGATGGCGACAGGCTCAGGGCGCGTCCGGAGTGACCCTCAGGAGGAGCTGCGGGTCAACGAGCGCGGCGGCTGGCCGTCGCCGTTGAGGTGCTGGGCGGCGCGGGCCATCCGGTCCGCGAGCCGGGGCGCACGCTGTCGCCAGCGGCCCTCGATACCCATCAGGACGAGGCCGGCGACGCCGGCGACCAGAGCCAGGGTGAGGACCATGGCGACGATGACTGCGGTCATGAGAATGCCTCTCGACAGTCGAGCAGAGCCCGGGGAAGGGACTGTCACGCAAGGGCCATGCTGGCACCGGGCCGGCGCGTACCGGGGAGGCCGGACGGCGGTGTCGCTCTCGATCGGATAACGGTCGGGGCGAGCTCCCGGCGAGCCCGGGGGTCAGGCGACCGAGGTCGTCTCGCGCAGCCGCTGGGAGATGACGGCGGAGACCCCGTCGCCGCGCATGGTGACCCCGTACAGGGCGTCGGCGATCTCCATCGTCCGCTTCTGGTGGGTGATCACGAGCAGCTGGCTGCTCTCGCGCAGCTCCTCATAGATCTCGAGCAGCCGGCCGAGGTTGGTGTCGTCCAGGGCCGCCTCGACCTCGTCCAGGATGTAGAACGGGCTGGGCCGGGCCAGGAAGAGCGAGACCAAAAAGGCCACGGCGACCAGCGACCGCTCGCCGCCGGACAGCAGCGACAGCCGCTTGACCTTCTTGCCGGGCGGCCGGGCCTCCACGTCGACGCCGGTGGTCAGCCAGCTGCCGGGCTCGGTCAGGACCAGCCGGCCCTCACCGCCGGGGAACAGGCGGGAGAAGACCCGGGCGAACGCCACCTCGACGTCGGCGTACGCCTCGGCGAAGACCTGCTCCACCCGGGCGTCGACGTCGGTGATGATGTCCAGCAGGTCCCGCCGGGTCCTCCGCAGGTCCTCCAGCTGCTCCGCCAGGAACTGGTGCCGCTCGGCCAGTGCGTCGAACTCCTCCAGGGCCAGCGGGTTGACCCGACCCAGGACCCCGAGGGACTTCTCGGCCCGGCGCAGCCGGGCCTGCTGCTGCTCGCGCACGTACGGGACGGGCGGCGGCACCTCGTCGTCGGGACCGAGCGCGGTGCCGTCCTCGCGGGCGAGCACCGGGACGTCGCGGTCGGGACCGTAGTCGGTGACCAGGGCAGACGCCTCCAGACCCAGCTCCGCCATCGCCCGCTCGGCGAGGGTGTCGACGCGCATCCGCTGCTCGGCCCGGGCCAGCTCGTCCCGGTGCACGGCGTCCACGAGGTGCTCGAAGTCGCCGCCCAGCCGCCGGACCTCGGCCCGGACGTCCCGCAAGGCGGTGTCGGCGTCGGTCCGGGCCGCTTCGGCCTCGGTCCGGACAACGGCCGCCCGGGTCAGCGAGCGTTCGAGCTGGGCGGCCAGGTAGGTACCGGCGGTCTGCACTCCTGCCGCGTCCCGCGCCTCCCGCTGCATCCGTTCCCGCCTCGCCGCGGCCTTGGCCCGCGCCTGGCGCTCGTTCGCCGCCGCCCGGCGGAGCGCGTCGGCCCGGCCGGCCAGCGAACGGGACCGCTCCTCCTGGGTCCGCAACGCCAGCCGGGCGTCCATCTCGGCCCCGCGGGCCGCCCGCGCCGCCTCGGCCAGCCGGTCGCGCTCGACCGGGTCGGGTTCGGGCTCCCCCTCGCTCTCCTCGGCCAGGGCCAGCCGCTGCTCGAGCTCGGCCAGCCCGGCCAGGTCCCGGTCGCGCGCCGCCTCGGCGTCGACGATGGCCTGCCGCAGCCGCTCGGCCTCTCCCGTCGCCGAGGTGGCGGTACTGCTCAGCTGGCCGAGCTCCTCCGCGATCGCGGCCATCGCCGCGTCGGACTCGTGCAGCTTGGCCAGCGCCTGCTCGACACCCTGCTCGGCGCTGCGGTAGCGCTCCTCGAGCTCGACCGTGGCGAAGCGGAGCCGTTCGCAGCGGTGACCGGCAGCGGCCAGTCGCTGCTCGGCGTCCTCCACCGCCGCCTGCAGCTCCAGCAGGCTGGGCTGGGCTGAGGAGCCACCGGACGCGCGGGCGCTGCCCAGCAGGTCGCCGTCGTAGGTGACGGCCACCAGCTCGGGGTGGGCGCCCACCAGGGCGCGGGCGGTATCGAGGTCGGGCACCAGGGCGACCCGGGCCAGCACCGTCCGGACGGCGGTGACCAGCTCCGCAGGAGCGGTGACCACCTCGACGGCGTACCGGGCTCCCTCGGGGAGCTCCGGCCACGTCGCCTCGTCGAGGGTCGAGGACCCCGCCAGCAGCAGGTCGGCGCGGCCCAGGTCCTCGCGCTTGAGGTGACCGAAGGCGTCGACGGCGGCGTCCAGCCCGGTGACGGCAACGGCGTCGGCCGCCCGTCCCAGCGCCGCCGCGACCGCCACCTCGTAGGAGGGCTCGACGCTCAGCAGGGCGGCGAGCGGGCCCAGCACGCCCGCAACCTCACGGGGGCCGTCCGCCTCCTCCGCTGCGGCGAGCAGGGCGGCCGCCGCGTCCTTGCGGACCAGACCGACCTGCAGCGCCTCGACCCGGGCCGCCAGGGCCGCCCGCTCGGAGCCGGCCTCGACCTCCTCGCGACGCAGCTCGGCCAGCTCGGCCTCGACGGCCTCCAGCGCCTCGGTGGCCGACTCGTGGTCGGCATCCAGACCCAGCTCGCCGTCGTCCAGGCCCGCAACCCGGCTCTCCAACGCGGTGAACGCCCGCAGCGCCTGCCCGGCACGCTCGGCGGCCGCGGCCGAGGCGGTGGTCAGCCGGCCGATCTCCGCGCCCGCCGCGTCGGAGCGGCTGCGCAGCGTGTTCACCTGACCGGTCAGCCGGGCGAGCCCCTCACGACGGTCGGCCGCCGCCCGCAGCAGGGCGGTCAGCCGAGCCTCCTCCGCGCGGTGGGCGTCCTCGACCTCGGCCCGGGCCCGGGACGCCTCCGCCAACGCCTCGGCACGGGCGGTCACCTCGGCGGCGAGCTCGCGCTCCTGGTCCGCGACAGCAGCCGCCTCCCGGTCGAGATCCTCGGGGTCGCGACCGGTCCGCACCTCCCCCGGGTCGGCCGCGGCGTTGCGGACACGCTCACGGGCGATCGAGACCGTGCTGGCCACGCGTTCGCGCAGGGCGGCCAGCGCATACCAGCTCTCCTGGGCGGCAGCCAGCGCCGGCGACGCCTGGCGAACCGCCTCCTCGGCGGCGAGCTCACGGTCGCGGGCGTTCGTCAACGCCTGCTCCAGCTCCAGCCGGCGCTGCTTGAGGGCCCGCTCGTCGGCCAGCTCGGACTCCAGCGCCAGCGTGGCCTGGACCAGGTCGTCGGCCAGCAGCCGGGCCTTCGCGTCCCGTAGGTCGGCCTGGATCACCGCCGCCCGGCGAGCCACCTCCGCCTGTCGGCCGAGCGGCTTCAGCTGGCGTCGGATCTCGTTGATCAGGTCCGACAGCCGGTTGAGGTTGGTCTCGCAGGTCTCCAGCTTGCGCAGCGCCTTCTCCTTGCGCTTGCGGTGCTTGAGGACCCCAGCCGCCTCCTCGATGTAGCCGCGGCGGCCCTCGGGCGTGGCCTGCAGGATCCCGTCGAGCTGGCCCTGCCCGACGATGACGTGCATCTCGCGGCCGATGCCGGAGTCGCTGAGCAGCTCCTGGACGTCCAGGAGCCGGGCCGGGGAGGAGTTGATGGCGTACTCCGAGCCGCCGTTGCGGAACATCGTCCGGCTGATGGTCACCTCGGAGTAGTCGATCGGCAGCGCGCCGTCGGTGTTGTCGATGGTGAGCGACACCTCGGCCCGGCCCAGCGGGCTCCGGGCGGCCGTGCCGGCGAAGATGACGTCCTCCATCTTGCCGCCGCGCAGCGACTTGACCCCCTGCTCGCCCATCACCCAGCTGAGGGCGTCGACGACGTTCGACTTGCCCGAGCCGTTCGGACCCACCACGCAGGTGATGCCCGGCTCGAAGTTCAGGGTGGTCGCCGAGGCGAACGACTTGAAGCCCCGTACGGTCAGGGTCTTGAGGTACACCGTCGGCCTCTCGGCTGGGGGATCGGGCTCGGACCTGCCGGGGAAGGCGCAGTCACTGTAACCGCGCGCGGAGACGGTTCGCGGCAGCCGGACCGGCGCGCCCCGGGTCCAGGGCCTCCGCCAGGCTCAGGGAACCGGGTCAGGTGATGGAGCGCTGCGGGGCGGGCTCGACGGACACCTCGTCGTCCTCCGGCGGCAGGGCCGGCCGGCTGCGGACCGAGGAGAAGGTCCAGACCTTGTTGAGCACGAAGGACAGTGGCGTGACCAGGGCGATCTGGATCAGCTGCGCCCAGTAGAAGCGGGTGCGGAAGCCGCTGGAGTCGTCGAAGTAGGTGGTCGAGAGGGCGAAGACCGAGCCCGGGTGCATCAGCAGGGTCAAGATCCCGAGCCCCACGGCCTGGCCCAGCACGCCGACGGCCAGGAACGGCCCGTACTCCCGCAGCCAGCTCGAGTGCTTGGCGCTGCGGAAGGTGTAGAGCCGGTTGAGCTGGAAGTTCCAGAGGTTGGCCACCAGGAAGGCGATGGTGGAGAACACGTGGTACCAGCGGACGTTGAAGTCGGTGAGCGGCAGGCCGAGGGCGATGCCGTTCTCGTCCGCCGGACCGAGCTTGTTGACGATCACCGTGGTCAGCACGTTGACGAGCACGCCGGAGCCGCCGACCAGGCCGAACCGGAGCAGCAGGATCCAGTTGTGACCGTGCCGGACGAACAGGAACTCCTTCAGCCGCTTCACGATGCCAGAGAGGATACCCGCGCGGGTCCCGAGCGACCCAGGAGCCGGGGCCGGTGCTCAGTCTCGGCTCAGCCTGCGTAGGAGGTGCCGGACGGGGTCCGCTGGCAGCGCGGGCAACGAAAGGCTGACCGGTTCATGAAGGGCTCGCGCCGGACGGCCGTCCCGCAGCGCGGGCAGGGCCTGCCCTCCTGCCCGTAGACCGCGAGCGAGCGGTCGAAGTACCCGCTCGACCCGTTGACGTTGACGTAGAGCGCGTCGAAGGAGGTGCCGCCCGCCGCGAGCGCGGTCTGCATCACCTCACGGGCCGCCGTCAGCAGGGCCACCGCCCGCGCCGCCGGCAGCGTCGCGGTGGCGCGGGCGTAGTGCAGCCGGGCCGCCCACAGTGCCTCGTCGGCGTAGATGTTGCCGATGCCCGAGACCAGCTGCTGGTCGAGCAGGGCCCGTTTGACCCCGGTCCGCTTGCGTCGCAGCCGTGCGACGGCGGCGGCCAGGTCGAACTGCGGGTCGAAGGGGTCGCGGCCGATGTGGGCGACCTCGGTCGGCAGCTCGGCACCACCCGGAGACAGAGACAGGCCGCCGAACATCCGCTGGTCCACGAACCGGAGCTGCGGGTCGCCGTCGGCGAAGGTGACCAGCACGCGGGTGTTGGGCGCCAACGCGGCGGTGTGCGGGTCGAGCCGGAACTGACCGCTCATCCCCAGGTGGGCCAGGAGGGCGTCGCCGTCGGCGAAGGGCAGCCACAGGTACTTGCCGCGGCGTCGGGGCTCGGCGAACGTCCGACCGACGAGCTCGGCGGCGAACGACTCCGGCCCGGGCAGGTGCCGACGGACCGGCCGGGGGTGCAGCACCTCGACGGCGGCGACTCGGCGGCCGGTGATCCCACCGGCCAGGCCACGGCGGACGACCTCGACCTCGGGCAGCTCAGGCACGCGGGGACCAGACCGTGAGGAGGGTCAGCTCGACGCGGCGGCGGCAGCGCTGCCGGCCGGCGGCGCGTCCTTGATCGCGGCGAAGGCGATGGCGGCCGCGTTCTGCTCCGCCTCCTTCTTGTTCCGCCCGGCGCCGGGCCCGTAGCGGTGGCCCTCGAGCGCGACGGTCGCTTGGAAGGTCTTGGCGTGGTCGGGGCCGGACTCGCCCACCTCGTACAGCGGGACGCCGAGTCCGGCGAGCGAGGCGCGCTCCTGCAGGCTCGTCTTCCAGTCCAGGCCGGCGCCACGCGTGGCGACGTCGACCATCAGCTCGTCGAAGAGGTGGTGCACGAAGACGCGAGCCGCGTCGATGCCGTGCTCGGTGAAAGCGGCCCCGATGACCGCCTCCATCGTGTCGGCGAGGATCGAGGACTTGTCCCGCCCTCCGGTGGTCTCCTCGCCCCGGCCGAGCCGGACCAGGGAACCGAGCTCCAGCCCGCGGGCGACCTCGGCCAGAGCGCGCGAGTTGACCACGGCCGCACGGAACTTGGCCAGCTGGCCCTCGGACAGGTCGGGGTAGGTGCTGAACAGGTGCTCGGTGACCACGAGTCCCAGGACCGAGTCGCCGAGGAACTCCAGCCGCTCGTTCGTGGGCAGCCCGCCCTGCTCGTACGCGTACGAGCGGTGGGTGAGGGCACGGGTCATCAGCTCAGGACCCACTGCCATCCCGAGCTCGTCGAGCAGCTCGACCACCGAGAGGTGGCCGGAGCCGACCTCAGTCCGGATCAGGACGCGAGGACCTGACGGCGAGCTGCGCGCGGCCCGTACTGACCACAAGACGGGCAGGCGACGTGGGGCAGGTGCTTCTCGCGGCACGCCGGGTTGGCGCAGGTCACCAGGGTCGGCACCGTGGCCTTCCACTGCGAACGGCGGTGCCGCGTGTTGCTGCGTGACAACCGCCTCTTGGGAACGGCCACGGTGATCTCCTCGCTTCTCCGCCCCGGGGGGGCGGCACATCTGGAACTAGCTAATCCTGGAACTGACTGTGCACATCGTAGTGACCGTCCGATCCGCCCTCGAGCCCACGCAGCTTCTCCCAGCGGGAGTCGAGCGTCGCCTCGTGGCTGTGGTCAGGATCGTCGTTGAGGTTGGCGCCACACTCGACGCACAGACCCTGACAGTCCTCACGACACAACGGTTGGAACGGCAGATCCAGCACCACGCCGTCGCGGAGCAACGGCTCGAGGTCGAGCAGGTCGCCCTCCAGCCTGCTGGCCTCGTCCTCCTCGGCTTCGTTCTCGGGGTAGACGAACAGCTCCTGGATGTCGATCTCCATCGAGTCGGAGATCTCGGCCAGGCACCGCACGCACTCCCCACGGACCTCGACCGTGGCGGTACCGGTGACCAGCACTCCCTCGACCACCGACTCGAGCCGGACGTCCAGCTCGACCGGTGACCCGGGTGGTACCGCGATCACGTCGATGCCGAGGTCTGCCGGGGCCGGGGTGGTCGTCCGAACCACCTTCATCGCGCCCGCGCGACGACCCAGTTCATAGGTGTCGAGGACCAGGCCGGAGCGGCGGTCCAACGGGCGATGCGGGGAGCTCATCGCGATCCTTCCAAGCCGAGCAGTCCTGACAGCGTCATGACCGACGTCCTACGTTACCGTCCGGAACGACCGGCGACCAAACCGGTGGCCCAGCGTCGCCGGCTGGGCCGCTCAGGCTCCGGGCGCGCCCGCCGCGGTCTTCCGGCTGGGGTCGAGGTTGCTGCGCTCGGCGAGCCGGGCCCGCGCGGTCCGGACCTGACTCGAGGTCTTGTGGAGCACCGACTCGAAGGAGGCCATCCGGGAGTCGATGAACAGGTCGGTCTCCTTGCGCAGCGCCGCGGCCTCCTGCTCGGCGTCGGCGATGATCTGCGCAGCCTTGCCCTCGGCTGACTTCACGATCTCGCTCTCGCGGGCCAGCCGGGCCACCTCGTTCTTCGCCTCGGCGACCAGCCGCTCACGCTCGGCCTCGCCTTCGGCGATCTTCGCCGAGGAACGGTCGATCACCCGCTGGGCGTCACCGAGCTCGTCGGGGAGGTGGTCGATGACCTCGTCGATGGCCGACAGCACGTCGCCGCGGTTGATCACGCAGGAGGCCGACATCGGCATGGCCCGCGCGGCGAGGATGATCTCGCGCAGCTTGGCCAGCCGCTCCTCCGACGTCGGGGCAGCGGGCGACGTCGTCCGTGCGGTCGTGGTGGTCCGGTCAGACATGGCACTCCCTGAAGCATGTGGGCCGCACGCCCCCACGTGCCGTCCGATGGGGTCTCAAACGGCCATCGTAGTGCCCTGGCCCGCAAACGCCTCGCGGGCAGCGTCGGTCAGCCGGCGCGCTCGACCGCCCGTCGCCGGACCTGCTCGGCGACGGCAGGAGTCAGGAAGGGCGCCACGTCGCCGCCGAGACCCGCCACCTCCCGGACGAGTGAGGAGGAGACGAACGACCACGGGGGCGCACAGGGCACGAAGACCGTGTCGAGGCCGGTCAGCCGGCGGTTCATCTGCGCCATCGGCAGCTCGTACTCGGCGTCGGCGGCCGTCCGGATCCCCTTGGCCACCACACCGATGCCCTCGGCACGGCAGAAGTCGACGAGCAGGCCGCTGAAGAGGGCGACGCTGACGCCCGGCCATGCTGAGCACGCCTCCCGCAGCAGGGCGAGTCGTTCCTCGGGGCTGAACCAGCCCCGCTTGGCCATGTTGCTGCCCACCGCGACGACGACCTCGTCGAACATCGCCGCCGCCCGGCCGATGACGTCGAGGTGGCCCAGCGTGACGGGGTCGTAGGACCCGGGACAGACCGCTCTGGTCATGCGCACCTCCTCGGTCGGCCGCGGGCCGACGGGCCCGCGGGGGCGCTCCCGAGGCTAGCGGTCATGCCCGCTGACGGGCGCCTCGACGGGTCCGGGAAAGGTGGCGAAGTGCAGCGCGGTCTCGCCGTAGCTCTTGGTCCAGCTCTCCCCCGCCGAGGCCGGCCAGCCCGGTCCCGGACCGCGGCGGCTGCGCTCCACCACGACCATCGCGTCCGGGGCCAGCCAGCCCTGTCGGGCCAGGTCGGCCAGCACACCGTCGAGGGCCGGGCCGGGCAGCTCGTACGGCGGGTCGAGGAAGACGACGTCGTAGCCGCGAGGAGCCGGCGAGCCGACCAGCGACTCGACCCTGGCGGTGTCCACCTGCACCCGGAGGCCCAGCTCGCCGGCGTTACGGCCGGCCAGCTGGGACGTCCTGCGGTCGGACTCCACCAGTAGCACCGGTGCGGCGCCCCGGCTGGCGGCCTCCAGCCCCACCGCGCCGGACCCGGCGTAGAGGTCGGCCACCGCGAGGCCGGCCAGCGCGGCGTCGGCGGGCACGTCGGCCGTCCCGGCCCAGGCGGTGAGGGCGGAGAACAGCGCCTCCCGCACCCGGTCGGTGGTCGGCCGGGTCCGCGACCCCGCCGGCATGGTCAACCGGCGACCGCCCCGAGAACCCGCAATGATCCGGCTCACGGGCCGACCTCGTCGGCCCGGCGGGTACCGGCTGCGCTCCCACCGGCCCTCACGAGCGCTCCAGCCAGTCCCCGGCGGCCTGCAGCTCCATGTAGGTGACCATGTCGGCCAGCCCCGGATCGGCGAGCTCGGGGTCCTCGGTCACGCAGCGCTCGGCCAGGTCGCGGGCGATCGTGATCACCTCGGCGTCGTCGAGCACCCGCAGCAGCCGCAGGCTCGACCGGTGCCCCGACTGGCTGGCCCCCAGCACGTCGCCCTCGCGTCGCTGCTCGAGGTCGACGTCGGCCAAGGCGAAGCCGTCGCGGGTGGAGGCGACCGCGGTCAACCGTTGGCCCGCCAGCGTGTCCGTCGGCATCCCGCTCAGCAGCAGGCAGATCCCGGGGTGGCCGCCGCGGCCGATCCGCCCGCGCAGCTGGTGCAGCTGGGAGATCCCGAAGCGGTCGGCGTCGCAGACCACCATCACCGACGCGTTGGGCACGTCCACCCCCACCTCGATCACCGTCGTCGCGACCAGGACGTCGGTCTCGCCGGCCGCGAAGCGCCGCATGACGGCGTCCTTGTCCTCGGCGGCGAGCTGCCCGTGCAGCATCTCGACCCGCAGCGCGGCGAGCGGGCCGGCGGTCAGCTCGGCGTAGAGGTCCTCGACCGCGGCGGCCGGTGGCAGCTCCTCGGCTCCCTCCTCGCTGAGCACCTCGAGGTCGTCGGCTTTGATCGGGGCGGTGGCGGAGATGCGGGCGCAGACCACGTACGCCTGCCGCCCGGCCGCGACCTCCTCGGTGACCCGCTGCCAGGCGCGGTCGACCCAGCTGGGCTGACGACGAGTGTCGACCACGACGGTGCTGACGTCGGCGCGTCCGGCCGGCACCTCGCGCAGCGTCGAGACCTCGAGGTCGCCGAAGACCGTCATGGCGACCGATCGCGGGATCGGGGTCGCCGTCATGACCAGGACGTGCGGCCGTCCGGCCGCCTTGGCGCTGAGCGCGGCCCGCTGCTCCACCCCGAACCGGTGCTGCTCGTCCACCACCACGAGCCCGAGGTCGGCGAACTGGACGCCGGCCCCGAGCAGCGCGTGGGTGCCGACCACGATCCCGGCCTCACCCGAGGCGGCCAGCAACGTCGCCGACCGCCGAGCGGCCGCATTCTGGGAGCCGGTGATCAGCGTCACCGCGGTCGCGTGCTCGGCGGCGCCGAGCATCCCGCCCCCGGCCAGGTCACCGAGCATTCGGGTGATGGTCTGGTGGTGCTGGGCGGCGAGCACCTCCGTCGGCGCCAGCAGCGCGGCCTGCCCGCCGGCGTCCACGACGGCCAGCATCGCCCGCAGGGCCACCAGCGTCTTGCCCGAGCCCACCTCGCCCTGCAGCAGCCGCTGCATCGGGTGCTCGAGCGCGAGCTCGGCCATGATCTCCTCACCGACCTCGACCTGGCCGTCGGTGAGGGTGAACGGCAGCCGCGCGTCGAAGGCCTCGAGCAGCCTTCCCGCGCGTGGGGGACGCGGCACGGCCCCGTGCGCCGCGGCGTCGGCCCGGCGTCGCGCCATGGTCAGCTGCAGCGCGAACGCCTCGTCGAAGCGGAGCCGCTCCCGGCCCGCCTCGATCCCGGCGCGGTCCGCCGGCTGGTGCAGGGCCCGGAAGGCCGTCAGCAGGTCGACCACCTCCGCCTCGTCGCGCAGCCAGTCGGGCAGCGGGTCGGACAGCCCGTCGAGGTGCTCGAGCACCAGACCGGCGCAGGCCGCGATGGTCCAGGTCCGCAGCTTGCCGCTCATGGGGTAGAGGCCCACCAGGGGCGACTGCGCGGCGGTCACCATGTCCGCGTTGCGCTGGGCCCCGCCGACCACCCGGCCCTCCTCGTCGACGATGACGAAGTCGGGGTGCGCGAGCTGCAGTCGGTTGTTGAACTCCTTCACCTTGCCGGCGAAGATGCCGCGGGCTCCGGGCTGCAGGTCCTTCTGCCAGTAGGTGATGAACCGCGGAGCACCGAAGAAGGTGAGCGTGAGCGAGCCCCGGCCGTCGGTGATGACGGCCTCCAGGCGCGGCTTCTTGGTGGTGCGGTAGCCCGTCGAAGGCAGGTTGTAGGCATGGCAGTCCACCACCTTCGCCACGACGGCGACCTCCTGCTCGGGCTCCAGCGCAGACAGGTCGCTGAGCTCGGTGGCGGAGAAGTAGCGACGCGGCAGGTGGTGCATCAGGTCGTCGACCGTGCGGACCTTCAGCGACTCGAACTGCTTGGCCGTCCTGCCGCCGAGCAACGCGTCGAGGCGGGTAGCCAACCGCCGGTAGGTGTCGGTGCGCCACAGGCCCGCGGCGGGGCTGACACTCTCGCTCACTCCACCCCCACCAGCAGCAGGTAGCGCGCCTGGCCGCCGTCGATGACCTGGATCTCGAGTCCGGCGGCCTGCTCGCGGCTGCGGTGGGTCAGCTCGTCGGCGAGGGCCAGTGGCGCGTCGGCACCGAGCACCAGCGTCAGCAGCTCACCGCCGCCGGCGAGCAGCCGCTCGACCACGCGCCAGGCCACCTCGACGAGCCGGTCCCCGATCTCCACGAAGTCGCCCTCCACCACCCCCAGGACCTCGCCCGGCACGCTGCGACCGGCCATGGTCCGGGTGTCGCTCTCGGCCACGGTGACCGCGCCGTGGCGGGCGTGGCCGGCGGCCGCGCTCATCGCCGCGACCGCGGTGTCGAAGTCGGCCTCCGGCTCGTGCACGGCCAGGGCGGCGAGCCCCTGCACCTGCGCGACCGTCGGGATGACGGCCATCCGTCGAGCCGGACGGCTCGGCCGCGGCGCGGCCCGGCGCCGGGCGACCAGGTGGTGCGCGGCCTCGAGGGTCTCCATGTCGTTGGGCAGGATCACGACGTCGCCCTCGGCGCGGCCCAGCGCCTGGACGAGCGCGTTCAGCACGGGCTCGTCCCCGTCGACCAGGACGGGGACGGCGCCGGCGGCCAGAGCCGCCCTGGCCAGGCCCGCACCGGCCACCACGGCGACCACGGTCCGGGTCGGCGCTTCGGTCGGTTCGAGGACGGTGATCCGCACCTGGGAGAGCCGACCCAGCCCCAGCGCCGCCTCGACCGCGGCGCCGGGCTCGCCGAGGTGGACGTGCACCTGGGCCACGCCGGCTCCGCTCTCCCCCACGACGACGACGCTATGGCCGAGGTCGGACAGTTTCTCGCGTAGCGCGACGAGGGCCTCGGGCGCCGCGTCGTGCAGCGCGTACATCACCTCGTACTCGGGGTCGCCGGTGGACCGGGCCGGCCGGGCGGTCTCGCCGGCGGTCAGCGGCAGCGCGGGCTCGCCCCCGAGCACCTCCACCAGGGCGTCGACCAGCAGCGCGTACGCCTGGCCGCCCGCGTCCACCACGCCGGCCTCGGCCAGCACGTCGAGCTGGTCGGGGGTCCGCTGCAGGGCCAGCCGCGCCTCGGCCTGCGCGGCGCGGGCAACGGCCAGCCCGTTCTCCGGGCTGGTACGGGCGGCGCCCTCCGCGGCCCGGGCGGCGTCGGCGGCCACGGTCAGGATGGTGCCGGCCACCGGCTGAGCCACCGCCCGGTGGGCCGCGTCGGCGACGGTGCGGAGCAGCAGGGCGATCCGGTGGCCGGTCCCCGCGCCGGCGAGGCCGGCCGTCGGGTGCTGCAGGCTGCGGCAGACGCTGGAGAACATCTCGGCGACGATGGCCCCGGAGCTGCCGTGGGCCGACAGGATCGCCGCCTGGACGACCGCGTCCATGCTGGCCCGGTTCACGTCGGGTACGGCCCGGGCGATCCCGGCCAGGGTCAGCTGCAGGTTGGAGCCGGTGTCGGCGTCGGAGATCGGGAAGACGTTGAGCGCGTTGAGCGCCTCGGTGGACGCGCCGATGACCTCGCTGGCCCGGCGCAGCCACGCGTCGAAAACCTCCCAGACGCCCGAACCCGCGCTGAGCGTGCGCGGCGTCGGCGCGGGCGCAGACTGGGGGGACTCGGACACCCGAACACCCTAGTGGGGACGCCTGCCCCGCTCGATTGGCCGGGCCCGACCCAGGTCGGGTACTCTTGTCCGGTTGCCCGCGAGCGGGTGACCCCTCAACACGCCGCCCTTCCTGCTCGACGACGGGGCGGCCCTCAGCCAGATGATCTAACGGGAGCAACTCCAGTGGCAGCGGTATGCGACGTGTGCGGCAAGGGACCGGGCTTCGGCCACAACGTCCCCTGGTCCAAGAAGAAGACCAACCGACGCTGGAACCCCAACATCCAGCGCGTCCGGGCCATCGTGTCCGGCGCCCCCAAGCGGCTGAACGCCTGCACCTCCTGCATCAAGGCCGGCAAAGTCACCCGCTGACCCCCGGCCTGACCTGACCCGCCCTCCCCTTGGAGGGCGGGTTTTCGTCATCTCCACCGGTCCCCGGGGGACGGTCACTTCACAGCCCGGCGGCCCACATCACACCCGCCGGAGCCGCGAAAATCGGACCCTAGGGGTGTGAAGTGACCGTCAGACCTCCCGGGGCGGGGCCGGGCGGGGGCGGGGGCCGGTGACGGTCGGCGTCTGGCGGGTCAGGCGCCGATGACGACGGGAATGATCATCGGGCGACGGCGGTGGGTGTCGTTGACCCACTTGCCCAGCCGGCGGCGGACGACCTGCTGCAGCCGGTAGGCGTCGTCGACGCCCTCGGCCAGGGCCTCCTCGATGGCGGCGGCGACCAGCGGACGCACGTCGTCGAAGACGGCGTCGCCCTCCACGAAACCGCGGGCGTGGATGTCGGGGCCGCTGACGATCCGGCCGGAGTGGGTGTTCACCACGGTCACCACCGAGATGAAGCCCTCCTCGCCGAGGATCTTGCGGTCGGTCAGGGCCGCCTCGGACACGTCGCCGACCGTCGAGCCGTCCACGAAGATGTAGCTGGCGTCGACCTTGCCGACGATCCGGGCCCGGCCGTTCTGCAGGTCGACCACGGCGCCGTCCTCGGCGATGATGGTGCGCTCCCGCGGCACGCCGGTGGCCACGGCGAGGTCGGCGTTGGCGATCAGGTGCCGGCTCTCACCGTGCACGGGCATGACGTTGCGCGGGCGGACGACGTTATAGCAGAACAACAGCTCGCCGGCGCTCGCGTGACCGGAGACGTGCACCATCGCGTTGCCCTTGTGCACGACCTTGGCGCCCAGCTTGGTCAGGCCGTTGATGACGCGGTAGATCGCGTTCTCGTTGCCGGGGATCATCGAGCTCGCCAGCACGACGGTGTCGCCGGGCTTGAGCGAGATCACCTGGTGCTCGCGGTTGGCCATCCGGGACAGGGCGGACAGCGGCTCACCCTGGGAGCCGGTGGAGATGATGACGACGTCCTGCGGCTTGTACCGGTCGATGTCGCGCATCTCGATCAAGGTGTTGGCCGGCACCTTCAGGTAGCCCAGGTCCCGCGCCACCCCCATGTTGCGGACCATCGAGCGGCCGACGTAGACGACCTTGCGGCCGTGCTCGGCCGCCGCGTCCATCACCTGCTGGACCCGGTGGACGTGCGAGGCGAAGCAGGCCACGATGACGCGCTGCCGGCTGCGGCTGAACACCCGCTCCAGGGCCGGGGCGATGTCGCGTTCGGGCGTGGTGAAGCCGGGCACCTCGGCGTTGGTGGAGTCGACCAGGAACAGGTCGACGCCCTCCTCGCCCAACCGGGCCAGGGAGCGGACGTCGGTGATGCGGTTGTCCAGGGGCAGCTGGTCCATCTTGAAGTCGCCGGTGTGCAGCAGCGTGCCGGCCGGGGTGCGGACCATGACGGCCAGCGCGTCCGGGATCGAGTGGTTGACCGCGATGAACTCGAGGTCGAAGGGGCCCATGGTGACCCGCTCGAGGTCGGCGACCTCACGCTTGACGACGTTGCGGATGCGGTGCTCGCGGAACTTCTCGCTCACCAGCGCCAGCGTCAGCTTGGAGCCGATCAGCGGGATGTCCTGGCGCTGCCGCAGCAGGTAGGGCACGGCGCCGATGTGGTCCTCGTGACCGTGGGTGAGGACCAGGCCGACGACGTCGTCGAGCCGGTCGGCGATCACCTCGAAACCGGGCAGGATCAGGTCCACCCCGGGGTGGTTCTCCTCGGGGAACAGCACCCCGCAGTCGATGAGCAGCAGCTGACCCCGGTACTCCAGAGCCGCCATGTTGCGGCCGATGTCACCGAGGCCGCCGAGCGGGATCACCCGCAACGCGTTGTCGTCGAGGGGCGGGGGGGTCTTCAAGCTGCTGGCGGCCACGAGGAACCACGTTACAGGGACCGCGTGATCTCCTCCGCGCTCGAAGGACCTGCGGTCACCACCCCGGGACAGCAAGAAGTCCCGCGGTTACCTGCTCGGGGGTTCAGGAAGCCGCGGGACTCAACCCCTACATCGTCAGCCGCCCCGTCCCCGTTACGACGCGCCCGTGTGATCTGCTTCACACCCCAGCAGACGGCTAACATCGCGGACGTGACGTCGACCTCAGGCCCTCTCGCCGACTCCGTACGGATCGCCTGGCCGGCCGAGGCGGCGGCCGTCGCCGAGCTGCAGCGACGGGTCTGGGACAGCGAGCTGGCCGCCGACGTGGCCGAGGCGCTGCTCGCCGAGGTCTCCACGGCCGACATGACCCTGGCCTGGGAGCAGGCGATCAGCCGGCCCCCGCAGGCCCGCTACCGGGTGCTCGTGGCCGTGGCCGACGCCCGCGTGGTCGGCTTCGCCACCACGGTCCCCGGCCAGGACCCGGACGCGGACGAGGCCGCCGACGGTGAGGTGGGCGAGTTCGCCGTCGACCCGCCGGCCCGGCACCGCGGCCACGGCTCGCGGCTGCTGAACGCCTGCGCCGACACGCTGCGGGCTGATGGGTTTCGGCAGGCCCGGTGGTGGGTGGGCGAGGCGAACGAGGAGCTGCGCGGGTTCCTCGCCGCCGCCGGCTGGGTGCCGGACGGCAGCAGCCGCGAGATCGGTTCCGACGACGAGTCGGTCCGGCTGTCCCAGATCCGGCTGCACACCGACCTGTCGGTCGAGTAGGACGCCCGTCCACAGGCTCAGGGAACGGCCGTGGCAGTCAGCGGCGGAACTCGATGTCGTTCCCCGTCAGGCCTGCGTGCAGGCCGTCGTCCTCGGCGCTGATCGAGCTCAGGGTGAGCCCGAACGGCAGACCTTCGACGGGGATGGGCTTGAGGAGGCTCTGCATCAGGGCGTCGGCGGTGGCTTTCGGAAGGTTCACCGAGCCGAGGCTGATCGCAGGATCGGCGAGGGTGAGGGTTTGCGCGCCGACGTCGAGCTGAGGCGTGCCGGTGATGGTTGCGGACAAGGTGGCGCCGAAGATCGAGGTGGCCTGCACGACCTGCAGCCGGCCGTCCCCGGCGTAGCTGAGCGGGACGCTGGACAGGCTGCCGAGGTCGCCGTACGCCAGCAGGGCGGTGCCGTCGACGTGCTTGGCCGTCATGGACTGGAACCAGTCCGTGGTCGTCACGTCGGAGAGCACCAGGTCGGCGTGCTGGACCGGCACCGTGCTGCCGGTACCGGCCGCCGCTCCCAGGTCGTCGGCGACCACGTGCACCGTCCGCAGGTGGCGGGCGGCCACCTGGGTGAGGAAGGGCCGGCCCTCGATGTCCACCGTCGGTGCCGCCGGGGTGCCCAGCCGACCCTGCAGCTGGCTGCCCGCGGCGCTCTCCGCTCGGCGGAGGGCGTACCCGTCCCCGGCGTACAGGCCGAGCGCCACGAGGACGCCGAGCAGCAGGAAGACGACCAGGACGACGCTGCCGCCGTGACGACGCCCGGCCGCCATCAGGTGAGCCCGAGCACGGGCTCGATGCCCACGGTCAGACCCGGACGCGAACCGACAGCCCGGACAGCGGCCAGGACGCCGGGCATGAACGAGACCCGGTCCAGTGAGTCGTGCCGCAGCGTCAGCGTCTCGCCCTCGGCGCCCAGCAGCACCTCCTGGTGCGCGACCAGGCCGCGGAGCCGGACGCTGTGCACCCGGACCCCCGCCACCTCCGCACCGCGGGCGCCGTCCTGCGCGTGCACCGTCGCGTCGGGAGCGGGTCCCAGCCCGGCGGACTCCCGGGCGACGGCGACCCGGCGCGCGGTGGTCGTGGCCGTCCCGGACGGCGCGTCGGCCTTGCCGGGGTGGTGCAGCTCGATGATCTCGACGCTCTCGTAGAAGGCGGCAGCCTGCTCGGCGAAGCGCATCATCAGCACGGCGCCGATGCTGAAGTTCGCGACCACGAGCACCCCGACAGTCGGCCGGTCGGCGAGCAGCGTGCGCAGCTGGTCCAGCCGGGCGTCGTCGAAGCCGGTGGTGCCGACGACCGCGGAGATCCCGTGCTGCACGCACCAGGCGAGGTTGTCCATCACCGCGTCGGGGTGGGTGAAGTCGACCACCACGTCGGCCGCCTCGGCGGGCGCCCGGTCGTCGCCGGCGTCGATCCCGGTGACGAGGTCGAGGTCGTCGGCGGCCTCGACCGCCCGGCACACCTCGGCCCCCATCCGGCCGCGCGCCCCGAAGACCGCGACCCGCGTCACCGCTCCACCTCGTGCCCCGTGCTCATGCCGTCCAGTGTTTCAGCACCGCACGAGGGACGCGTGGTCCGACCAGGCCGAGCACGGGAGCCCGGGAGAAGAGCAGGGCGGCCTCGGCCTGCACGTCCTCGGTGCTCACCTCGTCGAAGCGGGCCAGCACGTCGGCCAGCGAACGGTCGTCGCCCAGCACCGTGTTGCCGCCCAGCCGGCTCATCCGGCTGGACGGGCTCTCGTAGGAGATCACCGTCTGGCCGCGCATCTGGCCCTGGGCGCGGATCAGCTCGGCCTCGGTGACGCCGTGCTCGGCGACCTCGGCGAGCGTCCCCTGGACGAGGGCGACGATGTCGGCGAGCTTCCCGGGGGCGCACTGCCAGTCCACGCTCCACAGGCCGTCGTCGGAGTAGGAGGTGTCCCCGGCGTCGATGCCGTAGGTCAGCCCCCGCCGCTCGCGCACCTCGACGAAGAGCCGCGACGACATGCCCCCGCCCACGACCAGCGACAGCAGGCCCATCGGGTAGCGGCGGTCGTCGAAGACGCCGACCCCGGGATAGGCGAGGACGGCGCTGGTCTGCTCGACCCGACGGTGCTCGTGCACCAGACCCGGCTCCGGGGTGGCGGCGCTGCCCGGCCGCGGCCGCCCGCGCGGGGTCGGCCGCGCGTCCAGGCTCGCCAGCTGCTCGACCAGCCGGTCGTGGTCGACGTGCCCGGCGGCCGCGACCACCAGCGACCCGGGAGCGTAGTGCCGGCGCCAGTGCCGGACGATCTGGTCCCGGGTCAGCGCGCCGATCGAGCTGGGTGAGCCGATCACCGCCTGCCCCAGACCCGAGCCGGCGAAGACGCGGTCGCTGACCAGCTCGGAGACGACCTCGCCCGGGTCGTCGGCGTGCATCGCGATCTCGTCGAGGATCACGGCCCGCTCCGCGTCCACGTCGGCCGTGGTGACCAGGGAGGAGCTGATCATGTCGCTGAGCACGTCCACGGCCAGGGCCGCGTCGTCGCGCAGCACCCGGGCGTAGAAGCAGGTGTACTCCTTGGTGGTGTAGGCATTCAGCTCGCCGCCGACCGCCTCCACCGCCGCGGAGATCTCCTCCGCGCTCCGCCGCTTCGTACCCTTGAACAGCACGTGCTCGAGGAAGTGGGAGGCCCCGTGCAGGGTCTGGTTCTCGTGCCGGGAGCCGACACCGGCGAAGACGCCGACCGAGCACGTGCGGGCAGCCGCCATGTGCTCGGTGACCACCTGCACGCCGTTCGGCATGGTGGTACGGCGCACGGCGCCACCCCCGAGGGAGTGACGCCGTGCGGACCGGCTACGGGAGCCGGCGGAGCCGGAGCTCGAGGAGGTGCCGGTCAACCTAGACGGAGACCTCTTCTTCGACCACCGGGATCAGCGAGAGCTTGCCCCGGTCGTCGATCTCGTTGATCTCGACCTGGATCTTCTGGCCGACGCTGACCACGTCCTCGACGCTCTCCACGCGGGCACCGCCCGCGAGCGGGCGCAGCTTGGAGATGTGCAGCAGGCCGTCCTTGCCGGGCAGCAGCGAGATGAACGCGCCGAAGGCGGTGATCTTGACGACCGTCCCCAGGTAGCGCTCGCCCTTCTCCGGCATCGTCGGGTTGGCGATGGCGTTGATCAGCGCGCGGGCGGCCTCGGCCTTGTCGCCGGAGTCCGCGCCCACGTAGATCGTGCCGTCGTCCTCGATCGAGATCTGGGCGCCGGTGTCGTCCTGGATCTGGTTGATCACCTTGCCCTTCGGGCCGATGACCTCACCGATCTTGTCCACCGGGATGTGGATCGTGATGATCCGCGGCGCGAACAGGCTCATCTCGTCCGGGGCGTCGATCGCCTCGTACATGACGTCCAGGATCGTGTTCCGGGCGTCCTTCGCCTGGGTCAGCGCACCGGCCAGCACGGAGGCGGGGATACCGGCGAGCTTGGTGTCCAGCTGCAGGGCGGTGATGAAGTCCCGCGTGCCGGCGACCTTGAAGTCCATGTCCCCCATGGCGTCCTCGGCCCCGAGGATGTCGGTGAGCGCCACGTAGCGGGTCTCCCCGTCGACGGTGTCGGACACCAGGCCCATGGCGATGCCGGCGACCGGCGCGCGCAGCGGCACCCCGGCGTTCAGCAGCCCCAGCGTGGACGCGCAGACCGAGCCCATCGAGGTGGAGCCGTTCGAGCCGAGCGCCTCCGAGACCTGACGGATGGCGTACGGGAACTCCTCGCGCGTCGGCAGCACCGGCAGCAGGGCGCGCTCGGCGAGCGCTCCGTGGCCGATCTCGCGCCGCTTGGGCGAGCCCACCCGCCCGGTCTCACCGGTGGAGTAGGGCGGGAAGTTGTAGTTGTGCATGTAGCGCTTCGACGTCTCGGGAGCGAGGGTGTCGAGCTTCTGCTCCATGCCCAGCATGTTCAGCGTGGTGACGCCCAGGATCTGGGTCTCGCCGCGCTGGAACAGCGCCGAGCCGTGCACCCGGGGCAGGACGCCGACCTCGGCGGACAGCGTCCGGATGTCGGTCAGGCCGCGGCCGTCGATCCGCACGTGGTCGGTGAGGATCTTCTGCCGGACCAGCTTCTTGGTCAGGGCCTTGTAGGCGCCCGAGATCTCCTTCTCGCGGCCGGCGAACTGCTCGGCGTGCTGGGAGACGGTCTTGGCCTTGAGCGCGTCGGTCGCGGCCTCACGGTCCTGCTTGTCCGCGATCGACATGACCTGACCCAGCTCGCCGGAGGCGGACTCGGACACGGCGGCGAAGACGTCGTCGGCGTAGTCGGCGAAGATCGGGAACTCGGCCGTGGTCTTCGGGAAGTGCGCCGCCAGCTCGGCCTGCGCGTCGCACAGGGCCTTGATGAACGGCTTGGCCGCCTCGAGACCGGACGCCACGACCTCTTCGGTCGGGGCCGTCTTGCCGGAGCGGACGAGGTCCCACGTCTGCGCGGTGGACTCGGCCTCGACCATCATGATCGCGACGTCGCCGTCGGCGAGCACGCGGCCGGCCACGACCATGTCGAAGGTCGAGCTCGCCAGCTGGTCGACGTCGGGGAAGCCGACCCACTGGTCACCGATCAGGGCGACGCGGATCCCGCCGATGGGCCCGGTGAAGGGCAGACCGGCGAGCTGGGTGGACATCGAGGCCGCGTTGATGGCGACCACGTCGTAGGTCTTGTTGGGGTTCAGCGCCATCACCGTGACGACGACCTGGACCTCGTTGCGCAGGCCCTTGACGAAGCAGGGACGCAGCGGCCGGTCGATCAGGCGGCAGGTGAGGATGGCGCCCTCGGAGGGGCGACCCTCACGGCGGAAGAAGGAGCCGGGGATGCGCCCCAGGGCGTACATCCGCTCCTCCACGTCCACGGTGAGCGGGAAGAAGTCGATGGCGTCCCGCGGCTTGCTCTGCGCGGTGGTCGCCGAGAGGAGCATCGTGTCCTCGTCGAGGTAGACGGTCGCCGAGCCGGCGGCCTGGCGGGCCAGCAGGCCCGACTCGAAGCGGACGACGTGTCGCCCGAGGGCGCCGTTGTCGATGACGGCTTCGGTGTACTGCAGTTCAGGTCCCTCCACGGGAATCCTTTCTGTGGCGCAGCCGGATACGGCGCGCCGGAGGTGTGGATCGCATCCGCACCCCGACCTGCCACCCCCGGTGACAGGCTGACCACGGCGATGGAGCCCGGTCTTCGATCGAGGTCTGCGGGTCGGGCAGGGGCTGCCTGCGGAGCCTCCACGAGGCGGACCCGAAAACCACTACCGAGGACCGAGAAACTCCCGAACGTGCCGGGTGGGATGCGATCTCAGCGAATATGGTTCTGCTATTCAGTTGTGCAGCAGAGCGGTCCTACCGGCCCGGTGAGGGCAGGAGGACCGCTCCAGGGACGTCAGCGACGCAACCCGAGCCGCTCGATCAGCGAGCGGTACCGGTTGATGTCGGTCTTGGCCACGTAGTTGAGCAGCCGGCGACGCTGGCCGACCAGGAGCATCAGACCACGACGACTGTGGTGGTCGTGCTTGTGCTCCTTCAGGTGCTCGGTCAGGTGCGCGATGCGCCGGGTGAGGACCGCGACCTGGACCTCGGGAGAACCCGTGTCGCCCTCACTGGTCGCGAACTCTTCGATGGTCTGCTTCTTGATAGCAGCGTCAAAAGGCACGTGCTCTCCTCTCGGTTTCCCGTTGCGCGGCGCCCCCGAATCCCGATTGGGGTTCACGCGGTGTGACAGGGAGCTCTTGGTGGTCCGCGGCCGATCGAACGGCAGCCCTAATCTACCAGCGGGGTTCCCGATGGCCGAATTGCGCGGGATCGCCTCGGGTCCGGGCCCTCCTGACTCCAGGACGCAAGTGGATCCTGACGCGTGGTCGCGTGAGGATCCCCTTGCGTGTCGATGGTTCAGCTCAGAGCGCCGGTGGGCAGCACGGCATGCACGCCCCAGGTCCGGTTGGCCACCTGGGTGACCCGCAGGTCGACGGCCGTGCTGGCCAGGGCGAGGGCGGTGGCCCGGTCGACGTCGTAGCGGGACTGCATCCAGGTCACCATCGCGTCCAGGGCGTCGCCCGTCGCGGCGTTCAGGTCGGCGTCGAAGCCGAACGTGATGAGACCGGCGGGCGTCTCGGCGTGGATCGACGTGAGGGGTGGGTCCTCGACGAGGTCGACCGTCAGCTCGGTGGTCATGGCGCACTCGATCGCTGTGCCGCCGACCTCGCCGTCGCCCTGGGCGGCGTGCCCGTCACCGAGGTAGAGCAGGGCGTCCGGAACGGCGACCGGCAGGTAGAGCGTCGAGCCCGCCATCAGCTCCCGGCAGTCGATGTTGCCGCCGCTGCCCGCGCGCGGCGGGATCGTCGAGTGCTCACCCGCCGCGGCCGGCGCCACCCCCATCACCCCCAGGAACGGGGCCAGGTGCCGCACGAAGCCCCGGCTCTCGCGGCCTGTGCCGGCATCCGGGTCCAGCTCCCAGAGCAGCCAGGACGGCGGGCCGTCGGCGATCCCGAGCCGGCGGGTGATGGGCGTGTCGAGTGCTGCGGCGACGGTCCACCCCCACGGTCCGGGCCGCAGGGCGTGCAGGCGCAGCGCCAGCAGCTGGCCGGGACGGGCACCCCGGACGGCGATCGGGCCGGTCAGGCAGTGGCCGCGACCCGACGGGTGCAGCCGGGGCTGCTCCTCGCCGGGGTGCCGCTGCCGCTCCAGGTAGCCGGATGCGTCGAGGGAGCCGACCGTGAGCCGCTCGCCGGGCTCGATGGTGGCCACCGGCGCGTGTCCGGCGGAGAAGACGTCGGCGGTGGTTTCCGCGGTGGGGTCGATCGCCAAGGCCATCAGGGTGCCTGGAGCACGTGCCGGATCTGCTCCACGTCGTGATGCATCTGCTCGATGAGGGCGTCCATCCCGGCGAAGCGGACCTGACCGCGGATCCGGGCGTAGAAGTCGATGGCGATCTCGACGCCGTAGAGCTCGAGGTCGTCGCGGTCCAGCACGTAGGCCTCGATCCGGCGTTCGACGCCGTCGAACGTGGGGTTGGAACCCACCGAGATCGCGGCCGGCCAGCGCGGCGAGGCCTCGTCGAGCCGGGTCACCCAGCCGGCGTAGACCCCGTCGGCGGGCACCACCATGCCGGGGGTCACGGCGACGTTGGCGGTCGGGTAACCCAGCAGCCGGCCCCGCTGGTCGCCCTTCACGACCACCCCGCTGGACCGGAAGGTCGAGTCGCTGAGCTCGCGGACCCGGCCGAAGTCGCCCTCGAGCACGGCGTGCCGGATCAGCGTCGACGAGCTGGCCAGCGCCCCGTCGGTGACGAGCTCGACGGGCTGCACCACGAACCGGCCCGCGGCCAGCTCGATCAGGGTCGCCACGGTGCCGGCGGCCCGGAACCCGAAACGGAAGTTCTCCCCGACCACGACCCGGCAGGGGTGCAGCGGCTCGAGGACCTCCCGGACGAACTGCTCCGGGCTCCAGCCAGCGACCTCGGACGTGAACTCGACGACCACGGTCTTGTCCACGCCTGAGTCGCGCAGCAGCGCGGTCCGCGCCTCCAGCGACGTGAGCAGCGGCGGTGCCTGGTCGGGTCGGATCACCGACATCGGGTGCGGCCAGAAGGTCACCGCCACCAGTGGGGCCTGTGGTTCGGCAGCGCGGGCGACGCGCAACAGCTCGACGTGTCCGCGGTGGACGCCGTCGAAGTTGCCGATCACGACCACCGGGTCGCCGGTCATCGGTGCACCTTTCCGAGTTGATCAGGGGCCGGCGAGACGTCGCAGGCTCCGGCGACCCAGTTAACCATCGCCGGCGACAGGCGCCGGCGACCCTCAGCCGCAGAAGACAGCCTCGGGGATCGCGGCGTCGCCGCGACGGCGGTACAGGGCCAGGAACTCCTCGTCGGCACTGAGCAGGGCCACGCGGTCGGCGGTGAGCGGGTGGTCCGGTAGCGCGCGTCCCACCCGGACGGCGGCCTCGTCGGCGGCGTCGACGTTCAGCACGGGGAAGCAGCGCCGCGCCACCTCGGTCATGCCGATCAGCGGGAGCTCGGTGGTCGCGTCGGTCAGCAGCTGAGCCTCGTCCAGGCCGAACGGGCCGACGCGGGTGCGACGCAGCGCCGTCAGGTGGCCGGCCGAGCCGAGCGCCGCTCCCAGGTCGCGGGCCAGCGCCCGGATGTAGGTGCCGGAGCTGCAGTCGACGACGACGTCCAGGTCGACGCAGGCCACGCCCTCGACGCTGGCGTCGCGGCGGTCGAGCAGGTCGAAACGGGAGACGGTGACGGGGCGGGCCGCCAGCGCGACCTCCTCGCCCGCCCGCACCTTCGCGTAGGCGCGGACGCCGTTCACCTTGATGGCCGAGACGGCGGTGGGGACCTGCGAGATCCCACCTCGCAGCGGGGCCATGGCCGCCTCGAGCCGGTCGGGGCTGGTCGGAGCCAGACCGGGGGCGGTGGTCACCTCACCCTCGGCGTCATCGGTCAGCGTGCCCACGCCCAACCGGATCGTCGCTGCGTAGGACTTCTCGGTCACGATGAGGTGGCCGAGCAGCCGGGTGGCCCGATTGACTCCCACCAGGAGCACCCCGGTGGCCATCGGGTCGAGCGTGCCGGCGTGGCCGACTTTGCGGGTACCCAGAATCCGTCGCACCCGGGCGACCGCGCCGTGAGAGGTGAGGCCGGCCGGCTTGTCGACCACCACCAGCCCGGACTCAGCCGTGCCTGTGCTCAGCGCTCGAGCTCCGCATCCTCAGGTTCGGGCTCGTCGACGTGCCGGTAGGGGTCCTCGTCACCGGCGTAGGTCTTGCCGTTGGCCACCTCGGCCACCCGGGCGTCGACGGCCCTGGCCCGCTCGAGCAGGTCGTCGATCTGCCGGGCGTTCTCCGGGATGGCGTCGGCGATGAACGCCACGGTCGGGGTGAACTTCATCCCGAGCTGCTTGCCGACCTGCGAGCGGATCAGCCCCGTCGCCGACTGCAGGGCCGCCGCCGTGCCCGCCTGCTCCTCGTCGCTGCCGAGGACGGTGTAGAAGACGGTCGCCTCACGGCTGTCCCCGGTGAGCCGGACGTCGGTCACCGTGACGAACCCCAGCCGCGGGTCCTTGATCTTGCGCTCCAGCATCTCGGCCACGATCACCTTGATCTGGTCGGCCAGCTTGAGCACGCGTGGCGATGCCATGACTTCTCCTCTGTTACTGCGCCGAGAAGTAGGCAGTCCCGGTTCCAGGAGCTCCGGAACCGGGACTACCTCCTGCTCGTGGGGCCGCGGAACTAGCTCCGTGCCTTCTCACGCATCTCGTACGTTTCCACGATGTCGCCGGTCCGGATGTCGGAGTAGTTGTGCAGCGTGAGGCCGCACTCGAACCCTTCCCGGACCTCGGTGGCGTCGTCCTTCTCCCGACGCAGCGAGCCGATCGTGGTCTCGGTGATGACCACGCCCTCCCGCAGCAGCCGGGCCTTGGCGTTGCGCCGGATGGACCCGCCGATGACCATGCAACCCGCGATGATGCCGGCGCGGGACGAGCGGAAGATCTCGCGGATCTCCGCCTGCCCGAGCTGGGCCTCCTCGTAGATGGGCTTGAGCATGCCCTTCAGCGCGGCCTCGATCTCGTCGATCGCGGCGTAGATGACCGAGTAGTACCGGATGTCGACGCCCTCGCGGTCGGCCAGCTCCGTCGCCTTGCCCTGCGGGCGGACGTTGAAGCCGACGATGACGGCGTTGGACGCCGCCGCCAGGCTGACGTTGGTCTCGGTGATCGCACCGACGCCGCGGTCGATGACCCGCAGGCTGACCTCGTCGCCGACGTCGATCTTGCTCAAAGCGTCCTCGAGCGCCTCGACCGAACCGGCACCGTCGCCCTTGAGGATGAGGCGCAGCTCCTGCTCCTCGCCCTTCTCGAGCGAGTCGAACAGCTGGTCCAGCGTCTTGCGCCGGGTGCCGGCCGCCTGGGCCGCCATCCGGAGCCGGGACGCCCGACGCTCGGCGATCTGCCGGGCCATCCGGTCGTCGTCGACGACGATGAAGCTGTCACCGGCGCCGGGGACGGCGGTCAGACCGAGCACCTGCACGGGGAACGACGGCGGAGCCTCGTCCACGTTGTGCCCGTGGTCGTCGAGCAGCGCCCGGACCCGGCCGTAACCGGTACCGGCCACGATCGAGTCGCCGACGTGCAGCGTGCCGCGCTGGACCAGGACGGTCGCGACGGGGCCGCGGCCCTTGTCCAGGTGGGCCTCGATGGCCACACCCTGACCGTCCATCTCCGGGTTGGCACGCAGGTCGAGCGCCGCGTCCGCGGTCAGGATGACCGCCTCGAGCAGCTCGTCGAGGCCGACGCGGGTCACCGCGGAGACGTCGACGAACATCGTGTCGCCGCCGTACTCCTCGGGCACCAGGCCGTACTCGGTGAGCTGGCCGCGCACCTTGGTCGGGTCCGCGCCCTCACGGTCGATCTTGTTGACCGCGACCACGATCGGCACATCGGCCGCCAGGGCGTGGTTGAGCGCCTCGATGGTCTGCGGCATCACCCCGTCGTCGGCGGCCACCACCAGGACGGCGATGTCGGTCGACTTCGCACCGCGGGCACGCATGGCGGTGAACGCCTCGTGACCCGGGGTGTCGATGAAGGTGATCTTCCGCTCGTCGCCGTCGACCTCGGTGGCCACCTGGTAGGCGCCGATCGCCTGGGTGATGCCACCGGCCTCGCCGGCGACCACGTTGGTCTTGCGGATCGCGTCAAGCAGCTTGGTCTTTCCGTGGTCGACGTGACCCATGACGGTGACGACCGGCGGTCGGGCCTCGAGCTCGTCCTCGCCACCCTCGTTCTCGCCGAACTCGATGTCGAAGCTCTCGAGCAGCTCGCGGTCCTCGTCTTCTGGGGAGACGACCTCGATCTTGTAGTTCAGCTCGGTCGCGAGCACCGCCAGGGTGTCCTCGGCCACGGTCTGCGTGGCGGTGACCATCTCGCCCAGGTTGAACAGCACCTGGACCAGGTTCGACACGTCGACATTGATCTTCTCGGACAGGTCGGTCAGCGAGGCGCCGCGGGCGAGCCGGACGGTCTCGCCGTTGCCCTGCCGGACGCGGACGCCACCGATCTCCGGCGCCTGCATCTGGTCGAACTCCTGCCGACGCTGACGCTTCGACTTGCGACCACGACGGACCGGCCCACCGGCGCGACCGAACGCACCCTGCGTGCCACCGCGGCCACCGCGGCCACCGCGGCCGCTCGGCGGCGGACCACCGGTGCTGCCGGGACCGCTACGGCCGGGAGCGCCACCGGCACCGGGACGGCCACGACCGCCCGGACCGGCGGGAGCGCCACGGCCACGAGGACCGGCGGCACCGGGAGCGCTCAGCTGCCCGGAGCTCTGGCGGGGCATCATCGCCGGGTTCGGCCGGGGCATGCCCGGCACACCCGGACGGCTGCCTGGGGTGGGAGCGCCACGGCCGGCCGGGGGCCGGGGACCGCCCGGACGGGCCGGGTCGGAGCCGGTCCCCGCTGCCGCCGGTCGGGTCGGACGAGCCGTACCCATGCCCTGGGACGCCGAGAACGGGTTGTTGCCCGGACGGGGCGTGCCGCCGGGGCGACGGGCACCGGGGGCACCGGCTCCCGGAAGGCCGCCGGTCGACCCGGGACGGGGCCGCGGACCGGGGGTCCCGGTCTGGCCCTCGGCCGGACGGCCCGGAACGCTGGGGGCACCAGTCTGGCTGCCGTTGGTCGGGCTGGCGCTGTGCTGGCCGCCGTTCGTCTGGCTGCCGGCGAAACCGCCGTTGGTCTGCGGGCGGCTGGTCGGCTGACCGGGAGCCCGCGGGGTGGACGGACGCGGCCCCGGAGCCGGGGTCCGGCTGACCGGACCGGGCGCTCCGGTCGTCGGACGCGCGGTCTCGCGTGGCGGCGAGGTAGGAGCCGGAGCCGCCGAGGCGGCGGCGGGGACGACCGGAGCCCTCGTGGGCGCCGGGGTGCTGGGGGCCGGCGTGCTGGGCACCGGCGTGCCGGGACGTGCTGACGAGCCCGCATTGGGGGTCATCCGGGTCGGACCGGGGCTGGGCACGGTAGGACGACGGGTCTCCGGGCCACGGCTGGGGCTGGGCGCCGGCCGGCCGCTGTCCTTGCCGGCTGCCGGGGTGGCCAGCTTTTCCTTCAGCCGCCGCTCCACGGGGGGTTCCACCGTGGAGGATGCGGAGCGGACGAACTCGCCCATGTCCTTCAACATCGTGAGGACGGTCTTGCTTTCGACTCCGAGCTCTTTCGCGAGCTCATAGACGCGGACCTTGGCCACTGCTCTCCTTGTTGGCGGTCCGGGTCTTCGTCGCCGGACCAGTTAGTCGTGCATGCTCACTGAGGGAATCTCATCGAGTGGTCATGAGCGTCAGCCCACTTTCCGGTTCGGCGCCTCGAGAAGTCGGGGCGCTTGGCTCTGGGCCGCGCCGTTGCCGGCGCAGCCAGTGTTGAACTCTAGCCACTTCCGCGCGGATCGCCTAAGCGAGTCCTCCGGACGTGGGGTCCAGCTGCTGCCACTGACGGAGCAGGTCGTCGGGGTCGAATCCGCTGGTCCGCAGCGCTCGCGGGACGGCCCGCCGACGGATGGCCAGGGCCAGGCACTCCGGACCGGGGTGCAGGTAGGCCCCCCGGCCTGATGCGCGCTGCGGAAGGTCCACCGCGACCGAGGGCCGCGCGACCAACCGGACCAGCTCGTCCTTGTCAGCTGTGGTGCGGCACCCGACACACGTGCGTCGGGGTCGAGCCACCCCACCATGGTAGCGCGCCGGCGCCGGCGGGGCCCGGCGTTCTGGGACCGGTGTGCTGGACCCGGCCCGGCAGGAGAAGTCTCGCTCGTGCGGCCCGGGGCCTCGGTGCGCCCGGCCGGCCGGGCGTCCCACGGCCGTAAGGGTGCACGGCTTCACGTCCTTCAGGGCCTTCGGCAGGCTCAGGCCGCGAGGGCTCAGACGCCGAGGGTTCGACCGACGGCCTCGGCCAGCCGGGCCAGCAGGGGAGCCGCGTCCCGCTGGGCGACCGCGAGGTCGGGCTCGAGATCGAGGATGGCGTGCGTGGCCCCGATGCCGACGGCGGCCAGGCTCTCGGCGTCGACGGCCAGCCGGCCGACCAGGGCGACCACGGGCACGCCGGCCGCCCGCGCCGCCGAGGCCACGCCGACGGGCGCCTTGCCGGCGAGGCTCTGGGCGTCGAGGGAGCCCTCGCCGGTGACCACCAGATCGCTGCCGACCAGCGCGTCGGCGAACCCGACCGTCCGCAGCACGAGCGCGATGCCGGGCTCGGCGCGGGCGCCGAGGAAGGCCAGCGCACCCGCACCGGCACCCCCCGCCGCCCCGGCGCCGGGCACGGCGGCCACCGCGACTCCGAGGTCGCGCTGCAGGCAGTCGGCGTAGTGGCGCAGGGCGGCGTCGAGCAGGGCGACGTCGGAGGCGGTGGCTCCCTTCTGCGGCCCGTAGACCGCCGCCGCGCCCTCCGGTCCGACCAGGGGGTTGTCGACGTCGGAGGCGAGGACGACCTCGACGCCGCTCAGGCGTGGGTCGAGGCCCGAGACGTCCACGTGGTGCAGATCGGCCAGGGCCGCGCCACCGGGCGCCAGCTCAGCGCCGGCCGCGTCGAGGAAGTGGACGCCCAGCGCCTGCGCCAGGCCGGCGCCCCCGTCGGTGGTCGCGCTGCCGCCGATGCCGAGAACGATCCGCCGGGCGCCGGCGTCCAGGGCGGCCCGGGCCAGCTCGCCGGTGCCGTAGGTGGTCGCGGTCAGCGGCGCCGGCACACCGTCGGGCAGCCGGCGCAGCCCGGACGCCTCGGCGAGCTCGACCACGGCAGTGGTCCCGGACAGGGCGAACACCGCCTCGACGGGCTGGCCCGTCGGTCCGGTCACCCGAACCGTCCGTGCCTCGTACCCCGCGGCCACGACGGCGTCGACCGTCCCCTCACCGCCGTCGGCCACGGGCAGCGTCACCACCTGGACGCCGGGGCGGCCGCGCCGCAGGCCCGTCGCGATGGCCTCGGCCGCCTCGACGGCGGTCAGGCTGCCCTTGAACTTGTCGGGGCTGACCAGGACGCGGACCTCAGAGGCGGCGACGGTCACGACGGTCAGGCCCCGGTGGGCGCGGCCTCGGCAGGAGCGGCCTCCGCGGGGGGCTCGGTGTCGGAGCGGATGTCGATGCGCCAGCCCGTCAGCCGGGCGGCGAGCCGGGCGTTCTGGCCCTCGCGGCCGATGGCCAGCGAGAGCTGGTAGTCCGGGACGACCACCCGGGCCGCCCGCGCGGCGGCGTCCACCACGGTGACCGAGCTCACCTTGGCCGGGGAGAGCGCGTGGCCCACGAAGCGGGCCGGGTCCTCGTGGTAGTCGATGATGTCGATCTTCTCCTCGTTCAGCTCGTGCATCACCGCCCGGACCCGGGAGCCCATGGGACCGATGCAGGCGCCCTTCGCGCTGACGTCGCGGTGGTGGCTGACCACCGCGATCTTGCTGCGGTGACCGGCCTCGCGCGCGACGGCCTTGATCTCCACGGTGCCGTCGGCGATCTCGGGGACCTCGAGGGCGAACAGCTTCTCGACCAGGCCGGGATGGGTGCGCGAGACCACGACCTGTGGGCCCCGGAGCTCCTTGCGGACGGCGACGACGTAGACCCGGACCCGGGTGCCGTGGGCGTAGCGCTCCCCCGGCACCTGCTCGGCCAGCGGCATGATCGCCTCGATCTTGCCGAGGTCGACCAGCACGGTCCGGGAGTCCCGGCCCTGCTGCACGATGCCGGAGACGATGTCGCCCTCGACGCCGGCGAAGTGGCCGTACTTCTGCTCGTCCTCGGCGTCACGCAGCCGCTGGAAGATGACCGAGCGGGCCGTCGCGGCCGCCACCCGGCCGAAGCCCTCGGGGGTGGCGTCGTACTCGCCGACCCGGGTGCCGTCCTCGTCGGTCTCGGGCACCATCACGGCCACGTGGCCGCTCTTGCGGTTCAGCTCGACCCGCGCGCCCGACACCGCGCCGTCGGTCTTGTCGTAGGCGCTGAGCAGCGCCTCCTCGATCGCGGAGGCCAGGACCTCGAAAGGCAGCTCCTTCTCGCGCTCCAGCACCCTCAGCACGGAGATGTCGATGTCCATCAGTCGTCGTCCTCGGTCTCGTCGTCGTCCTCGGTCTCGTCGTCGTCCAGCTCGTCGGTGTCGTCGTCGGTGTCGTCGTCGGTGTCGTCGTCCTCAGCCTCGGTGTGTGCAGGCTCCGGGCGGCGCCGGTTGAGCTCGACCTGCACCAGGGCCTTGCGCACCTCGGTCAGCCTCAGCTCGCGCGGCGCGCCGTCCACCTCCAGCACGACCGTCTCGTCGTCGGCGGAGGTGATTCGACCGGTGACCGGCTCGCCCGCCGCCAGGGTGACGGCCACGAGCCGGCCGACGTTGCGCCGCCAGTGCCGCGGCAGCTCCAGCGGACGGCTGACGCCGCGCGAGGAGACCTCGAGGGTGTACGCGGCACTGCCGACCACGGGCGACTCGTCCAGTCCGGCCGAGACCGCGCGCGTGGCCTCGGCGATGTCGTCGAGCAGCGGGCCGGTGCCGTCCGGGCCGTCGCCGTCGACGACGATCCGGAGCAGTCGGCGCTTGCCCGCCGGGACCACCTCCACCGCGTCGAGATCGAGCCCGTAGTGGGCCAGGATCGGCGTCACGAACTCCGCGATCTGGCTTTCCTTCATGGCTCTCGCCCCTCGATCCGGTTGTGTCCAGCGGTTGTGGTGCACCAGGCGCGACGGCCCGGCGCAAACAGCAACCATACCGGCACCGACCTGTGGGATACGGTCGGCAGGTGCCCCGCCCGCGTCTGGACGACGGTCCGGCCGGACCCCCCTGGTCGCGACGCTCCCTGCTCGTCCTGGGGCTCTCCCTGAGCGCCACGGCGTGCACGGTGAGCGACCCGACCATCCGCGGTACGGCGGCGACCGCCCCCGCGTCGGCGGGTCGCAGCGCTACGCCGAGTGCCCCTCCCCGGCTGACCCCGATCGCCGCCACCGCGGTCGCCGAGCGGCAGCTGGCCGACCTCGCCGGACGCGTCCGGACGGGCACGCCGAAGCCTTCGAAGGCTCGGCGGGCGTTGCTGCGCAGCGTCCAGGCGACCCACCTCGAGCGGGCCTCGGCGCTGGCGTCCGCCGATCCTGGCCGCCGCCCGGTCGGGGCGCCGCCCGCAGACCCGCAGCCCGGCACCGGTCGCTCCGTGAAGCGGCTGGCCGAGGCCGAACGGGCGGCGGCGACCCGCTACCGCCGGGAGGCGGCCGCGACGAGCGGGTTGACCGCCCTGCTGTGGGGGTCCATGTCCGTGGCCAGCGACCGGTACGCGAAGGCCCTCGCCGACGACGACACGCCGTCCGCCTCGGCTCCGCGCCAGCACCGGCCGATGGCCCTGGTCCCCGACACGACCGCCGTGGCCGACCTGGTGGGAGCGCTGCACGCGACGGTCTACGGCTACCAGCTGGCGCTGGGCCGGCTGGAGACCGACAGCGCCGCGCACGACCGGGCCACCACCGGGCTCCGGGACCGGCGCGTCCTGCTGGAACGCCTGTCGGAGCGGCTCACCGCCGCCGGGGCCGACGTGCCGGCCGCCAAACCCGCGTACGTGCCCTCGCTCCGCGTCGACGACAGCGCGACCGCCGGCCGGCTGATCGGCCACCTCGAGTCGGCCCTGATGCCGTTCTGCGGCCTCTGGCTCGCCGCCGCCAGCAAGCCCGCCGACCGTCGCTCGGCCCTCGACGCGCTCGCCGACACCGCCGCCCGGGCCGAACGCTGGGGCGGCGACGTTCAGGCCTGGCCCGGCTGGCGGGACTGAGCAGGGTCTACCAGGACCTCGCGCCGTACCGGCTGAGGATGTCGTTCCAGCCGCTGAACAGGGTCGTGACCCCCCGGACCGTCCGCCAGGACGCCCCGGCGGGCACCTGGACGGGGCTTTGGTGAGCGACCGCCAGGCCGCCCCCGTCCCGGGTGACGAGCACGAAACCGGTGTCTCGACGGCCGTCGAGGTCGGTGACGTCGGCGGCCGAGCACGACCAGCGCTCGCCGCCCGGGCTGATCACCCGCAGCCGTCGACCCGCCAGCACCAACAGGCTCAGCTCTGGCGCCTGGCCCGCGATCTCGGGCAGGACGGCCAAGCTGCGGCCGAAGGGTCCGTGGCCCGGCGGACCACCGATGAAGGTGACCGCGTCGGCGAGCACCAGCAGCGGACCGACGGTGACGTACTCGGCGTCGGTCGGCACCAGGGCCGCCACCCGGTCGACCCTCGCCAGCTCCGACACCCCGCCCACTTGCCCGATGAGCTGGCGCAGACTTTCACGCAATCCCATCCGGGCCTCCCCGCAGCCCACCGTGCCGCTGTGGGGAACCTGGCCGCCGGTTCACTTGGCCGGGTAGTGGGTCGTGACCTTGGGCTGCCGGCCGACCCGGACCCCGGCGCCGGTCCCGACCCCGAAGGTGTAGCCGGGGGACTCCCCGCTGCCCGTCTGGTCCACGATGACCACGCCGTTGCGGCGGACGGTCAAGTGCCAGTCCAGCGGACCGCCACACACTGCCCACACATGCACCCAGGTCGTGTAGCTGCCCGCGGGTGCCTGGTGGGGCGGCCAGAAGACGTTCTCGACGGCGTTGTCGTCGTCTGCGAGCCCGTTGCAACCGGCGTTGGCGTCATGGTCGAGCGTGCCACCGCTCGCGGAATACCGGTGGGAGTAGTAGATCTCCTCCCCCGCCGGATCGACGACGTGCAGGTCGAGGTCGGCAGGGCCGGTCCAACGCAGCGTCACCTGGATGTCCCCACCCCCGATCCCCCGGCTCGGCTGGATCCGGATCCGGATCGTCGTCGTCGCGACCTGGTGGTCGGTATCGGTGAAGTCCACGAGCACCGGGTAGTCCCCGACCGGGCCGACGGGGGTACCCGAGATGGAGCCGCTGGCTCGGTCGAGGGTCAGGCCGGCAGGCAGAGCCTGCGAGACGAGCGACCAGGTTCCGTTCCGGTGGTCCGCGGTGGTGAGAGTGGCCTGGTACCCAGCACCGATCTGGGCGTCCGGCAACCGTGCCGAAGTGATCCCCGGCTCGCCTGGCGGAGCGGACCCCTCGGGCAGCGCGCACCGGTGGACCCTTGCCAGCTCAAGGGTCCCCGTGAAGACCTGGCGCTCCCAGCGGGCCACGATGGCGTCGAGAAAGACCCCCACGGTGAGCCGCAGGAAGAGTGAGCCGTCGACGCAGGCGTTGTCCCTGGTGTCGGTGACCGTGACCGAGGCACCGAGCAGCACCTTCGCCTCCAGCCCGGCGGTGTCGAGGAGCCCGAACTGGACGGACACGCCGGCCGTCACCTCGAGCGAGAAGCTGAGGGCGCCACCCTGCTTCGACTCCACGCTGCGGGAGGTCTTGCTGAACTCAGGCGTGCTGCCGAGCTTCGCGCTCACGGCGAACGTCGTACGGGTGCGGTCGACGACGCTCCAGGTGCCCTTGCTGGTGACCTTGAAGGCCATCGACGGCCCGAACGAGACCGTGGCCCCGGACGCGCCCAAGGGAATGATGCGGCGCTGGGCCTTCTGCCACTCGGGCCTCAACTTGCACGTGGCGGCCGCGGCGACGGAGATCTTTCCGGTGGTCTTGACCTCGGCGGTGAAGGAGCCGTCGTAGGTCGGCCGGTGCCAGAGGTGCCCGGAGTCGAAGTGCTGGGAGACGTCGACGTCGCTGATGCTCATCGAGAGATCGGCTCCGACCGAGACCGAGGCGCCGGTCGGACTCGTGCAGAACAGCGACGTGGGGCCCTTGATGGAGAAGGTGGTCGAGTTGCCGACCTCCGAGGCGTTGCGTCCCTGTCGGGCGTTCGTTGTCCTCAGGGGGCCGGAGTAGTTGACCTGGAGTCCCTCGAGTGAGGTCTCCAGAGCCTTGGGCGCCACGGTGACGCGGACGGTCTCATCCGCCTGAACGGCTACGTCGGTGACGGTCCCCACCAGCCCGCTCGGGAACACACGGGTGCCGGGCTTGACCAGGAAGGGTTTGCCCACTGCCGGGACCGTGGCTCGTTGCGGCAGGCCGACCACCCATGGCTCTGCCTTGCCCGTATCGGGGTTGTAGCCACCGGTCACCCACTCCACCGCGCTGGGCTTGGCCGTCCCCGGCAAGGTCGTGACCTTGGTGACGCTCTTGGCGGCCGGCTTCGTGTAGGTGTAGCTCTTGCTGCGGCTGCTGCCGCCGGGCGTGGTGACGGTGACCCTGGCGCTCCCCAGCACGCCGATCGGCGCCTTCACGACGACGCGGTCCTTCTTTCGGCTCACGATGGTCGCCTTGGCGCTCCCGAACCGCACCCGCACGGTCCTGGTCAGGTTGCTGCCCCTGAGTGTGACGCGCTGGCCCCCGTGGTAGCTGCCGCTCGTGGGCGAGAGCTTGCTGAGCTTGGGAGCCGCGACGAAGCTGTATCGCGCCCGTGAGGACTTCTTCGACCAGCTGCCGTGCGCGCGGACCTGAACCGACACCGTGCCCGCCCGGGCCCCCCTGGGCGTCCGAACCTCGATCGCCGTCGATCCGACGACCCGGATGATCGTGCCCTTCCTGCTGCCGAACCTCACGGCGGTGGCTCCGTCGAGGTGGCTGCCCCTGATCGTCACCACCGTCGGCTTGAGGGGTCCGGCTCCGGTGCCGGTGGCCCTGACCACCGGTCGCGCCGCCGCCTCGGCGACGGGCAGGGAACCAGGTCCTGGTGCCAGCAGGCCTAGGAGGACGGCCAGAACGACAGCGAGCAAGCGAAGAGGTCGCGCCACAACAAGACTCCTGAGAGGTACACGGGCCCCCCTGGCTCCGTCGCGCCGACCGTAGTGGGCGCCCTCACCGCGACGGGGAAGGTGCACAGAAATGGCACAGGTTGGTCCACCGAAGGTTAATTCAATCCAAGAACGGCCTGAGAGCCCTCAGTCCCTCTGGGCCGGCTGCACTCCCAGCCGATACGCCTCAGAGGAACTGGCGGGCGGTGTCGTAGGCGAGCTTGAGGATCAGGCCGGCCAGGACGACCAGGAAGACCCGGCGGACGAAGCCGTTGCCGTGGCGGATGGCCATCCGGGAGCCGAGCAGGCCGCCGAGCAGGTTGGCGGCCCCCATCGTCAGCCCGAGCTTCCACAGCACGGAGCCGTGCAGGGCGAAGACGGTGATCGCCGAGATGTTCGTGGTGAGGTTGGCGAGCTTGGCCTTGGCGCTGGCCTCGAGGAAGCCGTAGCCGAGCACGCTGACCAGGAGGATGACGAAGAACGAGCCGGTTCCGGGGCCGAGGAAGCCGTCGTAGGCCCCGACCCCCAGCCCGATCAGCGCCGTCCGGCCGTAGTGGGCCGACCCCTGGTGCTTGCGGGTCGAGGTCAGGCCGAGCTCGGGTCGCCGCCAGGTGTAGACCCCGACCCCGACCAGGGCCACCAGCACCACCGGGGTGAACCAGGTCTTGGGCAGGTACTTCGCGAGCTCGGCTCCCCCGGCCGCCCCGGCCCCCGCCGCGATGACCAGCGGCAGCACCGTGCGCCAGTCGGGGCGGATCTTCACCGCGTAGGTGAGCGAGCTGGTCGCGGTGCCGAACACCGAAGACAGCTTGTTCGTGCCCAGCACTGCCGCCGGCGGCGTCGAGGCCGGCAGCCCGATCAGCAGGGCGGGCAGCTGGATCAGGCCGCCGCCCCCCACGACCGCGTCGACCCAACCGGCCACGAACGCCGTCGCGACCAGCAGGACCAGGGTGAGCAGGGGCAGGTCGAGCGAGGACACCGGTCAGGCGAGGTCGGGCCGGGTGGCGTCCGCGCGCCCGTGCACCTCGGTGAGCACCTCACCGAACGCGTCGTCGATCGGGACGTCGCGGCGGTCTCCGGTGCGCCGGTCACGCAGCTCGATCACGCCGTCGGCCAGGCCCCGGCCGACCACCACGATGGTCGGCATGCCCATGATCTCGGCGTCGGCGAACTTCACCCCGGGGCTGGCCTTGCGGTCGTCCAGCAGCACCTTCACGCCGGCCTCGTCGAGCCGCTGGGCCAGCTCGGTCGCGGTCTCGAGCACGGCCACGTCCTTGCCGGTGGCCAGCAGCTGGACGTCGAACGGCGCGAGGGCGCGCGGCCAGCACAGGCCCTTCTCGTCGCAGGTGTTCTCCGCGACCGCGGCGACGGCGCGGGAGACGCCAACCCCGTAGGAGCCCATCGTCACCGTGACCAGCTTGCCGTGCTCGTTGAGCACCTTGAGGCCGAGCGCCTCGGCGTACTTGCGGCCGAGCTGGAAGACGTGGCCCATCTCGATGCCGCGGGCGAGCTCGAGGGGTCCCGAGCCGTCCGGGGCCGGGTCGCCGGCGCGGACCTCGGCGGCCTCGATCGTCCCGTCCGGGGTGAAGTCGCGCCCGGCCACGAGGTCGAAGACGTGCCGGCCCGGCTGGTCGGCCCCGGTGATCCAGGCCGTCCCGGTGCTGACCCGCGGGTCGACGAGGTAACGGATGCCGCTGACCGACTCCGTGCCCAGCGCGCCCGGCCCGATGTAGCCCTTGACCAGGGCCGGGTGGTCGGCGAAGTCCTCCTCGGTGAAGGGCTCGACCTCGGCCGGCTCGACCTGCGCGGCCAGTCGTTTGACGTCGACCTCGCGGTCCCCGGACAGCCCGATCACCAGCGGCTCGCGGGCGCCGTCGGTCTGCCGGAGCATCACCACCACGGTCTTCAGGGTGTCGGCGGCGGTCCAGGGGCGGCCCACGCGGGGCACCCGCTCGTTGGCCACCGCGATGAGGGTGTCGATGGTCGGGGTGTCCGGGGTGTCCTCGACGTGCGCCGCCGGCAGGTCGTCGAACGGCACCGGCGCGGGGGCAGGCGTGCGCACCGCCTCGACGTTGGCCGCGTAGCCGCCCGGTGAGCGGACGAAGGTGTCCTCACCGGTCTCGGAGACGGCCAGGAACTCCTCGCTCGCCGAGCCGCCCATCGCCCCGGACATGGCGTGCACGATGACGTACTCGAAGCCGAGCCGGTTGAAGATCTTGATGTAGGCGTCGCGGTGCTGGTCGTAGGACTTGGCGAGCCCGGCGTCGTCGATGTCGAAGGAGTAGGAGTCCTTCATCACGAACTCGCGGCCGCGCAGGATCCCGGCCCGGGGGCGCGCCTCGTCGCGGTACTTGGTCTGGATCTGGTAGAGCGAGAGCGGCAGGTCCTTGTAGGAGGAGTAGAGGTCCTTGACCAGCAGCGCGAAGATCTCCTCGTGGGTGGGGCCCAGCAGGTAGTCCCCGCCGCGCCGGTCCTGCAGCCGGAAGAGGTTGGCGCCGTACTCGGTCCAGCGGCCTGAGGCCTCGTACGGCTCCCGCGGCAGCAGCGCGGGCAGGTGCACCTCCTGGGCGCCGATGGCGTCCATCTCCTCGCGGACGATGGTCTCCACGTTCCGCAGCACCCGCCAGCCCAGCGGCAGCCAGCTGTAGATGCCCGGAGCCACCCGGCGGACGTACCCGGACCGGACGAGCCACCGGTGGCTGGGCACCTCGGCGTCGGCCGGATCCTCCCGCAGGGTGCGGACGAACAGCTCCGACATACGCGTGATCACGCCAGGCACCCTACTGGGCCGGGTCGGAGCTCAGGAGCGCTCGGTCCGCCAGGCCACCTGCTCCGACGCCCAACCGGCCCACTCGTGGGTTGCCTGGTAGCTCAGGGCACCGAACTTCGCGGCGAGATTCGGACCGGCGCTCCTCGCGAGGCCGGCCGCGGCCATCTCCTGCTGGGCGGACTCGAGAACGGCGATCTGCTGCGCGGCGAACTCCTGGACGCCCCGCAGCACCACCTGGGCGTCCGCGTCCTCCAGGGCCGACAGCAGGAACAGCCGCAGCACGAACTCGTTCCTGACGGTCCCCCCGTCGGTGTGCGGGCCGAGGAGCCAGTCGCGGAGCGCATCGCGTCCGGCCGGGGTGACGTCGTACACCCGCCGACCGCGCGCTCCCTCCGACACCACCTCGACGAGCTGCGCGGCCGCCAGCTTGGCCAGCTCGGGGTAGATCTGGCTGTGGCCCGCGCTCCAGGCGAAGGTGCCGATCCCCTCCTCGAAGCGTCGGGTCAGGTCGTACCCGCTCGACGGCTCCTCGGCCAGCAGCCCCAGCAGGGCAAAGCGCAACGACATCGTGGCTCCTTCTCGTGTCGAACGACTCTACCATCCGACGTTGACGCGTTGATATTGACACGTTGATATTGACATGTAACATTTGACCTATGAAGATAACCGAGCCTGACCCGGCCCACCTGCTCGGTGCGCTGGCTCCCGTGCCCGACGAGATCGAGTCCGCCGAGCTGTCGGTGAGCGGCTCTCTGCCGCCCGAGCTCTGCGGGACCTACCTGCGCAACGGCCCCAACCCGATGCCGGGCCAGCCCGCCGCGCACTGGTTCACCGGGGCGGGCATGGTGCACGGGATCGGCCTCGAAGCCGGCCGCGCCACGTGCTACCGCAACCGCTGGGTGCACACCTCCCTGCTGGACGGGGCCCCGGCGGGCGGGGAGCGGGGTCCGGCTCTGGACGCGAACCCGGCCAACACCTCGGTCATCGAGCACGGTGGCGTCCTGCTGGCCCTGTGCGAGGGCGGCCTGCCCTACCAGCTCACCCGTGACCTGGACACCGTCGGCGGCTACGACTTCGGCGGCCGGCTGCAGACGGCGATGACGGCCCACCCCAAGGTCGACCCGGTGACCGGCGAGCTCTTCTTCTTCGGCTACTCGGCCCTGGCGCCGCACCTGACCTACCACGTGGCCAACGCGACCGGCCGGCTCGTGCACACCGAGACGGTCGACGTGGCCGGACCCACGATGATGCACGACTTCGCGCTCACCGAGCACTCCGTCGTCTGGCTGGACCTGCCCGTCACCTTCTCCCTCGAGCGCTGGCTCAGCAGCGGTGGCGCGGGGATGCCGTACGGCTGGGACGACGACTACGGCGCACGTCTCGGGGTGATGAGCCGCGACGGCGGGCCCGTGCGCTGGTTCGACGTCGAACCCTGCTACGTCTTCCACATCGGCAACGCCACCGAGGACGCCGCCGGCCGGATCGTCCTGGACGCGGTCCGCTACGACCCGGCGTCCTTCGTCGAGACGTGGACCGGCGCCCGCCCGAGTGCCGAGGCGGTCACCGCCACCCAGCGGACCGCGCGCAGCGTCCTCTACCGCTGGACGCTCGACCCGGCCACCGGCTCGGTCGCCGAGACCGCCCTGGACGACCGCTCGGTGGAGTTCCCGAGCATGGCTGACCACCGGACGGGCCGTTCCAGCCGCTACCGCTACGCCGTGTCCGACGAGCGCGGCGGCTCGCTGGTCAAGTACGACCTGTTGCAGCGCTCCTCGACCACCTGGTCGCCGGCTCTACCCGGGGTGATCGGGGAGGCGAGCTTCGTGCCCGCCGTGGACGGCCGCGCCGAAGACGACGGGTGGCTGCTCTCGCTGCTCACCCCCGAGGACGGCAGCGCCTCCACCCTGGTGGTGCTCGACGCCACCGACCCCGCCGCCGGCCCGACCGCCGCCGTCACCCTGCCCCGCAGGGTGCCCGCCGGCTTCCACGGCTCGTGGATCGCCGCCTCGTGACCGCCCGCCACCCCGTCCAGACCATCGACCCGATCGACCCGAAGGAGACCACGATGACCGCGCCCACGCAAGCCCCGTCGCCCGAGCCCGGCGAGGGGCGCACCCCGCCACGGGAGGACCCCGGCAAGGGCCAGATGATCGGCGCCCTGATGGTGAACCTGTTCCTCGACGCCGGACTGGCGATCCTCGCCTACGGCGTCGCCCGGCTGCTGGGCTACAGCCCGTTCGTCGGCCTCATCGCCGGGACGGTGGTCGCGGGCCTCCGCGTCGTCTGGGTGGTCGTCCGGGAGCGCAAGATCGACCCGTTCGCCGCGTTCATGATGGGCATCTTCGCGATCGGCCTGCTGCTGTCGCTGGTCACCGGGAGTCCCCGGTTCCTGCTGGTCAAGGAGTCCTTCGGCACGGGCGCCGCCGGCCTGGCCTTCGTGCTGACCTGCCTGCGGGGCAAGCCGCTGGCCTACCACGCGTCGCAGCGGGTGGCCGCGCCGACCGCCGAGGAACGGGACGAGTGGGCGCAGCTCTGGGAGACCGAGCCGGTCTTCAGGTCTCGCTTCCGCACCATGTCCCTGGTCATCGGTGGTGCCCTGCTGGTCGAGGCGGTGGTCCGGATCCCGCTGATCTACGTGCTGCCGATCGACGTGATGGCCGTCCTCTCCCCCGTCCTCACCCCGGTGGTGATCACCTTGACCTCGATCTGGGCGGTGCACTACGGCTCCGCCACGGAGTCGGTCCTCGCGAAGGCGGAGCAGGCATGACGAGGCCGGTCGTGGCCACCGCGCGCGGTTGGTCGGGGTGCTGGCCGAGGCCTTCGTCCCCGACCAGGTGGCCGGCGGAGTTCTCCGCCAGCAGGGTGACCGTCCCGGCGTCGCCGTCCACGGTGACCCGTTGGCCGGTGCGGATCCGCCGGGTGGCGATGCCGGTGCCGAGGACGGCGGGGATGCCGTACTCCCGGGCCACGATCGAGCTGTGGCTGAGCGGCCCGCCGACGTCGGTCACCACCGCGGCGGCGCGGACGAAGAGCGAGGTCCAGGCCGGGGTGGTGATCGGCGCCACCAGCACCTCACCGGGCCGGAAGGAGCCGAAGTCCTCCGGCCGCTCCAGCACCCGGGCCACCGCGGTCACCCGGCCGGCGCTGCCCGCCAGCCCGCTCAGCACATCTCCCTCCTGGGCGGTGGACGCCGCCGGCAGCCACCGCTCCATCAGCCGGAGCCAGCCCGCCTCGGGGAGCACCTGGGGCGGCGTGACGCGGCGCTGACCCCGCCAGCGTCGCTGTCGGTGGGCCACCTCGGCCTCCAGGGAGGCGGGTCGGTCCTGGTCCAGCGCAGCCGTGAGCTCCCCGGACGTGAGCCAGTACACGTCCTCGACCCGCGTCACGGCTCCGGCCGCGACCAGCCGTCCGCCCAGCTCGGTGAGCAGCCGCCGCAGCTGCGGCCAGGCCAGACCGACGTCGGCCAGCGCGTCCTCGCGCATCGGCGCGGACGCCTGGGCCCAGCGCAGCAGAGGCAGCACGACCATTCGCCGCGCGGCACCCAGCCGCGAGAGCAGCGTCGTGGTCGCCGCCTCCCGGAGCACCGAGCTGCGCAGCTGGCGCCGGTAGGGGTCAGCCGGCCGGTCGCCCAGGTAGAAGCGCAGCGTGTCCAGCAGCGGACCCGGGTCGTCCGCCGGCACCGGGTTGACGAAGTCGAGGTTGTAGACCAGGTGGCCGTAGGCGTCCAGGTGGCCCCGCAGCCGGGACCACAGGCCGGGCCACCGGGGGGCGGCGGAGGTCCGGTCGGCGAGCAGCTCGGCGTTGGTGGCGCCCAGCACCGCCGCCGCGAGGTCGGGTTCCTCGCGGATCCAGCCGGCGAGGTCGTACAGCGACTTCTCGGCCCGGATGGGCAGGCTGTCGAAGCCGAGCAGGAACGTCGCGGCCGCGGGGTCGCCCGACCGGCGCACCAGGGCGTCGTAGGCGCGGGTGAAGAGGACCTCGCTCGACGCCGCGACGGGGATCAGGGTCTGGACCGACGTGTAGTACTCGGCACCGGCGTACAGCAGCGCGACCACGCCGGCCATCAGCTCAGTGGCGGTCAGGTCGGCGAGCGGGCGCCCCGACCATGCCGCCACCGCCTGCCGGTAGCGGGGGTGGGAGTAGGACTGCCACCGCTCGCGGCCGCTACGTCGACCGCCGCCCAGGACCGGCAGGGCCTTGTAGGTACGCAGGGTGATCCGCAGCATCCCCGTGCGGGAGTAGCGGTAGTACGCGTACCCGTTCACGGTCGGGAACGAGACGTCGCCCGCGCGGACGGCGTCCTCGCCCACCAGCTCGGACATCATGGCGGTCAGCGAGTCGGTGACGGCGTCGGCGGCCAGGTCGGCGAACAGCGGCGACAGCGGGTCGGGCAGCTGCTCGACGATGCTCGCCCGGACGTAGAGCGAGGTCGGGTCCGGCACCGACCAGTCCTCGGGCGGCGGGTCCTCGGGCGGCGCCAGCGCGGTGACGGGTCGGGCCTGCAGCACCCGCACCCGCGTCCCGACCAGCGCCCACTCGACGTCCTGCGGGCCGCCGAAGTGGGCCTCGATGCGGTGGCCCAGCTCAGCCAGGCCGTACGCCGTCTCGTCGCTCAGGACCGGTTCCGCCGCCGTCTCGGAGCGGACCAGGCGGTGGGCGGCCAGGTCGACGACGACCTCCTCGGTCGGGACCGCGCCGCTGACCACCGCCTCGCCCAGCCCCCGGGCAGCGCTGAGCACGGTCTCCTCGGTCCGCCCGTTCAGCGGGTTGGCGGTGAACATCACCCCCGCGACCTCGGCCGGCACCATCTGCTGCACCACGACGGCGAGGCCCAGACCGGCGCTGGCCACCTCGTGCTCGGCCCGGTAGGTCATCGCCCGGTCGGTCCAGAGCGAGGCCCAGCACGAGCGGACGGCGGCGAGGACGGCATCGACCGCCTCGACGTCGAGGTAGGTGTCCTGCTGGCCGGCGAAGCTCGCCTCGGCCAGGTCCTCCGCGGTGGCCGAGGAGCGGACGGCGACGGCCGGCGAATCGAGAGCCGCGTAGGCGTCGCTGACCTGCGTCCGCAGCGCTGCCGGCAGCTCGCCGGTCTCGAACAGGCCCCGGATCTCGCCGGACCGTTCCGGACCGCCGGCGGCGAGCTCCTCGAGACGGGTGCCGAGGTCGTGGGTGGCCAGGAAGTCGCGGTAGGCGCCGGTCGTCACCACGAACCCGGGTGGGACGTCGAAACCGGCACGGACCAGCTCCCCGAGGTTGGCCGCCTTGCCGCCGACGAGCGCCACGTCGTCGCGACCGAACTCCGCCAGCCCACGAACCTCCACCATGTCCGCCTCCGGCCTCATGTTAGGCCTGGCTGGTCCGCACGGGCGTCCACAGGTTCGGAGTGGCGTCCCGCCGGCCACCTGAGAACAGTCATGCCTCCGTCGTGGTGACTCAGTAGTGGATGGTCGCGAACTCCCCGACCTGGGCGAAGCCGACGCGTGCGTAGGTGGCCCGGGCGGGGAGGTTGTAGTCGTTGACGTAGAGCGAGACGGTGGGGACGACCGTCCGCGCCAGCCGCACCACCGCGGCCATCGCGGGCGCCGCCAGGCCCTGGCCTCGGAGCGACGGGTCGAGCCAGACGCCCTGCACCTGGGAGACGGTGCCCGACACCGAGCCGAGGTCGGCCTTGAACAGCACCCGGCCGTTCTCGAAGATGCCGAACGCGCGGCCGGACGTGATCAGCTGCCGGACGTAGAAGCGGTAGCCGGCCGGGTTGCCCTGGACGGGCGAGACGCCGATCTCCTCGGTGTACATCTGGATCGCGGCCTCGGTGTAGGCCTCCCACTGGTCCAGGGTGACGCGCCGGACGCGCGGGTCCGAGGCGACCGCCGGCTCGGTGGTGATCGACATCACCGGCTGTGAGGCGCGGACGTCGCGGGCCTCGCTCCAGCTGCGGCCCCAGCGCTCACCGAGGCGGCGCCACAGGTCCAGGGCGACGCCGGCGGGGCCGATGATGCTTGCGCACATCCGCTGCGAGCCGGCGAACTCGGTCCACGCCGCGAGGGCGTCGGGACCGGCGTTGACGGGGACCAGGTTGGACCCCGCGTGGCAGAGGGCCCGCAGCACCCCGTCCCGCTCGTACCCCCAGACCGGGCAGCCCAGGCTGGCCTGCTCGAGCCCGGCCGCGCGTACCCGTGCCGCCACGAAGACGTTCTCGACCGGGGACGTCGACAGCACCCGGATCGCCGACGGCAGGTCCTCGCGGGAGAGGACGCGGACGGAGCCGTCGGCCGCCGGACCGTGCACGCCGGTCCAGCTGGCGCCCACGGTCTCGTTCACCTCGCTCCGTCGTCGGCTCAGGTTCAGACCCGTGCGCCGGCGACGGACACCTCGGGCGATCCCTCACCGGCCGGCATGGAGTCGGCGAGGCGCATCGCCTCCTCGATCAGGGTCTCCACGATGTCGGACTCCCGCACGGTCTTGATGACCTCGCCGCGGACGAAGATCTGGCCCTTTCCGTTACCCGAGGCGACACCGAGGTCGGCCTCGCGGGCCTCGCCCGGCCCGTTGACGACGCAGCCCATGACCGCGACGCGGAGGGGGACGGTCATGCCCTCCAGCCCGGCGGTGACCTCCTCGGCCAGCTTGTAGACGTCGACCTGGGCCCGGCCGCACGAGGGGCACGACACGATCTCGAGCTTGCGGGGACGGAGGTTGAGCGACTGCAGGATCTGGATGCCCACCTTGACCTCCTCCACCGGCGGCGCGGAGAGGGAGACCCGGATCGTGTCGCCGATGCCCTTGGACAGCAGGGCGCCGAACGCGGTGGCGGACTTGATCGTGCCCTGGAAGGCCGGGCCCGCCTCGGTGACGCCGAGGTGCAGCGGGTAGTCGCACGACTCGCTCAGCAGCTCGTAGGCGCGGACCATGATCACCGGGTCGTTGTGCTTGACGCTGATCTTGAAGTCGCGGAAGCCGTGCTCCTCGAAGAGGCTCGCCTCCCAGAGCGCCGACTCGACGAGGGCTTCGGGGGTGGCCTTGCCGTACTTGGCCAGCAGCCGCTTGTCGAGGGAGCCGGCGTTGACGCCGATCCGGATCGAGGTGCCGCGGTCGGCGGCCGCCCGGGCGATCTCACGCACCTGGTCGTCGAAGGCCCGGATGTTGCCCGGGTTGACCCGGACGGCGGCGCACCCCGCGTCGATCGCGGCGAAGACGTACTTGGGCTGGAAGTGGATGTCGGCGATGACGGGGATCTGGCTCTTGGCCGCGATCGCGGGCAGGGCGTCCGCGTCGTCCTGGCTGGGTACGGCGACCCGGACGATGTCGCAGCCGGTCGCGGTCAGCTCGGCGATCTGCTGCAGCGTCGCGTTGATGTCGGACGTGAGGGTGGTGGTCATCGACTGCACGCTCACCGGGGCATCACCGCCGACGTCGACCTTGCCGACCTTGATCTTGCGGGTCTTGCGCCGGGGGGCGAGGACGGGAGGGGGCAGAGCGGGCAGGCCGAGGTCGATTGTCATAGCCCGTCCAGGGTAGCCGCGACGGCCCCCGGTGACGATGCGTCCCCGGCTCCGTCCGGGCCGGGCGCCTGGCAGGCTGCAGGACGTGAGCACACGGCAGCGCTTCAACCCGCCACCGGGCTGGCCGCCCGCGCCGCCGGACTGGACGCCGCCACCGGGCTGGGCGCCCGACCCGTCCTGGGGACCGGTGCCCGAGGGCTGGCCGCTCTGGGTGGGGGTGCGCGCCAACCCGCGGGCCTGGGCGTACGCCTTGGCGAGCGCAGCGGGCTGGTTCGTCGTCCTGCTGCTCCTGGGCAGCGCGGTCGCCGGCGGCCTGCCCAGGGCCGAGGCAGCCGGTGAGATCTTCGGTCGCCAGCTGTTCGCCGGCCTGGTGACCGGCCTGATCGCCTGGCTGCGCCGCTCGCGCTGGCCGGTGTGGCTCTACGCCGTCGTCGTGCCGGCGATCAGCCTCCTGCTGGCCGCGGTCAGCACGGCCGGCAGGATGGGCGGCAGCTGAGCCCGGCTCAGAACAACCGGATCGGGTCGATCACGTCGGCGATGATGAGCACGAAGCCGGAGACCGCGATCACCGCACCGACGAGGTAGGCGACCGGCAGCATCCTGGCCGTGTCGACGTGCCCGGGGTCGGGACGGCGCAGCAGCCGGGCGAGGCCGCGCTTGAGCGCCTCGTAGATCGCGCCGGCGATGTGCCCGCCGTCCAGCGGCAGCAGCGGCACGAAGTTGAACAGGGCCACGAAGAGGTTGACCGAGCCCAGCACCGTGAACAGGCTGGCGACCTTGGTCCCCGCCCCGATCTTGTCGGTCGAGGCGATCTCACCCGCTGCCCGGCTGGCACCGAGGATGCTCATCGGGCCGTAGACGTCGCGCGGCTTGCCCGTCACCAGGTTGTAGGCGGTGTAGTAGACCTTCACCGGGAAGTCGACCAGGGCCACGGCCGTCTGCTGGGTCATCGTCCACATGTCCTGGACCACGGCGACGGGACCGCCGCGCTCGCGCTTCACCACCGGCTGCACCCCGAAGAAGCCCGCCGCCACCCGCTTGGACGGGTCGTAACGGTCGGCCACGCCCGTGATGACGGTGTTGACGGGGGTCAGGGTGACCAGCTGAGCGTCGCGCTCGACCACGATCGCGGCCGGTCGGTCGAGGTTCGCCCGGATCAGTCGGGAGACCTGGTCCCACGACGACACCGTCTGGCCGTTGAAGGAGACGATGGTGTCCCCCGGCTTGATCCCGGACTCGGCGGCCGGGCTGGCCGGCTTGTCGTCGCAGCTGGTGTCGGTGGTGCTCGCCGACACGATGCACTCGGGCACCACCGCGATGGTCAGCTGGGACTGGCTCACCCCGTAGGTGGCGGTGACGCCCAGCAGGATCACGAAGGCGAGCAGGATGTTCATCATCGGGCCGCCCGCCATGATGATCAGCTTCTGCCAGGACTTCTTCTGGTAGAAGAGGCGGCCCTCGTCCTCGGGTCGGATGTCGTACCACTCGGCCGCCCGCGCCTGGTCGGCCATCGACTGGAACAGCCCCGTCCGGCCCGCGCGCACCTGACCGGGCCGCTCCTTCGGGGGCGGGAACATGCCCACGAAGCGGACGTACCCGCCCAGCGGGACCGCCTTGACGCCGTACTCGGTCTCGCCCCGGTGCCGCGACCACAGCGTCTTCCCGAAGCCGATGAAGTACTGGGTGGTCTTGACCCCGAAGAGCTTCCCGGGGATGAGGTGGCCGATCTCGTGCAGCCCGATGGAGGCCATCACCAGGGCGAAGAAGACCACGGCTCCGCCGATGTAGATCACGAGGTCCATCTGGGGCTGCTCCCTCTCACGCGTCCGGTGTTGACGGTGCGGTCGCGGCCAGGGACCTGGCCCGCTGCCGGGCCCAGCGGTCAGCGTCGAGGACGACCTCGAGGCTGAGGTCGGACGACGTCACCAGCGTCGAGCCTACGTCGCGTCCGGGGTCACCACCGGCGTCCGCGGTGTGCTCGGCCAGCACGGCGGCCACGATGTCGAGGATCTGCAGGAAGCCGATCCGGCCCTCGTGGAAGGCGTCCACGCACTCCTCGTTGGCCGCGTTGAGCACCGCCGGTGCCGTGCCGCCGACCCGACCGGCCTCGCGCGCCATCTCGACGGCGGGGAACGCCTCGGTGTCCAGCGGCTCGAAGGTCCAGCTGGAGGCCCGGGTCCAGTCGCAGGCCCGCGCCGCGCCGGGCAGCCGGTCGGGCCAGGTCAGGCCGAGGGCGATCGGCAGCCTCATGTCGGGGGGCGAGCACTGGGCCAGCGTCGAGCCGTCGACGAACTGGACCATCGAGTGCACCATCGACTGCGGGTGCACGACGACGTCGATCCGATCCAGGTCTACCCCGTAGAGCAGGTGCGCCTCGAGCAGCTCCAGGCCTTTGTTGACCAGGGTGGCCGAGTTGGTGGTGATCACCCGGCCCATGTCCCAGGTGGGGTGCGCGAGGGCTTCGGCCGGGGTGACGTCCGCGAGCTCGGCCCGGGTCCGGCCGCGGAAGGGACCACCGCTCGCGGTCAGCACCAGCCGGTCGACCTCGGCGGCCGTCCCGCCGCGCAGGCACTGGGCGAGGGCGGAGTGCTCGGAGTCGACCGCGACGACCTGGCCCTCGGCCGCGGCGTCGGTGACCAGCCGGCCGCCGATGACCAGCGACTCCTTGTTGGCCAGCGCCAGGGTGGTGCCGGCAGCCAGCGTGGCCAGCGTCGGCGCCAGCCCAGCCGAGCCCGTGATGCCGTTCAGCACCACGTCGCAGGCCGTCCCGGCCAGTTCGGTCGCGGCGTCCGGGCCGGCCAGGATCTTGGGCAGCTTCACCTCACCGGTGGCCCAGCCGCGCTGGCTGACCTCGGCGTAGAAGGCGAGCTGCAGGTCCTGGACGGCGGTCGCGGCGTGCACCGCGACCACGGCCGCGCCGGTGTCCAGCGCCTGCCGGGCCAGCAGCGCAATCTGGCCGCCGCCCGCCGCCAGCCCGACCACCCGGAACTCACCGGGCCGGGCGGCGATCACCTCCAGCGCCTGGGTGCCGATCGAGCCCGTACTGCCCAGGATGACCACGTCGCGCACCCGACCAGTCTGCCGTACGGCCCGAGGCCTCCGGTTCCTAGAGTTGGCGTCATGCCCATCACCTCCCTCCCCCGCAGCACCCCCGCCGAGCAGGGGGTCGCCAGCCGCGGCGTGGCCGACTTCCTCGACGCGGCCGAGGCGGCTGGCGACGTCGAGCTGCACAGCCTGATGCTGCTGCGGCACGGACACGTGGTGGCGGAGGGCTGGTGGGAGCCGTACGGGCCCGACGAGGTCCACCTGCTCTACTCCCTCAGCAAGACGTTCACCGCGACCGCGGCCGGCCTCGCCGAGTCGGAGGGCCTGCTGTCCTTTGACGACCGGGTGGTGGACCACTTCCCCGAGCTGGCCGGCGCCGCCACGGACGAGCGCACGCGGGCCATGCGGGTCCGGGACCTGGCTGCCATGGCGACCGGCCACCGGGAGGACACCGTCGACCGCATCTTCACCCTGGATCCCGAGGAGCCGGTGCGCGCCTTCCTCGGCCTGCCGCCCGAGGAGGAGCCGGGGTCGCTCTTCTGCTACAACAACGGCGCCACCTACACCCTCGGGGCGATCGTGCAGCGGGTCACCGGCCAGAGCCTGACGGCCTACCTGCAGCCGCGGCTCTTCGACCCGCTCGGGGTCCCGGCGCCGTTCTGGCTGACGCGGCCGGCGGGCCGGGAGATCGGGTTCAGCGGTCTGCACCTGGCCACGGAGTCGGTGGCCAAGCTGGGGCAGCTCTATCTCGACGACGGCGTCTGGCAGGGCCGGCGGCTGCTGCCCGAGGGCTGGGTGGCCGAGGCGAGCCGAATCCACACGCCGAACCCGGACGAGCCAAACCCGGACTGGCGCCAGGGATACGGCTACCAGATCTGGCGGGCGCGGCACGGTTACCGCGGCGACGGCGCGTACGGCCAGTTCTGCGTCGTGCTGCCCGAGCAGGACGTGGTCCTCGCGATCACCGCCCAGACCGAGAACATGCAGGCGGTCCTGGATGCCGCCTGGGCGCACCTGCTGCCCGCCCTCGACGTCGCCTCGGCCGAGCAGGACGAGGCGCTGGCCGCCCGGCTGCAGGCCCTCAGCCTGACTCCGGGGGGCGACGGGACTCCCGCGTCCGCACCGCCCGAGGCGGCGACGACGCTGCCGGTGGGCAGCGTGGCGGCCGACCCGGCGGGCGGCTGGCGACTGACGATCGGCGACGACGACCTGCCCGTGCGGGTGGGGCAGGACAGCTGGGCCCGCAACGACCTGGCCCTGCCCGAGGGCCGACGGCTGCTCCTGGCTGCGTCAGGGCGAGAGATCGACGGCGCCCTGGTGGTCCAGTTGGTGTTCCTGGAGACGCCGCACCGGCTCTGGGTGACCGTCAACCTGGCCACCGGGTCGAGCACGGCGAGGTGGCAGACGGTGCCCTTGCACTCCGGCCGGATCACCGAGTACGCCACCTCCGGCCACTGAAGGCTCGCGCCCCTTCCCTGGCGCCGGCCTCGTGGTCATGGCCGACGCACAGGTTCCTCTGACTGCGCTCACCGGTGCGCGCGATTTGCTCGACACCAACGAGGGCGAGCAGCAGGAGGACTGAGATGGTCAAGCAACGGGGCGGCTTCCGCCGGGTACGGGTGGGTCTGGCGACAGCGGTGCTGGCCGTCGGAGTGGGCATCGGCGGGGTGCCGGCGGAGGCGGCCACGGTGCCCAGGACCGTGGCGCTGGGGACCGTAGCGCTGGCCGACTGGTCGAACTCCTCCGGGTACGGGTCGGGCGACCCCTGGGGCGGCTCGGGTCAGGGCGGCTACGGCCAGGGCAGCGGCAGCGGCAGCGGCAGCGGCTCCAGCACCGCGGACGTGGACTCCACCACCGCGACGAAGGCTGAGCAGAGGGGCGTGGTGCTGATCGACACCGAGCTGACCTACGAGGGAGCGACCGGCGCGGGCACCGGCATCGTGCTCACCTCCGACGGCGAGATCGTGACCAACTACCACGTCGTCGAGGGCGCCACCTCGATCAAGGTGACGGTGGCCAGCACCGGCAGGACCTACACCGCGACGGTGGTCGGGCACAGCGCCAGCACCGACATCGCCCTGCTGCAGCTGAAGGACGCGAGCGGCCTGACCACCGCGACCCTCGACGACGACACCCTCGGCAGCGGCGACACCGTGACCGCGGTGGGCAACGCCGAGGGCACCGGCACCCTCACCGCCGCGAAGGGCAAGGTCTCCGACCTCAGCACCTCGATCACCACCGAGGCCGAGGGCTCGGTCCCGGCCGAGACGTTGAAGGGCCTGATCGAGACCAGCGCCGACGTGGTCCCGGGTGACTCCGGCGGTCCGCTGATCGACAGCGAGGGCGAGGTCGTCGGACTCGATGTCGCCGCCTCGAGCGGGACCACCAGCGCCACCATCGACGGCTACGCCATCCCGATCGACGACGCGATCGCCGTGGTCAAGCAGATCCTGACCGGCACGGCGACCTCGACGGTCCAGATCGGCGCGAGAGCCTACGTCGGGGTGCAGGTGACCGACACCGCGACGACCTACCCCAACGCCTCCTACGGTGGCTACTCGACCGGCTCCTCGGCCGGTTCCGCTGGGGAGGACGCGAGCGGCGCTGCCGTGGCCGCGGTCGTCGACGGCTCACCGGCCGCCAAGGCCGGGATCGAGGCCGGCGACACCATCACAGGGGTCGGCTCGACCACCATCGGCTCGGCCTCAGACCTGAGCACCGCCCTGGCGAAGTACGGCGTGGGCGACGAGGTCAAAGTCACCTGGACCGACGCGTCCGGGACGACCCAGCACGCGACGGTCACCCTTGCCGCGAGCCCGACCGCCTAAGACGCGCGTCCACCAGGCTCCGGCCCTCGCCCCTCGGGGGAGCGGGGGCCGGTGCTGCGGTCACCAGCGGTGGTGGACCTGCGGCCGGATGCTGCGGTCGTAGAGGTCGGTGACCGCGGCCAGGAAGTCCGCCGGCAGCGCCGCCAGCGATCCCGCCGCCGCGTTGCTGCGGGCCTGCTCGATCGAGCGGGCGCCCGGGATGACCGTGCTGACGCCCGACTGCTGCACCACCCAGGCCAGCGCGGCCTGGGCGGGCGAGACCTCGAACGGCAGGTCGCCGACCAGGGACGAGAACTCCACCGCCGCCCGGATCCCGGTCTCGTAGTCCACGCCGGAGAAGGTCTCCCCCACGTCGAAGGCGCTGCCGTCGCGGTTGTAGGTGCGGTGGTCGTTCTCGGCGAACTGGGTGTCGAGGGTGTACTTCCCGCTGAGCAACCCGCTGGCCAGCGGGACCCGGGCGATGATGCCCGCCCCTGCCTGCTGCGCCGCCGGCAGCACGAACTCCAACGGCTTCAGCCGGAAGGCGTTCAGGATGATCTGGACGGTGGCGGTCCCCCGCCGCGCGATGGCGGTGAGGGCCTCGTCGCAGGTCTCGACGCTGACGCCGTAGGAGGCGATCGCCCCGCCGGCGACCAGGGTGTCCAGGGCGTCGTAGACCTGGTCCTGGGAGTAGACCGAGGTGGGCGGGCAGTGCAGCTGCACCAGGTCGAGCTGGTCCACAGCGAGGTTGCGCCGCGACCGGTCCGTCCAGGCCCGGAAGTTGTCCAGGGTGTAGTTCTCCGGCACCTGGTCGACCCGGCGGCCCATCTTGGTCGCCAAGGTGATGCTCAGGTCGGGGTTATCGCCGAGGAACCGGCCGATCAGCTGCTCGCTGCGGCCGTCGCCGTAGACGTCGGCCGTGTCGAAGAACGTGACGCCCGCCTCCACCGACGCCTCGAGCAGGGCCAGCGCGTCCACCTCGGAGACCTCACCCCAGTCCGCCCCCAGCTGCCACGTCCCGAGGCCGATGACCGAGACCGGCCGTTCTGTCCTGCCGAGCACACGTTCGTCCATGGGGCTGAGCGTAGCCGGGCTCACGAGCCTGCCGGCGGCTCTGCCAAGAGTCCACTTCCCGCGAGTGAGTCGGCCGATTCGGAAGCATCGGCCAACCCACTCGCTTAAGTGAGGTCAGACGCCGTCACCTGCGTTCGGGCCGTCCGCCCAGGTGTTCGCCGAGGTGACAACTGGAGAATCGACCGAGGTGAAAGGCCCATAGTAGCCGCCCTTCGGAAACACCCGTGTCGTGACCTGATTGCCGGTTATTGAGATATTGGACACCTTCGACGCACTGTCCGAGCCTGTCTGGTAACCGCCATAGACAGTGTAGGCGCCGCCGCCCAAGAGATTTCCGCTGATTGTCACATTTCGCATGGCGTCAGCGCTCCCGGTGGACAAGATGATGGCTGAGGTCGCGCCGTTGCCAACGATGATCGTGTTGTCCCGAACCTGAAGGTTCGTCGTTCCCAAAGATTGGATCCCATCATTGTGAGAATCCGCGGTCAGAGTCAGATCGTGCACGTAGCTGGACTGCACCACCACATTCGAGCCAGCTTTCAGACCGTCGATGGTTCCGTGAATATTGCAGCGCAGACACGTATAATTCTCTCCGGCTACTGCAGAGTCACCTGAAGCATTGTTCTGACCGTCAATCTCGACGTCTACCAATTTGAGACCCGAGGAGCCGTTGTCAGAAAGGACGTTAAAGAAACAGCCACCGGCCTGGATCAGAGAGTTCTTGACTGTGACGTTCATCGCCCTGACGACCAAGCAGCTCGTAATCTTCTTGCCATCGATCACCGTTCCGGGCGCGGTGATGACCGCAGGTCCTGTATAGGCGCTGAGTGACGTGCCGGAGGGAACGCCGGTGTTGGCAGCCGACGGGTAGCCGCTCGTCGGGGGTGGGGTCGCTGGTGTTGTAGTCGGCAGAGGAAGCGGTGTAGGCGGAGTCGGGCTGGGCGAGATCGGCGGCGAGGTCGGTGGCACCGTGGGCTGGGTCTCGGCCACGCTGGCCTCAATCATGACGTCGACGAAGTAGTTGGACTTCTGGTAGGTCGACGCCGGGTACCGCAGAGAAGTTCCGTACTGGTAGGTGCCGACGCTCCCCGTGAGTGTCGACCCCACGGCTGGCCAGCTGTACGGGTCGGTCACGGCGTAGTGACCAGCAGGCATGTAGGTCGCCGCCGTATAAGTCGCGCCTTTCGAGGCCTTTACTGGGCTGGAGAAGCGGACGGTCTGCCAACCGCTCGGCGTCTCCGAGACGTATCTGGCTTTTGCCAGCACCTTACCGGTCGATGAATAGACGGCACCGACGTGGACCCCGGTGTTCCCGACGCCCTTGTAGAACTTGACACCGGTGATCGACCCGGCGGCCTTCGCAGTGAACTTCACGCCCACCGTCACCGCAGCGGCGTCCGCATCTGCTGAGACCGATGGCGTTCGGCTAGCGAACAGAGACTCGGCTGTGGAGGCGGCGGCACTCGGGGTGGCGGTGGTGGCGCCGATCGCTACGGCGAGCGCAGCGATGACGATCGTCGAAGATGCGGCCACTGACCGGCTGGTCGACGTCGGACTGCTTGCCCGGGCACTTGGCTCGCTCGTGGAGGTGTGACTGGCGCTGATCTTCATTTCTGACTCTTTTCGGGGGCAGCCATTACAGTAAAGAATGGCAATTTTCTTCAGGGTTCCGCCGGACCTGCCAGCAGGTTGACTACGGCACTCGGTACTTCCCCGGCGGGTACCACATCGCAGACTTGTCTTCCCCGTGCCTAGGCCAGCAGAGCTAGCGGCGGGCGCCCACTCGGTAAGGCTCGTCAGCTTCGGACGGGGGTAGCAGACTTCGGTAGCAAGACATCAGCATCTAGGACACGGAAAGAAGACGCGAGGCCATTCCGCTGATGCGCCGGGTCGTACGGCGACGTTAACAAGGTTCCCTCTCGAGGCGACACCAGGAAACGACCTGACGCAGACGCTACAATCGGCCTCGGTTCCGGGCAATGGCTCCGTTGAGATCGGGTACTCTTTGAGTACTTAAGTCCCGGACAAAAGACCCTACGGGCGATAGGGGCGGGCTTTCGTCTATTTGAACGGTAAATGGCTCCGTCGAGTCAGTGCAGGGACGCTGAGAGGGTCTCGCGGACCAGACGTCAGCCTCGCGTCGAGCCGCGGCCACCGGCTCGCCCGAGCCTCCTGGATCGACCAACCAGCTGATGCCGGGGCCGGACTGCCTCAAGTGACGGTTTGGCGAAGATGCGGCGCCGGTCGGAAGCGAGCCTTACAGTGCTGATCTCAACGTCGAGGAACCGAACGTGGAGGAAGCTGTGCGCGATTTGCTCCGGTACATGGTGCTGCCCGTCCTGCTCGTCGCGTCCGCCTGCGGTACTGAGGCACCCGTTCTCCCGACCGGCGGCGCCCAGACCGAACCTGCCTCGAGTGCCACGACTTCTGGTCCGTCAAAGGCCGCTCGCTCTCCAGCCCCAGGCTCCTCGCCGTCCAGCGACGGGAAGCAGCTGATGGACGGACCGCTCCGGCACAGCGTCAGCGGGGACGGCCTTGCTGTTGACGTCGTCTACACGCCGCACCTCGGGAAGGACGGATGGACCGCGGACGGCACCAAACCGGTGCAGGTAAGCGTCACCGCCAAGAACAGGCGCCGCCCAGGTCAGAAAATCTTCGTCACAAGAGCGACCATGCGGTTCACCGTCAGCGACATCAGTGAGGAGCTGGTCCCACCCGACCCTCTGGTCGACGCGGCGAACATCACGCCCGGTTACCTCGCAACCTCCCCGTACAGCTACAACCAGTCATTCGCCATCCCACAGCTGGACTCTGGCGCCCGGGTGCTTGCCGTCGACGTCAAGGTTGAGCTCGTCTCCCTCGTCGACGCCAAGGCGAAGGACTATTCCAAGCAGACGGTCACGGACAGCTTCTCGGTGTCGGTCACGTCCTGATCGCTGCTCAGACCCCGTCGCGACGTCGGGCTCGCCGGCCCAATTCGACGTACTTGGCCCGCCACCCCAGCGACGGCGATACGCTCCCACCGTCTCGGTGGAGAAGTCGCACCGCTGCCACTGTCGTCGGCCTCGACGTAGCCGACCCGCATGGCAGCGGACGTATGTGCTCCATCGCAGCATGCTGCGCCGCCGGGGGGGTGGTGCGGGTCACCGGGGGGTGTCATGGCCAGCAGACGAGGCTCAGGAGCGCGCGACGAGGCGGCGCGGCCTCGAGCCGTCCGTACGCCACGTTCACTCGTTCTCGCGATTTTGCTGGCGATGGTGGCTGCGGGTCTCGTGCTGCCAGTGCCGACCGCTCAAGCAGCGTGCAGCGGAAACGCCGTGACCTGCGAGAATCAGCTTCCGGGGACACCTCAGAGCGAGTGGGACGTCTCCGGCGCCGGCGATCCCACGATCCAGGGCTTTGCCACGGCGTCGAGCGTCAACGCGGGCTCTCGCATCGACTTCAAGATCGACACAACTGCACGCGCATACACGATCAAGATCTACCGCCTCGGCTGGTACCAGGGGAACGGCGCGCGGGAGGTGGCGACAGTGACACCATCCGCAGCCCTTCCGCAGAAGCAGCCGGCGTGCGCAACCGATCCTGCGACCGAGATCTACGACTGCGGCACCTGGGCCGTCTCGGCTTCGTGGACAGCGCCGGCTGCAGCGGTGTCCGGCGTCTACATCGCTCGCCTCATCCGCACAGACACGGGCGGCGACTCCCACATCCCCTTTGTCGTCCGCAACGACGGCAACACCTCCGACATCGTCTACCAGACCTCGGACACGACCTGGCAGGCCTACAACCTTTACGGCGGCTCGGACTTCTACTCCGGGAAGGACAACGGGCGCGCCTACAAGGTGTCCTACAACCGGCCGTACTCCACTCGCGGCGTCACTGATGGCCGCGACTTCCTGTTCTCCAACGAGTTCCCGACCATTCGCTTCCTCGAGCAGAACGGATATGACGTCTCCTACGTGGCCGGTCTCGATGTCGCGACTGACCCAGCGCTGCTGAAGAAGCACAAGACTTTCATGTCGGTGGGGCACGACGAGTACTGGACGGCCGAGCAGCGCAAGAACGTCACCGACGCCCGAGACGCCGGCGTCGACCTCGCTTTCATGGGTGGAAACGACGTCTACTGGAAGTCGCGGTGGGAGCCCTCCCAGGACGGCAGCAGCACCGCTGGGCGGACGCTGGTGACGTACAAAGACACTTGGGCAAACGCACAGATCGACCCCAAGGGCCCTACCCCGACCTGGCGGGACCCCCGATTCGGCGTGCTCGACTACGGGTATGGGCCTGAGAACGCGCTCATCGGGACCCAGTACCAGTCGAATTCCGATGACCTCCCGATTCAGGTCAGCGCCCGGGAGGGCAAGCTGCGCCTCTGGCGCGGGACCACCCTGTCGTCGATGAGCTCGGGCACTACTGCGACGTTGAGTGATCACACCATCGGTTACGAGTCCAACGAGGACGTCGACAACGGCTACCGACCGGCCGGCTTGATCGACCTCTCCACCACCACCGGCTCGACTCCGCAATACCTCACCGACTACGGCAACACCGTGCAGCCGGGGACTACGACCCACCACCTCACCACCTACCGCGCAGCCAGCGGAGCCCTCGTGTTCTCAGCGGGCTCGATCCAGTGGGGGTGGGGTCTGGACCCCAGCCATGACGGTACCGCCACACCCGCCGACCCACGGATGCGTCAGGCGACCGCAAACCTGCTGGCCGACATGGGGCCGCTCCCGACGACGCTAGCGGCAGGGATGGTCATGCCGTCGGCCAGCACCGATACCACGCCTCCGTCCGTGACTGTGGCTTCACCGGCCTCGGCTACCACCATCAATCAGGGCTCGCTCGTGACGGTGTCTGGCTCCGCCTCCGACTCAGCCGGACAGGTGGCTGGGGTCGAGGTGTCTGTCGACGGCGGCGCCACCTTCCATCCGGCCGACGGAACGACGTCGTGGACCTATAGCGGCATCCTGACCGGAAACGGCCCAGGTGCTATCCAGGCAAGGGCCACCGACGACTCGGTCCGCACGTCTTCTCCCGTGTTGGTAGCCGTCAACTCCCCGTGCCCTTGCTCGATGTTCGGGGTCGCCACGCCCAAGCTGCCCGACGCAGGCGACGGTGACGACCTCACACTCGGCACGAAATTCACCACGTCAGCCAGCGGCTACATCAGTGCCATCCGCTTCTACAAGGCTGCCAGCAACACTGGCGTCCACACCGGAACGCTCTATTCCACCAACGGAGCGGTGCTGGCCAGCGGCACCTTCAGCAACGAGTCGGCCACGGGTTGGCAGACCTTGACCTTCCCAAACCCGGTTCCGGTCTCCGCCGGCGTCTCCTACGTCGCGGCTTACCACGCCCCTAACGGCCACTACTCCGCGGACGGGTACTACTTCCGCAGTACCTTCAACGCCGGCGTGCTGAGCGCTCCCGGGGGGGCCGGCGTAAGCAACGGCGTCTACGCGAATGGCACAAGCTTTCCCCAAAAGACCTATAACCAGACTAACTACTGGGTCGACCCCGTCTATGCCCAGACCGATGACACTCCTGTAGTGGTGACCTCCTACAAGCCGGCTTCAGGTGCAAGCTCAGTACCGGTGACCAGCGTCGCGAAGGTTACTTTCAGTAAGGACGTGACCGCCGGCTCGGTGACCATGCAGATACTGGATCCGGCTCAGAACGCCATCCCTGGCTCGATCAGCTACGACGCAGCAACCCGGACCGCCACCTTCAACCCCGCTCAGGGACTGGCTCCAAGCACCACCTACAGCGTCACGGTCAACGCGGCTGGCTTGTCCAGCGCCGTCCAGTGGACCTTCAAGACCGCCAACGCCGACAACCCGGCAAGCGTCTGCCCGTGCAGCCTCTTCAACGACGACGACACCCCTGCCTCCGGCCCAGACACCGACACCCAGCGAGTCCAGCTGGGCGTGGCCTTCTCGGTGGCCGCCGGCGGCCAGATCAGCGGCATCCGGTTCTACAAGAACGCTGAGAACCTAGGGCCCCACGTCGTCGACCTGTGGTCGGGTGGCAGCAAGCTCGCTGAAGCTACGATGACCAACGAGTCCACGTCCGGCTGGCAGGAAGCCAGTTTCGATGCTCCGGTCTCAGTCTCCAAGGGGTTGACTTATGTCGCCTCCTACACCGCCCCGGTTGGTCGCTATGGCTACACCGCAGGTGGGCTCACCGATCCAGTCGCAAAGGGACCGCTCTCGTCGCTGAGCAGCGGCGGTCGCTACTCCTACGGCAGCGATGCGCCTGCCAGTGCGACCACCACGAACTACTACGTCGACCCCGTCTTCCTGCCATCCGACTCCACGCCACCGGTCGTGCGGTCGGTTTCTCCCGGCGACGGCGCGACCTCCGCCATGGTCAGCGGTCACGTCCAGGCCACCTTCAGCTACGACATCCAGCCTGGCTCGGCACAGATCACCCTCCGCCGCAACGACGGCACCGCGGTGCCCGGCACCACCACCGGTGAGTCGCAGGGTCCAACGGCCACCTTCATCCCGGCAGACGACCTCGACCCCGGCACCAAGTACACCGTCACTATCAGCGGGGCGCGCAGCCTGTCAGGCGTCGCCATGACCTCGACAGTGACCAGCTCGTTCACCACCTCCGGTGCGAGCGCCTGCCCGTGCTCGCTGCTCGAGACGACAGCACAGCCGGCGCTCTCAGATTCGGGCGACACTGCAGCGGTCACGCTCGGGGTCAAGTTCACCCCGACCGTCAGCGGCTACATCAAGGGGCTCCGCTACTACCGCGACGCCGCCAATACAGGAACCCATACCGGCACGCTCTACAGCTCGAGCGGCGACCGCCTGGCTTCACTCACCTTCACCGACACCGGCACGGGGTGGCAGACCGCCACCTTCGCATCGAGCGTCGCTGTCAGCGCAGGGACGACCTATGTCGCGGCCTACTACGCACCGAACGGGCGGTACTCGGCGACCCTCGACTACTTCGACTCCGACGTTCTGAACAACCCGTTGCGGTCGGTATCCCCCGGCGGGGTCTACCTCTACGGCAACGGCTTTCCCAACCAGACTTATCTAAACAGCAACTACTACGTCGATGTCGTCTTCACACCGGCCAACGACGACCCGCCCGCCGTTACCACTGTGTCCCCTGCGGCAGGCGCGACTTCAGTTTCCACAGGGACGGCGGTTGCCGCCACCTTCGACCGACCGATCGAGCCAACCTCGCTGGGTCTGACCCTCACCGACCCGAACGGCCAACTTGTCGGGGGCCAACTCACCTATGATGCGGCCAGCAGAACCGCGACCTTTACCACTGCCGCACCGCTGGCCGGCGGTACCACGTACGCCGCCTCGGCGACGGCCAACAGCGCCTCCGGCGTCGCGATGACCCCGAAAACCTGGAGCTTCACCACTATCGACTCTCAGCCCCCGACCGTCGTGGCGACTAGCCCCGGCGAAGGCGGCACAAACGTCTCGGCATCGGCACCTGTCACGGCTGCCTTCGCTGGTCCAATCGACGCGGCGTCACCCTTATTCACGGTCACCAACGCCGCGACGAGCACTGCGGTGAGCGGGACCACGACGTACGACGCCGCGACCCGGACTGCGACCTTCCGACCGTCGGCAGCGCTGGCCGACTACACCGCCTACAACACCTCGGTCTCGGCCCGCAACACCTCGGGGATCAGCATGCCGGCGCCGAAGACGTGGACGTTCACCACCGCTGACACGATCGCGCCCACGGTGACCGCCACCACGCCCACCTCGGGCGCGACCGGTGTCGCCGGTACCACCGCTGTGTCCGCTACCTTCGCGCGAGCCGTCGATCCGGCTACGGTGCAACTGACCCTCAAGAGCGCGGCCGGGACGGCAGTCGCCGGAAGCAGCAGCTACAACGCCACCACCCGGGTAGCCACCTTCACCCCGACCGCGGCGCTGGGGAGTGCGGGCACCTATACGGCCACGGTGACGGCCAAGAACCCCTCGGATGTGGCGATGGCCAGCGCCAAGACCTGGTCCTTCACGGTCGCGGACACCGACGCACCTACCTTGTCCGCCCGAACACCGGCCTCGGGAGCAACCAATGTCGCCCTCACCACCTCGGTGAGTGCCACCTTTACGCGGGCCGTTGCGAGCGGTTCCCAGGCCCTGACCCTGAAGACGGCTGCCGGGACCTCCGTAGGCGGGACCACGACCTACAACACGACGACGCGTGTGGTCACGTTCACGCCGTCGGCCGCTCTCACCAGCTCCACCGGGTACACCGCCTCCGTCACCGCCCGAAGCACCGGCGGTACCACCATGGCGGCTACGAGCTGGTCGTTCACCACCGCCGCCGCGACCTACAGCCTCTACGCCACCAGCAGGACGCCCAGCGCGACCGTCACCACGACCACCCCGACCACGGTGGGCGTCTCGTTCAGCTCCAGCCGGGCCGGCTCGGTGACGGCGATCCGCTACTACGCGGCCTCGACCAACACCGGACGCACCGTCAAGCTCTACTCCTCGACCGGGTCGGTCCTGGGTACGGCCACCACGACGTCCACGGCAACGGGCTGGCGCACGGCGACCTTCGCCACGGCGATACCGATCACCGCCGGCACCAGCTACGTGGCGTCCTACTACGCGCCGGTTGGTCGCTGGTCGACCACCACGGGCGGCTACAGCAGCGTCTACACGTCGGGGCCGCTCAGCGTGGCGACCTCGGGCGGGCGCAGCGGCAACGGTGACGCCAACCCCACCGCGACCAGCACGACCAACTTCTGGGTCGACGTGCTCGTGCTCATCTGAGCCCGTTACGACGACCACCCATCACAGGAAGAAACACGCATGCGTTCGATCGCCGTCATCGGAGCCGGTTACTGGGGCCCCAACCTCGTCCGGAACTTCCGCAACAGTCCCGCCTGGGACCTGGTCGCCGTCTGCGACCTCGACGAAACCCGGGCCCGCAAGGTCGTGGGGACGCGGTCCACCGTCGAGGTCGAGACCTCGGTCGAGCGGCTGCTCGCCCGAGACGACCTCGACGCCGTCGCCATCGCGACCCCGGCCCGCACCCATGCGCCGCTGGCGCTGGCCGCCTTCGAGGCGGGCAAGCACGTGCTGGTCGAGAAGCCACTGGCCGACAATGCCGAGACCGCTGCCCTGATGGTCTCCGCCGCCGCCGCGGCCGACCGGGTGCTGATGATCGACCACACCTACTGCTACACCCCGGCCGTCCGCCACATCCAGCAGGTCATCGCCTCCGGCGAGCTCGGCGAGATCCTCTACGTCGACTCGACCCGGATCAACCTGGGACTGGTGCAGCCTGACGTGGACGTCTTCTGGGACCTCGCGCCGCACGACCTCTCGATCCTCGACTTCGTCCTGCCGGGCGGCCTGGACCCGATCACGGTCAGCGCCAGCGGCGCGGACCCGCTCGGCGCCGGCAAGGCCTGCGTCGGGTACCTGACCATGCCGCTCGCCTCCGGCGGCATCGCCCACATCAACGTCAACTGGCTCTCCCCCACCAAGATCCGTCAGATGGTGGTCGGCGGGAGCCGGAGGACGCTGGTCTGGGACGACCTCAACCCCCAGCAGCGGATAGCGATCCACGACCGAGGCGTCGACCTCGGGACCCAGGCCGCGGACGCCAGGCAGCGGGCGGCCGTCACCGTCTCCTACCGGATGGGCGACATCACCGTGCCGGCACTGCCGGAGACCGAGGCCCTTGCCGGGATGGCAGCCGAGTTCGCCGCGGCCATCGAGGAGCGGCGGGCACCGCGGACCGACGGCACCGCCGGGCTGCGGGTGCTCTCGGTGCTCGAGGCGGTCAGCACGAGCCTCGTCACCGGCCGGGCGGTCGCCCCGACCGCCCATGCCGCCACGAGCGCAGAGGAGCTGGTGGCGTGAGCGCGGCAGAGCTGGGCGGAGCGACCGTCCTGGTCACCGGCGGGGCCGGCACGATCGGCTCGACCATCGTCGACCAGCTGTTGGCCGCCGACGTCGCCGAGGTGCGGATCCTCGACAACCTGGTCCGCGGGCGCCGCGGCAACCTCCGCGAGGTCCTGGAGGACCCGCGGCTGCGGCTGGTTGTCGGTGACCTGCGGGACCGCGACCTGGTTCATGACCTCACCACCGGGTCCGACGTGGTCTTCCACCAGGCGGCGATCCGGATCACCCAGTGCGCGGAGGAGCCCAGGCTGGCTTTGGAGGTGCTGGTGGACGGCACCTTCAACGTGATCGAGGCCGCAGCCCAGCACCGGGTGACGAAACTCGTCGCCGCGTCGTCGGCATCGGTCTACGGACTGGCGGAGGAGTTCCCCACCACGGAGAAGCACCACCCGTACGACAACGACACGTTCTACGGCGCCGCGAAGACCTTCAACGAGGGCATGCTGCGCAGCTTCCGGGCCATGAGCGGCCTGGACTACGTAGCGCTGCGCTACTTCAACGTCTACGGACCGCGGATGGACATCCACGGGCTCTACACCGAGGTGCTGATCCGGTGGATGGAGCGGATCAGCGCGGGCCGGCCGCCGCTGATCTTCGGCGACGGGCTGCAGACGATGGACTTCGTCTTCACCACCGATATCGCCCGGGCCAACCTGTTGGCCGCTGGCAGCGCCGTCGACGAGGGTGTCTACAACGTGGCCTCCGGCGTGGAGACCTCGCTGAAGGGTCTCGCCGAAGCGTTGCTCGCGGTGATGGGCTCCGATCTCGGCGTCGAGCACGGTCCGGACCGGCCCGTCAACGGGGTGACCCGACGGCTCGCCGGCACCGAGGCGGCCACCCGGGACCTCGACTTCACCGCCAGCGTCGATCTGACCGAGGGCCTGACGCAGCTGGTGGCCTGGTGGCGCGCTGAGCAGGCGCCCGACCTGGTCGCCATCGATCAGCAGCTCGAGTCGACCGGAGCGCGCGCATGAGCAGGGTCAACGTGATGGTGCCCTACCTGGGCGAGGAGGAGGTCGCCGCCGTCACCGAGGTCCTCCGCTCGGGCTGGGTGGCCCAGGGCCCACGGGTCGCGGCCTTCGAGCGGGCCTTCGCCGAGGCGATGCAGGCCGAGTACGCCGTCGCCATGTCGTCCTGCACGACCGCGCTCCACCTGGCCCTCGAGGTCGTCGGGGTTGGCGCCGGGAACGAGGTAGTCGTCCCCTCGTTCTCGTTCATCGCCACCACCAACGCCGTGCGCTACGTGGGCGCGACGCCCGTGTTCGCCGACGTCGACCTCACCACGGGGAACCTGACCGCGGAGACGGTCGCGGCCGCGCTCAGTGAGCGGACCCGGGCCGTCGTCGTCGTCGACCAGGGCGGGGTCCCGGTCGATCTCGACGCGATCCGCGCGGTGTGCGACCCCCGCGGGGTCACGGTGGTCGAGGACGCGGCCTGCGGCGCCGGGTCCACCTATCGGGGACGCCCCGTGGGCGCCGGCGCCGAGATCGCGGCGTGGTCGTTCCATCCCCGCAAGATCCTCACCACCGGTGAGGGCGGGATGATCACCACCTCCCGTCCGGAGTGGGCGGCCAGGTCGCGCAAGCTGCGCGAGCACGCCATGAGCGTCTCGGCCGCGGACCGGCACGGGCAGGTGCTGGCTCCGCCCGAGAGCTATGACGAAGTGGGCTACAACTTCCGGATGACCGACCTGCAGGCGGCCGTCGGGATCGTCCAGCTCGGTCGGCTGCCGGAAATCGTCGACCGCCGACGGGCGCTGGCGGCGACGTACGCGAAACAGCTGGACGAAGTCGCCGGGCTGCGAGCCGTCGGCGATCCGCCTTGGGGGACGAGCAACTTCCAGTCCTACTGGATCGAGATCGAACCGCCCTTTCCCATCACTCGGGACGAACTGCTGGTGCGGCTCGCGGACGCTGACGTGTCGGCTCGCCGCGGCATCATGTCTACGCACCGTCAGCCGCCGTACGTCTCCCTTGCCGCGCCGGGTTCTCTCTCCGTGACCGAGCGTCTCAGCGACAACACGCTCATCCTCCCCCTCTTCCACCAGATGGACGAGACCCAGCAGTCCCGCGTCGTAGACGTCCTCACCTCGAACCGAGCGGCTTGAGATGTCGGAGTCCGTTATCCTCGTGGCCGCGAGTGGCCTCGCGCGCGAGGTGATCGAGGCGCTCGAGGCCGGGTGCGACCTCAAGGTCGTCGGCCTGGTCGACGACGACCCACGAATCCACGGCAACAATGTCGGTGGCTACCCGGTCCTGGGAGGCCTCGAGGTCGTGCAGGACCACCCGGAGGCTCAGGTGCTGATCTGCGCCGGTCGGGGCTCCGTACGCCGCGCGCTGGCGGAGCGGCTAGAGAGAGCAGGCGTCCATGAGGATCGCTGGGCCCGTGCTCTCGACCCCTCGGTCCGTGTGCCCGGCTCCTGCCGGGTGGGACCGGGCACCATCGTGCTGGCAGGAAGCGTGCTGACATCTGACGTCACGCTCGGCCGGCACGTCGTCGTGATGCCCCGAAGCACCCTGACTCACGACGACCAGATCGGAAATTACGCCACACTCTGCGCCGGAGTCAGTCTGGGTGGCAGCGTGCAGGTTGGGCCGGAAGCGTACCTGGGCATGAACAGCAGTGTCCGGGAGGGCCTCACTCTCGGAGCGGGAAGCATGCTCGGCATGGGTGCCGCGCTGCTGCGAGACCTGCCTGCGGGCCAGACGTGGGCCGGGGTGCCGGCACGTCCGCTCAGGACCAACACCTCATCAACACATGACGTACCTGATCGAAGGAGCAGCAGATGAGCGGGATTCCGCTGGTCGACTTGGCCGCACAGCACCGCGAGGTGGCTGAAGAGATCGACCGGGGGCTGGCCGAAGTCTTCGCCACCACCGCGTTCATCGGCGGCAAGGCCGTGCAGGAGTTCGAGCTCGCCTACGCCGAACTCACCGAGGTGGCTCACTGCATCGGAGTCGGCAACGGTACCGACGCGCTGGAGCTCGCCCTCCGCGGCGTCGGCGTGGTTGCCGGCGGCGAGGTCGTGCTACCAGCCAATACCTTCGTCGCGACGGCGGAGGCCGTGTCGCGGATAGGCGCTGTTCCCGTCCTGGTAGATGTCGATGACGATCACCTGCTGATGGATCCGTCGAAGGTCGGCGCCGCCCTCACTGCGAGGACCCAGGCCGTCGTGCCCGTGCACCTGTTCGGACAGGTGGCACCAGTCGAGCAAATCACGCAGGTCGTCGCACAGGCGGGTGTCCCTGTGGTCGAGGATGCTGCCCAGTCGCAGGGGGCGACGCGGTTCGGACGTTTTGCCGGCGGCCTAGGGGACGCGGCCGGCACCAGCTTCTACCCTGGCAAAAACCTGGGCGCAGCCGGGGACGCCGGAGCGGTGACGTCGCAGCGGGCCGACGTGGCGGAGCGGGTGCGACTAATCGCCAACCACGGCTCGTCCCGCAAGTACGTCCACGAGGTCGTCGGGGTTAACTCACGCCTCGACACCGTTCAGGCTGTCGTACTGCAAGCCAAGCTGTCCCGGCTCCTGGCCTGGAACACGCGGCGCCGCTCGGCCGCCGCCAGGTACGAGCAGCTACTGGGGAGCGTTCCGGGAGTTCGCACACCGCGGTCTGCCCCGGGGAACGTCGACGCCTGGCACCTGTACGTGATCCGGGTCGAGGATCGTGACGCGGTGCTGGACGCCCTGCACGGCGCGGGGATCGGCGCTGGCATCCACTATCCGTACCCCGTGCACCTCACCGACGCCTACGGCTTCCTCGGACATCCGGTTGGCACGTTCCCAGTCTCGGAACGTGCTGCAGGAGAAATACTGTCCCTCCCGCTGCATCCCCACTTGAGCGAGGCGGACCAGGTGGAGGTGGCTCGGGTGGTCTGCTCGGCAGTTGGCCATCATGTGGGAACTTCGTTCGGCTGTTGAGGTTCGATCGACGATGAAGACACCAAGAGCCCCCGAGGCGCAGCAGACAACAACTGTCGAGGAGTACCGCTCGATCGGGCGGCTCGCCGGTCGCGGGGCAGCCTGGGCTGTGGTGGCCAACCTGACGATGCGGTTTGCGAGCATCGCAGTGACGGCTCTGCTGGCAAGGCTTCTGTCGAAGGAAGACTTCGGCGTCTTCGCCGTTGCCCTCGCTGTCTACCTGATCGTGGCGAGCCTCGCTGAGATGGGGATGGCGTCTGCCATCGCCCGCGCCGCCGACGAGCCTGACTCCATCGCGCCCACCGTCGCTACCCTGTCGATAGCTACGAGCGGCCTGTTGGGGACCGTGATGGCCGTGGCGTCCACCCCGTTGGCGGCCTTGCTAGGCCAGCCCGGCGCGGCCGGACCCATCCGCATCCTCTCTTTGAGCCTGCTGCTCACCGGGCTCTTCGCCGTACCCGGCGCTCAGCTCGTACGGGAGTTCCGGCAGGACCGCATCTTCTTCGGCACCCTCGTGGGCTTTGTGGTGGCGAACCCCTTGCTCGTCGTACTTGCCCTCAATGGAGGCGGGGCCGCAGCCTTCGCCTGGTCCCGTGTCCTTGGTCAGCTGGCAACAGGAATCGTCTTGTTCCTCAGCGTCTCGCGCCGCTACCGGCCTGGCTGGAAGCAGGAGTCGTTCGCGCCCCTGCTGCGCTTTGGCCTGCCTTTGGCGATCGCCAACTTGGTGAACTGGTCTCTCCTCAATGCCGATTATCTGATCCTCGGTCGGCTTGTCGATGCCGCCGAGGTCGGGGTCTATATGATCGCCTTCAACGTGGCCAACTGGTCAACAGCCATCATGGGCTCCGTCATGAACAGCGTGGTGGTACCTACCTTTGGTCGGCTGGGTGCAGACCGCGAGCGGCTTGGGACGGCTTTGGTCAACGCTGCGCGACTGGTGGCACTGGTCGCATTTCCGGTAGGCACGTTGTCCTGGGCCCTCTCAGCTCCCCTCATCGTGACCGTCTTCGGCGGGCGGTGGGCCGAGGCCGCACCGGTCCTTGCCGTGCTCGCCTGGTACGGGATCCTGTTCTCCTTCTCGCTCTTGTTCGCTAACGTGCTCGTCGCGCTAGGCAAGACGCGACAGCTACTGGTGGTGCAGCTCGCGTGGGTGGCCCTGCTGGTGCCGGTGATGGTCTTCGGGCTCAGCCGATATGGCCTGGCCGGCGTCGCTTGGGCGCACGTTGTGACGATTGCGTTGGTCGCCGTCCCCGGTTACATGGTGTTTTCCCTTCCTCCCACGGGTTTGGGGGTCCGACGACTCCTACGGCCCCTGGCGCGCCCGCTCGGCGCTGCGGCGCTAGCAGGCGTCGTAGCCTGGCTCGCCAAACAGGTTGTGGCGGGCGCGCTCTCGGAGCTGCTCATCGGTGGCTTCGTCGGGGCCCTGGTCTATCTCCTCCTCGTTGCCCCGGTCGCCGTGCAGATGATCCCTTCCGACCGACTCCCGCACTGGCTGCCGGTCCGTAGGCGAGGACACTCGCCGATCGCGTCCCCCGGGGAGGCCGACCTGTGAGGCTGCTGACTCCCCGTGCTTCCACAACGCCACCTACGGTCACGGTCGTCGTCCCCTGCTACAAGTACGGCTCCTACCTGGCCCATGTCGTGGCCACCACGCTGGACCAGCCTGGCGTGGCGGTCGACATCATCATCGTGGATGACGCCTCACCTGACGGCTCCGGTGCGGTGGCCCACCAGCTGGCCGAGGCTCATGCCGCAGTCACGGTGCTGGAACACCGGCAAAACCTGGGGCACATCCAGACCTACAACGACGGGCTTGCGCGCGCCACCGGCAAGTACGTCGTGCTGCTCTCAGCAGACGACCTGCTCGCCCCCGGGTCGCTGGCCCGAGCCACGGCCCTGATGGAGCACGATCCGTCGGTGGGCTTTGTCTACGGCTACTCACCGGACTTCCAGGAGCAGCCACCGCCTCCTCGCCACCGGTACTACACCTGGTCGACGTGGTCGGGCCAGGAGTGGATCGGCCGCCTTTGTCGACGTGGGTCTAACGTCGTCAGCAACCCCGAGGTTGTCATGCGCCGTTCGGTGATGGACGAGCTGGAGGGGTACGACCCGCGGTTCCCGCATACGGCAGACCTCCTCGTATGGCTGCGGGCCGCCACCCGAGGTCGAGTGGGACGAGTCAACGGCCCCGACCAGGGCTACTACCGGGTGCACGGCGCGAATATGCATCTCACCGAGTTCTCGAGCATCCACACAGACCTGCACGAGCGAGCCCGCACCTTCGAAGCCTTTCTGAGCGAGGGCTTGGCCGACCATCCGCGACAGCCCGAGCTGAAGGACGTGGTTCGCCGTGCGCTGGCGACCGAGGCCGTGCGCTGGGCGATCTGGACCTCCGAGCTCGGACCAGGCGGGACTGACGTCCAGGAGTACCGGGCGGCCGCCCTCGACCTCTGGCCCGCGATCACCAACACCAGCATCTGGCACCGCTATCAGCGCAGCGGCCTGGCTGGAGGCCCGGGGCGGTTGGAGCGCCTCCACTTCCAGGTCGACTGGGAGCTCCGGCACAAGCTGCGGTGGCGCCGCTGGCGCCGATTCGGCACGTGAGTAGCCATACGACGGGTTCGGTCGCCGCTGGACCGAGAGCCCAGGAGGGTAAGCCGTGCGCGTCCTCCTGGTAACCCATGAGGCGTCTCGCAGTGGCGCGCCCCGCGTTGCTCTCCTCGTGGCGAAATGCCTGGTGGAAATGGGCCACGTAGTCGAGGTCATCTCTCAGACGTCCGGTCCGATGCTGGCCGACTTCGAGAAGGTCGTGCCCACCTCGGTCCAGCCCTTCAGCCGCTTGCGACGTCGCCTGTGGCGGACCACAGGGCTGCGTCGCGTCGCTTGGCTCGTCGACACCACGCTGGCCATGGCCACCCTGATGCGCCGACGACCAGAGCTGGTCTATGTGAATTCCACTGCGGCGTCGGTCTACCTCACACCAGCGAGGCGGCTCGGCTGCCGCACCCTACTACACGCTCACGAGTCAGGTCCGCTCGTCGAGGAGTTCCTGCGAAAGGCCAGAGTCGCGCCTCGACTACAAGGCACGACCTTGGTGGGCTGCTCACCCAGCGTGCGGAGCGCCCTAGCAGAGCTCTCGCAAAGGGACGAGGACGATGTCGCGATGCTGCCGTCGGTTCCTGACGACGCCGAGGTAGAGCGTCGGTCCCACGAGACGCCCGACCAGCCCTACGGCCGGGATGAGCTCGTGGTGGGTAGCTGCGGGAGCGTCGAGTGGCGCAAAGGTGCCGACCTCTGGGTGCAGGTCGCTTCGCTGGTGCAGACGGCAAGGCCGGACCTGCCCGTGCGATTCGTGTGGATAGGGGATCAGACCGAGGCGCTCGACCTGCCGGGCCAGGAGCGGCCGGCGACGTTCGCCGGACCCAGCCCCAACCCCTATGCCCACATGCGACGATTCGACATCGCCACGCTGACCTCCCGGGACGACCCGTTTCCGCTGGTCGTCCTGGAGTCAATGCTCGTTGGGGTCCCCGTGGTGGCCTTCGATGTCGGCAGCGTCGCCGACCAGGTCGGCGACGCGGGGGTGCTGGTAACTCCGCAGGACACCCAGGCGTTCGCCGACGCCGTGGTTGCTTTGCTCACCGACGCCGCCGAGCGCAGCCGGCTCGGTCGAGCCGGGCAGGAGCGTGTCAGAGAGCTCTACTCGACCCGCGCCTTCGCGGCTGGCCTTCACCGCGTGCTTACCTCGTGATCCGAGGCCGGAAGATCGCCGTCGGGGCCCCGACGTCACGAGTGCGCCCTCGTCCCTATCAGGACACGTGGACCCAATCCTCGAGCTTACGGCTGCCAAGCGGCAACGCCGCCGATCGCCGCCACTCCAGCGGCAGCTGATCAACCGGGACGCCGCCAAGCAACCACATCTCTGCGGGGTGAATGCCCAGCAGCCACGGCTGGTGCGTGGACGACGTGGAGCGGAGGTCGCGGAGGTCGCTCAGCCCCAGTCCGACGATCAGAACGACCTCCCCAGGTGGCAGCTCAGCGACGAGCTCGGCTACCTCCGAGACAGCACGGACGGCTCGCATGACAACGGGTCGTCCGTAGCGGGTGAGCGTCAGTGGGGCGCGCCCGAACTCGACGAAGCCACCATTGCCGTCGACGTTCACCAGGTTCAGTGGGTCGCTGGACGCCTTGGTCAGAAGATCGACCTCGGACCGGATGTCGCTGAGGACGACCGGTCCGTCGACCCATCGGGCAGCGCGCGCTGCCAGAAGAGAGTGCCGCAACCAACGGAGGCGCCACCCGTGCCGTCGGACAATCGGCTGCGACCGCAGCCAGGTAGCGCGCCCTCCGATCGTGCCGCACGTGGTTCGGATCGGAAGGAATTTGGGATGCTGACGGCCCACCGCACGGTGAGCCGCATCCAAGCGCGCGAGGTTGATCGTCAGGCTGTTGTGGGTCACGGCCAGGTCCACAGCGCCGGCGCGGAGTCCCATCGAACGCATCCTTAGGCAATACTCGACGCCGTAGGCGTGCCAGGCCAGCTCGTCGGACTCGCTCAGCGGGTGCTCCAGCACCAGGTGTCGCGGCACCATGAACAGCACCTCGTCCAGACTGTCGACCTCGACCGGCGTGGGGGCGTGCACACCGATCAGCTGGGTACGGTCACGAAGCCGTCCGACATTCAACCCGAGAGACGTAACTCCGTTGGCTCCAAGGACCCCCCAGCCCTCCTCACCGAAGGCCCGGGCGGCCCAGACGAGCCGGTCGATCGAGTGCAGGTAGACATCCTGGTGCACGAACACCACGAGCTCGTGACGGGCAAGGCGCGCGCCGTGATTGAGGGCCGCCCCGGCGGTGCTGAAGGTCTGCGTCCTGTTGTCGACGGGGATGTAGTCGACGTCGAGATCTCCCAGGTAGGCCTGCACCGATCGATCGAGGCACTCCGCACGCACCTGCGGGTCATTGTAGACGCAGACGATCGAGATCCCCTCGTCCTGGTCGATCGCTTGCGATGTCACTGACTACTCCCCTCGTGCCCTCTGACCAGGTGCCAGTCCAGCAGACCGCGGACAGCAGCTCGGTTCTTCGTCCGACCGAGCGATGCACGACTAGCTTCCCGGAGCAGGGTCAACAGCCAGAAGACCGCCGTGGCAGCCGCCCCATGCCGACGACGGTGCAGCTTCACCCGGTTCCGCACCTGAAGCACCCAGAGTGCGTCGACGGAGGTGGAGGAGCCACCTTCGAGATGAACGGCTCGGGCACTGGGGACAAAGACCGTCGCAAAGCCGGCGTCGCGCGCCCGCAGGTCGAAGTCGGTCTCCTCGCAGTAGAGGAAGAAGGACTCGTCCCACGGTCCGCATTTAGCCCAGCACTCCGCACTGATGAGCTGCGTGGACCCTTCCGCCCAGTCCACCTGGTGCTCCCGCTCATAGGCCCGACGATCGGTGACCACTTCGCCTAGAGATAGCAGTCGTCCTGCGAGGCGAGCACTCAGCAGCGCGTCGCAGAGCACCCGGATTGCTTTGGGCTCGCGTCGGATCGACTCGATCACCTGGCCTTGCGCGTCGAGGAGCCGCGGCACGGCGATGCCCACACCCTTGCTCCTCAGACGGCTGAGCATTTCTGGGACGCAGCCCGGCTCCAGTCGGACGTCGGAGTTCAGCACCAGGACAGCCGAGTGCTCGCCAGCTGCGGCCACGCCGGCGTTGATGCCAGCGGCGTAACCACCGTTACGACCGGTGCGGACCACGGTGGCGTCAGGTGCCAGGGCCTCAAGCAGCTCGGCGCCTCCATCGGAGGAGTCGTTGTCAACCCCCACTAGCTCGTACTCCACGCCGGCCAGCCCATCCGGCAGCGAGGCCACCAGGTCGGCTACGAGGGGTGCGCTGTTGTAGAGAACGACCACCACGCACACATGCTCGGGACGACGGTCCGACGGAACGGCGGGCTGCGCCGCGACCTGGGGCCCGGTCTGCAGCTCGGCGTGCTGCGTCATCTTCCGACCACACTCTCGCTGGCAGGAGCGGAGGCCCGGGCCGGCTGAGGGTCCGGAGCAAGCGGGGCCGCGTCCTGGCGCGACAGTCGCCGCAGCGCGGCGGCAAGACCCAGCACGATGAAGAAGCAGCCGGCCGACTGTGGGAACCCGAAGGTGTCGAAGAAGGCCAACCCGGCTGCGCCACTCGCCACCGAGGCGAGGACGCCCTGCGCCAGTTGCTGGTCGAACAACTCAGGCAGCTGCGTTCTGGCTGCGCGCGCCGAGGCCAGGCCGGCCAGCACGAGGACGAGCAGACCCGCCAGTCCGACGAGGCCGCCCTCGACGAGTAGACCGAGATAACCGTTGTCGAGGATCCAGTACTTCGGCAGGAAGGTCCCGAATCCGCGGCCAAGAATCGGGCTGTGGCCGAAGAACACGCTGACGATGTGATAGCTGCCCGTGCGCGACGCGATGCTCGGGTCGTTCCCAGCTCCGGTGAACAGGCGCGTCGTAGCTCCCAATGACCCTGGGACCAGCAGGTAGACCGCTAGAGCGAGTACGACTGAGGCGGCGGCGGCTTGCAGGCGAAGGCGCCACCGCCAGTTGACGGCCAGAACAACGAGAGCCACTGCCGAGCAGACCAGCGCGGATCGCGAGCTCGACAGAAAGATGTCCAGAGCAATCACCCCCACGACGGCTCGGTAGAGCCAGCGCCGTTGCGTAGCCCAAAGCGCATGGACAATGGACAACGGGAGGACGATCGACAAGACCACGCCGTACTCGATCGGATGAGTAGACGTCCCGCTGGGCCTAGGCAACCCGCCTCGGTCGATCAGGCCCGCGCTACCCGAGACCGACGTCAGGCCTGGAATCTGAAGCCGGTCCACGAAAAGGTCACGGGTCACGAACTGCAGGAGACCCAGCGCGGCGATTGCACCAGCTGCCAGAACGAAACGACCGACCAGAACACGAAATCTCGCAAGGTTCGACAGACCGTCGCCGGCAGTGAGCAGAACTCCGGTAAAACCGATCAGCTTGAGCATTCCGAAGTCGGCGGGACTGATCTCGTCGAAGGCCATCGGCGAGGACATCGCGTGGGCGTAGACCGCAACCATGGCTAGTAACCACCCCAGGGCCGCCAAGCGCACCGGCTGTCGATGCCGGCCAGACCCTGCGGAGCGGTGGAGCTCGAACCACGCCCACAGCAGGAACAGACCGATTGCCACGATCGTCGACGGCGCGCCCGCGCTCCCCAGCGGGGCTATCACCATCACGGACGGTACGGCCAGCAGCAGCCAGATGTAACAGGTGAGGACGGTGGCACCGTCGACTCCCCAGCGTCGACGAAGGTCGCCCGCGGTCACGCGCTTCGACGCTCTCGGACGCCGGCTCGATCGTCGCCCCTCGTCGTCATCGACGTTGGACCAGTCGCCGGCCGTTCAGCGGGGCCCCGTCCGTCGAGCCCCCGCCAGCGGTGGTTTCACCCTCCTGGCCAGACGGCAAGGGACTGTTGGCTGGCAAGATCCAGCCCTGCGCACTGTGCTCGACGCTGTCAGCATCGCTGATCGCTGGCAGGGTCCAGCCGTTGTCGGCTTCCGAGTTCAATCCCCAGTCGGGGACAGGCCGCTCACGGTGGGACCGGCGGCGCTCCCACATGGTGCTGAAGGTTCCGTCGATCAGCCCGATAAGCAGGATGCCGACGGCGAGAACCCCGCCTCCTGCCACCACCCCCGCGCGGACCTGGTCCTTGCGAACGACCTGCGGGACCCTGTCGGCCATGACGCTGATCGAGGTGATGGAGGTCTTCGGGCGCAGGTTCAGCGAGGACTGCAGGTCGGTCAGGGCGACGGGAACCTGGTCCATCACGACAGTCAGAGCGGTGACAGCGTCCATGGCGGTGTCCGCCTCGACCGTGACGAGCACAACGGGCGCACTGCTGTCGAAGTCCGGCGTCACCTCATACGAGATAGTCGGGCGACCCAGGCACAGGTCCTTCCGCATCGCCTCGTAAGCTGCGTCACCAGACCTCTCGCAGATCTCCAACCGAGTGGCCTGGGCACCCACCGATCGGATCACGACGTCGCGCGCCTGGGTAAGACCACTGAGCGCGAGATAGGGATTGCCGGTCGACGCACCAGTGCCGAGGCGTTGCTGCACGGTTGCCCCCGGCGGGATAAGGAGCATCGCGCCCTTGGCCTCGTAGGTAGGACCGACTAGCCAAACCGTTCCTAGAGTGGCCGCCACCGCTACCAAGACGACCGCGAGCACGAGGTACCAGCGGCGCCTCATCGCGAGCAGTAGGTCTCCGACCTGCACGTGCCATTCCCCCTCGTCGCCTGCTGCCGCGGAGGGTCCCGGATCGGCAGCCGACTGAGGTCCGGCCGGATCTGGCGGCCTCGCCCGCCTCGCCGGCAGTCGCGCCGACGCGCACCACGCGTCGTCGCTAGTGCCAGGGACGATCGTAGGCCGTCATCGCGCGGTCCGCCGGCGAAACAGTCACAATACCGAGCGCACAGACCCGTAGGGGGCGAGCCGGGCCGGGCTGCCAGAAGATCCGGTACGCCGGTTGTCCCCGTGGGATCATGTCGGAGAGGGGGAGAGGAATGACGGCTCGCGATCTACTGCGGATTTTGGGGAGGCGCTGGTATCTGGTGCTCGTCGGGATGCTGCTCACGGCTCTGGCGGTGCACGGGGCGGCTAACAGGCCGGGGGTGTACTGGGCCCGTTTTGATCTCGTCCTGCTGGCGCCGGTCGAGGATTACCACCTCAACAAGATCGAAGACCCCCCGTACCAGCTGGCCCCCCTCGCCGCTGTGCTCGTCACCGACTGGAACGGGAGCCAGACGCCCCTTCTCACCGCGTCGCCGGACACCACCCTGTTCAGCCTCGGTGTGCGCGACGGGGTCCAGGTGCGCCTTCCGAACCAGGGATCTCAGTTCCGACCCCTGTTCACCGCGGCTACGGTGGACGTCCAGGTGGTAGGAAGCAGCCCTGAGGAAGTCGCCAACCGCACTTCGGCAACCCGCGAGCGGCTCACGCGCACGCTCCAGCGCCGGCAGGACATGTTCGGCGTCTCCACTCGTGAGCGGGTCACCGCCATCACTTCTCCGACAGCCCCCGACGTCCAGTACGTGTCAGCCAGCCGGACCCGAGCCTCCGCTTCCACCGCAGCGGTGGGTATCGCACTCACCGTGTTCTCGGTCTGGGTCATGGACCGGGCGCTACGCGGTTGGCGCCGGAGGCGGTTGTCCGCGACACCCGGAGGTCCGGAGACATCGGGCCCCTGAGGGGGTCAACCGCTGATCGAGGAGCGACGTCTAAAGATCGCTTACCACGGTACGCAGGTCAGCTCCGTGTAGAGGTAGTCGACGTGCTCCTCGCCGAGCGAGGCACTCTTGAACGCTTTCGGTCGCGGCCGGCTCAGCGGCCAGCTCAGCCGGGGCCGCACCTCGACGACCCGTCGCTCGATCAGCGAGGCGATGGCGCCGTGCTTGATAAGCAAGAAGCTAGCGACGGTACCCAGGGCGTCACGAAACAGCTCCTGGTCGCTGACGTAGAGCACCGTCGCAAAGAGCGGGAGGCCTCGTCGACGATCTCGCCGGAACAAGACGTAGGAGTGCCGATGACCGCGGCGGATCAGGAGGTGCTGGGCGCCCAGTGCGCTCCTGTGGTCGGCGAACAGCTGAGCCGGCCGGCCGGTGAGCAAGCGCTCGATCTCATCGACATCGGCGATGAGTTGGACACCACGTCGAGGACGAGGGATGTTCAATACGAGCGTGGTAGCGGTATCGAGGAACTGGAAGCCGAGCCGTCGGTCGAGCTCGATGACGCTACCGCTAGGCGACAAGTCGGTGAAGTGGTACCCAGGCTGCCTGAGAAGTGCGCGGAGCAGCCGGAAGGTGTGCGGCCGAGCCGGCTCCGAGACGCAGAGTGCCGCCAGGTTGCAGAAGCGTTCGCGACGGCCCTCGATGGTCCGCTCGCAATAGAAGGCCAGATTCGCCCCCACCACGGCGTCGCCACGCAGCAGCATGAACCCGTGGTTGGGTGGAGAGCCCGACCAGGGCGGGACCATCGCCGCAGCCCAGGTGGCCGAGGGCAAGCGAGAGTTGAGCTGCTCGTGCAGGAAGTCCCCTACCCGGGCCCGGTCTTCGTCCAGGATGGGCCGCACGAGAATGTCGTCGGGCGCCGTCACGACGCTCAGGCTAGTGGCAGATGAAGCTCGACGGAGCATCTACCATCCTGGCTCTGAACGCTTCCCGAGCCGCTAGGCTCGTCCTCCGCTCTTCCTCCGTACCGATGGAGCAGCTGGGAGGGGCGGTCCTTACTCCGGGAGAGGACGTGACATGGCCAGCGTGGTTATTGCCGCTCATAACGAGGAGGCTGTCATTGGCCGCTGCCTGGAGTCACTCCTGCGACAGGAGGATGCCGGGGACCTGAGAATCGTCGTGGTGGCCAACGGCTGCACTGACAGAACTGTCGCGGTCGCGGAGAGCTACGGCGTCCAGGTGGTGGAACTCCTCGATCCCGGAAAGGCTCAGGCGCTCATAGTCGGCGACGCTCAGGTAGAGGGGTTTCCTAGGATCTACCTCGATGCCGACATCGAGCTTCCCCGCCACGCCGTCGCGGCTATCGAGCAGGCGTTCGCCAGCGACTCGACCGTCATGGCGCTCGCGCCCAGTCGTCGCGTGGCAACCGTTCACTCGACACTTCCCGTCCGCGCCTACTTCGCGATCAACCAGCGACTCCCGGCCTTTCACAACAGCCTCTTCGGAAGAGGTGTGATCGTCCTCAGTGAGCAGGGGCGATCGGAGTTCGACACCTTTCCTGTCGTCGTAGCCGACGATCTGTACCTCGACTCGCTCTACTCCGAGGATCAGAAGCGGGAGCTCGCGTCGGTGGAGGTGACCGTGACTGCTCCGACGCGGACTGGCCCACTGTTGCAGCGACTGGCGCGCGTGCGTCGTGGCAACGCGCAGTTGCGTCAAGTTGCTGACCCGAACCGGCCGGGTCAGGGGGTCCGTCGCAGCGACCGGCTGGCCTGGCTAACCGAGGTCGTCCTGCCAAACCCCCAGCTGGCGCCAGCAGCGGCGGTGTATGTGGTCCTCACCGTCATCGCTGGTGTCCGAGGCCGGCGGCAGACCAACAGCACCACCACCTGGGGTCGCGACGAAACCAGTCGCGAATCTCGCGGGGCCGGCGATGAGGGCTCCAGGCGATGATCAACCTCTGCTTTCACGGCATCGGTCGACCGCAACGGGTGCTGGAGCCTGGCGAGGATCGCTACTGGATCTCGAGAGACATGTACACGAGGGTCATCGCCGAGTTCGCCAGTCGCCTCGATGTCGACTTCAGCTTCGACGACGGCAACGCCTCGGACGTCGAGATCGGACTTGAAGAGCTCCTGCGGCACAGCCGGGTAGCGCGGTTCTTCGTGCTCGCCGGTCGCCTTGACCAGCCGGGGAGCCTCAGCTCAAATCAGCTGCAGGTCCTGGTCGCTGCGGGAATGACCGTTGGTTCGCACGGTATGGACCACGTGCCCTGGCGCGGACTCGACGAGCTGCAACAACACCGAGAGCTGGTAGAAGCGCGGGAACGACTGATGGAGGCAGCCGGAGCAGAGGTCGACCAGGCGGCGCTGCCTCTCGGTCGCTACGATCGACGGACGCTCGGGCAACTGCGCCGTCTCGGGTACGGCCGGGTCTACTCGAGCGACCGCCAACCAAGCAGCGAGTCCGGATGGCTCCAACCGAGGTTCAGTGTCCGGGCTGAGGACACGCTCGACAGCGTCCGCGATCTCGTGATGGCGCGCCGACCTTTCCGCAAACGGCTGGTGGAGCGGAGCAAGACCCTGGTGAAGATGCTCCGGTGAGGGGATCCCGGCGGCCTCAGCCGGGGCCATGGACGTGCGACCTGGAGACGCCGACAAGCTGGCGGCACCGGTCGGCGGCGACCACCTCATAGGCGAATCTCTGGGCGCCCCGCCGCGCTTCGGCCCCGTATTCGGTGCGTAGCTCTGGTTGCCCAGCCAGAGAGCTGATCGCGTCAGCCAGCTGCGCCACGGATCCCGGTTCGACCACGAGACCGTTACGCTCCGACTCGATCAAGCGAGCGGCTCCCATCGGCGTGGTGATCACCGGCAGACCGCACCCCGCGGCCTCGTAGGTGACCTGGGGTCCACCCTCCTCGAGCGTCGGAAAAACGAAGACGTCGGCGCTGTGGAAGAGGGCGGCAACGTCCCGTCGGAAGCCAATGGCCTGGACGGACCCTTTCCGCTCGTGAGCGGCGACCATACTGCGGAGCTCAGGAGCGATTCTGCCGGCCAGCACCAGTTCGCCGTCGACACCCGCTCGAGACCAGGCCTCGAGCAGTTCGGGGACACCCTTGCGCACACTGACACTACCCACGAACAAGAAGCGTAGGCAGGGAGCAACCCGCACATGATGGGGCGGCGTCAGCTTGGACGGCGTCCAGCCGAAAGTCGTTGACAAGATCTGCTCAGGCCGCACGCCCAGGCCGACCAAGGATTTCTCCACCTCAGGGTTCGAGGCAAAGTACCGGTCGTAGAGGCGAAGCTCCTCGGTCTCGGCCACCACTTTCTCAGGCTCGGCCGCGTCTGTCGGCCCCAGGCCCAGCCTGCCGTACGCCCCGTCCAGGATGGGCCCGGAGTAGGCGCGAGCCGTGTTGATCATCTCGCGGACCGTGGGGATTCCGCGTTCGCGGGCGGCCTGGACCAGCGCTACCGGCGGGTCGGGCCAGAAGTAGGCCACCGAGTTCCGCGGGTCAGCGGTACCGAGAGCGCGGCGGAAGTCCAGCACCAACTGTTTCTCTGCCCGCTCCGCGACCAACGACCAGGGAACGTGGGTGTGTGTGAGAGGCAGACTGGGATGCAGCTCGACATGGGCTGGCAGTCGCCGCCGAAACCGCGCCCCGTAGAGGTGCGTACTCATCAGCTGCGGCGGAAACCCCGCCACGATCTCCGCGCAGCTCTCTCCGGGACCCTGACCGTTGAAGGAGAACGGGCTGTACACGAGCACCGTCGGTCGCGGGCTCACCAGAGGCGCCAGAGGTTCAGGAATTGGACGGGTCCGTAGCTCAGCACTGCGCCATCGTGCCACCTACGAGAGGTTGCCGGGCTCTCTGAGCGACACCCGACGTCGGGTAACGCGGTCCTGGTCCTCCGCACCCGGCTGCCGTTCAGCCGGATGCGGAGGAGCGGTCGGAGCTGAACGGTTCAGTAGACGCTCTTACCCGCGTTCGGGCCGTCGTACCAGGTGTTGCCCCTGACCACAACGGGGTCGTCGGTCGAAGTCAGGGGGCCATAAACCCCGGATCGCGGCGAGACCTGAGTGGTGAACCTGTTGTTGGTGATGGCGATGTTCGACACCTTCGAGAGCGAGTCTGTCCCTGCGAGGTAGCCGCCATAGACGGTGTAGGCCCCGCCACCCAGCAGGTTCTGATCGATCAGCACGTTTCTCATGTTCTGCGCCGACCCGGTGGACAAGATGATGGCCGATGTGGAACCGGGTGGCACGACGATCGAGTTGTGAATGATCCTTAAGCTCGTGGTGCCGAGAGACTGGATGCCGTCGTTGTGGGAGCCGGCGGTCATGGTGAGGTCATGGATGTAGGAGTCGCGGACTACAGCGTCATCGCCGGCCTTGATCCCGTCGACAGTCCCGTGGATGTCGCACCTGAGGCAGGTAAAGCCGCCGCCGTTCAGAGCGGAGTCGCCCGAGGTGTTCCCGAGCCCGTCGATCTCGACGTCGGTCAGTTCGAGGCCGGTGTTGTCGTTGTCGGACAGGACGTTGAAGAAGCATCCGCGTGACTGGATGAGGGAGTTCCTGATCTCGACGTTGTCGGCTCGGATGTCGAGGCACCCGGTGATCTTCTTCGAGTCGATGACCGCGCCGTCGGTGGTGATGACCGAGGGTCCGTTATAGGTTCCCAGGCTCGTCCCCGCGCGCACGCCCGTGTTTGATTCATCCGGGAAAGTGGACTCTGCAGCGCCGCTCGGAGCCGGAGCGGGGGCCGGAGCGGGAGCAGCCGCCGCGCCGGCACTGAACGTGACATCGATAAAGTAATTCGAGGCGTTGTAGGTCGACTGCGGGTAGCGAAGGGTCGACCCGTAGTTGTAGGTACCCGCGACGCCCGTCAGGTTCGCACCGGTAACGGGCCAGTCATAGGCCTTGGTCACGGCGTAACGTCCCTCGGGCATCGACGTAGCCGCCGTATAGGTCCCGCCCTCGCTGACGGCGACGGGCTTGGAGAATGCCACCGCTTGCCAGCCGCTTGCCGTCTCGTTTGCAAAGGTTGCCTGAGCCAGCAGTGCCCCGGTGGAGGAGTAGAGGGCGCCGATGTGGGTGCCGCCGTTGCCGGCCCCCTTGTAGAACCGCACCCCACTGACCGAGCCGCTGGCGTCCGCGGTGAACCGCAGGCCGACCGTCAGGGAGTCGCCGTCCGGGTAAGCCGCAACCAAAGGCCTCGCGGTGCCGAGGACAGACTCCGATGCTGCCGACGCCGTAGGAGCGCCGGCGATGACGGCACCGGTCGTGGCGGCCAAGAGCAGCGTCACCGTCATAGCCTGACGCAACAGGTGGGAAGCTGGTCGACGAGCGCGACCCCGCAATCGGAGCATGGTGGAGGACTTCATCAGTAGACCGTTTCTCTGGGGGCATCGATCGTCCGGTGGACGATCGGGCAGTTCCGGGTGAGTCCTTCCGCCAGGTCGTTTTGCCCGGGGTGCTCTGCCTGACGTTCGCTCCGGCGCTCGCGATCGATCGTGCGTCGGTTCGGGCATCTGGGGCAGACCCAAGGACTCGGCGAAACCATAACAGTTCGATAACGGTATGTCACAATTCGCTCACGTTGCGTGCTCACAGAGCCTGGTTTCGCGGTCCGAGCCACCCACACTGAACGTGTGGGCGCGGGTCGGGCGGGCACGCCGGGATTGCTGGGACAGCCTCGTGGGCGGTGCCCGGTACCAAAATCGCGGACTCGCCACGCGGTGGGAGCTTCCCCGATAGGTTCTTGCCTCCGACCAGGTGTGGCCGCCAGGACTTGCGGTACGAGATCTGGTGCACAGGGGGTTGAAGATGCGACGACAGGCGGTACCGCGACCGACCACGGTTACCGGTCTCGACGGCGGTGTTGCGTCGTGACCCCGACTGGACGGTGGCGCCGACCCCGGGCCACAGTGGTGGCGATAGTGGTCGCGGTGTTGGTGGCTTCCGCCTTGTCGCTGCTGGCGGTACTACATCACCAAGTGACCGACGAGGCATCGAGATCGTCCCGTTCGTCCGCCTCCAACAGCACTGTGGCTACATCGAACCGGCGTCCGATGCCGACGCAGGTATCGCCGACCCGAGCGGCCTCCAGGACGCCGCCCGCAGGCAAGGTTACGAGTTTTCCCAGCGCGGCGACCACAGGAGTGCCAGCCGGGACCACATTGACCCCTTATACCGGCCCGTCGACCATCACGGCGACCGGCACCGTCATAGACGCCAAGCGCATCACCACCTGTTTGGTAGTGAAAGCCAACAACGTCACCATCACCAACTCAAGCTTCGCCTCGGTGTGCTCGTTCAATATTTTGTCCGACTCCGGGGCCACCGATCTCCGCATCGCCGATGTCGAGATCGACGGCCTGGCCGACCCCGCCAGTGACTCCGCTGTCGCCGGTTCCAACTACGCCTGCCTCCGCTGCAACATCCACGGCACCACCGACGGCTTCAAGGCCGGCACCAATGTGGTGATCGACAGCTCCTACATCCACGACCTGACGCTGACCAGCGACTCGCATAATGACGGCGTCCAGTCGCTGGGGACGACCAACCTCTACGTCGCCCACAACACAATCGTCCTGGCCGACGGAGCGACCGCCGCGGTCATCCTGTCCACCGGCAGCGCCCCGGTCATGACGAACGTGACCATCACCGGGAACCTCCTTGGGGGTGGCGCATTCACGGTTTACGGCGGCTACTCAGCCGACGAGGATTCACTAGAGAAGGTCGGCAACATCTCCATCACCGACAACCACTTCAGCACCAAGACCTTCCCGCGCGGTGGCGCGTACGGCCCTCTCACCTCCACTGACCCGCCTGTCAGGGTGTCTGGCAACACCTGGTACGACGGCCCCCAGGCCGGTGACCCTGTTCAGTAGCAGGCTCGCGAAAGCCAGAATCAGCAGTGACTCCGGGCACCGCCCGCGACGTCAGAGCGCACGCCGGCTAACGTGTTGCGCTTGCTCGGGTGGCCGTCTTGTCCTGAACGAACTCCGCAAGCGACCCCAGCGTCGCGAAGATCTCTCCGCTGAACTCCTCGTCCTCGATGACGATCTCGAAGTGATCCTCAAGAGCACTGACGAGCTCCAGCACCGCAAGCGAGTCCAACTCGGGTAGCGTTCCGAACAGCTCGGTGGACTCGTCCAGCTGGTCCAGACGATACTCAAGTCCCAGGGTCGCGACCAGGACGGACCTGACCTCGATGAGGGTGGGAGTGGTGGTGGTCATGCGGTTCCTTTCGGGCGGGCGGTCAGAGGAGGATCTCGGCGGGAGCGGGATGCCCCAGGAAGGCGGTCGGGCTGGCGGTCAGGCCGTAGGCGCCAGCCTGGAAGACGACGACCAGATCGCCGATCTCGGCCCTCGGCAGCACGACCTTGTCCCCCAGCAGGTCCAGCGGGGTGCAGAGACAACCGACCACCGACACGGTCTCGTCGGGCTCCTCCTCGGCGCGGCTGCCCACCAGCACGGGGTAGTTGCGGCGGATGACCTGGCCGAAGTTGCCCGACGCGGCGAGCTGGTGGTGCATGCCGCCGTCCACCACGAGGTAGGTCTTGCCGCGCGACACCTTGCGGTCGACCACCTCGGTGACGTAGACGCCGCACTCCCCCACCAGGTAACGACCGAGCTCGATCACGGGACGGGCCTGTGGCAGCCGCTCGGCGAGAACGCCGTCCACCAGCTGGTGCAGGTTGTCGGCCACCAAGCCGAGTTCGAGCGGTGAGTCTGCGTCGAAGTAGGGGATCCCGAAGCCACCACCGAGGTTGAGGTAGCGCAGCGGCGTGGGCAGCAGGTCCGCCAGCGGCAGGACGAGGTCGACGGTGCGGCGCTGGGCCTCCGCGATGACCTCGGCCCGGAGATTCTGGGAACCGGCGAAGACGTGGAAGCCGAGCACCTCCAGCTCTGCTCCACGGAGCTCGGCGAGCAGCCCCGGCACCTGCTCGGAGTCGACGCCGAACTGCTGCGGTCCGCCGCCCATCCGCATCCCCGAGCCCTTGACGGCGAAGTCGGGATTGACCCGGACAGCCACGGTCGGCCGCACGCCGAGGTCGTCCCCGGCCGCCAGGACCCGTCGGGCCTCGGTCGCCGACTCGAGCTCGAGAACCACTCCGGCCGCGACCGCCTGGCGGATCTCGGCGGCCGTCTTGCCGGGGCCGGCGAAGCTGACCCGCTCGGCCGGCATCCCGGTGTCCAGCGCGACCTGCATCTCGCCGGCCGACGCCACGTCGAGGGAGTCGACCAGGCCCGCCAGGTGCTGCACGACGGCCGGCATGGGGTTGGCCTTCATCGCGTACGTCAGCTCGAGTCGCGCGGGCAGGGCCGCACGCAGCTGAGCCACCCGGTCGGTCAGCAGCCGGCGGTCGTAGGCGAAGAACGGCGTCGACCCCACCCGGGCCGCGAGCCGGCTCACGGGTTGCCCCCCGACGGCCAGCTCGCCCTTGATGGTCCCGAAGGTCCGCAGCAGGTCGGCGGCGCTCACGCGTCCAGCTCGGTCCGAATGAGGTTGCGGTCATACTTCCCGTTCGGCGATCGCGGCAGCTCGTCACGCACCAGCACCGTCGAAGGCACCATGTACAGCGGCAGCTGACGACGGAAGGCCGCCACCAGCGCTTCGGGCTTCAGCTCCTCCTCGTTCGCCGACGTGGCGACGAGCACGATGCGCTGACCCAGTCGCTCGTCGGCCACCCCGAGCGCAACGGCATCCCGCACCAAGCCGGTGTCGTAGGCGACTTCTTCGATCTCGGTCGGGCTGACCCGGTAGCCCGAGGTCTTGATCATCTCGTCCCGTCGACCCACGAAGTAGAGAAAGCCGTCCTCGTCGGCGACCACGCCGTCGCCGGACCAGACCGCCAGCTCGGGGGCCCGCCACGACGACTGCCGGTCCGGGATGGCACGGAACCGCTCCGCGGTCTTCTCCGGGTCCTCCCAGTAACCCAGTGCCACCAGAGCTCCCCGGTGGACCAGCTCGCCTTCCTCGCCCGGACCGCACCGGCTGCCGTCGGGCCGCAGTACCAGGACCTCGGCGTTCGGAATCGCTTTGCCGATCGAGTCCGGGCGCCGGTCCACCTCGGCCGGGTCCAGGTAGGTCGAGCGGAAGGCCTCCGTCAGCCCGTACATCAGGAACGGCTCGGCGCCACTGAAGATGCTCCGGAGCCGGTCCAACGTCGACTTCGGCATCCGGCCGCCGGTGTTGGCGAAGTACCGCAGGCTCGAGGCGGCACCCTCGGGCCATGGCACGCTCGTGATCTGCAGCCACAGCGGCGGCACGCCGGTCAGTCCCGTGACGCGATGCTTCGCCACGAGGCGGACGACGTCGGCGGGCAGCAGGTGGTTGTGCAGCACGACGTGGGCGCCCACCGAGAACGCCGTCGTCAACTGGCTGAAGCCCGCGTCGAAGCTGAGAGGCAGCGCCGACAGGATGACGTCGTCGGCGGTGTTGTGCAGGTAGCTCGCGACGCTCTCCGCGCCGACCAGCAGGTTGCGATGACTCAGCACCACACCCTTCGGCTTGCCCGTGCTGCCGGAGGTGTAGAAGATGGCCGCCATGTCGACGTCGACCGGCCGCACGGTTGGCGTGGCGGCCGGGCCAGCGACCAGGTCGTCCCAGCGGCAGACCTGGTAGCCGGTCCGCGGCTCCAGGTCCTCCGCCGTGGCGGGGCCGACCAGCACGACGTGGTCCAACGCGGGGCAGTCCGCCAGTCCCTCGCGCAGGAGGGCGAGCCGCTCGCGGGTGGTCACCAGGATGCGCACGTCGCAGTGGCGCAGGATGTAGAGCGCCTGGCCCGCCTTGAGCACGTGGTTCACCGGGACGAAGACCCCCGCCGCGGCCGAGGTGGCGAAGACGGCCGCCACGGTCTCCACCCTCTTGTCCACGAAGACAGCAACCCGGTCCTCACGCGCGAGCCCGAGTCCGATGAGCCCCGACGCCGCGGCCTGGACGAGCTGCCAGACCTCGGCGTAGCTCGTCGTCTGGTCCCGGTAGGTGAGGCAGGGGGCGCCCCCGCGCTCCGCCGCGCCGCCCTCCAGCAGGTGGTGGAGGTTGGTGCGCAGCGGCCGACGGCGCCGGTGGGCCACGGGCTCCGCGGGCAGGGCGGTGGACTGCTGGGCCAGGTCCATCGCGGCGGCCATCAGCGGCGTCCCAGCGCGCGGTAGGTCCACCCAGCGGCCCGCCAACGGGCGGCGTCCAGGGCGTTGCGGCCGTCGAGCATCCGAGGTCGGGCCACCCGCGTCCTCAGCTCGTGAGGGTCCAGCGCCACGTACTCGGGCCACTCCGTCAGCAGCAGCACGAGCTCCGCGTCCTGGACGGCCTCGTCGACGGTCTCGGCGAATACCAGGTCGGGCCACTTCGCCGAGGCGTTGGCGATCGCCTCCGGGTCGGTCACGACCACCTCAGCCCCCTGCAACGTCATCTGGGCGGCCACGCTGAGGGCCGGCGAGTCCCTGACGTCGTCGCTGTCCGGCTTGAACGCTGCGCCCAGCACCGCGATCCGACGGCCAACGATAGAGCCTTCACAGACCTCGCGGGCGAGATCCACCATTCGTACCCGGCGCCGCAGGTTGATGGCGTCGACCTCTCGGAGGAAGGTCAGCGCCTGGTCCACGCCGAGCTCGCCGGCCCGCGCCATGAAGGCGCGGATGTCCTTGGGCAGGCAGCCGCCGCCGAAGCCCAGGCCCGCGTTGAGAAAGCGGCGACCGATGCGGGCGTCATAGCCGATGGCGTCGGCCAGCTGGACCACGTCCCCTCCCGTCACCTCGCAGAGCTCGGCCATGGCGTTGATGAAGGAGATCTTGGTCGCCAGGAACGAGTTGGCCGCCACCTTGACCAGCTGCGCGGTGGCGTAGTCGGTGACCACCACCGGAACCCCGTTGGCGACGGCCTTGGCGTAGACCCGGTTGAGGACGGTCACCGCCCGCTCCCCCGCGGGACCCTCCGGCACCCCGTAGACCAGGCGGTCCGGGGACAGGGTGTCCTTGACGGCGTGCCCCTCGCGCAGGAACTCCGGGTTCCAGACCAGGGTGGCGGTCGGCTCGACCGACCGCAGCAGCTCGGCGAGTCGCTCGGCGGTCCCGACCGGGACGGTCGACTTGCCGACCACGACGTCGCCCGGCTTGAGCTGCGGCAGCAGCTGATGGAAGGCGGCGTCGACGTGCCGCAGGTCAGCGGAGTTCTCCCCACGTCGCTGCGGGGTCCCGACACAGATGAAGTGCACCTGCGCGGCCGCGACCGAGCCGAGGTCGGTGGTGAACCGGAGCTGGCCGGTGCGCGCACCTTCCGCCAGGATCTCGGTCAGACCCGGCTCGAAGAAGGGAGCCTGCCCCGCGGCCAGCTCGGCGATCTTCGCAGCGTCCACGTCGAGCCCGACGACGTCGTGACCCAGGGCGGCCATCGCGGCGGCGTGGACGGCTCCGAGGTATCCGCAGCCGATGACCGAGATCGAGACGGCGTCGGTCGGGGTCTCCCACCGCGACGGGTGCTCGTCCATCTCGGCCATCATGCGGAGCTCCTCTGCAGGGCGCTGTCGTCCGGGCCCTGGCTGGCGCCGAGCTGGAGGTGACGGCGGCCGCCGCGGTCCACCGCCTCGTCGACCAGCTCGGACTGCTCGACCCGGGCCGGCTTGTCGAGCTGCGCGGCCGTGCCGAGCAGGGAAGCGGTGTCGAACACGTCGCCCGTCCCGAGCAGGGCTGTGGTCTCGCGCAGGGCTCCTTCGTCCAGCAGAGTGGCCCTCTCGGACACGTCGGCCTCGCCACCGGACGCGGCTCGAGCGGGGTCCTTAGCCGACTCCGGAACGGCCACTCGTCCGACCCGGCCGGTCAGCCCGTCGAACACGCCGACGTAGCCCGGGACCTGGGTGCGCCAGTCCAGGTGCTCCACGACCCGCTTGCGGGCGGCGTCACCGAGCCGCCGCCGCAGGGTGTCGTCGTCGAGCAGCCGCTCGACCTCGTCGGCGAACGCCTGGACGTCACCCGAGGGGACGTAGAGCACCGTGTCGCCGCCGGACACCCGGGTCTCGGTCAGGTCGAAGGCCACCGACGGCAGCGCGTAGGCCATGTACTCCATGGTCTTGTTCATGGTCGAGACGTCGTTCAGCGGCGACTTCAGGTCGGGGCACAGACCCACGTCCGCGGCACTGAGGTGCTCGGCGATCATCTCGAGGTCCGCCCGGCCGGTGAAGGTGACCACGTCGTCCAGGCCCAGCTCGGTCGCCCGGGAACGGAGCTCGTCGAAGCAGTCGCCGAAGCCCATCAGGGTCGCGCGCACGGTGGTGCGGCCACGGCGGTGCACCAGCTCGTCCATGACGTCCAGCACCACGTCGACGCCGTCCTGGGGACCCATGATGCCGAGATAGACCAGCGACTGGGGCCGGCCGGGCTCGACCGGTTCGGCGGGCGCGACGGGACGCATCCGGCGGGTGTCGGGGCCGCTGCGGACCACGACCACGTCCTCGGCCCAGCGACGGCCGCGGCGGATGGCGACGGATCGGTAGGACTCGTTGGTGGAGATGACACGGTCGGCCGTCCGGTAGGTCATCTGCTCCAGCCAGCGCAGTCCCCAGTACTGGAGCTTGCCGTTGGAGGTCTTCGGCTGACCGAACCGGGACAGGTAGAGCTCGGGGTTCAGGTCGTGCTGGTCGAAGACGAAGCCCACGCCCCGTGATTTCCACAGCTTGGCCAGCGCCCAGTAGGTGTCCGGGGGGTTGCACGCCTGAATGACGTCGAACGGCCGGTCGCGCCAGATCGTCCAGGACAGCCAGGCGGTACGCAGCCAGCTGTAGACGAACTCGAGCAGGAAGCCCTTGGCGCCGTCCACCTGGGGGGCGGGGCGGTACTTGTGGATCCGCACGTCGTCGATGACGTCGAACGACGGGTCACCCGGTCCCTTGGGGCAGATCACGCTGACGGCGTAGCCCGCGTCCCTGAGTGCCTGGCACTCCAGCCAGACCCGGCGGTCCAGCGGCACCGGCAGGTTCTGGACGATGATCAGGATGTGGGCGTGGCTGCGGAAGCGGCTCTCGTGGGGACGGGCGGCGCGCCGGCCCGGGGCGAGCTTGAGCATGGCGGCCACGTCAGCGCCGCCCGACCGTCAGCGAGCTCAGGCGGGGGTCCGCGCTGCCGAGCGCGTCGGCGCTGACCGGCCGGGGGCGGCCGGGGACGGCAGGTCCGCAGTCCCCCGTCCCGGAGCGGATGGTGGGGATCGCAGTTGTCTTCATCGACTTCTCCTCGGCTGGCTCGATGTGCGGCGCCGCCGGGGGGTGCGGGTCAAGCAGATACAGCTGCTCACCGGACGACGGCCGGTGAGGTGGCGTACGGGATGAGGACGGTCGGGGTGCCCTGGCCGTTGGCCGGGACCTCCCAGACGTCGGAGGTGGTGGCCTCGGTGCCGGCCCGGGGGACGCCGTAGAGGACGGTGTCGTTGTCGAGCCACTCCATCTGGTCGTCGACGCTGCGCGTCTCGGCCAGCAGCACCTCCGTGCCGGTGGCGAGGTCGAGGACCGCGAGCCGCCAGACGCCGGGAGTCGCGTTGCCGAGCCGCTTCTTGTACGCGACGTGCGTCCCGTCCGGTGACAGGGAGGGGCACTCGGCGTCGGTCCGCAGAGCGGTCATGGTGCGGGCCTTGATGCTGCCGCGCACCAGCCAGGTGGTCCCACCCGAGGCTGCGGTGGCGTAGAAGGTGTCGTCGTCGGGAGCGAACGTGACGCCCCAGAAGTTGCGGTTCAGGGCCCTCAGGTCCGAGCCGTCCGGCAGCGTGGTCCGCCAGGTCTCCAGGTTCCCCAACGACCGGCCGCGCTCGCGGATGATGGTCGAGGTCGAGAACGAGGTGGACGCGTAGGAGTGGCCGGCCACGAAGGTGGTGGTCGAGACCAGGCTCCCGTCGCGCGACATGCGCGCCCGGCTCGGCTCACCGGTGAGGACCGTCGACCTGGTCGGCTGCAGCTGGGCGTCCAGGGTCGTGATCCCGTAGCTGGGGGCCATGCCGCGGGTCTCGGTCACGCAGACGCCGGCGTGGGCGGTGGCGTAGACCCGCTGACAGCTGAGCGGGGTCACTGCCCGCGGTCCGGCCGGGTTGTCGAGGGGCACCAACGCGAGGTGGGCGTAGTCGGCACCCAGCTGGGTGTTCCGGAAGACCACCCGGGGGCCGGTCAGCACGGCCGCCGCTCCCACCGTCGGAACGGCCGTTGCGGCAGCGGGAGCGAGGGCGGCGTCGCGGGCGTAGACGAAGTAGCCGGCGGCGACGACGAGACAGAGCAGGGTGACGAAGCCGAGCAGCACGACCCGACCGCGGCTCACGACCGTGCTCCTGCCGGGCGGCGCAGCTGCAGCAGCCCCGCGGCGAAGGGGATCGCGACCGCGAGCGCGACGGCCACCACCACCATCGCGGTGGAGCGGCCGGTCAACGTCCACAGCAGGCCGAAGCCGACGGAGGACCCGAAGCGGGCGAGGGCGACGACCGTCTGGGCGGCCGCGATCCCACTGGCCCGGCTCGCCTCGGGCACCAGCCGGCTGGCGATCGCGGCCAGCACTCCGTCGGTCGCGGCGTAGAACGCGCCCAGCAGCAGGAGCACCCCGGCCACCTCCCAGGCGGCACCGTGCTGGAGGGCGGTCACCACGTAGGCCGCGACGAGGAAGAGGTGACCGCCGAGGAAGACCCGGGGGCGCCCGACGCGGTCGGCCAGTCTCCCGAACGGCACGGCGAGAGCCAGGTAGGCGGCGTTGGTGCCGACCATCAGCAACGGGAACCAGCGGGCACCGACCGTCCCGGACGAGGCGAGCACGAGGTAGAGGAACCCGTCGCCGACGGTCAGCAGACCGAGGACGCCGGCCGCGAGCAGCAGCCGGCGGAGCCGACGATCGGTCAGGTCCCGCCAGCGCATCCGCGGTGCGGTCCTACGGACCGCCTCGACCGTGCTGGGCGCGGACTCATCGCTGGTCGCGGCGGCGGTCCGTGCCCGCCCCGGGACGACCAGCAGCAGGACGGCCACGCCGACCACCGCAGCGGCCGCGCTGAGCACGAAGACCGAGTGGAAGCCGCCGAGGCCGAGCGGGATCGCGCTCAGGATGCCGAAGGCGGCGAGCGGACCGACCAGGGCCCCCGCGGTGTCGAGCGTCCGGTGCACGCCGAAGTTGCGGCCGAGGTCCCGTTCCTGGCTGGAGGCCGCGATCATGGAGTCCCGCGGTCCGGTCCGCAGTCCCTTGCCCAGCCGGTCCAGGGCGACCGTCCCGGTGATCGCGGCGAACCCGGTGGCGGGCAGCAGCAGGAAGCGGGACAGCGCCGACACGCCGTACCCGAGCAGGGCGACCTCCTTGCTCCGGTGGGTGCGGTCCGCCCACCACCCGCCGAGCACCCGGACGACCGCCGAGACGCCCTGGTACACCCCGTCGAGGAAGCCGTAGGCGAGCGGGCTCATGCCCAGGACGGCCGTCACGTAGAGCGGCAGCACCGCGACCACCGACTCCGAGGACACGTCGGTGAAGAAGCTGACCATGCCGAGGGCCAGCACCGTGCGCGGGACGCCGCGCAGCCGGGAGCGCCGCCCCTGCTGCTCGCCCTGCTTCACCGGGCTCTCGCCTGTCGGTGTGCCCCGAAGCGTGACGTACATCCGCTAGCGCTCCCGCTCCGTGACGCGCTTGCCGTCGCGGACGAACTGGCGGCCGCACTCACACGCCAGGTCCTCGGGCAGTCGGCGGCCGCACACGCAGGCCCAGCCGATCAGCCGCCCCGGGTTGCCGACCACGAACCCGTGGTCGGGCACGTCTCTGGTCACCACGGCCCCTGCTCCGACGAAGGCATGGGCGCCGATCTCGACCCCGCAGACGACGACGACGCGTGCGCCGAGCGTGGCCCCCTTCTGCACCTGGGTGGTGGCCAGCCCGTCGCCGGACTTCTTGACGTGCGCGCGGGGGCGGAGGTCGTTGGTGAAGGTCACGCCCGGTCCGAGGAACACGTCGTCGGCCACCGTGACCCCGGCGAAGACCATGACCTGGTTCTTGACGGTCACCCGGTTCCCGAGAACGGCGCCGCCCTCGATGTAGGCGCCGTCGCAGACGTTGCAATCACGACCGACGGAGGCGCCCGCGAGGACGTGCGCAAAGGCCCAGACGCGCGTCCCCGCACCTACGTCGTCGCTCTCGCACAACCCCGCAGGATGCACGAAGACGGCAGCGTCTTCCCCCAAGGCGCGCATGACCCATTCCCCCGAACTCGACAGCGCATAGACGCGTGACCGACCCCGCACAGGAAGGGCTCAGCAACGCGCGTCACACTCTGCCGTTTCTCACCCGGGCCGGAGTCGAATGTTGAAGATTGGTCACGATCGGGCTCGGCGAGGTCAATTTCGTGCTCGCCCCTCGGCCTCAGAGCAGCAGCGACGCCTCGTCGGGGGTGGCCAGGGTGAGGACGGCCTCTTCGATGTTGTCGTTGCCCTCCAGGTGGCGCTCGAGCCGACGCAGCCGGACGGCGAGGTGCTCCTCGCGGTCGTTGCCGCTCATGTCGATGGCGGCGACGAGGTAGAGCCGGCCCGGACCGAGGAACTCCAGGTGCAGGTAGGTGACCCGGTCGACCTCCGGGCTCTCGAGGAGGCCGCGCAGCACCTCGCTCCGCAGCCCGGGCCGCACGTTCTCCCCGACCAGGAAGCGCCGGTTGCGGTCGATCAGGACGACCGCGACGACGCCGAGCAGCACCCCGACCAGGATCGAGCCGATGGCGTCCGGGACGGCGGAGCCGGACAGCTGGTGCAGCAGGATGCCGCTGCCGGCCAGCAGGATACCGATCAGCGCCGCCGCGTCCTCGAAGAAGACGGCTCGCAGGGTCGGGTTGGAGGTGTTGAGGATGTGGTCGCCGACGCTGCGGCCGAGCTCCCCCGCGGTCCGCCGGGTCTGGGTGACGGCCTGGGTGAACGAGACCCCCTCCAGCACGAACGAGACCGCCAGCACGAGGTAGGCGATCAGGAAGTCCTGCGCCTCCTCCGGGTGGATCAGCTCGCTGATGCCGTGGTAGATCGAGACGACCGCACCCGCGGTGAACAGGCCGAAGGCCGCGAACATCGACCAGACGTAGGTCTCGCGCCCGTAGCCCATCGGGTGGCTGTCGTCCCGCGACTTCTCCCCCCGCCGCTCAGCGACCAGCAGGAAGATCTCGTTACCGGTGTCGGCCCAGGAGTGTGCCGCCTCGGCCAGCATCGAGGCCGAGCCGGTCACCATCGAGGCGACGGTCTTGGCGATCGCGATCAGCAGGTTCGCCGCGAAGGCGATGATCACCGTCCGCAGGCTGCTGCTGCCTCCGGACTTCTGCTCGGTCGCCGGGGGCGCCTGTGCGGTGGACACGTCAGTCGCTCGCTCGGGGCATGGGGACGACCCTAGCCGGGGGCTGATGGGCGAAGACCCCGGCCAGCGCAGCCACCCGAGGGCTGGCGAGGACGTCCTCCAGCAGGACGGGCTCGCCGGCCGGGCCGGTCAGCGGCACCCGCCAGTTGGGGTACTCGTCGGTCGTCCCCGGCTGGTTCTGGGCCTGCCGGTCACCGACCGCGTCGGTCAGGGCGACGCACTGCAGCCGCGAGGGGGTGAGGGTGAGGTAGCGGTGCAGCGCCTCGATGGTCTCCGCTTCGCCGGCGCCCGCGGTCAGCAGGCCGGACGCCTCGAGCTGGTCGGTCCAGGCCCGTCGTTCCTCGGTCGCCGCCTCGAGCTCCTCGGCCACCGGCCGGGTCAGCACGCCGAGCCGGTCCCGGAGCCGGACGTGGTCCCCGGCCAGGTAGGCGCTGGTGGGCGGCAGGTCGTGGGTGGTCACCGAGGCCAGGCACAGCTCGCGCCAGCGCTCGGGAGCCAGCGGGAGCCGATCGCCCTCCCAGTCGAACTCGAACCACAGGATCGAGGTGCCGAGGATGCCGCGCTCGCTCAGGTAGTCGCGCACCCAGGGCTCCACCGTGCCCAGGTCCTCTCCCACCACCAGCGCCTCGGCCCGGTACGCCTCCAGGGCCAGGATGCCGATCATCGCCTCGTGGTCGTAGCGGACGTAGGTGCCCTCGGTGGGGCCGAGCCCGGCCGGGATCCACCACAGCCGGAACAGCCCGATCACGTGGTCGACGCGGATGCCGCCGGCGTGCCGGAGGATGGTCGAGACCATCTGCCGGAACGGCGCGTACGCGCTGTCGGCCAGCCGGTCGGGCCGCCACGGCGGCTGGCTCCAGTCCTGGCCGTTCTGGTTGTACGGGTCCGGCGGCGCCCCGACGGTGATGCCGGCGGCGTAGGAGTCCTGCAGGCTCCAGGCGTCGGCGCCGGCGGGATGGACGCCGACGGCCAGGTCGTGCATGATCCCCAGCCCCATCCCGGCGCGGCGGCCGGCCTGCTGCGCGGCGGCCAGCTGCTCGTCCAGCAGCCACTGCAGCCAGCACCAGAACTCCACCTCGGTAGCGTGCTCGGCCGCGAACTCCAAGACGGCGGGCGAGGCCGGGTGCCGAAGCTCCTCCGGCCAGTCCGCGAGCCCGCCGAGCCGCTCCGACAGCACCGCCCAGGTCGCGAAGTCCTGCAGTCCCCACCCCTCCCGCCGGCGGTAGGCGCGGAACGCGACCTCCCGGCCCGGGGTTCGCGGTACCGCGAAGATTACGCTCAGCGCGGCTCGCTTGGCCGTCCAGGACCGGTCCCGGTCGATCGGGGGCGCCTCACCGTCGGCGATCTCGACCCCGGCCCGCAACTCGTCCACGCGTTGCCGCTGCTTGGGCGTCGCCGTCGCGTACTCCAGCACCCGCTCGGGCCGCAGGTACATCGGGTTGGTGAACCGCCGCGTCGTCGGCAGGTACGGCGAGGGCTCCATCGGCGGCACGGGCTCGGCCGCGTGCAGCGGGTTGACCAGGACGAAGTCGGCGTCGTGCTCGGCGGCCGACCAGACGGCCAGGTCCTCGAGGTCGGCCAGGTCCCCGACACCCCACGACTGCCGGGACCGGACGCTGTAGAGCTGGGCGGCCAGCCCCCAGGCCCTGCGCTCACCCAGCCGCTCCGGTACCCCCAGCCAGGCGGGCGTCACGATCACCTCGGTCACCGCCTCCTCGCTGGGGGTCCGGGCCTGCAGCCGGTGGTACCCGAGCGGCAGGTCGGTCGGCAGCTCGAGCCGCAGCTCGGAGACCATCCGGTCGCCGACCTGGCGGGCCTGTCGGCCTCCCCGGAGCCGGACGACGTCCTCCCGCCGACCGCCGCTCTCCAGGTCGATCCAGACCTCGACCTGCTCACCCTGGGTCGGGTGCACCGCCACCTCGACGGTCCGGCCGCTGCGGAACGCGACGCACGGGGGCAGCAGCCGGGACCAGGGCAGCTCTTCCTGGTCGGCCAGGGCCGCCGCGACGGACTCGGGGGTCGAGGCGTCGACGCCCAGGCCGGCGAGCACCGCGGTCAGGGTCTGGTCGCTGATCTGGCGGTGCTGCCCCTGCCAGTCCCCGTACTCGGTGGCGACGGAGAGAGCTTCGGCGAGCCGGTGCAGAGCAGTTGCGGGGCGGGGCATGGGCACCATCTTCTCGTGCCCGGATCTGGACCTCCCGAAACGTCCGCGGCCGGGCTGGGAGGATGACGGCGTGGCGTCAGCAGGGTCGGTCCGTCGGGCGGACCTGGGGGCCTGGCTGCTCAAGTGCAACCCGACGGCCTGGGACCTGCCTGGCTTCTGGGCCACCGGTGAGCGACGGCTGACCTCCTGGTCGGTCCGGCCCGGTTACCGCAGCGCGCTGATGCGCCCCGACGACCGGGTGCTCTGGTGGGTCTCGGGCGACGGACGCTCCGGCTTCGCCCGGGGCGTCTGGGGCGTGGGTCGCGTCGTCGCCGAGGTCGAGCCGTGGTCGGAGGACCTGCGCGGCTTCTGGCACGCCGCGGACGGCCACCACCAGGTCCGGGCCCGGGTCGAGGTGGACGTCGCCCTGCTCGACGAGCCGGTCACCGACGCGGAGCTCAAAGCCACGGGCGTCGGCGACCTGGAGGTCCAGCGCCAGCCCTTCGCCGCCAACCCGTCCTGGGTGACCCGGGAGCAGCTGGCCGCCGTCGAGGACCTCCTGCCGTGAGGGTCGTGGTGCTCGCCGACACCCACGCCCCACGGTTCTGGAAGGGCTGTCCGCCGGCCGTGGCCCGTGAGCTGGCTCGCGCGGACCTCATCCTGCACGCTGGGGACGTCTGCACCCCGGACGTCCTGGACGAGCTGGCCGCTTTCGCCCCGGTGCACGTCGTCCTGGGCAACAACGACGGCCCGGAGGTGGCGGCCTGGGGCGCCCCCGAGACGTGGGAGCTCGAGCTCGCCGGCGTACGGGTGGCGATGATCCACGACAGCGGGCCGAAGGACCGCCGCACGCTCCGGATGCGCCGGCGTTTTCCCACCGCCGACCTCGTGGTCTTCGGCCACTCCCACATCCCGATGGACGTGACCGGGGACGGGGTGCGGGTCTTCAACCCCGGCTCCCCCACCGACAAGCGCCGCCAGCCGGACCGCACCCTCGGCGTGCTGGAACTGGCCGACGGCGAGATCGTCTCGGCCGGGATCGTGCGCCTGCCCTGACCGACTTGTCAGACACCAGTTGCCCCCCGGGACAACGGCGTTCTGACAAGTCGGCGGATCAGACGCCGGCGTCCACTTCCGTGGCCTTGAGCTGCCCGCAGGCTCCGTCGATCTCGCGGCCGCGGGTGTCGCGGACGGTGACGGGGACGCCCCTGGCCTCCAGCCGGCGGACGAACTCGTCCTCGTCGCGGCGGCGGGACGCCGTCCACTTCGAGCCGGGCGTGGGGTTCAGCGGGATCAGGTTGACGTGCACCCAGCCCCAGTTGCCGCGGCGGCGCAGCACCTTGGCCAGCAGGTCGGCCCGGCTGGCCTGGTCGTTGATGTCGCGGATCAGGATGTACTCGATCGAGACGCGACGCTTGGTCACCCGGGCGTACTCCCAGGCCGCGTCGACGACCTCCTCGACGTTCCAGCGGGTGTTGATCGGCACCAGCTCGTCGCGCAGCTCGTCGTCGGGAGCGTGCAGCGACAGGGCCAGCGTGACCGGGATGCCCTCGGTAGCCAGCTGCTGCATCCGGGGCACCAGGCCGACGGTCGAGACGGTGATGCCGCGGGCACTCATGCCCAGCCCGTCCGGGGTCGGGGTGGTGAGCTGGCGGACCGCGCCGACGACCGCCTTGTAGTTGGCCAGCGGCTCGCCCATGCCCATGAAGACGACGTTGCTGACCCGGGCGGGGCCGCCCGCGATCTCGCCGCGGTCGAGCCGGCGGGCGCCGTCCATCACCTGCTCGACGATCTCGGCCGTGCTCATGTTGCGCTGCAGGCCGCCCTGACCGGTGGCGCAGAACGGGCAGGCCATCCCGCAGCCGGCCTGGCTGGAGACACACATCGTGACCCGGTCCGGGTAGCGCATCAGCACGCTCTCCACCAGGGCGCCGTCGTGCAGCCGCCACAGGGTCTTGACGGTCGTCCCGGCGTCGGCCTGGGTGGTCGTGACCGGCTTGAGCAGCTGCGGGAGGAACGTGGTGGCGAGCTGGTCGCGGACCCCGCTGGGCAGGTCGGTCCAGTCGGCCGGGTCGTCGCGCAGCCCCTCGAAGTAGTGCGCGGAGAGCTGGCGGGCGCGGTAGGTGCGCTGGCCGGCGGCCTCCACGAGCTCGCGGCGCTGCGTCGGGCTGAGGTCGGCCCAGTGCTGCGGCGGCTGTCCGCGCCGAGGAGCGTTCATCACCAGCGGCAGGAGGGTGCCGCTCGTCGGCCCGGGTGCTTTCGTCGGCGGAGGGGTCGTCCCCCCGGGGACCGATGCACGGGTGGCTTGGTGGCTCGGGGGGGTCGCCCCGCCCGCCGGTGCGGGTGCGCTCATCCGCCGGGTACCAGTACATACATGATGACCCAGGCTACCGGGGCCGCGACCAGCAGCGAATCCAAGCGGTCCATCACGCCACCGTGCCCGGGCAGGAACGAGCTCATGTCCTTGATCCCGAGGTCGCGCTTCAGCATCGACTCGATCAGGTCGCCGCAGGTGGCCACGGCCACCAGGCAGACGCCCAGGATCACCCCCACCCACCAGGGCGCGTGCAGCCCGAACACCGTCATGCAGACGGCGGCCACGGTACCGAACACGACCGAGCCGGCGAAGCCCTCCCACGACTTCTTGGGGCTGATCCGCGGCGCCATCGGGTGGCGGCCGAACAGCACGCCGGCGATGTAGCCGCCGGTGTCGTTCATCACCACGACGAGCAGGAAGGTGACCGTCCGGGCCACACCGTCGGAAGGGGTGGCCAGGATCAGCGCGGCGAAGGAGCCCAGCAGGGGGACGTAGCCGATGGTCAGCATGCTGGCCGCCACGTCGCGGACGAAGCCCTCCGAGCCCGCCGGCATCCGCCAGATCAGGCTGGCCAGCACGGTCAGCGCCAGCGAGGCCAGCAGCACGCTGGTGGTGGAGAACACCACCGGCGACTGGCGACCCGCCACGTAGGAGCCGATGGCGATGGCGACGCTGCCGACGACGATGGGTACCACCGCCGAGCGCATTCCGACCCTGGCCAGCGCCGTGTGCAGCTCGACCGAGCCCAGCGCCAGGGCCAGGGCGACGAGCAGCACGAAGCCGAACGGCCAGAAGAGCAGCGTCGCGATGACGTAGCCGCCGAGCCCGACTCCGACCCCGATCGCGGCCGGGAGGTTGCGGCCGGCCCGGCCGTAGCTCGGCGCGGCGGCGGGCCCGGGGTCGGGCGCAGGTGCGGGCGGTGGAGGGGGCGACACGTTCACGCCGGTGCCGAACGCCCGCTCAGACGGCGAGCAGCTCGGCTTCCTTGTGCTTGAGGACCTCATCGATCGAGTCGGTGTGCTTCTTGGTGGCGGCGTCGAGCTGCTTCTCGGCGCGGCCCACCTCGTCCTCACCGACCTCCTTGTCCTTGACCAGCTTGTCCAGAGCTTCCTTGGCGGTGCGCCGGGCGCCGCGGACGGAGATCCGCGCGTCCTCCGCCTTGGTCTTGGCCAGCTTGATGTACTCCTTGCGGCGCTGCTCGGTGAGCTGAGGCAGGGTGACCCGGATGGTCTTGCCGTCGTTGGACGGGTTGACGCCGAGGTCGGAGTCGCGGATCGACCTCTCGATCGCGTTCACCGAGGACTGGTCGAACGGGGTGATCATCACGACGCGGGCATCGGGCACCTGGAAGGTGGCCAGCTGCTGCAGCGGCGTCTGCGAGCCGTAGTAGTCGGCGGTCAGCTTGGCGAACATCGCCGGGTGGGCGCGGCCGGTACGGATGGCCGCGAACTCCTCCTTGGCGTACTCGATGGCACTATCCATCTTGATCTCGGCCTCGAGGATGATGTCGGCGATCACGGGAATCGGTGCTCCTTGAACGTGTCCTTGGTGGTGGGAGGTTCTCGGCTGGGCGGCGCGGGGCCGGCTCAGGCGTGGACCGTCGTCCCGATCTTCTCACCCGCGACGACCTGCACGATCGACCCCGGGTTGTCGAGGCCGAAGAAGACCATCGGCAGCTTGTAGTCGCGGGCCATGCTGATGGCCGTCGCGTCAGCCACCTTCAGGTCGCGGGCCAGGTACTCGTCGTAGCTCAGGTCGTCGTACTTGACCGCGTCGGCGTGCTTCTTCGGGTCGGCGGAGTAGACGCCGTCGACGCCCTGCTTGCCCATCAGCAGCACCTCCGCCCCGATCTCCAGCGCCCGCTGGGCGGCCACGGTGTCGGTGGAGAAGTACGGCATCCCGGAGCCGGCGCCGAAGATGACCACGCGCCCCTTCTCCAGGTGACGCTCGGCCCGGCGGGGGATGTAGGGCTCGGCGATCTGGCCCATGGTGATGGCGGTCTGGACCCGGGTCTGGACGCCCAGCTTCTCCATGTAGTCCTGCAGGGCCAGGCAGTTCATCACCGTGCCCAGCATGCCCATGTAGTCGGCGCGGTCGCGGTCCATGCCCCGCAGCTGCAGCTCGGCGCCGCGGAAGAAGTTGCCGCCGCCGACGACCACCGCCACCTGGACCCCGCTGTCGAGCACGACCCGGGCCATCTGCTCTGCGAGCCCGTGCACGACGTCAGGGTCGACGCCGAGATGCCCGCCGCCGAACACCTCCCCCGACATCTTCAGCATGACGCGCTTGTAGGGTCCGCTCATCGTGGTCCTTCCTGGTGCTGGAACGGGGCCTGCTGCTGGAACGGGGCGCCCGAGCACTCCGGGCGCCGGACAGACGAATGCGCTGCGGACCCGCGGTCCGCAGCGCATCCTGCCATCTCAGGCTCCGGCAGCCTCGAAGCGGGCGAACCGGGTGACCTTGACGCCGGCCGCGTCCAGCTGCTTGCCGACGGTGGTCTTGTTGTCGGTGACCGAGGGCTGGTCGAGCAGGACGACGTCCTTGAAGAACGCGTTCACCCGGCCCTCCACGATCTTGGGCAGCGCCTGAAGGGGCTTGCCCTCCTCCTTGGCCGTGGCCTCGGCGATCCGGCGCTCGTTCTCCACCAGGTCGGCCGGCACCTCGTCGCGGGTCAGGTACTGCGGGCGCATCGCGGCGATCTGCATCGCCGCGGTCCGCGCCGCCGTCTCGTCGCCGCCCTCGTACTCGACGAGCACGCCCACCTGGGGCGGCAGGTCGGAGGCCCGGCGGTGGAGGTAGACCACCGTCTGGCCGTCGAAGTACGTGGCGGCGCTCACCTCGAGCTTCTCCCCGATCTTGGCGGCGAGCTGCTCGACGGCCTGGGCCACGGTCTCCCCGGACGGCAGCGCGGCCGCGTTGGCGGCCTCGACGCTGTCGGCCTTGGTGGCCGCGACAGCCTGGACCGCGGCGTTGGCCAGGGTCAGGAACTCATCGTTCTTGGCCACGAAGTCCGTCTCGGCCCCGAGCTGCAGCAGGGCGCCGTCGGCGGAGGCGACCAGTCCGTTCGTGGCGGACCGCTCGGCCCCCCGCTTGGCGGCCTTGGCCTGGCCGTTGACCCGCAGGTACTCGACCGCACGGTCGAAGTCGCCGTCGGACTCGGTCAGCGCCTTCTTGCAGTCCATCATCCCGGCGCCGGTGGCGTCGCGGAGCTTCTTCACATCTGCGGCAGTGACTGCCATGGTGTCAGTTCCTCGTCTTTCCGTACGTGGTGCGGTGTCCAGCCTCAGTTGGCGACCGGCTGGTCGGACTGCTGCTCGACGTCGATGGCGGCGTCCGCGGCGGCCTCGGCCTCCACGGCGGCCTCCTCAGGCTGCTCGGACGCGGGCACCGGCTCGGCGACCGGGGCCGGGTCGGCGGCGGGCGCCCCGTCGGCTGCGGGCGTCTCAGCCGGAGCGGCGCCGTCGGCGGCACCCAGCAGCTCGCGCTCCCAGTCGGGCATCGGCTCGGTGGTGCTCTCGGGGGACGCCTCGGCGCCGGTCTGGGCGCCGGAGCGAGCGACCAGCCCCTCGGCCACCGCGTCGGCCAGCACGCGGGTGAGCAGCGAGACGGAGCGGATCGCGTCGTCGTTGCCGGGGATCGCGAAGTCGACCTGGTCGGGGTCGCAGTTCGTGTCGAGGATGCCGATCACCGGGATGTGCAGCTTCCGCGCCTCGTCGACGGCGAGGTGCTCCTTGTTGGTGTCGACGATCCAGACGGCCTGCGGGGTCTTGCTCATGTCCCGGATGCCGCCCAGGGTCTTCTCCAGCTTGTCCTTCTCCCGGCGGAACCCGAGCAGCTCCTTCTTGGTGAAACCGGAGCCGGCCACGTCGTCGAAGTCCATGCCCTCGAGCTCCTTGAGCCGCTGGACGCGCTTGATGACGGTCTGGAAGTTGGTCAGCATGCCACCCAGCCAGCGCTGGTTGACGAAGGGCATCCCGACGCGCGTCGCCTGCTCGGCGATGGCCTCCTGGGCCTGCTTCTTGGTGCCGACGAACATGACCTGGCCGCCGCGGGCGACGGTGTCCTTGACGAACGCGTACGCGCGGTCGATGTAGGTGAGCGACTGCTGCAGGTCGATGATGTAGATGCCGTTGCGCTCGGTGAAGATGAAGCGGCGCATCTTGGGGTTCCATCGGCGGGTCTGGTGCCCGAAGTGGACGCCGCTCTCGAGGAGCTGGCGGGTGGTGACGACGGCCATGGCCGTATTCCTTCCCTGGCCGGCCCTCACGGAGGTGCCGGCGTGCGGTTTGGTCCGGTCCCGAGCTCTTCGGGACCGCCTGACACCCGCGCCACGCCGACTCGAGCTGGTCGAGACCGGAGGCGTTGCCCGGCGCTGAGGCCGGAAGGCGGGCATGCGAAGTCAACCCTGGTGGGTTGCTGACGCCCATGTTACACCGGCGCGTCGGCGCTCCCGGCCGTCGCCGCGGCCCGCGGCACCTCGACTCGCCGCCGCCCGGGGTCAGGAGCCCGGGTCCCCGGCGGGCAGCGGGATGAGGGTCTCGCTGCCGGAGGGCACGCCGAACTGCGGCGTCCCGTCGGCGGCGAAGGTCAGCGGCTGGGCGTAGACCTGCCGGTCGGGCCCACAGCTGCCCGCCGGTGTGGTGACCGCGTGGTAGGCGAACCAGGTCTGGCTGCCGTCGGGGGAGGTGAAGAAGCTGTTGTGCCCGGTCCCGTACTCCCCGCTCTCGTCGCCGCCGGTGAACACCGGTTGGGGCGACTTCTGCCAGCTGGCCGCCTTGGTCAGGTCGGCCCCCGCGTCCGCGGTCAGCAGCCCGAGCGCGTAGTCGGGGGTCCAGCAGCCGGATCCGGAGTAGCTGAGGTAGACCTTGCCGTCGCGGACCAGGGCGGCCGGCCCCTCGTTGACCAGCACCCCGACGGTCCCGGCGCTGGTCTCCCAGTCCAGCCGGGGCTCTGACAGCAGCAGCGCCGGACCGCGGGTCCGGGTGGGTGACGCGAGCTCGGCCAGGTAGAGGTTCTGCTGGCCGTTGTCGTCACCGGGCCACCCCGACCAGACCACGTAGGACGTGCCGTCCGCCACGCTGAAGACGGTCGCGTCGATGGCCCACCGGTCCCCCGGAAGCTCCAGCCGGCCGGCGAACCGGTAAGGCCCGTCGACGGTGTCGGACTCCAGCACGTAGCTGCGGTGGTGGTTGTTGTCGCCGTCGTCGGCGGCCACGTAGATGTACCAGCGACTGCCGATCTTGTGCAGTTCCGGTGCCCACCACTCACAGCACGGCGCCCCGTCCTTGCCGCCGCTGAACACCCGTTTCCGGGTCGCGTCGCCCAGCGTGGCCAGCGAGGTGGACGAGCGCAGGGAGACGCCCTTCCCGTCGCTGGTCGACTGCACGTAGTAGTAACGGCCGTCGACCACGGTGAGGAACGGGTCGGCGCCGCGGCCGAGCACGGGGTTGGCGAAGGTGGCCTCCGCCGCGCCGGAGCCCGCCGGGCTGGTCGGGCTCGACCCCCCAGCCGCCGACTGACCGGCCGGAGAGCAGGCCGCGAGGGGCAGCAGGGCGAGCGCAGCCAGCAGGGCGCGCGCCCTCATCCCTTGAGGCCGCTGCGGGAGACACCCTCGACGATGGAGCGCTGGGCCAGGATGAACAGCACGATCGCCGGGACGCTGGCGATCGCGGCACCCGCCATGACCACCGGGTAGTCGATGGTGAACGCACCCTGCAGGATCGACAGCCCGGCCGGCAGCGTCAGGTTGCTCGGGCTGAAGAGGACGAACACCGGCCACAGGAAGTCGTTGTAGTTGGTGAGGAACGACAGCACGAGCAGCGTCGCCAGACCGGGCTTGGACAGCGGCAGCACCACCCGGGTGAAGGTCCGCCAGAGGTTGGCGCCGTCGATGGCGGCCGCCTCCTCGAGCTCCTGGGGCAGTGACAGGAAGAACTGCCGCAGGAAGAACACGCCGAACGCCCCGCCGGCGCTGGGCACGATCACCGCCCACAGGGTGTCCAGCCAGCCGAGGGAGTTGACGATGATGTAGTTCGGGATCAGGAACAGGAAGCCCGGGATGAACAGGGTGCTGATCACCGCCCCGAAGACCACCTTCTTGCCCGGGAAGTCCAGCCGGGCCAGCGCGTACGCGGCCAACGCCGACGTCGCGGTGACCAGGACGGCGTTGGCGGCGCCCGCCACCAGGCTGTTGATGAACCAGCGGATGACCGGGGTCTCGCTGGAGGTGTTCAGCAGCGGGCGGTAGCCGTGCAGGGTGGCGGGGTCGGGGAGCCACTGCGGCGGGATCGAGGTGGCCCCGTCCGGGGTCTTGAACGAGGTCAGGAACATCCACAGCAGCGGACCGAGGAAGACCAGCGTCAGCAGGCCCAGGACGACGGCGAACGCGAACCGTGACATCGGAGTGCCGTTGCGGCCTCCCCGGGCCCGGCCGGCAGGCGACGACGCGACCTCGGTCGGGCGTCCGGTACCGGCGACCGCGGTGCTCACGAGGCGTCCCGGTCGCGGAAGAGGCGGAAGTTGATCAAGCTGACCAGCAGCAGGATGATCGCCAGCACGTAGCTCATGGCGGCCGCCGAACCCATCCGGAAGCTGCGCAGGCCCTCGTCGGCGATGTAGCCGATGATCGTCCGGGTGGCCGTGCCCGGGGCGCCCTTGGTGAGGATGTAGGACTGGCCGAACATGTTGGCCGAGGCCAGGATCGTCGTGGTGACCACGAAGACCGCGACCTGGCTGAGACCCGGCAGGGTGACGTTGCGGAACTGCTGCCAGCGGTTGGCCCCGTCCATGTCCGCCGCCTCGTAGAGCTCGGGTGAGATGTCGGTCAGGCCGGCGAGGTAGATGAGGGCGTTGAAGCCGAGGGTCCACCACACCGTCATGCCGACCAGGCTGATCCAGGCCCACGGCAGGTCGGTGGTCCACGGGATGTTGCTGCGGAGGAAGTAGTTCACGACGCCGATGTTCGGGTCGAGCATGTAGCGGAACAGCAGCCCGATGACGGCGACGCCCAGCACGTAGGGCAGGAAGAAGATCGCCCGGAAGAACGTCCGGCCGGGAAACGTGCGGTTCAGCAGCAGCGCCATGCCCAGCGGGATGACCACCAGGCAGGGGACGCTGAAGAGGGTGAAGATGCCCGTGGCCCCCATGCTCTGCCAGAAGTCGCTGAAGTCGCGCGAGCCCGGCGTGAACAGGTCGACATAGTTGGTCAGGCCCACCCACGGCTTCTCGAACAGCGCGAAGTCGTAGTCGTGCAGGCTGATCCAGATCCCGAAGACCGCCGGCAGCACGATGAAGCCGACGAACAGGATCAGGTAGGGCGCGAGGAAGAGGTAGGCGGCAAGGCCCTGCTTGCGCCGCGCGCCCTGCCGTCGCCGGCTCAGCGCGGCGACGGCAGGCGCGGGTGCGACCCGCGCGTCGGACTGGACGGCCACAGTCAGGCCCCGTACTTCTTCTGGTTGCTCTGCAGGATCTGCGTCGCCTTCTGGGCACCGGCGCTCAGGGCCTGCTGCGGAGTGGCCTTGAGCAGGACGGCGGAGTTGACCGCGGTGTAGAGCTCGGCCAGGGCGTCACCGATACCGGGCACGGCCGGCGGGAAGTGCACGTACTCGGCCTCGGGCGCCAGCGAGTACTCCTCCGTGAGCGCCTTGAACTCCGCGCTCTCGGCGATCGACTTCTTGGCCGGGATCTTGCCGCTGGTGGCCCACTGGGCCGACTGCTGGCTGACCCAGTTGATGAAGTAGCGCGACGCGTCGAGCTTGTTCTGGTCCGGCTTGAGCTGACGGAGCTGGACGAACTGGTGCGAGTTGCCCCAGACGCCCTTCTGGCTGCCGATCTGCGGCACCGGGCCGACGCCCCACTCGATCTTGTCCTGGGCCTTGAGGTCGTTGATCTGCCAGATGCCGTTCCAGTTGAACGCGTTCTTGCTGTTCTTGAAGGAGATGTAGTCCGCGTCCTGGCCGACGTTCTTGGGGCTGTAGCCCTTGTTGATCATGTCGACCAGCCACTGCAGGGCCTGGACGGCACCGTCGGAGTCGAAGGTCGCCTTGGTCAGGTCGGCGTCGAAGGAGTCCGCTCCGTACTGCCACATCAGGGACTGGAACGTGAAGCCGCCCGTGAACTGGAAGGGCGAGACCCAGAAGCCCTGGATCCCCTTGCCCTTCATCTGCTCCAGCGCGGCCTCGTAGTCGTCCTTGTTGGCCGGCGGCTTCTCGGGGTCGAGACCGGCCTTGCTGACCACGTCCTTGTTCCAGTAGAAGGCCAGCGGGTGGATGTCCAGCGGGATGCCGTAGCGCTGGCCCTTGTAGACCCCGCCCTGCCAGACCGCCGGGGAGAAGTCGGACTCCTGCAGCTTGAGGGCGGTCGCCACCTGGTCGATCGGGGTGATGATGTTGCGGGCCGCGTTGGTCGGGATGTCGTCGATGTGCAGAGCACCCACGTCCGGGCCCTTGCCCGTGGTCACCGCCGCCGGGAGCTTCTGGAACAGGTCGGCCCACTGGTAGATGTTCATCGTGACCTTGACGTTCTTCGCCTGCGCGTTGAAGTCGCTCACGATCTTCTTGATCACGTCACCGTCGCCACCGGTGAAGCCGTTCCAGAAGGCCAGCTCGACCGCAGGACCGGTGTAGTCGGCGCCGCCGGAGCCGGTGTCGGGGGCAGCGGCCTGGCCGGCCCCCATCTTCTTGCCGCCACCGCACGCCGACAGGGCCAGACCCGAGCCGGCCAGTCCGGTCAGGGCCATGAACGATCGCCGGGTCAGGGCGCTGGAGGACGTCGTCGTCATCTCGAACTCACTTTCTGAGAGGGTTTGCTGCCTATCCTGCCGTGACCTTACAACGATGAAAAGAACGGTCGCGCACGAGGTGTCTGCTACCCAGGGACCGAGCCCCCAACACAGCCCGCGCTGCTAGCGTGCACAGCGTGAGCCCACCCCGACCGGCGACGCGGTTGAAGGACGTGGCCGCGTTGGCCGGTGTGTCGGTCAAGACCGTCTCGAACGTCGTCAACGACTTCCCCTACGTCCGGCCGGCGACGAGGGCCAAGGTTCAGAGCGTGCTCGACGAGCTCGGCTACCGGCCCAACCTCAGCGCCCGTAACCTCCGCAGCGGCCGGACCGGGGTGATCGCGCTCGCCGTCCCCGAGCTGGAGGCGCCCTACTTCGCCGAGCTGGCATCCCAGGTCGTGCGAGCGGCCATCGACGTGGGCTGGACGGTGCTGATCGATGAGACCGGCGGTGACCGCGAGCGGGAGCGTGCCGTCGTGGCCGGGATCCGGGGCCAGCTCATCGACGGCGTGCTGCTGAGCCCGCTCGCGCTGCGCGAGTCCGATCTGCAGCAGGGCGCGTCGGCGGTCCCCCTGGTGCTGCTCGGGGAACGGCTCGGCCCGGGTCTGGCCGACCACGTCGCGATCGACAACGAGGCGGCGGCCCGCGAGCTGACCGAGCACCTGATCAGCTCGGGCCGGACCCGGATCGCCGTCGTCGGGTCGCAGCGACCTCCGTACGGGCACACCGGTCAGCTCCGGATGGCTGGCTACCGCGCAGCTCTGGCGGCCGCCGGACTGCCCTACGACCCCGGACTGGTGATGCCCGTGGTCCAGTGGCGGCGCGGACCCGGGGCGGAGGCGGTCCGGGCCCTGGTCCGTCGCGACGACCCGCCCGACGCCATCTTCTGCCTCAACGACCTGCTGGCCGTTGGCGCGCTCTTCGCCCTGGCCGAGGAGGGCATCTCGGTGCCGGATCAGATCGCGGTCGTGGGCTTCGACGACATCGAGGAGGGCCGTTACCATCGGCCGGCGCTGACCACGGTCGCCCCGGACAAGGCCGAGATCGCGCGGCAGGCCGTCGCCCGCCTCGCCCAGCGGCTGAGCCCTGGCCCGGACTCCCAGGCGCCACCCGAGGAGGTGACGGTCGGCCACCGGCTGCTGGTCCGGGGCAGCACCAGCGGCTGACCGCGAGACCCGCGATCAGGGACCCGGGTTTCCATCGTTGGAAGGTCCGGGATATAACGAGGGACATCGCTCCGTCACCGACGACAGGATCTCGATGCGCACCCCTCCCGCCCTGCTGGTCGCCGCCGCGGCCACCACCGCTCTCGCCCTGGTCTCCCCGGCTCTCACCCCGACCGCGTCCGCGGGACCGGTGACCCGGACCGGGTCGGCCGCGGTGACCCGTGCCGCGTTCACGAACCCTGTCTCGAGCCCGATCGCCGACACGTTCGCGGACCCGTCGCTGCTCCGTGGCCTGGACGGGGCCTGGTACGCCTACGGCACCTCCGACCCGCTGCGGGAGGGCGAGGAGACCCCGCACCGGATCCCGGTCGCGCGGTCGGCCGACCTCGTGCACTGGGCCTCGGTGGCGGACGCGTTCAGCGACGCGACCCTGCCGTCGTGGGCCGACACCAGCCACGGTGCGGCCCTCTGGGCGCCGGACATCCGCTACGTGGACGGCCAGTACCGGATGTACTACGTCGTCACCGAGACCACGGTGACCGACGAGCCGAACGACAACGCGGTCGGCCTGGCCACCGCACCCAGCCCGACCGGGCCGTGGACCGACAGCGGGGCACCCGTGCTCGGTCCGCGTCGCGGCCCCAGCGGGAACCCCGGCGACTTCCTCTGGAGCTTCGACCCCTCGGCGGTCACCGACACCGACGGCAGCCAGTGGCTCTTCTACGGCTCCTACAACGGCGGGATCTCGACGGTCCGGCTGAGCGCGGACGGCACCCGGACGGTCGGCACTCCCACCCGGGTCGCGATCGACAACAAGTTCGAGGGCGCCTACCCCGTGCACCGCGGCGACTGGTGGTACCTCTTCGCCTCGACGGCCAACTGCTGCGCCGGCCCCACCACCGGCTACAGCGTCCAGGTCGGCCGCTCGCGGCGCGTGGACGGCCCCTACGTCGACGCCCAGGGCGTGTCGCTCACCGCCTCCCGGGCCGGCGGCACGCCGACGCTGGTGCAGAACGGGAACCGCTGGGTGGGCGCCGGCCACAACGCCGTGCTGACCGACCTCGCCGGGCAGGACTGGTTCGTCTACCACGCCATCGACCGCGCCGACCCCTACCTGGACGGGACCGACGGCATCAACCGGCGCCCGATGCTGATGGACCGGCTGGACTGGGTGCACGGGTGGCCCGCGGTCCGGGCCGGTCGCGGGCCCAGCGCCGGGGTCCGGACCGGGCCGGCCACCGGCGGGCGCAGCGTCACGACCTTCGCCGCCGGCCTGCCCGGCAGCTACGCCCGGACGGGGTCGTGGACCACCGCGACCGACGCCCAGTCCGGGTCGCTGGCCCGCTCGAGCGCGGCCGGCGCGCTGCGGTCGACCACCCCGGCCGGCGCCGGCGTCCGGGTCGAGGCCGACCTGCGCTCGACCGGCGCCCGGTTCGGACTTCAGGCCGACGCCGGCGCTACCCGGGTACGTGCGGTTCTCGACCCGGTGCGCCGCCGGTTGACCCTCACGCAGACCCTGGGTGGCCAGGTCCTGGCCTCGGTCAGCCGCCGGCTGCCGGCGGGAACGACTGCGAGCTGGCACGTCGTGTCGCTGACGGTCCGCGCGGGCCACGCGGTCGCGGACGTGTCCTCGGCGCGGCTCGGTGACCCGGTGGCCGTCGCGACCCTTAGCCTGCGCGGCTCCGTCGGCCGCACCAGGTCCGGCGGCGCGTACGCCGGTGGAGCCGGCGTCGACGTCGACAACCTGAGTGCCCTACCGGCGGCCCGGCCGGTGCGGCAGCTCGTGGCCGACCGGGTGGCGAACCGGCTCGACCGGACGGCCGGCGACGAGTTCTCCGGGGACACGCTGGCCCCGGGCTGGAGCTGGGTCCGGCCCGACGCGGCGGCGACGGTGACCGGCGGCCGGCTCCGCTGGCCCACCGAGGCGGCCGACCTCGGCGGCACGGCCAACAACGCCGGGGTGCTGCTGCGCTCGTCCCCCGGCGAGGGTCGTTGGACCGTGCAGACCAAGGTGTCGGTCGACCTCGGCGTCGACACCGTCCGTAACTTCTCCCAGGCCGGTCTGGTCGCCTACGTGGACGACGACGAGTTCGCCCGGCTGTCGGCCGTCGCCATCTGGGACACCCGGCAGACCGAGTTCGGCCACGAGACGTCCTACGCGGGCCGGTTGTCCTACGGTGGCACCATCGTCGGTCCGCCGGCCGCCACCACCTGGCTGCGGCTGACCCACCGGCTCGACCCGCGCAACGGGGAGCACGAGCTCCGCGCCTGGACCAGCCGCGACGGCCGGAGCTGGGTCAAGGGTGGCGTCTGGACGCTACCTGCCGGCTCGGACGTCCGGGTCGGGCTGGTCTCCCAGGGTGGCGCCGGCGCGACCGCGCGGTTCGACTACCTCCGGGTGTACCGATGACGGCCGCTCCCCGCCGCCCCGACGCTCCGGGGTCGTCCCGCCGGCACTACCGCAACCCGGTCTACGACGGCTACTTCGCCGACCCCTTCGTGCTGCGCTGGGAGGACCGCTACGTCGCGTACGGCACCGGCGACCAGGTGGACGGTCGGGCTTTCCGGGTGCTCTCGTCCTCGGACCTGGTGGAGTGGACGCCGGCCGGCGGGGCGCTCGAGCTGCCCTCCGCCGAGCTCGGTGCGGACTTCTGGGCACCCGAGGTCGTGCACGCCGACGGCGCCTGGTGGCTGTACTACTCCGTCGGGCACGGCGACGTCGGACACCACCTCCGGGTGGCGCACGCCACGGGGCCGCTCGGACCCTTCACCGATACCGGAGTCAACCTCACCCCTGAGGAGACCTTCGCCATCGACCCGCACCCGTTCCGCGACGCCGACGGGTCCTGGTACCTCTACTACGCCCGCGACATGCTGGACGCCGAGCGGGTCGGCACGTCGCTCGCCGTGGTCCCGTTGGCCGGCATGACGTCGACGGCCGGGCCGGCGCGGCCGGTGCTCGCGCCGAGCGCGGACTGGCAGATCTTCGAGCGCCAGCGGTCGATCTACGGCCGGGTCGTCGACTGGCACACCCTCGAGGGGCCCACCGTCCGCGAGCACGACGGGCGCTACTACTGCCTCTACTCGGGTGGCTCCTACCTCGGCGAGGGCTACGGCGTCGCCTGGGCGTCGGCGCCGCACCCCCTCGGACCCTGGACCGAGCCCTCCGGGGCCGAACGGCTGCTGGCCACCGTGCCCGGCCACGTCCGCGGGCCCGGCCACAACTGTGTGGTCACGAGTTTCGGCGGCACCGACGTGCTGGTGTACCACGCCTGGGACGCGGAGATGACCCGCCGCTGGATGTGCATCGACCCGCTGCACTGGACCGAGGACGGCCCCACCACCCCCGGCCCCACCTGGACCGAGCAGCGTCGACCGGTCTGACTCCGCCGGGGCCCCCGTCGAACAGCCAGTCCCCCGCGCCCTGAGCCTGTCGGGAGGGGCCAGCCCCCGCGCGCTGAGCCAGTCAAAGGCCTCGAAGAGGTCGCGCATGCCGTGGACGTCGGAGACGACGACGGGAGCGACCACTCGCCGGAACGAGGACGCCGCGCGCTGTCCACAGGCAGCGGCGTGCACGGGCGTCGTCCACAGGCCCGGCTCGGTCGCGCACGAACAGGACCTGCGTCCGGAGACTGCTCACGTGAGACGGTTCTCCTCCGGCGGCTGGTGCTGCGTCCTCGCCTTCGCGCTCGTGCTCGTGGCCCTGCTCGGGACGGCCGCGCCCGCATCGGCGGCACTCCGGCTACCGCGGGGCCGGTGGCCCCTGTCCGCGTCCCCGCAGGTGCTCCGCGGCTTCGAGCCGCCGCTCACCCGGTACGGAGCCGGGCACCGAGGCGTCGACCTCGCCGCGGCCCGCGGCACGCCCGTGCTGGCCGCCGCCGACGGGACCGTCACCTTCGCGGGGCCGGTCGCCGGCCGGGGCGTCGTGGTGGTCGACCACGGCGCCGTGCGCACCACGTACGAGCCGGTCGCGGCCCAGGTGTCGGTCGGTCAGCGGGTCCGGGCCGGCGCGCCGCTCGGCGTGCTGAGCGGCGGCTCCCACTGCGCTCGCAGCTGCCTGCACTGGGGCCTGCGGGCGGGTGAGGAGTACCTGAACCCGCTGCTCCTGCTCGACGCCGGCGGGGATGTCCGGCTGGTCGCGGCGACCGAACGAGCTGTCGTGGAGCGTGACGCCGCCCGCCGGGTGCACGAGGCCGCTCTGGTGAACGCTTCGCTGCTGGCCGGGCCGGGAACCGGCTGGGTGATGGGTACGGGCGGTCAGCACGGGTTCGGCCATCCCGTTCCCGGCGCCATCACCTCGCCTTTCGGGGTCCGCCTGCACCCGATTCTGCGCGTCTGGAAGCTGCATGACGGCACCGACTTCGGCGCCGGGTGCGGAACGCCCATCCGGGCGCCGGCGGCCGGTCGGGTGAGCCGGGTCAGCCACAGCTCTGCCTACGGGAACCGGCTGTTCCTCGACCACGGCCGGGTCGACGGCCTCTCGGTGGTAACGGGCTACAACCACGCGGAACGCTACGTGGTCCACGCCGGGCAGCACGTCGCGAAGGGCCAGCTGCTGGGCTACGTCGGAGAGACCGGCTACGCCACGGGCTGCCACCTGCACCTGATGGTCTGGCTCGACGCCGACCTGGCCAACCCGATGACCTGGTTCGCCCCGTGACGCCGCTGCGGGAGCCGGACCGCTCAGGCCCGGGGATGGGCCTGCTGGTAGGCCTGACGCAGCCGCTCGTCGGTGACGTGGGTGTAGATCTGCGTGGTGGCCAGCGACGCGTGGCCCAACATCTCCTGGACGCTGCGCAGGTCGGCCCCGCCCTCGAGCAGGTGGGTGGCCATGGCGTGCCGCAGCCCGTGCGGACCGAGATCGGGAGCGCCGTCGACGCGGCTCAGCGCCTCGTGGACCACCCGTCGCACCACCCGCTGGTCCACCCGCTGACCGCGCGCCCCGACGAAGACGGCCGGTCCGGCGGCCGGTTCCGCGAGCCGCGGACGACCGTCCGCCAGCCAGGCGTCGAGGGCCCGCAGGGCGGGGCGGCCGATCGGCACGGAGCGTTCCTTGCGGCCCTTGCCCAGCACCCGTAGCAGCCGCCGCTCCACGTCCACATCGGCGAGGTCGAGGCCGCAGAGCTCGGCCACCCGGATGCCGGTGGCGTACAGCGTCTCGAGCATCGCGACGTCTCGCAGCTCCAACGCCGGCTGCTCCGTCGCTTGCTCCGGGCCATCGCCGGACGGGTCGTCGCCGTCGCCGGACGGGTCGTCGGGTACGCCTGCGGCCCGACGGCCCTCGATCATCCGGACGGCCTCGTCTCGGGCCAGGGTCGCCGGGAGCGACCGCACCGAGCGGGGCGAGCGCAGGCTGCGGGCCGGGTCGGCCGGCACCCGACCGGTCCGGTGGGCCCAGTCGAAGAAGACGCGGGCCGCGGCGGAGCGGCGCTGCAGGGTGGTCCGCGCCTGCCCCCGCGTCTGCTCGTGGGCCAGCCAGCTGCGCAGCGAGCGCACCGACACCTCGCCCAGCTCGAGCACGCGGAGCCGCTGCAGGTGCCGGAGCAGACCGCCGACGTCGGAGCGGTAGGCGCGGACCGTGTGCTCGGACAGCTCGCGCTGCAGCCGGAGGTATCGGGTGTACTCCGCCAGCACGGCGGCGTAGCCCTCGGTCAGCTCGTCGGCCCCCTCCACGGTCACCGCACCAGGCTGCGCCCCGGCAGGCGGGTCGGGGCGCTGCCACTCCGCGCTAACGTGACGTCTGTGACAACCGAGCAGAAGACCGGCGGCCAGATCCTGCCGATCACCCGGTGGGGCGCGCCGGTCATGCACGCCCGGACCCGGCCCGTGACCGACTTCGACGAGAGCCTGAGCGCCCTGGTCGACGACATGTTCGCCACGATGTACGCGGCCGAGGGCGTCGGCCTGGCGGCCACCCAGGTCGGCCTGGACCTGGCCGTCTTCGTCTTCGACTGCCCCGATGACGACCACGTCCGGCATCGGGGTGTGGTCTGCAACCCGGTGGTCGAGCTGCCCGAGGGCAAGGAGCGTCACCTCGAGACCATCGACGAGGGCTGCCTGTCCCTGCCCGGGGCCTACATCGAGCTGGCGCGGCCCGACCACGCGGTCTGCCGCGGTCAGGACGTCGAGGGCCGTCCGGTCGAGGTGACGGGGACGGGCCTGCTCGCCCGCTGCCTCCAGCACGAGACGGACCACCTCAACGGAACGGTCTTCGGCGACCGGCTCTCCGGACGCGCCCGGAAGAAGCTCTACGCCCTGCACGAGGACCTCTCCGACACCTACCCCGAGGACTGGCCGGTCTCGCCGCGTGACCAGCGCTACGACGACGAGGACGAGGAGGACTGAGCCGGTCCCAGGACGTAGCAGGCGACCGCGGTCGCGGCGGCCACGTTCAGGGAGTCGATGCCCGCGGCCATCGGGATCCTGGCCCGGACGGTGGCAGCGGCCGTCCAGCGCGTCGACAGACCGGCGCCCTCGGTGCCGACCAGCAGCGCCACCTTGCCGGGACGCCCGTCCTGGCCGGCGGTCACCGCCGACACGTGGGCCAGGTCGACGCTGTCGTCGGTGAGAGTCAGCGCCACGGTGACGAAACCGGCCTCGCGGAGCTGCTCGGGTGCAGCGTGCCAGTCGGTCAACCGCGCCCAGGGCAGCGAGAACACCGAGCCCATGCTGACCTTGATCGACCGCCGGTAGAGCGGGTCGGCCGAGCGTGGGGACAGCAGCACCCCGTCCCAGCCCAGCGCGGCGGCGTTCCGCAGCAGCGCGCCGACGTTGGTGTGGTCGACGATGTCCTCACAGACCACGAGCCGCTGGAGCTGGAGCAGGTCGGCGACCCGATGACGCTGCTCGCGGTGCAGCGACGCGAGGGCACCGCGGTGCACGTGGAAGCCGGTGACCTGCTCGGCGAGGTCCTCGGTGACCAGGTACACCGGCACCTCGGGCCAGCGATCCAGGACGTCGTCCAGGCCGGCCAGCCACCGCTCCGCGAGCAGGAAGGAGCGTGGCCGGTAGCCGGCCTCCACCGCCCTCCGGATGACCTTGTCCCCTTCGGCGATGAACAGCCCGCGCTCGGACTCCAGGGAGCGGCGCAGCGAGGTCTCCCGCAGCCGGACGTAGTCGGCCAGCCGGTCGTCGTCGGCCTGGGTGACCTCGACGACCGCCGCTCGTGGTGCAGGGGCTAGCCGCGGCGAGGTCATCGCCCCATTCTCGCCGTCGAGCCTGTCTGTCACACCTTCGGCGACGCTCCTCCCTAGGCTGGGCAGGTGAACCCGCCCCGCCTCGGCACCCTCGACTGGCAACCGGCGCGCAGCCGTCCGGAGCTGCTGGCTTCGCCGGTCCGTCACGCGCTGGCGCTGGCCGACGTGCCGTGCTTCGCGGCCCCGATCGATCCCGACCTCGCCGACACCGCCGCCTTCTGCGACGCGTACGGGGTGACGCTCGACGTCTCGGCCAACTGTGTGGTCGTGACGGGACGGCGCGGTGAGGTCACCACGACCGCCGCCTGCCTGGTGCTGGCCACCGACCGCGCCGACGTCAACCGGGTCGTCCGCCGCCATCTGGACGTACGCAAGCTCTCGTTCGCCAGCATGGCCGACGCCGTCAGCCAGACCGCCATGGAGTACGGCGGGATCACCCCGGTCGGGCTGCCTGCAGGCTGGCCCCTGCTGGTCGACCAGGCGGTGGCGAGCACGGACTGGGTGGTCGTGGGCAGCGGGATCCGGGGCAGCAAGCTGGCTCTACGCGGCGCCGACTGCGCACGCTTGCCCGGCGCCGAGGTCCTCGAGCTGCGCCAACCGCCCGGCTGAGCCCGGGCGCCCGGGACCGGACGGGCTCAGCCCAGCAGGGCGACGATGGCCACCACGCCCACGGCGATGATCAGCACCCGGTAGGCCACCGCGGGCAGCCGTCGTCCCGCCCGGCCGCCGACCTGCGCCCCGAGCACCGAGCCGACGGCGATCGTCACCGCCACCGGCCAGTCCACGTCGCTCACCACGATGAAGACCACCCCCGCCACGCCGTTGACGATCATGGCCAGCACGTTCTTCGCTGCGTTGACGCGCGTCAGTGTCTCGCCCAGGGCGATGCCCAGCAGCCCGATCAGCAGCACGCCCTGGGCGGCACCGAAGTAGCCGCCGTAGACGCCGGTGAGCAGCACTCCCACCCACAGCGCCGGCCCACCGCGCGCGGAGCCGGCGGTGTTCGTGATGCCGAGCCGCTGGCGTCGGGTGGCCACCCGCCGCGACAACGTCGGCTGGGCCAGCACCAGGACGCAGCCCAGACCGATCAGCACGGGGACGATGGCGTCGAAAGCCGCCGAGGGCAGCCGGAGCAGCAGCAGCGCCCCGACGATGCCGCCCGGGAGAGAGGCCAGCCCGAGCCGTCGCAGTCGAGGGGCCTGGCCGGCCAGCTCGGGTCGCATGGACAGCGCTCCGGAGAGCGACCCGGGCGCCAGCCCGACCGTGTTCGAGACGTTCGCGAGCACGGGCGGGACGCCGAGCGCGACCAGGGTCGGGAAGGTGATCAGCGTGCCGCTGCCCACGACCGTGTTGATCAGCCCGGCTGCTCCGCCGGCCAGCCCGACGAGGAGCAGCTGGTCCCAGGGCACTACCCGCGCTCAGGCTCCGCGTGCTCGGGCCCAGCCGCTGCGGTGGACCCGTTCGTCGCTGGGTCGCCACCCTGGGCGGCCGGTTCTGACGTTCCCGACGAGGCGGCTTCCAGCGCGGCGGGCCGCTCGACGTGAGCGCTGACCGCGGGCCTCTCCAGCTGCTGGGCGGCGGCGATCGCCTCCTGCATGGTGCGTTCGGAGGCGGCTGCCTCGGCCGCGTTCTGCTTCTCGATCTCGCCCTGGACATCGATCTTGGGCGGCGCGGTGAACTGCCCGCTCGCCTGCGCCGGGATGCCCGAGGTGATCGAGCCGACGGCGCTCCCCAGGCCCTCGAGGGCCTTGTTCAGCTCACTCGGCACGATCCAGACCTTGTTGGCGTCGCCCTTGGCCAGTGACGGCAGCATCTGCATGTACTGGTAGGCCAGCAGGGCCTGATCCGGCTGGCCCGCGTGGATGGCCCCGAACACGGTGCTGATCGCCTGCGCCTCACCCTCGGCCCGCAGCATCTGGGCCTGCCGGTCGGCCTGGGCGCGCAGCACGGCGGCCTCCCGGTCACCCTGCGCCCGGAGGATCGCGGACTCCTTCTCACCGCCGGCGGACAGGATCTGGGACTGCCGCTGCCCTTCGGCGATCAGGATCGAGGCCCGCTTGTCGCGCTCGGCGCGGGCGCCCTTCTCCATCGCGTCGCGGATCGTGGCCGGCGGCTCGATGGCGCGCAGCTCGACGCGGTTGACCTTGATCCCCCACTTGCCGGTGGCCTCGTCCAGCACGATCCGCAGCTTCTGGTTGATCTCCTCGCGGCTGGTCAGGGTCTGCTCGAGATCGAGCCCGCCGATGATGTTGCGGAGCGTGGTCATCGTCAGCTGCTCGATGGCCTTGATGTAGTCCTGCGCCTCGTAGGCAGCGCGGACCGGGTCGATGATCTGGAAGTAGATGACCGAGTCGATGCTGACCATCAGGTTGTCCTCGGTGATCACCCCCTGGGGCGGGAACGGGACCACGTTCTCCCGCATGTCCAGGTTGTGCCGCACCTTGTCCAGCACCGGCACCAGCAGGTGCGGCCCGGGCTCCAGGGTGCGGTTGAACTTTCCGAGCCGTTCGACGATGGCGACCCGCTGCTGCCTGACCACGCGCACGGCGTTGCCCAGGAACACGATCAGAGCCACCACGACGGCCAACACGACGATGAGATTGGCGATGTCCACGTCTCCAGTGTGCTCCCTGCTCAGGGCACGACGCGGGACGACGGCCCGCGGAGGGCGGGCGCGGTCAGGGCAACTGGCCGTACTTGGGGTAGACGACCGCGATGGCGCCGTCGATCTCGTAGACCTCGATCTCGGTGCCGGCATCGATGACGACGTCGGTCGAGTACGGACGAGCCGACCAGCTCTGCCCGTCGATCTTGATCTCGCCGCCGGCCCGGTCGACCTGGGAGATCGCGAGCCCGGTACTGCCCACGAGCTTGGCGGTCGAGGAGCGGTAACCCGGCATGTTGCGCACCCGGGCCAGCAGCGTCGGGCGCAGCAGGGCCAGCATGCCGACGCTCACGCCCGCCGCCGTCAGCACCTGCAGCCACCACAGGCTGGGGGCCGCCACGGCGACGATGCCTCCGGCGAACGCTCCGACGGCCAGCATGATCAGCACCAGGTCGAGTGAGACGATCTCGGCCACCGCCAGCAGGAAGGCGATGCTCATCCAGATCGCCCAGGCATGGTCGCCCAGCCAGTCGGTCAGGTTCTCAGGCATCGTCGGCTCCTGCGTGTCGGGACGGCGTCCGCCGGACCTGCCTCCATCGTGCCAGACCGCTCGAAGACCGCAGCCGCACCGGACCGGTCGCCGCTCCTCACCCGGCCGTCCTCAGCCGGCACGCGCGGCCCACCGGCCGTCGGTCTCGGTGAGGGTCAGCGGCAGCTCGAAGGTGGCGGTGAGGTTGTCGGCCGTGAGCGTCTCGCGCAGCGGCCCGGCCGCCACCACCCGGCCACGCTTGAGCAGCAGCGCGTGCGTGATGCCGGCCGGGATCTCCTCCACGTGGTGGGTGACCAGCACCGAGGCCGGCGCGTACGCGTCGGTGGCCAGGTCACTGAGCGTGCGGACCAGCGACTCCCGACCCGCAAGGTCGAGCCCGGCGGCCGGCTCGTCGAGCAGCAGCAGCTCGGGGTCGGTCATCAGGGCCCGAGCGATTTGTACCCGCTTGCGCTCGCCCTCGCTGAGGGTGCCGAAGGTGCGGTCGGCGAGGTGCGCGATCCGCAGTGACGTCAGCAGCTCCGCGGCGCGCTGGTGGTCGAGCTCGTCGTAGTCCTCGCGCCAGCGTCCGAGCACGGCGTAGGAGGCGGACACGACGACGTCGTGCACCCGCTCGCCTCGCGGGATCCTCTCGGCCAGCGCGGCCGAGGTGATGCCGATCCGGGGTCGCAGCTCGAAGACGTCGACGGTGCCCAGCACCTCCCCCAGCAGCCCAATCACCCCGCTCGAGGGGTGGATCTGGGCTGCCAGCAGCTGCAGCAGCGTCGTCTTTCCGGCGCCGTTGGGGCCGACGACCACCCAGCGGTCCGCCTCGTCGACACTCCAGTCGACGTCGTCCAGCAGGGTGGCACCTCCGCGGACGATGCTGACTCCGGCGAGATCGACGACTGCGGCCATGCGGGTCAACCTATCGTCCGGCCACGACCCGACCGGGCAGCCGGTGCGGCGTCGACGTTCCCGGCCCCGCTCTTCGCGGGCCGCCTATCGTGGTCGGGTGCAGGCGCTCCCCTCGCTGCGGTTGACGGTCAACCTGAACGCCGTGCTGCGGTTCCGGCGCAGTCCCGCCCAGGCCGCCGCGGCCGTGGTCGGCGACGACGTCGCCCACCACGTGGTCGACCCCGAGGACCTGCTCGGCATCGACCCGCTCCGGGCCACGGCGCTGGCCGACGCCATCGCCGTGATCGCCGGTCGGGAGCAGGAGATGTGGGTGCTGGCCCTGCCGCAGCCGGGCGCGCCGGGTGCGCTTCGCGGCCCCGTCGGACTCAACCGGGCGGCGTTGGAGGCCGGTGAGGTGGTGCTGGCCGGCAGCGGCGGGATCGCCCTGGTGCCGCACGCCGTCGGCCGCGGCGTCCAGTGGCGGGTGCACCCGGCCGAGCGGCCGTTCACCCCGCTCACCTCCTACGACGCGGAGCGGGCGCTGAGCGAGACCGTGATCAGCGCGGCCGCCACCCTGGCGCGGCTCGACGTGGCCGCCGGCAGCCGGCCTGCCAGCGACCCGACGGCCGATCTGGCCCCCGGCTACAGCTCGCGGCAGCGGCTCGCGGCGGACCGGGCCGCACGACTGCTGCTGGCCTGTGAGACCGCGTTGAGTTCCGACGGCGCCGCCGTCAGCGCGTACGAGGCCAGCGTCCGCGCGGTCGAGCTCCGGCGGCTGCACCGGGCCGCTGCCGACGCTCTCTGCGCCGCCGCGAGCTGGATGGGCTGAGCGGTCGGCCGCCGGCGCTCAGCCGGGTCGGCGGGAACTGTCGGTGCGCTTCCGTAGCCTGTATGCCATGCCCGACCCCCATCCTTCTGCAGCAGCGCCTCCCCTGGGCACCCTCTACGCGATCGGCGGCGCTGAGGCGAAGCTGCGCCGTCGGAGCGTGCTGCGCTCGTTCGTGGCCGCCGCCGGCGGCAGCGAGGCCCGGATCGCGGTGGTTCCCACGGCGTCCTCGCTCGGCCCCGAGGTGATCGAGGTCTACCAGGCTGTCTTCACCAGCCTGGGCGCGGCCGAGGTCGTCCCGGTGCGGCCCCAGAGCCGGGCCGAGGCGCAGGACGCTGGGCTCGCCGCCCAGCTCGCCGACGTCGACGCGGTCTTCATGACCGGCGGCAACCAGCTCAAGCTGAGCTCGTTCATCACCGGCACCACCTTCGGCGACGCCATCATCGCGGCCTACCGGCGGGGCGCCGTCGTCGGCGGCACGTCGGCCGGCGCCAGCATCCTGGCCGAGCACATGATCGCCTTCGGCGTCGGCGGCTCGACCCCCCGACAGCGGATGAGCCAGCTCTCGGTGGGGCTCGGGCTGATCGGCGGGGTGGTGATCGACCAGCATTTCGAGCAGCGCAACCGCTACGGCCGGCTGCTGTCGCTGGTGGCCCAGTCGCCCTCGCTGCTGGGGATGGGCGTGGACGAGGACACCGCCGCGGTCGTCCGCGGGGGCAGCCAGCTGGAGGTGGTCGGGCGCGGTGCCGTGACGGTGGTCGACGGCCGCTCGCTGGTCTCCAACGCCTTCAGCGCGCAGCGGACGGCACCGCTGCTGATGTCCGGCGCGGTGCTGCATGTCCTGCCCGCGGGCAGCGTCTTCGACCTGGAGACCCGCACCCTGGTCGCCCACGCCGAACCGGTCGCCGACGCCGAGATCGCGGAGACCCGGGCGGCCGAGGCCGACCTGCGCAAGCTCGCGCTCGACATCGCCGCCGAGGGCGTGTCCCCGACCAACTACGCGCGCCACCTGCGACGCGGCCGCCGGGGCTGACGGGTCTGGCGGGGCCGCGGAAGCTGACGGGGCCGCGCGCGGTGAGCACCAGCAACGGGCCCTGACCCTGTCGTCAGCCTCAGGGGTGGTCGGCGAAGTCCCGCTCCACGATCGCCCGGTCCTCGGGGTCGGCCACCGGTACGGCGCGGGCGGCTGTCCACTCGGTCGCGGCCTCGGCGCTACGGTTCAGCGCCGCCAACGCCCGGGCGCGGGCCTCGTGGCCGTACGCGAGGTCGAAGTCGACCAGGTCGTAGCGGCGGCACAGTGCCAGGATGCGCTCGGCGGAGGCCAGTGCGGCCGCGGCCTGGCCCGTGGCCAGCAGGGCCCTGGCGATCATGTAGCTGGCGCGCGCCTCGTTCTCCGGTCCGGCACCGGCGGCGCGCTCCCAGTGGTAGGCGGCGGTGTAGGCCGCCCGCAGCAGCCGCTCGTCGGCCTCGGCGTCCCGTCCGGAACGCGCCAGCAGGTCCCGGGTGGCGTTGTTCGCGGTCACCCCCTGCCGGCGGTGCCACGCGGCGTCTCCGTCGGCGACCGGCGCCGGCTCGTTCACCGCCGCAGGCAACGGCCGTCCCGTCTCGAGCACGGTCTTGAGGCTGTCCAGCACCCACACCCAGCCGTCACGCACGTGCGCCCACGTCTGCGGGCTCTCGTGCAGGTCGCCGTGCACCAGCCGGAGCCGGGTCAGGTGGTCCCCGGCCTCCTCGACGGTCCACTCCACCCGTCCGGGCGGCTCGGCGGCCAGGTCCTCGTCGTAGCAGACGTGCCAGGTCTGGACGAATCGTCCCGGCACTCCTGGGGCCGGTGGCTGGAGCTCCACCACCACGCCCTCGACGGCTGGGCTGCCGTCCGGCAGGAGGGCCCGGTACGTCTGGCCCTGCTCCGGAGGCGCGGCGAATGCGGTGCCGTGGAACCAGCGGCGGGTCCACTCCGAGTCGGTGATCGCCGTCCAGACCTGCTCGGGCGAGGCAGCGAGGTAGATCTGGTAGACGTGCGCGGTGAGGCTCATGGGTTCTCCTGGTCTGGCGGTGGTTCGGGTGGGTCGGGTCGGTCGAGCTGGCGGCGGAGGTCGAGCAGGGCACTCGCGTACGGAGCGGCGTACTTGTCGATCCAGCGTTCGGCGATCTGGGCGATGGGGACGGGGTTGAGGTGGTGCCGGGTGCTGCGGCCGGCGCTCACCCGCGTGAGCAGTCCGGCCTCCTCGAGCACCCGGAGGTGCTTCATCACGCCGTAGCGGCTCAGCTGCGGGGCCACCGCACACAGCTCGGCGAGCGTCTGGCCGTCGACGGCGAAGAGGGCGTCGAGCACCGAACGACGGGTCGGGTCGGCCAGAGCCCGGAAGACGGCGTCGTCGCCCGGCGACTGCCTCGTTCCCGTCAGCTCGAGCACGCGGCCACTATAGGTGACCATATAGTCACATGTCGAGAGCCGCCGGTCCGGGCGGGGCGTCGGAAGTGAAAGGATCAGCGCAGCCGACCTCGGAGGAGACCCACGTGAGCGACCCCGCCAGCCCCGCCCCGCAGCCCGACCTCCGCATCCTCTCCAGCCGGGTCTACCGGGGACCGAACGTCTGGCACTACGAGAAGGCGATCCACCTCGTCGTCGACCTCGGGGTGCTCGAAGACTTCCCGACCAACCTGCTGCCCGGCTTCGCCGACGCGCTGGTCGAGCGGCTGCCCGGGCTCGCGGCGCACAGCTGCAGCCGGGGCAGGCGCGGCGGCTTCGTCGAGCGGCTGCACGAGGGCACCTGGCTGGGACACGTGGCCGAGCACGTCGCGCTGCAGCTGCAGCAGGCGGTCGGCCACGACATGCGCCGGGGCAAGACCCGTCAGGTGAAGGGCGAGCGCGGCCGCTACAACCTCATCTACGCCTACTACGACGAGTCGGTGGGGCTGGCGGCGGGCGAGCTGGCCGTCGCCCTGGTCAACGACCTGGTCGCCCCCGACCCGGCGTTCGACTTCGCGGCCGAGCTCGAGAGCTTCATCGTCAGAGGGGAGCGGACCGCGTTCGGTCCGTCGACCCAGGCCATCGTGGACGAGGCGGTGAGCCGGGACATCCCCTGGATCCGGCTGAACACCTCCTCGCTCGTGCAGCTGGGCCAGGGCGTGCACGCCCAGCGGATCCGGGCCACGATGACCTCGAAGACGCCGTCGGTGGCCGTGGACATCGCCGGCAACAAGGAGCTCACCCTCACCCTGCTGGCCGCCGCTGGCCTGCCGGTGCCTCGCTCCAAGGCCGTCCGCACGGTGGAGGATGCGGTCCGGCTGGCCAGCCGCACCGGCTTTCCCGTCGTGCTCAAACCGCTCGACGGGAACCACGGCCGTGGGGTGATGCTCGACCTGGCCGACGAGGACGAGGTGCGGGCGGCATTCGCGGTCGCGTACGAGGAGTCCCGCGGCGGCTGGGTGATGGTGGAGAGCTTCATCACCGGCCGCGACTACCGGTGCCTGGTCATCGGCGGCAGGATCGCCGCGATCGCCGAGCGGGTACCGGCCCACGTCGTCGGCGACGGGAGCTCGACGGTCACCGAGCTGGTCGAGCGGACCAACGCCGACCCCCGCCGCGGCGTCGGCCACGAGAAGGTGCTGACCCGGATCACGGTGGACGACGCGGCGGTGGCCCTGGTCGCCGAGCAGGGTCTGGCCATGGACGAGGTCCCCGCCGCCGGCCAGACCGTGCAGCTGACGCTGACCGGCAACATGTCGACCGGCGGCATCTCGATCGACCGCACCTTCGAGGCGCACCCAGAGAACGTGGAGATCGCCGAGGAGGCGGCTCGCGTGGTGGGGCTGGACATCGCGGGCATCGACTTCATCGCCCCCGACATCACCCAGCCGGTCCGCGAGACCGGCGGCGCGATCTGCGAGGTCAACGCCGCGCCCGGCTTCCGGATGCACACCCACCCGACCGAGGGCGACCCGCAGTACGTGGCCAAACCGGTGATCGACATGCTGTTCCCGCCGGGCACGCCCAGCCGGATCCCGATCATCGCCGTCACCGGGACCAACGGCAAGACCACGACGTCGCGGATGATCGCGCACATCTTCAAGGGCATCGGGCGCAAGGTCGGGATGACCTCCACCGACGGCGTGGTGGTCGACGAGCGGCTGCTGATCCGCTCCGACGCGTCCGGACCCCGCTCGGCCAAGATGGTGCTGCAGAACCCGCGCGTCGACTTCGCCGTCTTCGAGGTCGCCCGCGGCGGCATCCTGCGCGAGGGCCTCGGGTACGAGCGGAACGACGTCGGCGTGGTGCTCAACGTGCAGCCCGACCACCTCGGCCTGCGCGGCATCGACACCGTGGAGCAGCTGGCCGACGTCAAGGCCGTGGTCGTCGAGGCGGTGCCACGGAACGGCTTTGCGGTCCTCAACGCCGACGACCCGTTGGTACGGGCGATGCGTCGCAAGTGTTCCGGCCGGGTGGTCTGGTTCACCCTGGCGGAGCCGGGCAGTGAGATCCGCGAGTCGGTCGACGACCACTGCCGCCGCGGCGGACGGGCGGTGGTCCTGGAGCACAGCGACCTCGGCGACATGATCGTCGTCCTGGAGGGCCAGCGGAAGATGCAGCTGGCCTGGACGCACCTGCTGCCGGCCACCTTCGGCGGCCGGGCCACCATGAACGTGCAGAACGCCATGGCCGCGGCGGCCGCCGCGTTCGCCGCCGGCGCCTCGCTGCACGACATCCGGCAGGGGCTGCGCACCTTCTCGACCAGCTACTACCTCTCCCCCGGCCGGCTGAACGAGGTGACGGTGGAGGGTCGGACCGTCATCGTCGACTACTGCCACAACGCACCCGGGATGCGGATGCTGGGCGACTTCGTGGACAAGACCGCCGACCAGCTGGCCGCGGCCAGCGACCTCGGGCGGGTCACCCGGATCGGTGTGATCTCGACCGCCGGCGACCGCCGCGACGACGACATGCGCGAGCTCGGGCACATCGCGGCCCAGCACTTCGACGTGGTGGTGGTCCGCGAGGACGACGCGCTACGGGGGCGGACCCGCGGTGAGGTCGCCGGTCTGGTGACCGAGGGTGCCCGGACCGCGATGGCCGAGGGGGCGCGCTGCCGCCAGCTGGAGACGGTGCTGGACGAGATCGACGCCACCCGGCACGCCATCGCGCGCTCCAACTCGGGCGACCTGATCATCATCTGCGTTGACCGGCACGCCGCGGTGATGGCCGAGCTCGAGTCCTACGGACGCCAGGCCCAGCCCGGAGTCAACCGCGAGAGCGAGGGGACCGGCTACGCTGTGGCCGATCCCGACTTCGTCCCCCCGGCGCCCTGACGCGCTGCCTTCGCCCGGCCCACCCCCACCCGGAGGGCGGATCTGACGGTCACTTCACAGGCCCGCGGACCTCGTTGCGCCCTGTGCAGAGGGCGCAACGAGTTCCGGAGGGCTGTGAAGTGACCGTCCCCATTCGGCCCGGGAGAGGGTGCGAGGACGGCTGAGTGCTGGGGCGCGCCCTGGGGTTGGCGCGCTGGGCGAGCCTCAGCTACCGGGCCACTCCCCGGTCAGCCGCTCGAAGCCCTTGGCTCCGGCGCGGTCGATCAGGGCCTTGACCACGGCGAAGATCGCACCCTGGATGCACGCCGCCAGCAGCACGCTGCCCAGGGAGTACTCCGACTGCAGGGCGTCGGGCGCGTCCTCCTCGTCGGCAACCCGCTTCCAAATCTGCTTGAAGAGCGCGCCGGCGATCGACCCGGCGGCCAGGCCGGTCAGCAGCCCGACCGGACGGTAGGCGAGCTGCGCCGTCTTGTTGCTCACGACTTCCTCGCCCGCTGCACCAGCCACAGCACGACCAGCAGCACCGGCGCGGCGGCCAGCCCCAGCTGCGCCGGACGCGGCAGCGCCTTGACCCGCTCGACCACCTGCTCCTGGGTGGTCGCGGTGACCTTGGCCTGCGCGCCGGCGACCTTCTCCTGGGCCCCGGCGACCTTCTCCTGAGCGGTCGCCTTCACCTCCGACACCTTGGCGGCGGCCTGGGCCTTGACGTCGTCGACCTTGTGCTGGGCCTGGGCCTTGACGTCGACCTTCTCCGCCAGGGCGTCGACGTTGCCGACGATCCGGGCACGGGTGGCGGCCAGGTCGGCCTCCAGCTCCTCGGGGGTGGCGTCGGCGCCCGGGGGCGGGGTGACGTGTTCGGTCATCGGTGGATCGACTCCTTGATCTCGGCCACGTCGGTCTTGACGCTCGCCACGGTACGGGTGGGCACGGGCGGCGCTGCCTCGTTCACCTTCTTCTTTCCTACCAGGGCGGCCACCCCCGCCACCAGCAGCACGACGACACCGACGATCAGCGCGGCCAGCCAGCCCGGCAGCACGAGGGCCAGGGCGAGTACCGCGGCGGCCAGCAGGACGCCGATGCCGTACAGCGCCAGCACGCCGGCGGCACCGAAGGCGCCGACACCGACACCGGCCTTCTTGGCCTTGTCGGCGACCTCGGCCTGGGCCAGCCGCATCTCGTCGCGGACGAGCCGGGTCAGGTCGGTGGAGATCGAGCCGACGAGCTCACCCAGCGACGGCTGGACGGTCGAGTTGGCGGAGCCCAGCGCGGTGGCGCCCGTGGTGGGTTCGGAGGTCGAGGTCATGGGAGTGCTCCTTCGGCAGCGCCGCAGCTCGTGCTCAGGCGTCTGTGTCGTGGCTCGGGTTCAGTGCTTGGTCTTCTGCTCGGCGCCGGACCCGTCCTCGGGCTCCGGCACGCTGTCAGCCTTGACGGCGTCCCGCTGCCCGACGGGCTGGGCGGGGCCCTTGGTGGTGTCGGCGATCGTCTGCTGCTCGGACTCGGCGTTGATCTCGGCACCGAGCAGGATCGCGTAGGAGGTGATGAACAGCCACAGCAGCAGAATCACGATGCCCGCGAGGGCGCCGTAGGTCTTGGCGTAGCCGCTGCTGCCGAACTGGGAGACGTAGAGCGAGAAGCCGACCGAGGCGATGATCCACAGCAGGGTCGCGATGCCGGCGCCGACCGAGACCCAGCGCATCTTCGGGGCGTCCCGGTCGGGCGCCACACGGTAGAGCACGGCCAGGGCGACGGTGATCACCGCGACGATCAGCACCCAGCGGACGACTTGGACCAGGATCGTGACGGCGGTACTGGTGCCGAGGAAGCCGAGCACAGCCGGCAGCACCGCTACCAGGGCGATGACGAGCAGCAGGAAGACGATCGCCCCGAGGGTGAGCGCGAGGGCGATGGCCCGCTTCTTGATGAAGCCGCGGGTCTCCTCCTCGTCGTAGGCGGTGTTGATGGCCGTCATCAGGTTGCCCATCCCGCCCGAGGCGCTGAACAGCGCCAGCAGGATGGCGACGATGGCGCCCAACCCGGCCTTGCCGCTGCCGGAGGCCATCGTCAGCTGCTGGGTGATGAGGTCCTTGACCGGACCGGGCAACGCCGACCCGAGGCTGTCGATCTGCTGGGTGATGGTCGCCGGGTCGGCGAACAGCCCGTAGAGCAGCACCGCCGCGATCAGCGCGGGAAAGATCGCCAGGAAGGCGTAGTAGGCCATGCCCGCAGCCATCAACGGTACGTTGTCGGCCTTGGCCTCGGCCCAGCCGCGCTTGGCGATCTGCAGCCAGCCCTTCGCGGGCACCTGGGTCGGCTTCTCCGCCTCGCCGCCGGGAACCCCCGACGCCTTCTTCTCGGTCTGTGTGGCTGCTTGTGTCATGCGTTCATCTTCCTAGCTGGGACCACCCGGCCCGTGCAGGAGGTCCTGCCGAGCCTTTACAGCGTAAACGACGCCGCCGTCAGACCCGAGCGCTGACTTGGGGTGTCGCTGGGCCTCTGAGCAGTAGGCCTATCCGCATCTGAGCGCGGTCAAACCTGGGTAAGGGGACTGACGCACGATCGACACACCCGACGGAAAGAGGACAGCTGATGGAGATCTTCGAACGGATCCGCTACGCCCGCGACCAGGCCCTGGCGGCCGAGCGGACCGAGCGCAAGCGCCTGGCCGAGGCCGACAACGCGGACCTGCAGCAGGCGGCCTCGGTGCGCCTGGCCACCCGCCAGGCCGTCCGCGAGGCCCTGGACGACGTCCTGGACGAGACCTCCGACCCCGAGGAGCAGCTCGAGGGCGGCGCCTCGGGAGCCTGAGCTCTCCGTTCCCTGGGCTGTCGACGAGCGCTGAGCTCCTCCGTCCAGGCTCAGGGAACGGCGCTCGGCTCAGAGAGCGGCGGCGGCCCGGACCTTGGCCCGCAGCGTGGCGGCGTCGTTTCGGGTGCCGCCGGCCGCCAGCAGCCACGCGTCGACCGCTTCCCGGTCCTGGTGGGTCATCAGGGCCAGCACATCGCCGGGACGGGCCTGACCCACCAGCGACCGCAGGCAGCTGAGCTCGTCGGGGTGCTCAGCCAGGGGGCCCAGGCCGGCGTGCGCGGCGCCCTCGCTCAGCAGGGCGCCCATCTGCTCGGGCGGACGGCCACGAAGGTAGGCGCTCTTCCGGGCGACCTCGACCACGTCCGCCCCGACCGCCGCCAGCTCGCCCAGCCGGACGAAGACGTCGTCGCCCCGGTCGCCGGCCGTACCGACGCCGATCAGCACCCGCCGGCCGGGCGGCCGGATGCCGTGCAGCACCTCGAGCAACGCCTCGAGCCCCGCCTCGTTGTGGGCCAGGTCAATCGCCACGCTGACCGTGCCGGACGGAGCGACCGAGCCCGACGAGCCCGCAGCACCCGGAACCGGCAGCGTCCAGACGTTCATCCGTCCGGGGTTGTCCTCACCCGGCAGGAACGAGGTCAGGCCCTCGGCCACCTCGGCGGCGGTGAAGCCGAGGGCGAGGGCGGCCGAGGTGACGGCCAGCACGTTCTCGACGTTCACCCGGCTCAGGCCGGCCAGGGTCATCGGCACGTCGACCACCTCGACGACGGCCAGCGGGTCGGCGCCCGGCCGCAGCACCGTGACCCAGCCGTCCAGCACCGTGGTGACGCGGCCGCCTGCGTCCAGCACCGTCCGTCCAGAAGGTGAGTCCGGGGCGCGGGTGAAGACCCAGATCTGGGCCGGCGTGCTGAGCCGCATGGCGAAGGTCCGCGGGTCGTCGGCGTTGAGCACGCACCAGCCGGTGGGTTTGGTGATCCGGGTGATCACCGCCTTGACCTCGGCCAGCTGGTCGAGGGTGTCGATGCCGTCCTGACCCAGGTGGTCGGCGCTGATGTTCGTCACCACCGAGACGTCGTTCCAGGCCACCCCGACCCCTCGCCGAAGGATCCCGCCGCGGGCCGTCTCGGTGACCGCCAGCTGGACCCCGGGGTGCCGCAGCACCTGGGCGGCGCCGCTCGGACCGGAGTAGTCCCCCGCCTCGACCAGCTCGCCGTCCAGGTAGACGCCGTCGGTCGAGGACCAGCCCACCAGCCGGCCCGCCCGACGGGCGACGTGGCCCAGCATCCGGGAGGTGGTGGTCTTGCCGTTGGTGCCGGTGACCGCGGCCACCGGCACGCTCGGCCGCAGCAGCGCCGGTGCACGGCCGCGCGGGGCGGTCCGGACCCGGTCTCCGGCCGCCGCCACCGCCGCACCCAGGGCACCCCCGAGATCCTCGGGCCGAGAGGCGAGGGCGTCCAGCACCTGGGCGACCGACTCCCCCAGCGCTTCGGCCCGGCCGGAGCTCCGCCACGGGAAGGCCACGACCAGCTCGGTGGTCGAGCTGCCCGGCCGGGAGCGGACCGCGAGCCGGGAGACCCCGGCGGCGGCGGCCAGCCGACGGACCAGCCGGCCCACCCAGCGGGCGGCGAACCGCTGCCGGAACGCCGAGCCCGGCGCTCCGGGCCGCGCAGCGTCCAGCCCGAGACCCGCGGCCAGTACCTGCGCCGGCTCGGCGGGCAGCGCGAGCAGGGCACCGACGTCCAGCGTCAGCTTCACGGCGGGACGGGGGAAGTAGATGTTCGGACCGGTCAGCAGCCGGAGCTCGACCAGCGCGCCGGGTGCGGCCCCGGCCGGCGGCTCCGCCGTCACCGGCTCAGGCGCCCGTGGAGTGCAGGCCGCCGTCGACGTGCAGCATCTCGCCCGTGGTCTTGGGGAACCAGTCGCTGAGCAGCGCGACGACGGCCCGGGCCGTCGGGTCCATGTCACGCGGGTCCCAGCCCAGCGGCGCGCGGGTCCCCCAGACCTCGTTGAACGTGTCCGCACCGCCGATGGCCCGCTTGGCCAGGGTCTCCAGCGGCCCGGCGGCCACCAGGTTCACCCGCACACCCTCCGGCCCGAGGTAGCGGGCCAGGTAGCGGCTGGTGCTCTCCAGCGCCGACTTGGAGACACCCATCCAGTCGTACACCGGCCAGGACACCTGCGCGTCGAAGGTCAGCCCGACCACCGATGAGGGTGTGGTGAGCAGTGGCCGACACGCCATCGTCAGCGAGGCGAGGGAGTAGGCCGAGACCTGCAGTGCGGTGGCCACGTCCGCCCACGGGGTGGAGAGGAACTTGCCGCCCAGTGCGGTCTCAGGGTTGGCGAAGGCGAGGGAGTGCACCAGGCCGTCGAGGTGGTCCACGTGCTCACCGAGCGCGCCGGCGAGGCCGGCGAGGTGGTCGGCGTTGGTGACGTCGACCTCCAGCAGCGGCGGAACCGGGTCGAGCTTCTTGATCACCCGTCCGGTCAGGCTCATCGCGCGACCGAAGTTCGACACCACCACCGTGGCGCCTTCGGCCTGGGCGACCCGGGCCACGTGGAACGCGATCGAGGTGTCGAGGGTGACCCCGGCGACGAGGATGGTCTTGCCTTCGAGGATTCCCACGGCTGCTCCTGGGCGTAGTTCTGGGGTGAAGGGATCGGTCAAGGTCGGGGTGTGACGGCGCTCGGGCGCCGGTCAGTGTCCCATGCCCAGCCCGCCGTCGACCGGGAGCAGCGCCCCGGTGATGTAGCCGGCCGCGTCGGAGGCGAGAAACTCCACGGCCGCGGCGACGTCGTCGACCGCACCGAGCCGGCCGAGCGGGATCGAGGCCGCGTAGGACGTGACGGTCTCCGCCGGCAGCCCCGCCGTCATGTCGGTCTCGATGAACCCAGGCGCCAGCACGTTGGCGGTGATCCCGCGCGAGCCCAGCTCCCGGGCCAGCGAGCGTGCCATCCCGACCAGACCGGCCTTGGACGCCGCGTAGTTGACCTGCCCGGCGGAGCCGAGCTGCCCGACCACGGAGGAGATGAAGACGAGCCGGCCGAAACGCTGCCGGACCATCGGCCGGACCGCCCGCTTCGCCACCCGGAAGGCGCCGCTCAGGTTGGTGGCCAGCACGGCATCCCAGTCCTCCTCCGACATCCGCATGACCAGGGTGTCCCGGGTGATCCCGGCGTTGGCCACCAGCACCTCGACGGGGCCGAGGGCGGCCTCGACCTCGGTGAACGCCGCGTCCACCTGCCCGGCGTCGGTGACGTCGCAGCGCACCCCGAGCACGCCGTCGGGCACGGACCCGCTGCGGTAGGTGGCCGCCACCCGGTGGCCGGACCGGGCCAGGCGGACGGCGATGCCGGCACCGATCCCCTTGCTGCCGCCGGTGACCAGGACGGTACGCGGGGTCGCGGATGGCGGAGCGGCCTCAGCCGCGTCGACGGGGGCTGTTTCGGTCGTCACGGACCTCACGCTAGTGGTCCCCTGTGAGTCTGGTGTGCAGGCGTACCCTGGCGCGGTGGTAGACCCGACGCGCGGCCCGGAGCCTGCTCCACGAGGCCGCGACAGCCCCGGTCCGCAGCCGCAGCGGACCGCCCCGGTGGTGATCACCAACGCCCGATCGTCCACCAGCGAGGAGATGAACGGCCGCATCCGGCGCTACACGATCACCATGGCGTTCCGGATGGCCTGCTTCCTCAGCATGCTGTTCGTGCACGGTTGGCTGCGGTGGGTGCTGCTGGCCTGCGCGGTGTTCCTGCCCTACATCGCGGTCGTGCTGGCCAACCAGGCCGACCAGCGCAGCAACGCCTCCCCGTTCGAACGCGGCGCTCCGGCCGACGCGCCGCAGCTCACCGCCGGCGCCCCGGTGGACCTCGCTCCCGGCACGGTGGTCGAGGGCACGGTGGTCGAGGGCACGGTGGTCGAGGGCACGGTGGTCGAGGACGGCGTGGTCGAGGACGAGCCCGAGGGTCGGGTTGCCTGAGCTGCGCGGCGTCGACCCGTTGCCGGTGGGGCCCGACGGGCTCATCTGCTCGGCCAAGGGCTGCCGCGCCGAGGCGACCACCGACCTGCAGTGGCAGAACCCGAAGATCCACACCCCCGACCGGCGTAAGCACTGGCTGGCCTGCGACCAGCACCGGGACTCCCTCGGCGCCTTCCTCTCGAGCCGCGCCTTCCTGCGCGACACGCTGCCGCTCTGACCGCTCGGGCCGGGCCGCCTACGGGCTCCGCCAGCTGAGCCCGGGGAAGCGCGCGAAGTCCCGGTCGAAGGTCACCCAGGTGGCACCGGCCTCCAGCGCGGTGGCGGCGTGGGCGGCGTCGGCCACGAGGTTGCCGCGGGCGTCGCCGGCGGTGCACAGCTCCTCGACCACCTCCCAGTGCCGCCGTCCGGGCAGGACCCGGAGGGTGCCGGCGGAGCCGAGCAGGGTCCGTACGTGACCGAGCGCGGTGGCCAGGGGCGTCGGCTGGTCGAAGACCCGCGGATGGGTCACCACGCGGACGTACCCGGTCACGACCGCGTCGCTCAGCCCCACCGGTTCACCTGCGTTGACGGCCTCCTCCAGCCACGAGCGTGCCTGCTCGTGCTGCGGCGCGTCTGACCGGTAGGCCGCGACCAGGACGTTCACGTCCGGCATCCAGATCGGTCAGCCCTCCATCGCCTCGAGCAGCGCGGCCGAGCCGGTCAGGTCGATCCCAGGCTGGGTGCCGTTACCCGCGAAGGGCTCGACGACGAAGGTCTGCCCGGGGCTCTCCGGGTGGGCCAGCGCGGCCCGCAGGGCGTTCTCGATGACCGAGGTCACGGTGGTGGAGGTCTCCAGGGCGCGGTGGCGCACCTGCCCGTAGAGGTCGTCAGGCAACCGGATCGTCGTGCGCACCAGCTGAGCATACCCGGGGCTGATGCGGATATGTCAGCCACCGATCGCCGACATCGGGCGGTCGGGCTGCAGGAACGAGGGGTCGTCGATCCCGTGGCCCGCCTGCTTGCCCGTGATCGCCGCGATCCAGATTCCGGCGAGCTCGGCGTCCTCGACCCCGGACCGCAGGGCAGACCGCAGGTCGGTCTCGGACCGGGAGAACAGGCAGGTGCGGATCTGCCCGTCCGCGGTCAGCCGTACCCGGTCGCAGCTGCCGCAGAAGGGCTTGGACACCGCGGCGATGATGCCCACGGTGTGGGTCGTCCCAGCGACCCGGAAGAGCTCGGCAGGAGCACTGCCGCGGGCCAGCGCGTCTGCGGGGTCCTCCACGAGCGGGTGCCGGGCGTCGAGCCGGGCCCAGATCTCCGCGGCGGCGACCATGGTCTGGCGCTGCCAGGCGTGCTGGGCGTCCAGCGGCATCTGCTCGATGAAGCGCAGCTGGACGCCCTCGGCCATCGCCCATTCCAGCAGGGACACGGCTTCGTGGTCGTTGACCCCGCGCATCAGGACGGTGTTGATCTTGACCGGGTTCAGCCCGGCGCTCCGGGCGGCGCGGACCCCGGCCAGCACGTCGGCCAGTCGCCGACGGCGGGTCAGCCGCGCGAAGGTGTCGTCCTCCAACGTGTCCAGGGAGATGTTGATGCGGTCCAGGCCGGCCGCCGCCAGTCCCTCAGCCCGGCCGGCCAGCCCGATGCCGTTGGTGGTCAGGGCGAGCACCGGCCTGGGTTCGAGCCCGGCGAGGGCGGCGACGAGACCTTCCAGGTTGCGCCGCAGCAACGGTTCCCCGCCCGTCAACCGGACCGTGGTGATGCCCAGGCGTTCCACCCCGACCCGGACGAGCCGGACGACCTCCTCGTCGCTCAGCAGCTGCGCCGAGGGCATCCAGTCCAGACCCTCCGCGGGCATGCAGTACGTGCAGCGGAGGTTGCACCGATCGGTCAGGGAGAGCCTGAGGTCGGTCGCGACCCGGCCGTAGCGGTCGGCCAGCCGCCCCGCGCCCTGAGTAGGGAGCGGCCGCAGGACAGGCATCCCCAGCTCGGTCGTCACCGCGTCAGTCTAGTGGCCCGCGTCGCCCGAGGACCCGGACCGGTCCCGGCCGTCCGGGGCGCGAAGGTCCCGGGACCCTCGGCCCGCCCGGTCCCGTAAGTCCCGGGACCTCGGGTCCCGGAGGGCCCGACCAGAACAGGACCTAAGACGACCGGGGACGGTTCTTTGTCCCCTGAGCGGCAGGCCGCCGTCTCGACAGTATTGAGGTATCAGCTTCCAGCGCCCCACGAGGCGCCGCTCCCCAGGCCACAGCCGGCCGCACCGAACACCCCCCTCGAAGTGCTGCCGCACGCCCAGACCCAGGAGTCCGCCATGTCTGTCACCGCCACCACCGCCGTCACCGCCCCCGCCCCCGCCTCCGCCTCCGCCTCCGCCTCTGAGACCACCACCTCCCCCGAGAAGGCCACCATGACCGCGTTCCGCCGCTCCGCCAAGATCCTCCTCACCGCCGCCCTGGCCCTGGCTGCCGGCGCCGCGCCGCTCATGATCCCGACGAACGCCGCCGCGGACACCGCCGTGGTGGTCGACGGCTTCGACCGCACCGTCGCCTCCGGCTGGGGCACGGCGAGCACGGGCGGCGCCTGGGACAACCTGACGAAGTACTCGACCACCTCGGTCGGCAACAGCGAGGCCAAGGTCAGCAAGCTCGCTCCCGGTCTCAGCTTCCGCGCCTACCAGAGCACCGTCTCCGCCGAGGACGCCGAGGTCCGTGCGGACTTCACGCTCCCCTCCATCAAGGACTTCCAGTACACGATCGAGTCCCGCAAGCAGGCCGACGGCTCCTCCTACCAGAGCCGGATCCGCGTCGACGGGGCCGGCAAGCTCTACCTGGAGATCATGCGCAACGACGCCGGCAAGGTCGTCTTCCTCCGCGGCCCGGTCATCGACGTCCCCGTCGTCGTCGGCCAGAAGCTCACGATGAAGCTCTCCACGGTGGGTGAGGCCCCGGTCGTGGTCAAGGCCAAGGTCTACGTCGCCGGCGGCACCGAGCCGGCCTGGCAGGTCACCACCCTCGACAGCGCGGCCACGGCCGTCACCAAGCCGGGCTACACCGGCCTGATGACCTACAACGGCCCGGCCAGCACCACCGTCGACGTCGCCACGCAGAACTTCACCGTCACCGACGTCACCCCGGCCCCGGTCGACCCGGGCTCGGGCTCCGACACCGACACCGGCGCCACCCTGAACGTCAAGCACGGCGCCGACCCGGTCGGCAGCGCCACCTACCCGGTGCCGTCCAACGCCCTCTTCGTCTCCCCCTCGGGCAGCGACACCGGCAACGGCAGCCTGACCAGCCCCTACAAGACCCTCACCAAGGCGCTCAGCAAGAACACCAACGGGCAGACGATCGTGCTGCGGGGCGGCACCTACCACGAGCAGGTCATCGTGCCCCCGAACCACGCGGCCACCATCCAGCCCTACCCCAACGAGGCGGTCTGGTTCGACGGCACCAAGCCCGTCAGCGGCTTCACCGCGGTCGGCGGCGCCTTCGCCGCCCCCTACGACCTCAAGCTCGACTCCAGCCCGACCTACACCCAGGGAGCCCCGGACGGCACCGCCGCCGGCTGGCAGTTCGTCAACCCGGACTACCCGATGGCCGCCCACCCCGACATGATCTGGGTGAACAACGTGGAGCAGAAGGAGGTCGCCAGCCTCGCCAAGCTCGTCGCCGGCAGCTTCTACGTCGACACCGCCAGCTCCAAGCTCTACCTGGGGAGCGACCCGGGCACCAAGACGGTGGTCGCCTCCGACCTGCAGTGGGCCTTCTCGCTCCGGGCGCCCGGCACGGTTCTCCGCGGCTTCGGCATCCGTCGCTTCGCCGACTCGGTCTGGCAGCAGGGTGCGGTCACCTCCTACTACGAGAACCAGACCCTCGACAACATGACGATCCTCGACAGCGCCACCGGCGGAGTCGGGATCTACAAGCCGAACTCCACCATCAAGAACACGACCGTCGACGGCAGCGGCCAGATCGGCATCCAGGCCAGCAAGGCCGACAACCTGGTCCTCGACAACGTCTCGGTCACCGACAGCAACGACGAGCACTTCAACCCGGGTCCCTCGGCCGGCGGTATCAAGGTCACCACCACCCGGACCGTGACCTTCAAGAACAGCGAGATCCTGCGTACCACCGGCAACTCGTTCTGGGCTGACGAGTCCGCCTACAACATCACGGTCGCCAACAACGAGATCATGGACGGCAGCCGCTACGGGATCTTCATCGAGATCTCCTCGACCGCCACCATCGTGAACAACATCGTCGCCAACAACGCCTACGACGGTGTGATGATCGCCGACAGCGACAAGGTCAACATCTGGAACAACACCATCGTCAACAACCGTCGCGCCGTGGCCATGGCTCAGGACTCCCGCCGGATCCAGCAGCTGAACGTCGCCGGCCACGACCCCCGCCGGTCGCAGCCCGACCTGACGATGCCCTGGGTGATCGGCGGCAGCACCGTCGTGAACAACATCATGGCCGCCGGCCCCGACGCCACCGCCGTCCTCGCCGTCGAGTCCTACGAGCTGGCCTTCGACGCCTCGAACCTCAACATCGCCTCCAACGGCAACGTCTACTCCCAGCCGGCCCTCGGGGTCCCGAACTCCGCCGCGGTCTGGGCCCGCAAGAGCGCTCAGCCCTACGCCTTCGTCCTCCTCGACGACTTCCGCGGCACCACCGGCCAGGAGTCGACCAGCATCAACCCGCTGATGACCAGCCCGGTCGACGGGGCCTACGCCCCGAAGAGCACGATCGCCGCCAAGGCGTCCACCGTGGCCCTGGGGCTCACGGCCGACCTGGCCACCAAGACCGGCCAGCCGACCGGGGCCAAGAACCTCGGAGCCTGGAGCCGCACCTCGGTGGGCTGAGCACCCGGCCGGGTCACCCACCAGGACCCGGGAGTCAACACCGACTTTCGACACCACGCTCCGGCACCGAGGAATTCCCTCGGTGCCGGAGTCGTGTGCGTGGAGGACACGCGGTTTGCACGACTTCGTCGTCGAGATGCGCGAATCACCTCCTCGCCCGGCGAACGCGCTCACGACTCGTTTCGATGCGGGAACAATCGACTCCCATCGGCGCATTGATTAGCGGCGAAGCCGTTTCCGTCATACTCTCGGGCGCAGGATGAGTTCCCCCGATGGCTTTCCGCGCATCGGCATGCTCGCTGACGGGGGCCAGCCAGACTTGCCGCACCTGCCGATCGAGACGTTGATCGAGCAGCTGGTGGAGCATGCCTCCGAGGTGGCCGACTCCCACCACCGACTGCGGCGCTTTCACGAGGCCTACGGCCTGATCGTCGGCGAGCTGGTGCTCGACACCCTGCTGCAGCGGATCGTCGACGTCTCCCGCGAGGTCGTCGGCGCCCGGTTCGCCGCCCTGGGCGTGGTCGGGGCCGACGGCCACTTCGACAAGTTCCTGCACAGCGGGCTGGACGCCGCGACGGCCGCCGGCATCGGCGAGCTGCCGAAGGGCCGCGGAGTGCTGGGCATGATGATCGAGAACCCTCGGACCACCCGGCTCGGCAACATCGGCGCCGACCCCAGCTCGTGCGGGCTGCCCGAAGGACACCCGCCGATGACGAGCTTCCTCGGCGTGCCGATCTTCGGCCGGGACAGCCTGTATGCCGTCCTCTACCTCACCGACCAGATCGCGGGCCGCCCCTTCAACGCCGCCGACCAGGAGCTCGCCGAGGCTCTGGTGTCCACCGCGAGCATCGCGATCGGGAACGCCCAGCTGTACGAGGAGTCCCGCCGCCGCCAGGAGTGGCTGCGGGCCGCAGCCCATCTCAGCCAGGACCTGCTGGGCAGCGAGCAGGACGCGCTGACCGTGCTGGACCGGACCGTGAAGATCGTCCACCAGCTGCTCGCAGCGGACACGGTGGCCCTGGTGGTTCCCGACGAGAGCGGGACCGGCATGGCCGTCGTCGCTGCGGCGGGCCAGGGCGACCGGGATCTGCTGGGCCTCCGGCTCCCGGCCGGCAACAGCATCGCCTGGCGGGCGATGGAGCTCGGCCGCGGTCTGCACGACGACATGGAGCGGGTGCACTCCGGCCCCGAAGCCGAGCTGCGCTCGCTGGTGCCGATGGGGCCGATGCTCACCTTGCCGCTGCGGGGTGAGGCGCGTGGTCAGGGCGCGATCCTGACCATCCGGCGGCCGGGCCTCGCCCCGTTCACCCAGGCCGAGCTGGACATGGCGGAGACCTTCGCCGGCCAGGTGGCCGTGGCCGTCCAGCTGGTGGAGGCTCGCGCCGACCAGCAGCGGCTGAGCGGGATGGAGCAGCGGGACCAGATCGCTCGCGAGCTGAACGAGCACGTGGTGCAACGGCTCTTCGCCATCGGGCTGAACGTGGAGGCCACCGCCCAGCGCGCGATGGAGGACCCGGTACGCCGTCGGCTGCTGCAGAACGTCGAGGACATCGACGAGACGGTCCGGCAGATCCGGTCCTCGATCTTCAGCCTGGTGCCGTCCACTCCCACCATGCGCACCCTCCAGGAGGTCGCCCTCGAGGTCGTGGACGAGGTGGCCCCGGCGCTCAACCTCGAGCTCGCGCTGGAGCTGGACGGTCCGCTGGACCTGCCGGCCACCGCCGAGCTCGGCGGGGACGTCGAGGCCGTGATCCGGGAATCCCTGACCAACGTGAACAAGTACGCCCACGCCTCGCACGTGCAGGTGCGGGTCGAGACCGACGGCAACCTGCTCGAGATCACCGTCGCCGACAACGGGGTCGGGATCCAGGCGAGCACACGACGAAGCGGCTTGGACAACCTGAGTCGCCGGGCTGAGCGGTACGGGGGCCGGCTCAGCATCGACAACCAACCAGAAGGCGGTCTGAGACTGCGATGGGCAATTCCCCTATGACCACGAGCGAGAACGAGGCCGTCAGCGGCCCCGACGACATCCGGGTGTTCCTGATGGACGACCACGAGCTCGTCCGGCGTGGTCTCGTCGACCTGCTGAAGTCCGAACCCAACATCACCGTCGTGGGCGAGGCGGGCACCGCGGCCGAGGCGCTGCGTCGGATCCCGACGTCGCGTCCCGACGTGGCCCTGCTCGACGGGCGGCTGCCCGACGGCAGCGGCATCGACGTCTGCCGCGAGATCCGCTCCGGCCATCCCGAGATCCGGTGCGTGATCCTGACGTCGTTCGACGACGACGAGGCCCTGTTCTCCGCGATCATGGCCGGCGCCTCGGGCTACCTCCTGAAGGAGGTCGGCGGCTCGAGCCTGGTCGCCGGTATCCGGCAGGTGGCCGAGGGTCGCTCGCTGATCGACCCGGCCGTCACGCAGAAGCTGCTGGACCGGCTGCGCAACCCGATCCGGGAGGTGTCCAAGGTGGATGCCCTCACCCCGCGGGAACGGGAGATCCTCGACCTGATCACCGACGGCTACACCAACCGTCAGATCGGCGACAAGCTCTTCCTCGCCGAGAAGACGGTGAAGAACTATGTCTCGATCCTGCTGACCAAGCTGGGCATGCAGCGTCGGACCCAGGCCGCCGTGTACGGGGCGTCCCTGCGTCCCGGCGTCTGAGCGGACGCGCGGTCTGAGCCGGGGGGCTCAGGCCGCGTCGGGCGTCTCGGGGGCTTCGGGGGGCGCGGCCGCGGCCCGGTCGGCCAGCACCTTGGCGCGCTCGCCGATCAGGTAGGACGCGGCGGCCACCGCGGAGGCGAGGGCCACACCGCGCATCCACGGCTTGTCCAGGGCGTGCCCGCTGAGGGCGTCGATGGAGTAGCGACCGGGCCCGCCGACGGCGATCGCGGCTCCGACCAGGCCGAAGGTCGCGGGTAGCTCGTAGCCGCCGCCCATGGCGAAGAAGCCGTTGGAGACGTGGGTGGAGCTGGCCACGATCATGTTCCCGGCCACCGCCGCCCCGGCCGGACCGGCGGCCAGTCCCAGCGCCAGCAGCGCGCCGCCGCCCGCCTCGCAGAGGCCGGCCAGCAGGGCGTTGCGCTCGCCCGGGACGAAGCCCGCGGAGTCGAAGAAGGCTCCGGTGCCCTTGATCCCCCCGCCGCCGAACGCACCGAACAGCTTCTGCGCCCCGTGGGCCACGCACGCGCCACCCACTCCAAGCCGGATGACCAACAGACCGAAATCGCTCGCCTTGCCCATGGTGGGGCCGCCCTTCCTCGTCGTGAGTCCCGAGGCTAGCCGAGCGCCGCGGCCACCACGCCGACCGGGGTCGCCACCCGTCCGGGATGGGAGTAGACGTTCATCGTCTGGCCCCGGACGAAGCCGACCAGGGTGAGCCCGGCCTCGGTCGCCAGCTCGGCCGCCAGCGAGCTCGGGGCGGACACCGCGACCATCATCGGCAGACCGGCGAGCACGGCCTTCTGGGTGAGCTCGAACGAGGCGCGTCCGGACACGACCAGCACCAGCCGGCCGAGCGGCAGCATCCGCTGCCGGAGGGCCCAGCCCACCACCTTGTCGACGGCGTTGTGCCGGCCGACGTCCTCGCGGACGGCTAGCAGGGCGCCGTCGGCGGTCATCAGCCCGGCGGCGTGCAGGCCGCCGGTCTTGGCGAACGCCTTCTGCTGCTCGCGCAGCCGGTCCGGGGCGGCGGAGATGACGTCGGTCGACACCCGTAACCCGGCGTCCAGGGGGTGGCCGGACTGGCGGACGACCTGGTCGATGCTGGTGGTACCGCAGACCCCGCAGGCGCTCGTGGTGACCACCTGGCGGCGCTGCTCCACCGACGGAGGGGTGGCGCTCGGGGCCAACGCCACGTCGAGGACGTTGTAGGTGTTCAGCCCGTCCGGACCCGCGCCCTCGCAGTACCGGGCCGCGACGACGTCCTCGACAGTGGCGATGATCCCCTCGCTGTGCAGCAGGCCGTGCACCAGGTCGACGTCGTCGCCCGGGGTCCGCATGGTCACCAGGAAGGCCTCGCCGTCGAGCCGGATCTCCAGCGGCTCCTCCACGGCGAGGGTGTCGCTGCGCTGCACGGCGAGCTCCGGCCCCAGCCGCAGGACCGGGTGCCGGCGGGTGACGCGTCCCATGCCATCATCCTGGCATGGACCTCCAGGGCTGGCTGCTCGCCGTCGCGGAGGAGCTCGGGATCGAGGACGTCCCGCTCGACGACGTGGCCGTCGCGACGCTGCTCGCGCTCGCCGGGGACGCCGCCCACGGGGTGGAGCGGATCGCGGCCCCGCTGACCACCTTCCTGGCCGGCGTCGCCGTGGGCCGAGGGGCCGAGCTGGCCCCCACCGCCGCCGCCACCGTCGCCCTGCTGGAGAGCCCACCGGCTCGGTGGGCCGAGGGTTAGCCTGGCCTGGTGCGTCGCCTGTGGGTCCGCTGGACCTGTCTGATCCTCTTCGTGGCCGTCCTCGGCACCGCCTTCGTCAACCTGGGCGACTGGCAGCTGCGGCGACTGCACCAGCGGCAGCAGCGCAACGTCTCGACCGTCGCCAACGAGCAGGACCCGGTGGTGGCGTTCGACCGGGTCTTCACCCACACCATCGTCGACGCCGACCAGTGGCAGCGGGCCAGCGCCACCGGCACCTTCGACGCCGCCCACCAGTTCGTCCTGCGCTACCGCAGCAACGACGGCGCCGACGGCTACGAGGTGGTGACCCCGCTGCAGACGCCGGCGGGCAACGTGCTCGTCGACCGCGGCTTCGTGGAGCTCGACCAGGGTCAGGCGATCCCGGACGCGGCTCCGGCGCCGCCCGCCGGCCAGGTCACCGTGGTCGGTCACGTCCGCCGCAACGAGAAGGGCCGGAGCTCCGCGACCCGGCCGGTCGACGGCCAGATGCGGCTGATCAGCTCCGACGCGATCGCCCCCACGCTGCCCTACCCGGTGGTCAACGGCTACCTGGGCCTGCTGAGCGTCGACCCGGCGCAGACCGGCGGCTTCGTCCCCATCGTGCTGCCCGAGATCTCCGATGGCCCGCACTTCTGGTACGCCGTCCAGTGGTTCATGTTCGCCGGCATCGGCTTGGCCGGCGTCGTGGTGTTCATCCGCGGCGACATCCGCGCGCGGCGTGCGGAGCAGGAGGCGGCCGCCGCGCCGGTCGTGCCGCAGCCCACGGTGTCCGCCGCTCCCTGAGCCCGGCAGCCCGGCAGCCCGAGGGAGCGCATGTGCCAGGATCACGTCATGGATCTGGGGCTGCGGGACCGCGTCTTCGTGGTCACCGCCGCGAGTGGTGGTCTCGGCCGGGCCAGTGCGGCCGCCCTGGTGGCCGAGGGTGCCCGCGTCGTCGTGGTCGCCCGGCGGGCCGCCGTCCTCGCCGAGGTGGCGGCCGAGCTCGATCCCGGTGACGACCGGGTCCAGCCGCTGACCGCCGACCTCACCGGGCCCGACACGGCAGCGACCGCCGCCCAGACCGCTCTGGACGCGTTCGGACGGCTGGACGGGGCCCTGGTCAGCGTCGGCGGACCACCGGCAGGCTCGGCCCTCGGCACCACGGAGGAGCAGTGGCGGGGCGCTCTCGAGTCGGTCTTCCTGCCCGCGCTGCGGCTGACGCGGGCGGTGGTCGACGCCGGCACCGCGGCGGACCTGGCCATCGGCTGGGTGCTCTCGACCTCGGTGAAGTCGCCCGTCGGCGGCCTCGCGGCCTCGAACGGGCTCCGCCCCGGTCTGGGGATGCTGGTCAAGCAGCTGGCTGATGAGCTCGGGCCTGAGGGCACCCGTGTCTTCGGGCTGATGCCGGGCCGGATCGACACCGAACGGGTGCAGCACCTGGACTCCCTCGGTGGTGACCCGGCGGCCGCGCGGGCGGCCGCCGAGGCAGGGATCCCGCTGCGTCGCTACGGCCGGCCCGAGGAGTTCGGCCGGGTGGCCGCCTTCGCCCTCTCACCGGCCGCGTCGTACCTCACCGGATGCGTCCTGCCCGTCGAGGGCGGCGCACTGCGGACGTTGTGAGCGTCCTCGAGCTGCTCGACCTGCTCCGCTGCCCGGTCTGCACGCTGCCCCTCACCCCGGCCGCCGGTGCCGTCCGCTGCGCCGCCGGCCACACCTTCGACCTGGCCCGTCAGGGCTACCTCAACCTGCTGCAGGGCCGGCCGCCACGGCACGCCGACACCGCGGACATGGTCGCGGCCCGGGAGCGCTTCCTGGGCGCCGGGCACTACGCGCCGATCGCCGCCCGGCTCGCCGCCTCCGTCCGGGACGGGCTGCTCGCCGTCCGCGGCACCGCCCCACTGCCCCGGCTGGACGTACTGGAGGTGGGTGCCGGCACCGGCTACTACCTGCGGCAGCTGCTGGACGCGCTGCCCGGCCGGGGCCTGGCCCTGGACATCTCGGTGGCCGCGGCACGCCGGGCGGCCCGGGTGCACCCCCACGTGGCCGCCGTCGTGGCCGACACCTGGCAGCCGCTGCCGGTACCCGACGGGAGCCTGGACGCGGTGACCTGCGTCTTCGCGCCCCGGAACGCGGCCGAGTTCGCGCGGGTGCTCCGACCGGACGGCATCCTGGCGGTGGTCGCGCCGCTGCCAGAGCACCTGGCCGCCCTGCGGCGGCCGCTCGGCCTGCTCGCGGTGCAGGAGGACAAGCAGGAACGGCTCTCGGCGGCCCTGGAGCCCTGGTTCACCCCGCTCGGCGAGGAGCCCGTCCGCGCGCAGGTGCCCTGCTCGCCGGACGCGGTCCGCGACCTGGTCACGATGGGTCCGAACGCCTTCCACACCGACGCCGCGGCACTCACCGCGCGGATCGCGGCCCTGCCGGACCCGGTGCCGGTCGAGGTGGCCGTCACGGTCCGGACGTGGCACCTCGCGTCCGGCTGAGCCCTACCGCGGCCCGCAGCAGGCTCACCTGCGTCCGGCGTTCGGCGGCGCGTTGGTCGTCGTCGTCGCGGTCCGTCGCTGAGGCGAGCAGCTGCTTGGTGGCTCGGCTGACCGAGGGCGGCACGGTCAGCAGCTCGGTCACCAGCCTCTGGAGCTCGGCCTCCAGCTGTCCGGGGGCGGCCGTCCGGTTGGCCAGGCCCAGCCGTAGCGCCTCGTCGGCCCCGACGCTGCGCGCGGTCAGGCACAGCTCCAGTGCGGCGGCGTAGCCCACCAGCTCGACCAGCCGCGCCGTCCCGCCCAGGTCAGGGACCAGCCCCAGCCGGGACTCGGCCATCATCAGCTCGGCGTCGGCCGCGAGCAGCCGCAGGTCGGCGGCCAGCGCGAGCTGGAAGCCGGCACCGATGGCCCGCCCCTGGACCACGGCGACCACGACCACGGGTAGCTCGCGCCAGGCCGCGAAACCGGCCTGGAAGCCCTCGATCGCCGCCTCGACCCCGGCATCGTCGGCTCCGAGCAGGGTGTCGACCGAGCCCTCGTCCGTCCCGTCCGGACGCAGCTGACGCAGGTCGAGACCGGCACTGAAGTCGGGTCCGGTCGCGCGTAGCAGCACCAGCCGGCACGAGTCGGGCAGTGTCCGGCTGACCTCGGCCAAGGAGGCCCAGGTCCGGAAGGTCTGCGCGTTGCGCACCTCGGGACGGTCCAGCCAGACGGCGGTGACGTGGTCGCCGGCGACCACCGTGACGCCCCCGGGCAGTCGCCGGGCGGTCGCCGCGTCGACCCCGAGAGCCGCCGGCTCGGTCAGCTCCGGCCCTTCTTCTTGCCCGCGCCCTTCTCTCTCTTCGGGGCGCTCTTCTTGCCCTCGGCCTTCTCCTTCTCGGGGGCCCCCTTCTTCCCCTCGCCCTTCTTGGCGACCGCCTTCTTCGCCTTGCCCGCCTTGGGAGCCGCGCCGGCGTCCTCAGCGGTGACCGCGGCGGCCTCCGACGTCCCTGGCGCAGCCGCGGCTGCCGGCGTACCCCGTCGGGTCGCCCCGCCGCGGCCGCGGAGCGGGACGCCCGACTCCTTGATCACCCCGTGCACAAAGCCGAACGAGCGCCCGGTGTCCTGCGCGAGGCTGCGGATGCTCTCCCCCGCCCGGTAGCGCTCGGCCAGCTGGGCGCCGAGCGCCTGCCGGTCCGGGCCGGTGATCCGTGCACCCTTCACCAGCCCTGCTCCGCTGGATGTCCTGGCCACGTTGCCTCCTGGAGTGCGGTCGCCTGGCGCGGCGACGTCCGACTCCATGATCAACTTTTCATGATCAACAGGCAAGGCCCTGGTACGGCAAGCCCGGAGCCGATCTCAGGCGAGCGAGACCAGCTCCGCGTACTGCGGGTTCCACAGGTCCTCGACGCCGTCGGGCAGCAGCAGCACCCGGTCGGGGTCGAGCGCGTCCACCGCGCCCTCGTCGTGGGTGACCAGGACGACCGCTCCTGCGTAGGTCTTGATCGCGGCGAGCACCTCGGCGCGCGAGGCAGGGTCGAGGTTGTTCGTCGGCTCGTCGAGCAGCAGCACGTTGGCGCTGGAGACCACCAGCGCCGCCAAGGCCAGTCGCGTCTTCTCCCCGCCGGACAGCACGGCGGCCGGCTTCTCGACGTCATCACCGGAGAACAAGAACGAGCCGAGCACCTTGCGCACGTCGGTGTCGTTGAGGTTCGGGGCCGCCGACCTCATGTTCTCCAGCACCGAACGGGACGTGTCCAGCGTCTCGTGCTCCTGGGCGTAGTAGCCCAGCCGCAGCCCGTGGCCGGGCACGACACCGCCGGTGTCGGAGGCCTCGACGCCGGCCAGGATCCGCAGCAGCGTGGTCTTCCCGGCCCCGTTCAGCCCGAGGATCACCACCTGGCTGCCCTTGTCGATGGCAAGATCAACTCCGGTGAAGATCTCCAGCGAGCCGTAGCTCTTGCTCAGGTCCTCCGCCATCAAGGGCGTCTTGCCGCACGGCGCGGGCTCGGGGAACCTGATCTTGGCGACCTTGTCCTGCGCCCGGACGGCGTCCAGGCCGGAGATCAGCTTCTCGGCCCGCTTGGCCATGTTCTGCGCCGCGACGGCCTTCGTGGCCTTCGCCCGCATCTTGTCGGCCTGCGCCATCAGGTGCCCGGCCTGCTTCTCGGCGTTCTGCCGCTCGCGGCGACGACGCTTCTCGTCGGTCTCGCGCTGCTGCAGGTAGCGCTTCCAGTTCATCGCGTACACGTCGAGCTCGGAGCGGTTCGCGTCCAGGTGGAAGACCTTGTTGACCGTCTGCTCGAGCAGGCCGACGTCGTGGCTGATGATCAGCAGACCACCGGAGTGGCCCTGCAGAAAGCTGCGCAGCCACAGGATCGAGTCGGCGTCCAGGTGGTTGGTCGGCTCGTCCAGCAGCATCGTCTGCGCCCCGGAGAACAGGATCCGGGCCAGCTCGACCCGGCGGCGCTGGCCGCCGGAGAGGGTGTGCAGCGGCTGGTGCAGGACTCGGTCCGGCAGGCCCAGGTTGCTGGCGATCCGCGCCGCCTCCGCCTCGGCCGCGTAGCCGCCCGCCGCCGCCAGCTCGGCCTCGGCCCGCGCGTACGCGGCCATCGCCTTGTCCCGGACCTCGTCGGAGTCGTCCCCCATCGCCAGCCCGGCCCGGTTCAGCCGCTCGATGACCGTGTCCAGGCCGCGCGCGGAGAGGATGCGGTCCTTGGCCAGGGTGTCCAGGTCCCCCGTCCGCGGGTCCTGCGGCAGGTAGCCCACCTCGCCGCCGCGGGTGATCGTCCCCGCCGCCGGAGCCGCCTCGCCCGACAGGATCTTGGTCAGCGTCGTCTTGCCGGCCCCGTTGCGTCCGACGAGACCGATCTTGTCGCCCGCCGCGACCTGGAACGACACCCCCTCGAGCAGCAACCGCGCACCCGCGCGCACCTCGACATCCTTCGCGACCAACATGGTTCTGTCTGACTTTCTTCGTGCTCGGTTTGCTCGTCATGGCTGGGTCCGGCGGGCCGAAAGCTTCGAAGAGCCGGCTAGGAGAACCTGCCTCACCTCGGTGCCCACGGCCGCGATGCCGATGCTCGGGATACACCCATCTTAAGTTCTCTACGCCGGCCCCTCGAACCTTTCGGCCCGCCTCGTGCCCTAACGCGCGTCGGCCACGAGAAAGTCCGCCGGCTCCAGTTGGTGGTCGCGGCGTCGTCTTGCTGCCGGCTACCACGGAACGCCCCCCTTCCCGCCGGGGTGGTGCCGGTGGCGTCAGTCCCAGGTGAGGTCGACGGGTTGGCCGAGGCGGAGGGACTCGTAGGCGGCTTCGACGGTTCTCACGGTGCGGTAGCCGACGTGACCGTCGGGCTGGGGTGGGACGCCGGTCCGGACGGAGTCGAGGAACGCGGTCAGCAGGAGCTGGTCGAGGTCGGTGCCGTACCCGAGCCAGAGGGGGCCACGGGTGGACTCGGAGTACCCGTCGACGCGCTGGCCGAAGGGGTCGAGGTCGACCAGGCCCGCGTCCGTGACGAGGTTCAGGGTGAGGCCGCCCCAGGTCGGGTAATGGGCGGGCCTGGACCAGCTGCAGTCGATCACCGCCGTCACCCCGTTGGCGTAGGTGAGCGACACCAGGGCGGCGGTCTCGAGGTCGCGGTCGGGTTGCAGGACCCGGTTGGCGACGGCGTAGACCGAGGTCACCCGCTGGCCGTCGAGGAGTGCGTCGAGCAGGTCGGCGAGGTGGACCACGTGGTCGGTCACGGCCCCGCCGCCGGAGCGGGCCGGGTCGGTGAACCAGGCACGAGCGGTGGGAACCTGCCCGTTGTTCGTGCCGCTGACGGCCCGCACCGCTCCCAGGTCCCCGGCGGCGACGCCGGCCCTCAGGGCGGCGAAGGCCGGGGCGAACCGGACGGGGTGGGCGACCATCAGGAAGACGCCGGCCTGCTCACACGCCGCCGTCATGGCCGCGGCGTCGACCGACGTCGTGGCCAGGGGCTTCTCGCACAGGACATGCACCCGGGCCGCAGCGGCCCGGACGACGTCGTTGCGGTGGTCGACGTTCTCAGAACAGATCACGACGGCGTCCGGGCGCCAGGCGTAGAGGTCGTCGTAGCTGTCGACGTACGCCACGCCCAGCTCGGCGGCCAGCGGCCGGCCACCGCTCTCACTCGGCGGGCGGGTTGTGTGGCCGGGGTCGGCGGCCAGCAGCTCGACGTCCGGGGTTCGCGACAGCAGGGTGGCGTAGCTCGCCGCGTGGACGTGCGCGAACGAGACCAGACCGACCCTCACGGCCAGACCTCCGGCTCGACGGCCCTACCCGAGCGGATGGACTCGTTCGCCGCGACCGCGATGGCCACGGCCGCCCGACCGTCGTGGGCCGACACTCGCGGCCGCACGCCCTCGCGGAACGCGCGGTAGAAGTCGCGGAGCTCGCTGAGGTACGGGTCCTCCCCGTACGGCACCGTCGGCCGGTAGCCGGACCCGGCCACCGGCGACGGCCCGTGAACGAGAAGTGGCTGGTGGTCGTCCGAGTCGTGCTGCAGCAGCCCCTGGTCACCGACGACCTCGAAGCGGGTCTGGAAGCTGACGCCGACGCGGCCCCAGACCCCGTTCACGTAGCTGATCGCCCCCGAGGCGTGGGTCAGGACGGCCTGCGCCGTCACCGGCAGCGCGGGCCCCGGGCCGCTGGCGTCGCCGACCGCCCGGGTGGCGTAGACCTTCACCACCTCGCCCGCGTTCCAGCGCGCGAAATCGAGGTCGTGGATCATCTGGTCCATCGCGATCCCACCGGAGAGCCGGTCGTCGTGGAACCACGGCATCGCCGGGGCCGTCCCGACCCGCTGGAAGCGCTGCACCGCCAGCGCCCCGAGCGTCCCGGCGGCCACCGCCTCGTGCATCGCCGCGTAGGCCGGGAAGTAGCGCACCACGTGGCCGGGATACAGGGCCACCCCGGCCGCCGCGCACCCGTCGATCATGGCCGTGACGTCGTCGACGGTGAGCGCGAGCGGCTTCTCGCAGACCACATACTTGCCGTGCGCCGCGGCCGCCAGCACCAGCTCGCGGTGGCTGGGCGTCGGCGTGCAGACGTCCACGGCATCGCTCACGGCCCACAGCTCCTCGACCGAGCTCACCACCCGCCCGCCGTGCCCCGCAACGAGCTCAGGCGCCCCACCGAGTGAGAAGACGGCGACATCGACGCCGAGCCGCAACCACGCAGCAAGATGGACGCCGGCGATCCCACCGGCCCCGACCAGACCCACGGTGTCAGCCCCCACGACCCTCCCCATCCCGACCCGGCCGACCGTACACGTCACCGACCCGGCGCAACCTCGTCGAGGCCTTCGACAAGCTCAGCGCGCCCCAGCGCTCGGCCGCGACCACACCTGAGGAGAGATCGCCGAGGACGGTCGCCACCAGCTGCGCTGGCCGCCCAACGCGAGCACCCCCAACGGAGCCGGGGGTGGTGGGGACGAAGGGGCCGTCCGGTAAAACCTGAGATGCCTGAGTATCGAGCGGCTGGGTCGAAGACAGGCGGCATCACGAGGGGCAGGTTTTCACGGCCGGCCCCTTCGTCCCCACCACCCCCGGCGCAACCACAGCAGGAGACCTCAGACGTTGAAACCAAGCGCGCGCAGCTGGTCGCGACCGTCCTCGGTGATCTTCTCCATGCCCCACGGGGGCATCCACACCCAGTTGATGACGTGGTTCTCGACCAGGCCCTCCAGCGCGGTCGCCGTCTGGTCCTCGATCACGTCGGTCAACGGGCAGGCGGCCGAGGTCAGCGTCATGTCGATGGTCAGGCTGTGGTCGTCCTCGAGGGTCAGGCCGTAGATCAGGCCGAGATCGACGACGTTGATGCCCAGCTCGGGGTCGACGACGTCCTTGAGGGCCTCGGTGAGGTCCTCGACGCTGGCCCGTGAGCTCCAGGCGTCGGCAGTGGGCAGCTCGTCGGTGACGAGGTCGGACGGCCGGATGTCGGTCATCGGCTGACTCCTTGTTGGTTGTCGGCGGGAGAGGCGGAGGCCTGCAGGGCGGCGTCCTTGAAGGCGGACCAGCCGAGGAGCGCGCACTTGACGCGAGCCGGGAACTTGGAGACGCCGGCGAAGGCGATGGCGTCCTCCAACCGCTCTTCGTCTGGCTCCAGGGCACCCTTGCTCTGCATCAGGGTGAGGAACTCCTGGTGCAGCTCGAGCCCGTCGGCGACGGGCCGGCCGATGACCAGGTCGGTCATCACCGAGGTCGAGGCCTGGGAGATGGAGCAGCCCTGGCCCTCGTACGACACGTCGGTGACCGTGCCGCCGTCGACGTGGACGCGCAGGGTCACCTCGTCGCCGCAGCTGGGGTTGACGTGGTGCACCTCGACCTCGTACGGGTCGCGCAGACCGCTGTGGTGCTTGGCGCGGTAGTGATCCAGGATGATCTCCTGGTACAGGTCCTCGACCTTCATGCTGCCGCCCTCACGATCGCGCTCCGAAGAATCTCATCGTGTAGCCCAACCCGTCCACGAGCGCGTCTATTTCGCCCCGGGTCGTGTAGAGGTAGAAGGAGGCCCGGGTCGAGGACTGCACCCCGAACCGTTCGTGCAGCGGCCGCGCGCAGTGGTGGCCGCCGCGGACGGCGATCCCGCGGGAGTCGAGCAGCTGGCTGACGTCATGGGGGTGCACCTGGTCACCACCGGCGTCGGTCAGCGTGAAGGAGACCGCCCCGCCGCGGTCCTGCATGGTGTCCGGTCCGAGGACCCGCAGGCCGGGAATCGTGGCCAGGCCCTGCAGCGCGTACGCGGTGATCTCCTGCTCGTGCGCAGCGATCTGGGCCATCCCGAGGTCGGTCAGGTAGCTGGCCGCGGTGGCCAGGCCGACGGCCTGGGCGATCGGGGGCGTCCCTGCCTCGAAGCGGTGCGGCGGGGCTGCGTACGTCGAGCCGGTCATCGTGACCACCTCGATCATCTCGCCCCCACCGAGGAACGGCGGCAGCTCAGCCAGCAGGTCGTAGCGGCCCCAGAGGACGCCGATGCCCGTCGGGCCGACCATCTTGTGACCGGTGAAGACCAGCAGGTCCGCCCCGAGGGTGGACACGTCCACGGGTAGCTGCGGCACGGCCTGGGACGCGTCCACCACCACGACCGCACCGACGGCGTGGGCCGCGGCCGCGACCTCGCGGACCGGGTTGACCGTGCCCAGCACGTTGGAGACGTAGGCGACCGAGACGATCTTGGTCCGCTCGTTGAGCAGCCCGTCGTGGACCGCGGCCTCGAGGTCGAGCCGACCGTCGGCGGTGACGTCGTACCAGCGCAGCACGGCGCCGGTCCGGGCCGCCAGCAGCTGCCACGGGACGATGTTGGAGTGGTGCTCCATCACCGAGATGACGATCTCGTCGCCCGGCTGCAACGCGGCCCCGAGCGTGTGAGCACAGAGGTTCAACGCCTCCGACGCGTTCTTGGTGAAGACGATCTCCTCGGAGCGGGCTGCTCCGAGGAAGGCGGCCAGGGTCGCGCGCGCACCCTCGAAGGCCTCCGTCGCCTCGGCGCCCAGCAGGTGCATGGCCCGGGCCACGTTGGCGTTGTGGTTGAGGTAGTGGTCCTCCATCGCCTCAACCACCACCCGCGGCTTCTGCGAGCTGTTGGCGCTGTCGAGGTAGACCAGCGGCAGTCCGTCAGGCGTGGTGCGCTCGAGGATCGGGAAGTCCGCCCGGATCGCCTCGACGTCGAACGGGATGGCCTCGTCGGCGACCGGATCGGTCGGGCTCACGTCCTCGACCGGGACGGTCAACGGGTACTCGGGCAGCTTGCGGGCCGCCCCGAGATCGGTGGACATCTACCTCACTCCGCTCCGGCGGTCGCCGCGGCGGCAGCCTTGACGTAACGGTCGTAGCCCTCGGCCTCGAGCTGCTCGGCCAGCTCCTGGCCGCCCTGCTCGGCCACCCGGCCGGCGACGAAGACGTGCACGAAGTCGGGCTTGATGTAACGCAGGATCCGCGTGTAGTGCGTGATCAGCAGCACACCCTTGGAGCGGCCGCTCCCTCCGGTCGAAGGATCCCCCTGGGCGGAGAAGCGGTTGACGCCCTCGGAGACGATCCGCAGGGCGTCGATGTCGAGGCCGGAGTCGGTCTCGTCGAGGACGGCGAAGCGCGGGTTGAGCAGTTCGAGCTGGACGATCTCGTGCCGCTTCTTCTCCCCACCGGAGAAGCCCTCGTTGACGCTGCGGTTGGCGAACTCCGGGTCCATCTGGACCTTGGACATGGCGGCGTTGACGTCCTTCACCCACGTCCGCAGCTTCGGGGGCTGACCGTCGACGGCGGTCTTCGCGGTCCGCAGGAAGTTCGACACCGAGACGCCGGGGACCTCGACCGGATACTGCATGGCCAGGAACAGCCCGGCCCGCGCCCGCTCGTCGACCGACAGGGAGAGGATGTCCTCGCCGTCCAGGGTCACGCTGCCCGAGGTGACCTTGTACTTCGGGTGGCCGGCGATGGAGTAGGCCAGCGTCGACTTGCCGGAGCCGTTCGGCCCCATGATCGCGTGCACCTCGCCGCTGTTGATGGTGAGGTCGACGCCGCGGAGGATCTCCTTGGGCCCGGACTCGGTGTCGACGGAGACGTGCAGGTCGCGGATGACGAGTGAGGACATGGTTTCAGGACTCCTGTGCATTCGGGGTAGAGACAAGTTCAGGGGCGGCGGTCAGGTCGACCAGCAGGTCGTCCCCGTCCACCCGGGTGCGGTAGACCGGCACCGGCTGCGTGGCCGGCAGGCCCAGCGGCTTGCCGGTCCGCAGGTCGAAGAGCGAGCTGTGCAGGTAGCACTCGATCGTGCCGTCGAGCACGTCCCCCTCCGAGAGCGGGATCGCGGCGTGCGAGCACTGGTCGGCGATGGCGTAGTAGTCGTCGCCGCTGCGCACGACGGCGACCTCGGTGCCGTCGATGTCGATGGCCAGCGCGGACTCATCGGCCAGCTCGGCGAGCGCGCAGGCGCGTACCCAGCTGCTCACGAGGACCGGTCCGAGCTGCCGGTCCGCGTGCTGCCCGTCCCGAGCGGGATGCCGACGTTGACGGCGAGCTCGGCCTCGACGGCCTCCAGCAGCTGCCCTTCGACCGAAGGGATGCCGATCTTGCGGATGATGTCGGCGAAGAAGCCGTGCACCACCAGGCGGCGGGCCTCGCCCTCGTCGATGCCCCGGCTGCGCAGGTAGAACAGCTGCTCGTCGTCGAAGCGACCGGTGGTCGAGGCGTGCCCGGCACCGGCGATCTCGCCGGTCTCGATCTCCAGGTTGGGCACCGACCACGCCCGGCAGCCGTCGGTCAGCACCAGGTTGCGGTTGGACTCATACGTCTCGATGCCCTCGGCGACCTTGCGGATCAACACGTCGCCGATCCAGACGGTGTGCGCGTCGACGCCCTGCAACGCACCCTTGTAGTCCACGTTGCTGACCGTTCGCGGCGCGTTGTGGTCGACGAAGAGCCGGTGCTCGAGGTGCTGGCCGGCGTCGGCGAAGTAGAGGCCGAGTAGCACGGCCTCACCGCCCGGGCCGTCGTAGTGCGCGTTGGCGTTCAGCCGGACGACGTTGCCGCCGAAGCTGACGGCGGTGTGGGAGTAGTGGGCGTCACGCCCGACCGCGGCCTCGTGCTGGCCGACGTGCACGGCGTCGTCGGCCCAGTCCTGGATCGAGACGACCTTGACGGTCGCGCCCTCACCGACGATGACCTCGAGGTTGCCGGCGTGCACCCCGGAGCCGTGGTGCTCCAGCACGAAGGTGACCCGGGAGAAGGCGCCGGCCTCGAGCACGGTGTGCGCGTTGCTGCGCCCGCCGGTGCCCGTCACCGACACCCGGACGGGCTCGTCGAGGAGCAGCTCGGCCGGCACCCGCAGGTGCAGCGCCTGCTCGGTCCCCGCGCTGGCCACGGCGGCGGCCCGGTCACCCGGGACCAGAGCCGCGCCCCGAGGAGCCTGATCCTGCGCCAGTCGGCCGACCTGCACGCCGGCCGGGGCCGAGACCTCGACGGACACGGCGTCCGGGTCGGAGGCGGCCGGCTCCAGGACGCCCCGGAGGCGCTTCAGCGGCGTGAACCGCCAGATCTCCTCACGGCCGGTGGGCAGCGGGTGGTCCTCGACGGCGAACGAGGGCCGCGGGTGCAGATGGCTGGCCACCCGGTCGGTCGAGGCCGCCGGGTCTGGGCTCTCCACCGCCGCGGCCACGGCGGAGCGCGCCTCCTCGGCGGTCTGGTCAACGATCGTCACGATGTTCTGTTCTCTTCCTGAGGTGGTGCGGGTTGCAGCCCTTCGACGGGCTCAGGGAGCGGAGGCCTCAGCCGACCGCGCCCTCCATCTGCAGCTCGATCAGGCGGTTGAGCTCGAGGGCGTACTCCATCGGCAGCTCGCGGGCGATGGGCTCCACGAAGCCGCGGACGATCATGGCCATCGCCTCGTCCTCGCCCATCCCCCGGCTCATCAGGTAGAAGAGCTGGTCGTCGGAGACCTTCGAGACGGTGGCCTCGTGGGCCATCGACACGTCGTCCTCGCGCACGTCCACGTAGGGGTAGGTGTCCGAGCGGCTGACCTGGTCGACCAGCAGCGCGTCGCACTTGACCACGGACTTGGAGTGCGACGCACCCTCCTGCACCTCGACCAGGCCGCGGTAGGACGTACGGCCACCGCCGCGGGCGACGGACTTGGAGATGATCGAGCTCGAGGTGTGCGGGGCGCAGTGCACCATCTTCGAGCCCGCGTCCTGGTGCTGGCCCTCGCCGGCGAAGGCGATGGAGAGCGTCTCGCCCTTGGCGTGCTCGCCCATCAGGTAGACGGCCGGGTACTTCATGGTCACCTTGGAGCCGATGTTGCCGTCGATCCACTCCATGGTGGCGCCGGCCTCGCAGGTCGCGCGCTTGGTCACCAGGTTGTAGACGTTGTTCGACCAGTTCTGGATGGTCGTGTAGCGGCAGCGGCCGCCCTTCTTGACCACGATCTCGACGACCGCGGAGTGCAGCGAGTCGGAGGAGTAGATCGGCGCGGTGCAGCCCTCGACGTAGTGCACGTAGGCGTCCTCGTCGACGATGATCAGGGTCCGCTCGAACTGGCCCATGTTCTCGGTGTTGATCCGGAAGTAGGCCTGCAGCGGGATCTCGACGTGCACGCCCTTGGGGACGTAGATGAACGAGCCGCCCGACCAGACGGCGGAGTTGAGCGCGGAGAACTTGTTGTCCCCCACCGGGATCACCGTGGCGAAGTACTCGCGGAACAGGTCCGGGTACTCCTTCAGCGCGGTGTCGGTGTCGAGGAAGATCACGCCCTGGCGCTCGAGCTCGGAGTTGATCTTGTGGTAGACGACCTCGGACTCGTACTGGGCCGCGACACCGGAGACCAGCCGGGCCTTCTCGGCCTCGGGGATGCCGAGCTTGTCGTAGGTGGCCTTGATGTCGGCGGGCAGGTCCTCCCAGGTCTGGGCCTGCTTCTCGGTCGAGCGCACGAAGTACTTGATGTTGTCGAAGTCGATGCCGTCGAGCTCGGCGCCCCAGGTGGGCATCGGCTTGCGGCCGAACAGGCGAAGACCCTTCATCCGCAGGTCGAGCATCCACTGCGGCTCGCTCTTCAGCGCGGAGATGTTGGCGACGACCTCCGGGGTCAGGCCCCGCTTGGCCGTCGACCCGGCCACGTCGGAGTCCGACCAGCCGAAGCGGTACCGGCCAAGAGCCTCGAGGTGCTGGTCCTGGCTCTCACCGGTGCCGACGAAGCCGGCCTTCGCGTTGTCCTGCGGACCGGCGACGGCGGGCTGGCTGACGGTGGGGTCGGTGGTCTGGGTCATAGGACTGGCCTCTCCTGAGGGGTGGTACGCGGTACGTGAGTCGTGCAGACACCGTCGCCGTGGGCGATGGTGGCGAGCCGCTGGACGTGGACGCCCAGCAGTCGGGAGAACATCTCGGTCTCCACCTCGCAGAGCTGGGGGAAGCGCTCCGCGACGTGGGCGACCGGGCAGTGGTGCTGGCAGAGCTGCTCCCCCAGTGCGGAGGGGCGGACGGAGGCTACGTACCCATCGCGGGTCAGCGCACCCGCGAGGGCCTGGGCCGGAGTTCCCGAAGCACCGGTCGCCATCAGGTCGGCGTAGCGCGCCTCGGTCGGGGTGGCCCGGCTGACGGCGAACTTGCGCACGGAGTCAGAACCAGCCTCCTCAGCCAGGAATTCCAGGGCGGCGATGGCCACCTCGTCGTAGGCGGAGTAGAAGTCGGCGCGACCGGCGTCGGTGAGGGCGAAGACCTTGGCGGGCCGGCCCCGGCCCCGGGAGCCGTAGACCCGCTGTTCACGGGCCACGACCAGACCGCGCTCGAGCAGGACGTCGAGGTGGCGCCGGACGGCGGCGGCGGTCAGCCCGAGCCGTTCGCCCAGAGCCGCTGCGGTCGAAGGGCCGTGCTCCAGGATGGACTGGGTGACACGGTGTCGCGTCGAGGCGTCCGGGTCGGGGGCGCCAGGCGCGCGCACGGCGACGTCCTGAGCGGTTTTCACTACGCAAGTGTGCGCTTATTCGCATAGCCCGTTCAAGCAAGGCGGGCCTTACCCACGGCCGGGACCACGGTCCGGCCCTGGTTGACAGGTATGACCGCGCTGGGGACGATCCTGGCACCGGGTCGACGGGTGGCGCCCCTCGCCTCGCCGCGGCCGAGGAGACGAAGGAGTCCCTGTGCCCGCCCGACCCTCCACCCTGATGTCCCGGTCCCTACGACGGGGGCTGGCCACCCTGGCTGCCGCCGGCCTGGCGCTCACGCTGACCCCGCAGCTCGCGCCGGCCGAGCCCGGCGCGGCGACCCGCCGCGACCACCAGGCTCGGTGCGCCCGGACTCTGCCGACCGGAACCTCGACGCTGCAGGTCCGTTTCGGGGGCCAGAGCTATCCCGTCCGGGTGCATGTGCCTGCCGGGGTCCCCGCCCGGCGCGCACTGCCGCTGGTCCTCGACCTGCATGGCAGCAGCTCCAACGGGGTGGTGCAGGCGGGCATCAGCGACTTCTCGGCACTGGCCGACCGCGAGGGCTTCCTCGTGGCCAACCCGTCTGGGGCCATCGCGTTGCCCCAGCCCACACCGGCCCTGCCGGATGGCTCGTTCGCCTGGAACGTGCCCGATGTCCCCACCACTGCGGGCCAGTTCCCGCCGGCCGACGCCCGCAACGACGTCGCCTACCTGGCTGCCGTGGTCAAGGCGGTGGACCGGGCCGGCTGTGTCGACGACCGTCGGGTCTACGCCGCCGGCTACTCCGGCGGCGGCCGGATGGCCTCGGCCCCGGCGTGCGCGCGACCTGACCTGGTGGCGGCCATCGCGCCGATCTCGGGGCTGCGAGCCGGACGTCCGTCGCCGGTCGACACCAGCGTCCCGGAGGTGCAGAGCTGCTCCCCGGATCGTCCGGTGCCGGTGATCACCTTCCACGGCACGGCCGACCTGGTGAACCCGTACCCCGGCAGCACGGACCTTCGCTGGGGCTACGCGGTGTCGGTCGCCCTGCAGACCTGGGCACGACTGGACGGCTGCCAGGTGGGCCCGGCGCTCACCCGGGTCAGCGAGCACGTCACGCGCTTCAGCTACCGCGCGTGCCGGGGCGACGCCGAGGTCGTGCTCTACCAGGTGGACGGAGGCGGCCACACCTGGCCGGGGACCAAGGTCGACCTCAGCCCGCTGGGGGTGACCACCCAGGAGATCAGGGCCACCGACCTGGCCTGGGACTTCTTCGCCGGCCACCCTCGGCGGGGCTGAGCGCTCAGGGCGTCCCCTGGCCCAGGATGTCGGCGAGGTCGAACGAGACGGGCTCCTCCAGCTGCTCGTAGGTGCAGGAGCGAGGGTCTCGGTCGGGGCGCCAGCGGTTGAACTGCGCGGTGTGGCGGAACCGGTCGCCCTCCATGTGCTCGTAGCGGACCTCGACGACCAGGTCGGGCTCGAGCGGGACGAAGGACAGGTCCTTGCCGACGTTCCAGCGGCTGTACTCCGAGCTCCGCGGCGTCCGGCTGGTTTCCTCCTGGCTGGGTTGGTCCTGGCCGCCCCAGGCCCAGGGATGGCCCTCGAAGGTGGTGACCAGCGGCTGGAGCTCGCTGAACAGCTCCTTGCGTCGAGCCGCGGGAAAGGCCCCGATCACGCCGACGCTGGCCAGCCGGCCGTCGTCGTTGTAGAGCCCGAGCAGCAGCGAGCCGATGCTGTCCGGGCCGCTCTTGTGCACCCGGTAGCCGGCAACGACGCAGTCCGCAGTGCGCTGGTGCTTGATCTTGAACATCGTCCGCTTGTCCGGGGTGTAGGTACCGGCGAGCGGCTTGGCCACCACGCCGTCGAGGCCGGCGCCTTCGAACTGGGAGAACCAGTCCTGGGCCAGAGCGGCGTCCCGGGTGGCCGGGGTGAGGTGCACGGGCGCCTGCGCCCCGGCGAGGGCCTTCTCCAGCGCGGCCCGCCTGGCGGCGAACGGCTGGCCGGTCAGGTCGTCCTCACCCAGCGCCAGCAGGTCGAAGGCCACGAAGCGGGCCGGCGTCTCCTGGGACAGCCGGGTGATCCGGCTGACGGCGGGGTGGATCCGCTGCTGCAGCACCTCGAACTCCAACCGACCGTTGGCCGCCACCACGATCTCGCCGTCGAGCACGCAGCGCTCGGGCGTGTTGGCCAGCACGGCCTCGACGACCTCGGGGAAGTAACGGGTCATCGGCTTCTCGTTGCGGGAGCCGATCTCGACCTCGTCCCCGTCGCGGAAGACAATCGAGCGGAACCCGTCCCACTTCGGCTCATACGACAGCTCGCCGGTGGGGATCGTGGGCACGGACTTGGCCAGCATCGGCTTCACCGGCGGCATCACAGGCAGCTGCATGGCCTCATTGTGGCCTCGACCCGGACAGTGTTCTCACTTTCGCGGCGTAGTCGCCGCGAAAGTGAGGACGATGACGGGAGGTCAGCCGCGACGCGAGCGCCCGCTGAAGCCGGCGGCGCTGTGCGGACGGGAGGAGCCAGACGAGCTCAGCCCCGGGCTGGAGGTGGTGTAGACCGACGGCGCGCCGCCGGAACCGCCGCGACCGCCGCGACCCTTGGCCGGGGCGGTGCCCCGCCCGCCGGTCTGGCCCTCGGTACGCCGGGGCTGACCCGGACCGCGACGACCGCGGCCGCCACCGCTGCCGCCGGGCGAGCCGCCACCGCCGGATCGCGGGGCGGAGCCGGAGCTGCGAGGGGCCGAGCCGGAGCTGCGACGCCCCGGGCCCTGCGGCTCCGGGGTGTGCGCCGGGACGAGCCCGCCGGGCACCAGCACCCGCTCGCCGGGCGCGAGGGACTGCAGCACGGGGTGGTCGATCCCGGAGACCCGGGTGGTCGTCGGCTTGATGCCGGCGGCGCGAGTCAGCGCGCGGACGTCGGAGACCTGGTCGTCGGTCATCAAGGTGATGACCGTGCCGTCGTTGCCGGCACGGGCGGTGCGACCGGAACGGTGCAGGTACGCCTTGTGCTCGACGGGCGGGTCGGCGTGCACGACCAGGGCCACGTCGTCGACGTGGATGCCGCGGGCCGCGATGTCGGTGGCCACCATGGTGCTGGCCGCGCCTGAGTGGAAGGCGTCCATGTTCCGGGTCCGGGCGTTCTGGCTCAGGTTGCCGTGCAGCTCGACCGCGGGGATGCCGCGGGCGTTCAGCTGCTTGGCCAGGGCCTTGGCCCCGTGCTTGGTGCGGGTGAACACCATCGTGCGGCCGGGAGCGCTGGTCAGGTCGGCGAGCACGGGGATCCGCTGGTCGCGGGCGACGTGCAGCACGTGGTGCTCCATCGTCGAGACCGGCGACTGGGCCGAGTCGGCCTCGTGAGTCGCCGGGTGGTGCAGGAACTTGCGCACCAGGCCGTTGATCGCGCCGTCGAGGGTGGCGGAGAAGAGCATCCGCTGACCGTTGGCCGGCGTCGCCGCCAGGAGCCGGGTGACGGCGGGCAGGAAGCCCAGGTCAGCCATGTGGTCGGCCTCGTCGAGGACGGTGACCTCGACCGACGCCAGGGTGCAGGCCCGCTGCTTGATCAGGTCCTCGAGGCGTCCGGGGCAGGCGAGGACGATGTCCACACCGTTCCGAAGCCCGGTCACCTGCGGACCCTGGCTGACGCCGCCGAAGACGGTCATCGTGGTGAGCCCGGCGCTGGCGGCGAGCGGCTTGAGCGCCGCCTCGATCTGACCGACCAGCTCACGGGTCGGGGCCAGGATCAGCGCCCGGGGAGCCTTCGAGGTCCGGCGGTTGCGCGAGGCGGTCAGCCGGGCCACGAGGGGCAGCAGGAACGCGTACGTCTTGCCGGAGCCCGTCCGGCCCCGGCCGAGCACGTCGCGCCCGGCGAGGGAGTCGGCCAGGGTGGCGGCCTGGATGGGAGTCGGGGTCTCGATACCGAGACCGGAGAGGACCTTGACCAGGTCGGCGGGGACGCCGAGCGCGGAGAAGGTAGTGGAGGCAGGCACGGTCGTCGTGTCGACAGACAAGAGAGGGATCACTTTTCTTCGGCGTCTCACCAGTTCAGGGTCATACCCGGGACGGCTGGTCCGGGGCACGGTGCGGCAGTGCACAGCAGCGAGGGAGGAGCAGAATGCTCAACTTCACCGGTGCTTCGCGGCGAGACTCAGCGAGGCACTTCGTCAAAGGATACCTCACCGGCTGCCCTCACCCGACAGTCAGGTCGGACAAGGTGCTGTAGTGCTCGTCGTGGACGTCGCTGCTGTTGATCTCCAGCAGGTAGCGGCCCGCCGGTACCGCGACGGCGAACGCGTAGGCCCCGGTGTGGGGGTCGGGGTCCGCGATGGTGCCCTGGTAGCGGGGCTCCTGGGTCACGGCGTCGTAGAGGACGTAGGTCGTGGGAGCGGCCGGGTTCCGGGTGACGCCGACGATCTCGGCGCGCCCGGGCTCATGCACCGGCTGCGGGTAGGCGTCGGTCTCGGCGTCGACCTGCTTCTCCGCTGACGGTCCGGGCAGCGTCCGCTGGGTCAGGAAGCTGGTCGGCCTCCCGTCGCGCGTCACCCGGACCGGCAGGTCGCGACCGACCACGCTGCGCACCGTGGCCGCGAAGGCCTGGGCCTGGCGGTAGGGCAGGTCGACGGTCCAGTCGGCCGGGTCGGGCTGCAGCCGGCTGAAGTCCACCACGATGCCGTCGTTGGCGGCGGTCACGGAGCGGACCCGGTTGCCGGCGTCGGTGGGCTTGATCCCGTCGGCGGTCGACGGCAGGCGGAAGTAGTCGTTGAGCATCTCGGCGGGGTCCCGGGAGGTCCGAAGCTCGCGGACCAGCGGTCGGGAACCGGTCGTCGCCCAGTAGACGGCGACAGCCGTCAGCGGCGTGGTCGGCGGGTCGCTCACGGGGACGACCACGGTCGCGCCGGCGGTGCCGGCCACCGTGAAGGCGACCTCGCGTCGGAACCGCGGCGTGCCGGAGTCCGGGCCGGAGGCGACCACGGCCCGGTACGCGCCGGGCACGAGCGTGGCGGTGAAGGTCCCGAGGCCGGCGGAGCCGCTGAGGCCGTCGCTGAACACCGTCTTGCCCCGGCTGTCGACCACCTTCCACTGGTACTGCCCGTCCGGCAGGTTCGCGGCCAGCAGCACCGGCGAGGTCAGCGACTGCCCCGGCCGCGGCATCTCGATCCCGATGTCGTGCACCTCGGGCAGGTGCGTGGCGGCGATGGCCTTGGTGGTGTCGAACCCGTAGAGGGTGATTGGCCGCCCCTGCAGCCGGATCAGCACCGGCAGCCCGCTGTTGTAGGCGGACTGGGTGGTCTGCACCCAGGCCTGCAGCCAGGCCCGCCCGAGGGCAGGGGTGGCCGGGCGGGAGGTCTGGTCGGCCGCGCTCAGGTCCACCACCAGCGCGTCCATCGTCTCGCTGGTCGAGTCGACGACGTTGCGCCCGTTGTTGAGCGGCGAGTTGTCCGCTGGGGACAGCGGAGCCAGCCCGAACAGGGCGTCCAAGGCCGCCCGGGGCTGGAACGGCGTGCTGGTCGAGACGGCCTCCACCGACAGCACCGGCGAGCCGCTCCGCAGCCGGACCCGGAAGATGTCGACCTGCGAGCGCGGCCCCTGGCCCCCGTAGGTCGGAGCCACGGTCGGGTGCTCGACCGGGCGGGGGTCCGACGTGGGACGCAGACCGAGACCCACGACGACCGTCACGGCCGCAGCCAGCGCCAGGACCCCGGCGAGCGCGACGACCCTGCGCGGCCGCCCGGCGACCGCTCGGGGTGCGGCGGGGCCGCCGGCGATCCGCCGCTGGACCACCGTGAGGGCGTCCGCGGTAAGGGCGACCCGCTCCGAGTCCGTCCGCAGCACCGCCTCGAGCCGCTCCTCCGGCGTGGTCGGCGTCTGGTCGGTGGTCGGGCTGCTCATGACTGCTCTCCCAGGAGGGGTCGTAGGGCTTTGAGCCCGCGCGAGCTGTGGGTCTTGACCGAGCCGGCGCTGATGCCGAGCGCGGACGCGATCTCGGCCTCGCGCAGCTGGCCGTAGTAGCGCAGCACCAGCACCTCGCGCTGCCGCTGCGGCAGCCGCCCGAGGCAGGCGAGGATCTCCTCGCTCTGGATCTGCTCGAGGGCACTGCTCTCGGCACTGACCACGTCGCGCAGGACGGTGCGGGCGTCCTGGGCGCGGACCACCGACAGGTGCCGCAGGGCCGACCGGGAGCGGTTCACCACCGACCGCCGCAGGTAGCCGGCGGCCGCGGCGGGATCTTCGAGCCGCGACCAACGCCCGTGCAGGTCCACGAAGGCGTCCTGGACCAGCTCCTCGGCCCGGCCGGCGTCACGGACCAGCAGAAACGCGACCCGGACCAGGGTCCGGTAGTGCTCACCGAACAGCTCGACCAGGGCCTCGTCCGCCCCGTCGCCTGAACGGGCGGCAGGCGCGTCGGCCGGTCCCAGCTGCACTGCTGGACCTCCTCCGCGGATGGGTGTCTGCACGCATCCTCCACGCGCCAGTGCCCGATCCGGTTGACCGGACCGGGCACGTCGTCATGGCGGACGCCGCTAGCTGGCTGCTGAGCGAAGCCGTTCCGGGCGAGGACGTGCCGGTGGACGCGCCTGCGCCTCCGACGACGTGCTGGCCCGTCGCCTTCGGGGGGCGCTCCGACGTCTCGGATCGGGTGCTCCGAGACTCGACCTGAGCGGCTCCTGCACTCCGACCTAGACTCACAGCTGTGACCGTCCGCCCTGCCGCCCTGGTGGTCACCGACCTCCGGGTGGCGTTCATGGGCCGGGCCGTCCTGGACGGGCTCTCGCTCGCCGCCGAGGCCGGTCGGCTGACCGCGGTGCTCGGTCCCAACGGGGCCGGAAAGACCACCCTTATCCGCTGCTGCACCGGTCTGGTCGCTCCGGATGCGGGCACGGTCACCGTGCTCGGCGGGCGGGCCGGCGGACCCGACGCAGCGTCCCGGGTCGGGCTGATGCCGCAGAGCACCGGCGCCTGGTCGGGCATCCGCGCGGGCGAGCTGCTGCGCTACCTCGCCGGCCTGTACGCGCACCCGCAGGACGTCGACGCCCTGGCCGCCCGGCTCACTCTGCGCGGCTTCTGGCGGACGCCGTACCGGCGGCTCTCGGGGGGCCAGCAGCAGGCGGTCAACCTGGCCGCGGCGCTGGTGGGCCGACCCGAGCTGGTCTTCCTGGACGAGCCGACGGCCGGGATGGACCCGCACGCCCGCCGCGCCACCTGGCAGCTGCTGCGCGAGCTGCGCGCCGAGGGCGTCAGCATTGTGTTGACCACGCACTCGATGGAGGAGGCCGAGGCGCTGGCCGACCAGGTCTTCATCCTCGACCGGGGCCGCGTCGCGATCGCGGGCACGGTCGCCGAGCTGACCCGCGGCGGCTCCAGCCTCGAGGACGTCTTCCTCTCCCACACCTCGATGCCGGCCGCCTGATGACCACCCTCAGCTTCGCGCCCGCTCCCGGAGCGGCTCCGGCCTCGCGGCGGGTGGTCCGGCACGCGCTGGTCGAGTCCAGGCTGCTGCTCCGCAACGGTGAGCAGCTGCTGCTGGCCCTGGTCATCCCGCTGGCCATCCTGGTCGCGGGACGGGTGTTGGGCGGTCGCTTCGGGTCGCTGGACACCCTCGCTCCCTCGGTCCTGGGCCTGGCGGTGTGGTCCTCGGCGTTCACCTCGGTGGCTATCGCGACCGGCTTCGAGCGCCGCTACGGCGTGCTGGAACGGCTGGCCGCGACCCCGCTGGGTCGCTCCGGACTGCTGGCCGGCAAGGCGCTCGCCGTCTTCCTCGTCCTGCTCGGGCAGCTGCTGCTGCTGACGGTCGCCGCGCTGCTGCTCGGGTGGCGGCCGCACTTCACGGCCGGGTCGCTGGGCCTGGCCGTGCTGCTGGTCCTGCTCAGCACCGCCGGCTTCGTCTGCCTGGCGCTACTGATCGCCGGTCGGCTACGGGCCGAGGTCACCCTCGCCCTGGCGAACCTGGTCTACGTCGTGTTGCTGGTGGGCGGCGGGCTGGTGCTGCCGCTGAGCCGCTACCCGGCCGCCGTCCGCCCGGTGCTGGAGGTGCTGCCCACCGCCGCGCTCGGCGAGGGGCTTCGGGCCGCCACCGCGGGCCAGCTGCTGGGCTGGCCGCTGATCACCACCTCGACCTGGCTGCTCGTCGCCGGTCTGGCCGCGTGGAAGGGTTTTCGATGGACAGCGTGACCGAGCGGGCCGCGGCCGACCTGGCCCGGGCCGAGGCGACCCTGGCCACCCTGCCGAGGTTCCGCGGGGTGCTGCGGGTCGTCGGCGGCCCGCGGGCCCTGGCGCGCTGGGCCGTGGCGTCGCTGGTGGTCAACATCGTCATCGTGGTGACCGGCGCGCTGGTCCGGCTCACGTCGTCGGGGCTGGGCTGCCCCACGTGGCCGCGCTGCACCGTCGACTCCTACACCACCCACCCGGCCCTCGGTATCCACGGCGCGATCGAGTTCGGCAACCGGCTGCTCACCTTCGTCCTGGTCGTCGTCGCCGTGAGCACCTGGGTGGCGGCCCTGCTGTACCGCGACGGCGGCCGGAATCGACGCGACCTGCGCTGGATCGCCGCCGGGCTGGCTCTCGGCATCCCGGCCCAGGCCGTCATCGGCGGCATCTCCGTCCTCACCCAGCTCAACCCGTTCGTGGTCGGGCTGCACCTTCTGGTCTCCATGGTGCTGATCGCGCTCAGCGTCTGGCTGGTCCGGCGGACGCGCGGACTGGGCCCGCAGCCGGTCGGGCGGCCGGCGTCCCTGGCCGTCCGGGCGACGTTCGTCGCCATGTGGGTCGCGGTCTGGCTGGGCACGATCGTAACCGGTACCGGACCACACGCCGGGGACGAGAACGCCGCCCGGACCGGCTTCGACGGGGCCCTGGTCACCCATCTGCACGCCTCGGTCGTCTACGTCGTGGTCGCGACCACGCTGGTCGCGCTCTGGCTGCTGCGTACGCGGGCGGCCGTGCTGGTGCTCGCGGTGGTCGTGGTCCAGGGGGCGATCGGGATCACCCAGTACGAGCTCGGACTGCCCGTCGGACTGGTGATGCTGCACCTGCTGGGCGCTTCCCTGGCCACCGCAGCCAGCACCAACCTGTTCTTGTCGGTTCGGTCGACCGCTCGCGCCACGATCGCGTCGTGATCTGCCGCGAGTACGCGGCAGATCGCTACGCGATCCAGACGTCCTGCTCGGGAACCGCGAAGCAGTGGGAGCACCGGTGCAGCTATCCTCGCCAGCCGGGGCCGCCGAGGACGGCGCCCACCTGCCGAGCCACCAGGCACGCTTCGCCGAAGACCTCGGCCGAGCCGTAGCGGAGCGTGACCTCACCGTCCAGCACGGCCCCGTTGTCGCGGGCCATGTCGCGGAACCGCCCCAGTCCTTCGTGGCCGAGCCGGCCGTCGAGCTCGACCACGACCCCGTACGCCGAGTAGCGCACGTCGCGCCGGTGGCGCCGTCCGTGCAGGTGAGCTGCCGCAGGGCCGGCGAGCCGGGCGTCCCGGCCGCCGAGCAGCACACCGGCCCAGGCTCGGCCGTCCCAGAGCACGGGGAAGGACTGGACGGCCAGCACCGAGCACTCGACCCGATGCCACTGCCCGGTGCCGAGAAGCCGTTGACGGGGATGCCGGCCGAACCCGAGAAGCTCCGCCTGCGCCACAGGGATGACCCCGCCCTGCGCCCGCGCGAGCTGGAGGAGCTCCGGACTCGGGTCGACACGTTCCTGCATCTGACGATTCTGGAGCCGGACGGGTCGACACCCTCGAAAAATCTGGTCCGCCTGTGGACAACGAGAGAGCGAGTAGTGATCTGCCGCGAGTACGCGGCAGATCACTACTCGATCTTCGACGGTTGGACGATCCGAGAACTGTGACCTGATCGTCGGGTGCGCGGGCGCGATCCGGCGCTAGGTTCGGCTGATGGCCGACGCGACGCTGCTGAGCCGGAGGGCTGTGCTCGCCTGGAGCCTGCTCGCGGGCGCCGGGCTGACCGCCTGCGCTGGCCCCAGGGTGATCCGGGCCGACGTCGCGAGGCAGCCGGTCGACAACGCGAGCGCCGCAGCGGCTGTCTCAGCGGTGGCTGCGTTCAGCCGGGACCTCGTGGCGGCAGTCGCCCAGGGCGGCAGGACGAACCTGATCTGCTCCCCGTTCTCCGTCCTCGCCGTCCTGGCCATGGTGCGCAACGGCGCGACCGGCGCGACCGCTCGCGAGATGGACCAGGCCCTGAGCCTGCCCGCCACCGCGAAGCTGAACGCCGGCCTGAACGCGGTCGAGCAGACCTTGACCGGGCGCACCGGCACCCGCCGGACGGGCGACGGTGCCAAGGCGAAGGTGCGGCTGGACGTCGCCCAGCAGGTCTGGGGTCAGCGCGGCCTGGTCTGGCAGCCGGCTTTTCTCGACGTCCTGGCCGCCTCCTACGGCACCGGCGTACGCGAGATGGACATCGCGCGGGACCCCAGCGGCGCCACCGACACCGTCAACGACTGGGTGGCCGACGCCACCTCGGACCGGATCAAGGACCTGCTGGCTCCGGGCGTCGTGACCACCGACACCCGGCTGATCCTGGCCAACGCGCTCTACGTGAAGGCGCCCTGGCACGAGCAGTTCGAGCCGGCCGGGACCAGATCGTTCGCAGCCCCCTCCGGAACCGTGCCGGCCGGGATGCTGCAGGTGACGCTGCCGACCGGCGGCCGCCGCGGCCACGGCTGGACCGCGGCGCGGGTGCCGCTGGCCGGGCAGGAGCTGGCCCTGACCGTGGTGCTGCCCGACCGGAGCCCGGCCGAGCTGCTCGCCGAGCTCACCGGTCCTAAGCTGCTCGAGATGCTCGGGCCGGGCGGGGAAGCGGTGTCGGTGACCATGCCGGGGTTCACCTTCCGGACGAAGGTCGCCCTGCCCGAGGTGCTCGAGAAGCTGGGCATGGCACGCGCCTTCAGCACCGAGGCCGAGTTCGACGGCCTGACCACCACCCAGCAGCTGATCTTGGACCACGTCGAGCACCAGGGCTGGATCGCGGTGGACGAGCATGGTCTCGAGGCAGCCGCGGCGACGGCGGCGACGGCGATAGCCACGAGTGCGCAGGCCCCCCCGGCGCTCAAGCTGGTGCTCGACCGGCCGTTCCTGATCTGCGTCCACGACATCACGTTGCAGCTGCCTCTGCTGCTGGGGATCGTGGCCGATCCCACGGCCGTCGGTGACTGAGGTCGACCTCGCGACCCTGCTCGCCCGGGTGCCGCTCGGCTGGACGCTGGTCCGCTACGAGAGCCGGCCGTACGGGTTGAGCCGCCGCGACCACGCCGACGGCGGGGCGGTCAGCGTCTACGCCGAGGAGCTGGGCGGTGCGGACGTCGTCAGCACCAACGTCTACCGGACCGCAGCCGGGGACGTGCTCCGGCCGTGCGAGATGCCGGCCGAGAAGGTGCTCGACTTCCTGCGTGGCTGGACGCCGGACCGCTGAGCCGGGTCAGGCGGCGCGCAGCCGGTCGGCGACCACGGTCAGGCCGGCGAGCACCTCGGCGTAGGAGGTGCTGAGCGGGCTGAGTCCCAGCCTCAGGCCCTGCGGCGCCCGGAAGTCCGGGACCACGCCGGCTTCCCAGAGCTCCGGCAACAGCGCACGGAAGCCGGGATGGTCCAGGGTCAGGTGCGAGCCCCGACGGCCGGGTTCGGCCGGGGTGGCGAGCTCGGCGCCGAGCGGCAGCAGCCGCGCCCGGCACAGCTCCTCGGCGAAGGCGACCAGCCCGACCGACTTGGCGCGGACGGCGTCCATGCCCACCTCGGCGACCAGGTCGAGCATGTCCTGCATGGCCAGCATCCCGAGCACGGGCGGGGTGCCGCTGACCAGCCGGCGGATGCCGGCGGCCGGGGTGTAGCCGGCCGCCATCTCGAACGCGTCGGCCCGACCCATCCAGCCCTGGACCGGCTGGCGGAAGTCCTCCTGGTGCCGCGCGGCGACGTAGCCGAACGCGGGCGAACCAGGCCCGCCGTTCAGGTACTTGTACGTGCAGCCCACCGCCAGGTCGACCTGCCAGTCGTCCAGCCGCAGCGGCACCGAGCCGACCGAGTGCGAGAGGTCCCAGAGCACCAGCGCACCCGCGTCGTGCACCAGCGTCGTCAGCTCGGCAGCCGGCGCGAGGTGGCCCGAGCGGTACGCGACGTGGCTGAGCAGCACCAGCGCGGTCCGCTCGCTGAGCGCCGGCGCCAGGTCAGCCACCTCGACGCCGGAACGCCGGTCCGACTCGACCCAGCGGACGGTCAGGCTCAGCTCGTCGGCGACGCCCTCCATCACGTACCGGTCGGTCGGGAAGTTGTCGGTGTCGACGACGACCTCGTCGCGACCGGGTCCCCGTGTCCGACGACTGATCGCCACCCCGCCGCGGGCGAGCTTGTAGAGCAGGACGGTGGTCGAGTCGGCGACGACCGTCTGGCCCGGCGCCGCTCCCAGGACGACGGCCCCGATCCGGTCGCCGAGGGTGAGCGGCAGCGCGAACCACTCCTCGTCCCAGCCGCGGATCAGCCGGCCCGCCCACCGCTCGGTGACGAAGCGGCTGAGCCGGTCCGCCGACGCCCGCAGCGGCCGGCCCAGGGAGTTGCCGTCCAAGTAGGCGAGCACGTCGTCGTCCGGGCCGGTGAGGAAGTGGTCGCGGTAGCCGCGCAACGGGTCAGCCGTGTCCAGCTCGGCCGCTCGTCGGCTCCAGTCCTGCTGCTGAACGGTCACGCCCGCCACCGTACGTGCCGGGCGGCAGGTGAGGATGGGCCCATGTTCGAGGGCTTCACCACCAGGACCGTCGAGGTCGACGGCTCGTCGGTCTTCCTACGCCACGGCGGCGAGGGCCCGCCGGTGCTGCTGCTGCACGGCCACCCGCGCACCTCGGCGACCTGGCACCGGGTCGCGCCGCGGCTCGTGGAGGCCGGCTTCTCCGTGGTCTGCCCCGACCTGCGCGGCTACGGCCGGTCCGCCAAGCCGACGCCGGCGCCGGACCACCGGCCGCACAGCAAACGTGCGGCCGCCGGTGACCTGCTCGCGCTGATGACGGCGCTGGGACACGACCGGTTCGCCTTGGCCGGCCACGACCGGGGCAGCTGCGTCGCGCTGCGGCTGAGCCTGGACCATCCTGAGCGAGTCAGCCGGCTGGCCCTGCTGGACGGCATCCCGATCAGCGAGCACCTGGCCCGCGCCGACGCCACCTTCGCCACCCGTTGGTGGCACTGGTTCTTCTTCGCCCAGCCCGAGATCCCCGAACGGGTGATCACCGCCGACCCGGACGCGTGGTACCGCGGCGAGGCCGAGGCGATGGGAAGGGAGAACCACGCAGAGTTCCGCGCGGCCACCCGCGACCCGGAAGTGGTCCGCGGCATGCTCGAGGACTATCGTGCCGGCCTCACGGTCGACCGGGCCGATGAGGAGGCCGACCGGGCGGCGGGCCGGCGGGTCGAGCCCCCGCTGCTGGTGCTCTGGTCGCTGCGCGACGACCTGGAAGAGCTCTACGGCGACCTACTGGCGGTCTGGCGACCGTGGGCCCGGGAGGTCTCCGGCCACGGCATCGACTCGGGCCACCACATGGCCGAGGAGGCTCCCGCCGAGCTCGCCGGCGCGTTGGTCGAGTTCTTCCGCGACGCCTGAGTCGCGTGGCCGCGCCGGTGTGCGACCGTAGCGCATGACCTCTCCCCGCGCCGTCGTCGCCGGCGCGTCCGGCTTCCTCGGACCGCCGTTGATCGCCGACCTCACCAGCCGCGGGTACGAGGTCGCCGTTCTCGGGCGGCGCGGGCCCGACGCCCGGTGGACGCAGCCCGAGCGCGTCCGGGCGCTGGTCGACGGTGCCGACCTGCTGGTCAACCTGGCCGGGCGGAGCGTCGGCTGCCGCTACACCGACCGCAACCGGGACGAGATCTACGCCTCGCGCGTCGACACGACCCAGGCCCTGCACGGCGCGGTGGCCGCAGCCGCGGACCCGCCTCGGCTCTGGCTGAACGCCAGCACGGCGACGATCTACCGGCACGCGACGGACCGCCCGCAGACCGAGGAGGACGGCGAGCTCGGCTCGGGGTTCTCGGTCGACGTGGCCCGGGCCTGGGAGCACGCCTTCATCTCCGGCGGACTGCCGCGGACCCGCCGGGTGGCGATGCGGATGGCCATCGTGCTGGGCAACGGCCCAGCCCTGCAGATGCTGGCGCGGGCGGCACGGTTCGGGCTCGGCGGCGCTCAGCTCGACGGTCGCTGGTTTCCCCACCGCCGCTACCGAGGCATCGGGCCGGACGCCACACCGGCCGCGCCCCCGCACGGAGCGACGCACGGTGAGCAGAAGTTCAGCTGGATCCACGTCGACGACCTGGTGGCGGCCGTGGCGTTCCTGGACGAGCACGACGAGCTGTCCGGCCCGGTGAACCTGGCCGCGCCCGGCACCAGCACGAACGTCGAGCTGATGCGCGAGCTGCGCCGGGCCGTGCACGCGCCCTTCGGCCTGCCCGCACCGCGGTGGCTGCTCGAGCCGGGAATGCTGGTGCTGCGCCAGGAGTCCGAGCTGGTGCTGAAGAGCCGGTGGGCGGTGCCGGAGAAGCTGCTCGACGCCGGCTTCACCTTTCGCTGGCCCGAGCTGCCTGCAGCCGTGGCTGACCTGGTCGGTCGGTAGATCCAGCGACCGCAACCTCCTCGGCGCCTTCGACAGGCTCCGGGCGCGGACCCGGGCTAGGGCCTGACGTGCCTCAGAAGCCCATGCCGAGGCGGTAGGCGGCCTGGTTCCAGCGGAGCTCGTTGAGGAAGTCGCGGCGACGGGTGCCCTCGTCGATGACCAGCAGCTCGACGCCGATGGTGGCGGCGAAGGAGGTGAGCTCCTCGGTGCCGACCGCCGTCGAGAGGACCGTGTGGTGCGGGCCCCCCGCCTGCAGCCACGACTCGGCCGAGGTGGCGAGGTCGGGGCGGGGCTCCCAGACGGCGCGGGCCACCGGGAGCTTCGGCAGCGGCTCGTCCGGGGTGACGACGTCGACCTCGTTGAGGACCAGCCGGAAGCGGTCACCGAGGTCGCAGATGCCGACCACCGCGGCCGGACCGGGCGTGGCGTCGAAGACAAGGCGTACGGGGTCCTCGCGGTCCCCGATGCCCAGCGGATGTACCTCGACGCGCGGCCGGTCGGCCGCGATGGTGGGACAGACCTCGAGCATGTGGGCGCCCAGGATCTTAGGCGTGCCCGGCCCGAGGTGGTAGGTGTAGTCCTCCATGAAGGACGTGCCGCCCGGCTGGCCGGCGGCCATGGCCTTGATCGTGTGCAGCATCACCGAGGTCTTCCAGTCTCCCTCGCCGCCGAAGCCGTAGCCCTCGGCCATCAGCCGCTGCACGGCCAGTCCCGGCAGCTGCCGAAGCCCGCCCAGGTCCTCGAAGTTCGTCGTGAACGCGCCGAAACCGCCCGCGGTGAGGAAGGACCGCAGCCCGGCCTCGATGCGGGCACCGTCACGCAGCGACTCGTGCCGCTCGCCGCCGACCGCGAGCTCGGGCGCCACGTCGTAGAGGTCGCCGTACGCTTCGACCAGCTCGTCGACCTCGGCGTCCGAGGCGGCGTCGACCGAGGCGACCAGGTCGTTCACCCCGTAGGCCTGGACGGAGACCCCGAAGCGGATCTGCGCCTCGACCTTGTCGCCCTCGGTGACGGCGACGTCGCGCATGTTGTCCCCGAACCTCGCGAGCCTGAGCGAGCGGACGGCGGCCACGCCGACGGCGGAGCGCTGCCAGGCGGCGACCCGGGCGCGCACCGCCGGGTCGGACACGTGGCCGACGACCGTGGTCCGCGGCACGCCGAGGCGGGTCTGGACGTAACCGAACTCGCGGTCGCCGTGCGCGGCCTGGTTCAGGTTCATGAAGTCCATGTCGATCTCGCCCCACGGCAGCGACACGTTCGCCTGCGTGTGCAGGTGCAGGAACGGCGTCCGCAAGGCGTCCATCCCGGCGATCCACATCTTGGCCGGTGAGAACGTGTGCATCCAGGCGATCAGCCCGACGACGTCCGGGTCGGCGTTCGCGGCCAGCACGGTGGCCCGGATCGACTCGGCGTCGGTCAGCACCGGGAGCCACTCCACCGGCAGGCTCAGGTCGCCGCCCACGTTCAGCTGCTCGACGATCTGCTGGGACTGCTGCTCGACCTGGGCAACGGTCTCGGGGCCGTAGAGCCCCTGGCTGCCGGTGAGGAACCACACCGTCGGCGTGGAAGCGGTCATGGACGATCCTTCGTGTGCTGGCCGTAGGCGTTCTGGTAGCGGTCGTAGAGCCGGTCGATGTCGGCCTGAGGGATGGGGACGGGCTCGCCGAGCTGTCGCGAGAGGTGCACCGTCCGGGCGACCTCCTCGCACAGCACGGCCGTCTTGACCGCCGCCTTCGCGCTGGCGCCGACGGTGAACGGGCCGTGGTTCTGCATCAGCACCGCCCGCGAGCGGTGCTGCTGCAGCGTCGCCACCAGACCCTGGCCGATGGAGTCGTCCCCGATCAGCGCGAACGGCCCGATCGGGATCTCTCCGCCGAACTCGTCGCCCATCATGGTCAGCACGCACGGGATGGCCTCACCGCGTGCGGCCCAGGCGGTGGCGTAGGTCGAGTGGGTGTGCACGACGCCGTTGACCTCCGGGAGGTGCGCGTAGACGTACGCGTGGGCGGCGGTGTCGGAGGAGGGCGCGTGCTCGCCCTCGACGAGCGTGCCCTCGAGGTCGCAGACCACCATGTTCTCCGGCGTCAGCTCGTCGTAGGACACCCCGGACGGCTTGATCACCAGCAGGTCGTGGCCGGGGACCCGGGCGGAGACGTTGCCGGCGGTCCAGACGACCAGGCCGTTCCGGGGTAGCTCGGCGTGCAGGGCGGCCACCTCGCGGCGCACGAGCGCCACGGCCTCGGCAGCAGTGGCGGGGAAGGTCACGAGCTCGATGTTAGCGTTCACAGGAGGCACGAGGCAAGGAACTGGGATGCGCTCGACGGCGGCAGCACCGACGATGAGGCGGTGACGACGTCCAACTGGTTCCGTGTCGAGTCGACGCCGGACGATCACAAGATCGCCTTTCTCCGCACGCTGCGTGCCGCGGCCGAGCAGTGGACCTTCGACGGCCTCGGCCCCGAGACGACTTCGACGGACGTGGAGTTTCCAGACGGCCGGCTGGTGGTGTCGATCGAGGTGCCCGGACTCACCAGTCGCCCGCAGCACCTGCAGGTCTGCTATCGCGCAGACGTCGAAGGTCGGCCTGTCCTGCAGTCAGCCTGGTCGAGGTACGCGCGGTTCGACGACCCCTACGAGCCACCGGACGAGGAGACCGAGCTCTGGGTGAGCGGAGTCGACGCCACGCCGGAGCAGTGCAGCCTCTGGGCGGCCGCCTGGTTCGAGCGGCAGCTGAGCCGCCGCGTCGTCCGTCGTGAGTGGGACCGACCGGAGGCGGGTCTGTCCACCCTGTTGCTGGCCGCCGATTCGGGTCCCGTCTTCGTGGAGTGGACTATTGAGGCGCCCGACGGGGTCATCGACAGCCGCGGCCGCTTCGTCTGGAGCTGGTTGACGGGCCGACCACCCAGCCGGACCGTCGTCGAGCGGCCCGGGGTCGCGACTCAGGGCTGACGCGGCCCGGCGGTGCTGGCGCGGACCACGAGCTCGGGCTCGATCAGCGTCGGCGCCGTCGGCCACTCCCCCGCCAGCCGGGCCAGCAGCACCCGGACGGCGGCGCGGCCGAGGTCGCCGAAGTCCTGGCGGACGGTGGTGAGCGGTGGTCGCGAGTAGCCCGAGACCTCGATGTCGTCGAAGCCGACCACCGAGACGTCCGCCGGTACCCGCAGCCCCCGCTCGGTGAGGCCGCGGACCAACCCCAGGGCCATCAGGTCGTTGGCGGCGAAGACGGCCGTCGGCCCGTCCGCCGGCCAGGTCTGGGCGGCGGCGAACCCGCTGGCCGCGGTCCAGTCGCCCGGGAGGATCTCGGTGACCGGCAGGCCCACGGCGGCCAGCTCGTCCCGCCAGCCAGCGGCCCGTTCGGCGGCGTCCAGCCAGGCGGAGGGTCCGCCGAGGTGCGCGATCCGGCGGTGCCCGAGGCCGAGCAGGTGCCGGACGGCCGACCGGGCGCCCTGACGCTGGTCGACGGCGACGTGCAGGGACGCGTCGCCCGCGGGTCCGGGCGGGGCGAGGACGACCGTCGGCAGGTCGCGCGCCCCGGCGGCCGCCGCGTCCACGGCCGCCTGGACGGGTGCGATCGCGATGATGCCCTCCACCGCCTGGTCCAGGAAGTGGTCCAGCGCCGCGCGGACCGAGGCGGGGTCGTAGACGCTCAGGCTGGTCACGTTGACGTACAGACCGGCCGCGCGGGAGGCCTCCTCCACCGCCACCAGCGTGGAGACCGGGCCGCTGCGGCTCGAGCTGGCGGCCAGCAGGCCGAGCGTGCTGCTGCGGTTGGTGGCCAGCGCCCGTGCGGCCGAGTTGCGCCGGTAGCCCAGGCTGCCGATCGCCGCCTGCACCCGTGCCCGGGTCTCGGGCCGCACGCTCGGGTGGCCGTTCAGCACCCGGGAGACGGTCTGGTGGGAGACCCCGGCCAGCTGGGCCACGTCCTGCATCCCGGGAGCCCGCGACATGCCGTGAGCCTAGGGCCCGGACCGCCGAGTTGTCAGACTCTCAGCGGGCTCCAGCCCTTCCAGAGTCTGACAAAGTCGGTGGTCAGAGGGACCAGGTCTCGCGGCGGTCGCTGTCCCAGCGGCGACCGTCGCGGCTGACGGCGTCCAGCTCGGGAACCTCACCCAGCGCCGTCAGCACGGCACCGACCTGACCCGTCGGCACCCGCCGGGCCAGCGTCACGTGCGGGGTCCAGCGGCCCGGACCGAACTGGCCCTCGGGGCTCGCCCCACACAGCGTCGCGACCGCCTCCTGCAACGCCAGCAGCTCCCGGCCGACGACGACCTGCCGGACCAGCACCACCTGGCCCCGTCGCGGCCCGAAGAGCAGCACCGCGCCGATCCGGAACCGCAGCCGCAACCCGGCGAAGAGCCCCGGCAATCGCTCGTCTGCCTCGGAGTCAAGCGTCGGGCCGGCGTAGAGGGTGATGTGCGGGCGGTGCGAAGGGCTGGGCAGCACCCGCTGCTCGGTCGGCAGACCGGCCTCGGCGAGCGCGGCCCACTGCTCGCGGACGGCCCGGTCGGTCTCGTCGTCGAGGGTCAGCTCGACGGACTGGGTCACGGTGGTACGAGGGTCAGCGGCGCAGCAGCGGGTCGACCGCGGCGGCGACGAAGACCAGGGCGAGGTAGGAGTTGCTCCAGTGGAAGAGCCGCATCGGCTTGAGGGCCGCGTCGGTCAGCCCCTGGCGGGCCCGGACGAGCAGCTGCACGGACTCCCAGATCAGGGCGACCCCGGTGACCAGGGCGACGGTCGGGTAGAGCCAGCCCGTGCCGGCCACCGGCCACAGCGCCAGGGAGACCCCGACCGTGACCACGGAGTAGACCAGGATCCGCGCGGCCACGGCCGGCGCGGCCATCACGACCGGCAGCATCGGCACGTCGGCGGCGGCGTAGTCCTCGCGGTAGCGGAAGGCCAGCGCCCAGGTGTGCGGCGGGGTCCAGCAGAAGACGATGGCGAACAGCACGAACGGGGCCCAGGCCAGCTGGCCGGTCACGGCGGTCCAGCCGATCAGCGGCGGGAAGCAGCCCGCGATCCCGCCCCAGACGATGTTCTGGGCGGTCCGGCGCTTGAGCCAGAGGGTGTAGACCACGATGTAGAAGGCGTTGGCGCCGAGGGCCAGCCCGGCCGAGAGCCAGTTGACCGTCAGCCCGAGGACGAGCGTGGCGGCGACCCCGAGAACGGCACCGAACACGGCCGCCGCCGTCGGTCCGACGGCGTGCCGGGGCAGCGGACGCCGACGCGTCCGGCGCATCCGCTCGTCGATGTCGCGGTCCAGCACGCAGTTGAAGACGTTGGCACTCGCCGCAGCCAGGCAGCCGCCGACCATCGTGGCCAGGACGAGGGACAGCTGGGGCACGCCGCGGGCGGCCAGGAACATGGCGGGGACGGTGGTGACGAGCAGCAGCTCGATGATGCGCGGCTTGGTCAGGCCGACGTAGGCCCCCAGCACGTCGCGCAGGCTGGCCGTCGCCCCGTGGGACTCGACGTCGGTCGCGGTCGACTCCGCGGACGTGAGCCGCCCCGACACGTCGATACTCGCCACACGCCCTCTTCATCCACTGGGGACCGACCCGTCGGCCACTGCCGGGGCGAGTCTATGACGCGCCCCGACGAAATCCACCACGCCCGGTGTGACCCCGGTCCCATGCCCCGTTCCCCGCCGGAGCCGCCCCCGATAGGCTCCAGACGTTCGCGGCTCACCGATGGGCTGCCGCACTCTCGGAAGGGATCCTCCGCCTGTGACCGACACCGCAGCATCCACCGCCGTCGTGCCCGAAGGTTGGACCGACCTCGACAGCCGTGCGGTCGACACCGTCCGCCTGCTCGCCGCCGACGCCGTCCAGAAGGTCGGCAACGGCCACCCGGGCACCGCGATGAGCCTGGCCCCGGTCGCCTACCTCCTCTTCCAGAAGGTGATGCGACACAACCCGGCCGAACCGCACTGGCCGGGCCGGGACCGGTTCGTGCTGTCCTGCGGCCACTCCAGCCTCACGCTCTACATCCAGCTCTACCTCGGCGGCTGGGGACTCGAGCTCGACGACCTCAAGGCGCTGCGCACCTGGGGATCCAAGACCCCGGGCCACCCCGAGTACGGCCACACCAAGGGCGTCGAGATCACCACCGGCCCCCTGGGCCAGGGCATCGCCAACGCCGTCGGGATGGCCATGGCCGCCCGTCGCGAGCGCGGGCTGCTCGACCCGGACGCCGCGCCCGGCACGTCCCCGTTCGACCACCAGATCTACTGCCTGGCCTCCGACGGCGACATCGAGGAGGGCATCACCTCCGAGGCGTCCTCCCTCGCCGGCACCCAGCGGCTGGGCAACCTGACGTTGATCTACGACCACAACCACATCTCGATCGAGGACGACACCAACATCGCCCTGACCGAGGACACCGCCGCCCGCTACGAGGCGTACGGCTGGCACGTGCAGAGCATCGACTGGACCAACGGCGAGACGAGGTACGAAGAGAACCTCGCCGCGCTCAACGACGCGCTCGAGACCGCCCGCGGCGTCACCGACCGGCCGAGCTTCATCAGCCTGCGCACCGTCATCGGCTACCCGGCGCCCAAGAAGCAGGGCACGGGCAAGGCCCACGGGTCCGCGCTGGGCGACGACGAGATCCGGGCCACGAAGGAGGTCCTGGGCTTCGACCCCGACCAGACCTTCGAGGTGGCCGACGACGTCATCGGCCACACCCGTGAGCTGCTCGAGCGGGGCACGGCGGCCCAGGCGGAGTGGCAGCAGGCCTTCGACACCTGGGCCACGGCCAACCCCGACGCCAAGGCGCTCTACGACCGGTTCGTGGCCGACGAGCTGAGCCCCGGCTGGGAGGAAGCGCTGCCCACCTGGGACGCCGACCCGAAGGGCATCGCCACCCGCGCGGCCTCGGGCAAGGTGCTCACCGCGCTGGCCCCCAAGCTGCCCGAGCTCTGGGGCGGCTCGGCCGACCTGGCCGAGTCGAACAACACGACGATGGAGGGTGAGCCGAGCTTCCTGCCCACCGACCGCCAGACCAAGGCGTTCGCCGGCAGCCCGTACGGCCGCACCCTGCACTTCGGCATCCGCGAGCACGCCATGGGCGCGATCATGAACGGCATCAAGGTGCACGGCGGCACCCGCCCGTACGGCGGCACGTTCTTGACCTTCAGCGACTACATGCGCGGCGCCGTCCGGCTGTCGGCCCTGATGCGAGTCCCGGTCACCTACGTGTGGACCCACGACTCCATCGGCCTCGGCGAGGACGGCCCGACCCACCAGCCGATCGAGCACGTGGCGGCACTGCGGGCCATCCCCGGCCTGGACGTCGTCCGCCCGTCCGACGCCAACGAGACGGCGGCCGTCTGGGCGCAGATCCTGCGCAACGGCGACCGTCCCGCCGGCCTGATCCTGAGCCGGCAGAACCTGCCGATCGTGCCGCGCGGCACCGACGGGTACGCCGACACCTCGGGCGTCGCCAAGGGCGGCTACGTGCTCAAGGACTTCGGCAGCGCCGAGGACGACATCGTCATCCTGATCGCGACCGGGTCCGAGGTGCAGCTGGCCGTCGCCGCAGCCGAGCAGCTGGCCGGCGAAGGCATCGCCGCCCGGGTGGTCTCGATGCCGTGCCGGGAGTGGTTCGACGAGCAGGACTCCGACTACCGCGACTCGGTGATCCCGCCGACCGTCAAGGCCCGGGTCAGCATCGAGGCCGGCGTGAGCCTCGGCTGGCGCGACCTGGTCGGCGACGCCGGCCGGATCATCAGCATCAACCACTACGGCGCCAGCGCCTCGGGACCGAAGCTGTTCGAGGAGTTCGGCTTCACCCCGGCCACCGTCGTGGCCGCGGTCAAGGAGAGCATCCAGGCCGCGGGCTCCGACGAGGCTCCGACCCACACGGCCGCCAGCGGCCCGAAGACGACCGGCGACCAGGAGCCTGACGCCGGCGCCACCATCAGCTGACATCCCCTCCCCACCAGCGAGGAAAACCATGAGTGACCACCTGAAAGAACTCTCCGAAGCCGGCGTCTCGATCTGGCTGGACGACCTGTCCCGCGAGCGGATCAAGACCGGCAACCTCCAGCAGCTGATCGACGGCTCGTCGGTCGTCGGCGTCACGACCAACCCGACGATCTTCGCCTCGGCCCTGGCCAAGGGCGAGCAGTACGACGACCAGGTGCGTGAGCTGGCCGCCGTCGACTCCAACGTCGGCGACGCCATCAAGGCCATCACCACCGACGACGTCCGCAACGCCTGCGACCTGTTCTCCGACGTCTACACCTCGAGCAACGGCTACGACGGCCGGGTCTCGATCGAGGTCGAGCCCGGGCTCGCCATGGACACCGACGGCACCTCAGCCGAGGCGGCCGACCTGTTCAAGATCGTCGACCGGCCCAACGTGCTGATCAAGATCCCGGCCACCAAGCCGGGACTGCCGGCGATCACGTCGACCATCGCCGAGGGGATCAGCGTCAACGTCACGCTGATCTTCGCCCTCGAGCGCTACCGCGGGGTCATCGACGCCTACCTGAGCGGGCTCGAGCAGGCCGCGGCGAACGGCCACGACCTGAGCACGATCCACTCGGTCGCGTCGTTCTTCGTCTCCCGCGTGGACAGCGAGGTCGACAAGCGTCTCGACGCCGTCGGCACCGACGAGGCGCTGGCGCTCAAGAGCCAGGCAGCGCTGGCCAACGCACGGCTGGCCTACGCGCTGTACGAGGAGGAGTTCAGCTCCGAGCGGTTCGCCGCCCTGGAGGCCAAGGGCGCCAACCGGCAGCGGCCGCTGTGGGCGTCCACGGGCGTCAAGGACCCGAATCTGCCGGACACGCTCTACGTGTCGGAGCTGGTGGTGGCCAACACGGTCAACACCATGCCCGAGAAGACGATGCAGGCCTTCGCCGACCACGGCGAGGTCCAGGGCGACAGGGTCAGCGGCACCGAGGCCGACGCGCAGCAGGTCCTCGACAACCTGGCTGCGGTCGGGATCGACTTCGACGACGTGGTCGACGTGCTCGAGCGTGAGGGCGTGGAGAAGTTCGACAAGTCGTGGGGCGAGCTGGTCGAGACGGTGCAGACCGCGCTCGACGACGCGAAGAAGGGCAAGTCTCCGGGCGAGTCCGCCGACCCGGACGTCACCCACGACTCGCAGTAGGACCTGACGGAGATGACGGTCAGCGACGCCAGCCCGCCCGAGATCCTCCAGTACGCCGACGCCACCGAGGTGGCCGAGGCCCTGGCGGTCCGGCTGCTGGCGCGGCTGACCGAGCTGCAGGCCGACGGCGGCACCGTGCAGCTCTGCCTGACCGGAGGTCGGATCGCCAGCCGGGCCTACGCCCGGCTGGCGGACGACGGACCGCACTCCGACGTGGACTGGACGCGGGTCGGGCTGTGGTGGGGTGACGAGCGATTCGTTCCCGCCGACGACGAGGACCGCAACGACAAGTCGACGCTCGAGGTTCTCCGGGAGCCGCTGGGCCTGCCGGCGGAGCTGGTGCACCAGATGCCGGCCAGCGACGGCGGGGTCGATCTCGATCGGGCGGCCGCCGACTACGCGGCCGAGCTGGGGTCGACGACGTTCGACATCTGCCTGCTCGGGCTCGGTCCGGACGGGCACGTGGCCTCGCTGTTTCCGGACCACCCGTCCTCGAAGGCGTCCGGTGAGGTGATCGCCGTCCGCCACTCCCCCAAGCCGCCGCCGGACCGGATCAGCCTGACCCTGTCGGTGATCAACCGCTCGTCCGAGGTCTGGTTCCTGGTCAGCGGCGAGGACAAGGCCGAGGGTGCAGCCAAGGCCCTGACGGGCGGCGAGGCCGACCCGGTGCCGGGCGCCCTCGCCCACGGGACGGACCGCACCGTTTGGCTGATCGACGACGCCGCCGCCTCCCGGCTGCCCCCTGGCCCGTAGCTTTCCGGGAGCTGACCGGGACTCGCGGACGACTGGGTAGACGTGTGCCGGTCAGTCGCGGCCCAGGTCGACCCGATCCGGTCGAAGGGCCTCGGTTGCTCAGCTGCGGAGGCGGTAGAGGACCTCGCCGGCGTGGGGCTCGACGAAGGTGTCGGGGTCGGCCTCGTAGGCGGCGACGTCCACCGAGGCCGGGTCCAGGTAGTTCAGGTTGACGGCGCGCACGACCTCCTCCGGGATCCCGGTGGCCAGGGTCACCGTCACCCGGTTGCGCTCTCCCTCGGTCTCGCTCCAGGTGCCCTGGCCGCGCAGGTGGGTGGAGTGGGCGAGATCGCCCCAGGGCAGGTCGCGGAAGCGGTCCCACTGGCCGAGGAAGTAGTCCCGGTTGTGGTAGCCGATCTCCGCGATGTGCGGGTGCATCACCGAGACCTGGGTGATGTGCGGGGCGTAGATGATCACCTCGCCACCGTCGGCGACGATCGGCTCCAGCTTGTAGAAGCCCTTGGCCGCGGTCCAGATGTCCTCGTACTTCCTCGGCATGACCGACAGCACCCGCCGGACGGGCCGGTCGCGGTAGCTGATGTGGGTCTCGGCCGAGATCTCGGCGCAGGCCGCCCACGCGTCCTCCGGCGTACCGAACGCCGCAGCGTGCAGAGTATCCGTCCCGGAGGCGACCACCAGGCAGAGCGCCAGCCGCTCGGCCGGGATCATGCTGGCCGCCTCGTTGACCAGCGCCCGGACCGGGGTGATCCCGCGGGTGCCGATCATCTCCGCGCTGGTGATCAGGGCGCCCACCCAGTGCGACAGGTCGATCAGCTCCTGCCCCGACACCCCCGGGAAGAAGTACTTGTTGCCGCCGGAGAAGCCCACCACCTCGTGCGGGAAGACCGGGCCGACGACGATGGCCACGTCCGCCTCGGCGACGTGCCGGTTGATCCTGACCTCGACCGACTCGTCGCTCAGCAGGCCGCCGGTCAGCTCGCTCAGCCGCTCGGCCCCGATCGTGCCCAGGGTGGTGAAGGTCTCCGACAGCCAGGACTCGTGGTTGAGGATCCGCCAGCCGGGGAACGTCTGCTCCGCCCGCCCGGGCTGGTAGCCCAGGTGTCGGGCCAGCTGCTCCTCCCCCATCCCCTGGTGGGTGCCCAGGGCGATGACCACCGTGACCTCGGCGGCCCGGCCGGCCAGCTCGTCGCGGGCGGCGGCGAGCAGCAGTGGCAGCGGGCACGTCCGGGTGCCGTCGGGGACCACCAGGCAGACCCGGCGGCCGTCGACGTCGGCGCGAGCCAGGGCTTTTCCCACGAAGGCGCGCACCTGCTCCGGCGCCAGGTGCTCCCCGATCCCGCCGACGCGGAGGGCGCGCTCGGGCGTCCCCGGATCGGTGCCGTAGCTGCTCGTCCCCTGGGCTGCGTTCGTCATCTCGCCACCCTCCCACTCCCGGTCACCGGCGGGTGTCCCAGGAGTCGCACCAGACGTTCTCGTTGTGGGTGCCGGTGAACGGGAGACGCCCGACCAGGAGGTCCACCAGGACCCGGATAGTGTCCGGCGTCGGGTTGTGGGCGTTGATGGCCGTCTTGACCATCGGGACGTCGATCAGGTGGTTGGGCAGGTTGAGCGAGACGAAGACCGTCGGCACCTCGGCGGCGTACCACGGCATCTCTGGTGCCATCGGCATCGACCACCTGATCCGCAGCGCTCCCTGCTGGGCGAAGTCGGAGATGTTGGCCAGGATGAGCGCGGCGTCGAAGCGCTCGGTGTACCCCTCGGTCTCGGCCGCGATGAAGGACTGGAAGTCCAGCGGGTCTCCGTCGGCGGCCCGTTCCTGCAGGGTGCGGTAGACGCTGACCTCGAACCCGGCGGCGCTGAGCTCCTCGATGGCCACCCGCTTGAACTCGGGCACGACCCCGGTGAAGTCGGGCGCGCTCTCCAGGCAGTAGAGCCGGAGCCGGCGGTGCCGGCGAGGGTCCAGGGGCAGGGTTGCGGCGGTGTCCTTCAGCAACGCGATGGTGCGCTCGGCGATCCGGGTGGCGATCCGGTGGTGCTCGTCGGAGCCGACCACCGCCAGCTCGCTCGCCGGGGGTACGAGGTCCTCCGGCGTCCGGCGGTGCAGCCCGAGCCGGGCCTTGAGTCCGAGGATCCGGGTCAGGGCGTCGTCGAGACGCTCGGCGGTGATCTCACCGGAAAGTACGGCGTCCCGGACGTAGCCGAAGTCCTCGTCGTGGTTGCGGAAGAACAGGATCATGTCGCAGCCGGCCGTGATCGCCTGCACCATCTGACGCTCGCGGGGCAGGGCCGAGGTGAGGCCGACCATCAGGGAGGCGTCGGTCAGGATCACCCCGTTGAAGCCCAGGTCGTCACGCAGCAGGTCGGTCAGCAGCTCGGGGGCGAGCGTCGCCGGCAGGATGTCAGCGTCGGGGATGCCCGGTCGGAGATGGCGCGAGTAGGCCGGCAGCATGATGTGGCCGACCATGATCGACTCGATTCCGGCGTCGATCCCCCACTCCCAGATCTTGCGGTAGGAGGAGTCCCACTCGCTCACCGTGCAGTCGTTGTAGGAGGTGACGACGTGCTGGTCGCGTTCGTCGCGGCCGTCGCCGGGGAAGTGCTTCATGCACAGCGCGACCGGACGGTCGCCCGCACCGTCCCGCACGCCCCGGCTGAACGCGTCGGCGTAGGTGATCACCGTCTCGTGGTCGTTGCCGAAGGCGCGGGTCGCGACCACGGTGTTGCGCCAGTTGTGGTGGATGTCGACGATCGGCGTGAAGGCCCAGTTGCAGCCGAGCGCCCGCGACTCCCGGCCACCGACCAGGCCCATCTCGTACGCCGCGTCGGTGTCCGGCGTCGACGCGGTCTGCAGCGGCGTGGCCACCAGCGTCCCGTCCGTGCAGGCCCCGCTGCCCCCGGCCTCGATGTTCGAGGCCACCAGCAGCGGCACCGTCGACCGCTGCTGGGCCTGCCGGATGTGGGCCTGGACCGAGGCTGAGTCGGTGTGGTTGTAGCGCATCCCACCCGGGTGGTAGCGGTCGACGATGTGGTTCACGAACGTGTCGTCGAAGCGGTTGTTGAGGTTGATGAAGAGCTGGCCGATCCGGGAGTCGAGATCCATCGTCTCGATGGTGTCCCGCACCCAGGCGATCGCCTCGGCGTCCAGCTCGTAGGGTGCTGCGGTCAGGTCAGGTCGGCTCATCGTCAGCTCCGCGTCAGACCGCGCGGTCGGGGGTGATGAAGGACTCGGGGTCCTCGTCCTGAGCGGTGATCGCCGCCAGCTTGCGGGCCTCGGTCTCGTCGCGGATCTGCTTGAACCTGGTGTCGTTCAGCGGGTACCGGGTGAAGATCAACATGGCGACCAGGGCCGCGGCAGCCGGCAGCAGCCCGATGGTGGCCTTGATCGCGAAGATGGCGCTGTCGGGCTGGACCGGGTTGGGGTTGGCCTGGCCGGCGGCGACGTAGCCGCCCACGGCGAGGGCCCACGCACCGGCGGCGCCACCGAGGGACTGGGTCACCTTGCGGGTGAAGGAGAAGATCGCGTAGGTGGCACCCTCGCTGCGCTGGCCCGTCCGCCACTCGCCGTACTCGACGGTGTCGGCCTCCAGGCCGAACATCACGGTGTTGATCAGGCTGGCGCCGATCCCCTTGACGGCCAGGGTGAGCAGAACGAGCCAGAACATGTTCGCCGGAGCGAGGAAAAGGCCGACTCCACCCACGACGGTGAAAAGACCGCAGTACTGGAAGACGTTCTTCTTGCCGAAACGGTCGATGATCGTGGGGATCAACGGAGTGATCAGGAGCGAGATGCCGACATTCACCAACGTGATGATGCCGACCAAGCCGATGTTGCCGAGGACGTACTGGGCGTAGAAAGCGGTGGTACCGCCGACGGCGAAGACGCCGATCAGGTAGAAGAAGCTGGAACCGCACAGGTAGGCCAGCGGCTTGTTCGACCGCAGGGTGGCGACGGTCTCGGCGATGGTGATCCTGGGCTGGGTACGGATGACCCGCTCCCGGCAGGCCCATGCGGTGAAGAGGAAGGCGATCGTGCCGACCACGATGAACGTGAGGGTGATCTTGGTGAAGACGCCCTGCACGGCGGCCTGGTAGGCGACCAGGTCCGCCGGGGAGGCGATGGTCTTCTTCTGCGCCTTGAGCCCGTTGATCTGGGCCCCGATGACGAAGGTCAGGATGACGCCGCCCACGGCCGAGCCGAAGGCCCGGGCCGCGACCAGCTTGGCCCGCTCGTGCACGGACTGGGTCACCGCGGAGGCGAGCGAGCCGTAGGGGATGTTGACCAGGGAGTACACCAGGCCGAGCACCGCGTAGGTGCCGTAGGCGTAGAGGAGCTTTTCGCCGCCACCCAGGCTGGTGGGCACGTGGAAGACCAGGAAGCTCATGAACAGCAGCGGGACCGCCCCGAACATCAGGAACGGGCGGAACTTGCCCCAGCGGGTCATCGTGCGGTCGACCAGCCGGCCGGCGAGCAGGTCCGCGAACGCGTCCCAGAGCCGGACGACGAGGAACATCGTGCCCACGGCTGCGGCGGAGATGCCGGCCACGTCGGTGTAGTAGTAGAGCAGGAATGCGGTGCTGAGGCTGAAGGCCAGGTTGAAGGCGAAGTCGCCGGCCCCGTAACCAGCAATGGTCCGGAAAGGCAGCCGATCCAGGGATCTGAGCAACGACTTGTCGAGCGTGGCGGTGTGCGACATGTGGGGTGAACACTCCTCGTTGAGGGCCCTGGTACGGGCCGGCGGAAATTCGCTGACCTCATTGAATTGCCTCCCGCCCCGGCCGGTCCAAGCGTTGCCAGTAGTTGCCAGGCGGGCCCCGAGAGAGGTCTAGCGGATCAGCTCGTCGGCCCCGGGAAAGGACTGCCGGTACACCTCTTTGACGATGGCCAACGACGTCTTGGCCTCGCGCGGACCGATCCAGAACGGCTCGGTATCGCCGAGGCGGGCGTAGAAGTCAGCGATCAGCAGCTGGTGGGACAGCCCCCAGTACGACCGGCCACCCGAGGTCCCACGCCGCTCGACGACCGTCTCCACCCGACCGTCGGCGTGGCGGACGGTCAGGTCGCCGCTCAGGCTCAAGGTGGCCCGCTCGGTGACCACCTCGACGCCGACCGGGGCGTCCACCGCGTGGGCGAGGGTTGCGTAGAGCAGGCTGCGCGCCCCGCCACGGTGGGTCAGCGCCAGCTCGGCGGTGTCCTCGACCTCGATCACGCCACCCAGCGCCCGGGTGGCGGCGTGGCCGCTGACCGCGGTGACCTCGCCGAGCAGCCACGGCAGCAGGTCGACGGTGTGGATGGCCTGGTTCATCAGCAGGCCGCCGCCGGAGCCGGCCCAGGTGGCCCGCCAGGGCCGACGGCGGTAGTAGTCCGGGGGCCGGTGCCACATCACGGTCGCGGCTGCCCCGAGCACCGGACCCAGCTCGCCCGAGGTCAGCAGGCGGTGCATCGCCGCGACGGCAGTGTTGTAGCGGTTCTGGAAGCAGACGGCGATCTTGGCCGGGGACCGCTGGGCCTCGGCGATCAGCCGGTCCGCCTCGGCGAGGGTGGCGGCGACGGGCTTCTCCAGCACGACGTGCACGCCCGCGCGCAGGGCGTCGACGGCGAGCGAAGCGTGGGTGTGGTGCGGGGTGGCGAGGTGGACGACGTCGGGTCGCCCTCGGTCCAGCAGCGCCCGGTGGTCGGCGAAACCCGGGACGCCGTAGGCCTCGGCCGCCGCCTCGCGCCGGCCGGGGTCGGTATCGCAGACGGCGACCAGCTCGACGTCGGGCAGGGCCGCCAGGGCTTCGGCGTGGACGACGGAGACGTCGCCGCAGCCGACGAGCGCCGCGGTGGTCACGAGGTCCGTTCGGGGAAGAGGCCCTCGGCGGCGATCCGCCGGTTCAGCTCCGCCAGGTAGAGGTCCTCGTCGTGCTCGAGCGGGACCTCGCGGCCGAGGAAGCTGGACAGGTGGATGGCGTTGGCCAGCCGGACACCGAGGATGCCGTCCGAGCCGGGGGCGACCAGCGGCGTGCCGTCGAGGATGTTCGCGGCGAAGTTCGCCAGGACGCCTGCGTGCTGCGCCCCCCACGCCGAGGTCAGGTCGACGACCTCGGTGCTGTAGTGCTCGGCGGGGTCGAAACCACCGGTGAAGATGCTGGACGCGCTCGCCGCGTCGAGACTGGCGCTGAGGTCCTGTTCCGGCTCGTGCAGCCGGGTGATGGTGGCGGTGGCGCTGCCCTCGACCACGATCTTGCCTCGGTCGCCGAGGATCTCGAACCGGTCGGTGCCCACCAGGTCGTGGGTGGCGGTGACGAAGACGCCGGTGGCGCCGTCCCCGTAGTCGACCAGCACGCTCACCTCGTCCTCGACGGCGATGTCTCGGCGGAAGCCGTAGGCGACCTTGGCGTAGACCGACTGCGGCACCCCGCAGATCCACTGCCACAGGTCCAGCTGGTGCGGCGCCTGGTTGACCAGGACGCCACCGCCCTCGCCACCCCAGGTGGCCCGCCACGCGCTCTGGTCGTAGTAGCCCTGCGGCCGCCACCAGGTGGTGATGATCCAGCTGGTGTGCCGGATCGCGCCGATCTCGCCGTCGTCCACCACCTGCTTGATCCGCTGGTAGAGCGGGTTCAGCCGCTGGTTGAACATGATCGCGAACGTCAGCTCGGGCCTCGTCGCGGCGTACGCGTTCAGCTCGCGGACCTGACGGGTGTAGACGCCGGCGGGCTTCTCGACCAGGGCGTGCACCCCGCGCTGCAGCGCGTCGATGCCCAGCTGCGGGTGCAGGTAGTGCGGGACGCAGGTGACGACGGCGTCCACGTCCCCGCTGTCCAGCATCACCAGGTGGTCGGCGTAGCCGGGCACGCCCGGGAAGCGCTCCGACGCCCTCGCCAGGGCGGCCGGGTCAGTCTCGGCGAAGGCCCCCAGGGACATGTTCGCGACCACCCCGTCGGCGATCAGCTTCGCGTACATCGAACCCTGCGCGCCGAGACCGATGATGCCGAGCCGGACGGGCCCGGCCTGACGGTGAGGGGACGGCGGGGCGGGGCTCATGACTGCTCGTCTCCGAGGACGACCCCGGCTCGGTCGAGCACAGTGGCGACCAGGTCCTCGTCGGCGCCGAGACCCGGAGCCCAGCTGTCGAGCACGGCCGCGACGGCCGCCGGCAGGTCCGGAACGTTCGCGGCCTCGAGGACGGGGGCGGCACCGGGATCGCGGACAGGGGCTCCGCGGCCGCGCAGGTGCAGCACCCAGGCGGCGACCGTGGTGGCGCAGCCCAGCGGCATCCGGCCCGCGGCCCGTTCGGCGCGCAGGGTCGGCAGGGTCCGGACGGGGAGCTTGCTCGACCCGTCCGCGGCGATCCGGGCCAGCTGGTCGCGCGTCCTGGGGTTCGCGAAGCGCTCCAGCAGCGCCTCGCGGTAGGCCGTGACCTGCCCGGCCGGGAAGGAGAGGTGCCGGGTGGCCTCGGTCCAGAACGCCTCGACCCACGAGCGGCAGTCCGGGTCGGCGATGGCCTCGTCGATGGTCTCGTGACCGCGGATGCTGCCGGCGTAGGCGAGCATCGAGTGGGCGCCGTTGAGCAGCCAGAGCTTGCGCTGCTCGTAGGGGGTCACGTTGTCGACGAGCTGGACGCCGGCGTCCTCCCAGCGGGGGCGGCCCGCCGGGAAGGTGCCGGAGACGACCCACTCGCTGAACGGCTCGGTGGTCACCGGGGACGCGTCCTCGTACCCGGTCTCGCGCTCGACCAGGGCGCGGTCGTCGTCGGTCGCGGCGGGGGTGATCCGGTCCACCATCGAGGTGGCGAAGTCGACGTACTGCTCGATCCAGTCCCGCAGCGTCGGGTCGAGCAGGACGGCCAGGTCGGTGACCACGGAGTGGGTGACCGGCCCGTTCTCGGGCAGGTTGTCGCAGGACAGGACGGTGATGGCGCCCGAGCCGGCGGCGCGGCGGGCCGCGAGGCCGGCGACCAACTTGGCCGGCAGGGACGCCACGGGCGACTCGACGTCGGCGCTCAGGGCGGCCAGGTCGGCGACGACGACGTCGCGGTCGGTGTCCAGCCGGCCGTCGGGGCCGAGCAGGTAGCCGGCCTCGGTGACCGTGACGGTGACCAGGGCGACCTCGGGCCGGGCCAGGTAGCCGAGGTAGGCCCCGTGCTCGTCGGCGGCGTGCACCCCCACCAGGGAGGGCACGACCTCCAGGCTGTCACCGGTCGCGCTGCGGGTGACCAGCGTGTAGAGCCCGTCCTGGGGCCGGAGGGCGTCGGCGGTGTCGGGCCGACGGCCCGTGAAGCCGGCGATCCCCCACCGGTCCGCGTCGCCGGCGTGCGCGGTGTACCAGGCCTGGTGGGCGCGGCAGAAGTTGCCCAGTCCGAGGTGGACGATGCGCACCGGCGCCGCAGGCGGCAGCTGCGGCTGGGTGGCCCGCGAGAGCCGGCTCACAGCCGGAACGCCCGTCGGGGGGCGACGGCCACCAGGTCGGTGATCGTCTCGAACGCCTCGTCCTCGTCGAGCTGGTGCTCGGCGACCAGCCGGGCGAGGTGCCCCGCATCCAGCCGTCGCGACATGTCGTGCCGGGCGGGGATGGAGCAGAAGGCGCGGGTGTCGTCGATGAAGCCCGACGTCTTGGTGAAGCCGGCTGTCTCGGTCACCGCCGAGCGGTAGCGCCCGATGGCCGCCGGGGCGTCGAGGAACCACCACGGCGCCCCGGCGTACACGGACGGGTAGAAGCCGGCGAGCGGCGCGACCTCGCGGGAGAAGACGGTCTCGTCCAGGGTGAAGATCACCAGCTGGAAGTTCGGGTGGGTGCCGAAGGCGTTCAGCAGGGGGCGCAGGGCGTCGGTGAGCTCGACCGCGAGCGGGATGTCGGTGCCGACGTCAGCGCCGTAGGTCTCCGCCGTGGGGCCGTGGTGGTTGCGCCGGACACCCGGGTGGATGGTCATCACCAATCCGTCCTCACACGACATCCGTCCCATCTCGAAGACCAGGTGGCGCCGCAGGGCGATGGCCTCGGTGGCCGTGGCCCGACCGGCGCGGGCCAGGTCGAAGATGCGGGACGCCTCGGCGTGCTCGAGCGGATCGGTTCGCGCATCGACGTGGCTGTGGTCGGTCGAGACGGCCCCGTGCTCGAGGAAGTGGCGACGCCGGGCCTCGAGGGCGGCGAGGAAGCCGTCGTAGGACCCGGTGCCGACACCGGCGGCTTGACCGAGCCGGTCGACATCGGCGACCCAGGTGGGCGAGGCCGGCTCCAGGTAGCGGTCAGGCCGGAAGGTGGGGGTCACCCGACCGCTCCAGGAGGGGTCTGCGGCCAGGGATCGGTGTGCGGCCAGGTCGTCGCAGGGGTCGTCGGTGGTGGCCAGCACCTCGATGTCGAACTGCCGGTAGAGCGCCCGCGGGCGGTACGCCTCGGACGCGAGGCGGTCGGCCACCTGGTCATAGATCTCGTCGGCGGTCCCCGCGCTCGGCCGGACCTTGACGCCGAAGATGTCGCCCAGCTGCGCGTCCAGCCAGAACCGGACGGGCGTGCCCCGGTAGCCGCTCCAGTGCTCGCAGACCAGACGGAACGCGGCTCGGGACTGCGCCTCCGTCAGTTCACCCTGGCCGACGCCGAGCGCCGACAGCGGCACCCCCTGGGCGTGCAGCAGCCGGGTGACGTAGTGGTCGGGGGTGACCAGCAACGACGTGGGGTCGGCGAACGGGCGGTTCTCGGCCAGCCAGGCGGCCGGCACGTGTCCGTGCGGGGAGACGATCGGCAGACGAGCGACCGAGTCGTACAGGTCGCGGGCGACCTGCCGCAGCCCTGGCTCCGACGGCAGCAGGCGGTCCGGGTGCAGATCCAGGGCAGGTGAGGTCATGGCCCCATCCTCGGCAGCACCCTCTGGAGGCGACAACTGGTTGCCGTTAGTTGCCGGGTCGGGCTCAGCCGTGGCGGGTCGAGCCGCGGACGACCAGGCGGGCCGGCAGCTGCATCGGCTCGAGGTCCTGGATGCCGCCGCGCCAGGCGCGCTTGAGCAGGTGGTTGACCGCGGCGGAGCCCAGGCTCACCAGGGGCGCGGCGATGGTGGTGAGCGAGGGGGTGACCAGCTCGGAGTCGACGATGTTGTCGAAGCCGATCACGCTCACGTCCTCGGGCACCCGGCAGCCTGCGGTGACGACGGCGCGGAGAAACCCGATCGCCACCAGGTCGTTGTAGGCGATGACCCCCGGCGTCGGCCGGCGGAGCCAGGCCTGCGCGGCAGCCGCCCCGCCCTGCAAGGTGGGCAGGTGCGGGCCGAGCCGGTGCACCCGCAGGTCCAGCTCGAGGGACGCCTCGCGTAGGCCGCGCCAGCGCATCCCGTCCGCCCAGGACGCCTCCGGCCCGGCCAGGTAGCTGATGGACTCGATTCCCGCCGCGGCCAGGTGCTCGCTGGCCCTTTTGACCGCGCGCACGTTGTCGCTGGTCACCGAGGGCACCTGGCTGACCGTCCGGTTCAGCACGACCAGCGGCTTCTGCTTGGCCACGTCCCGAATCGCGCCGTCCGTCATCCGCGACGACGTCAGGATGGTGCCGTCCGCCGCCGGCAGCACCCGCGTCAGGGCGTCGCGCTCGGCTTGCTCGGACTCCTGGGTCTCGATGATCATCAGCGTGTAGCCGGCGTGGGCGGCCGTGCGTTCGGCACCCCGGATCATGCCGATGAACACCGGATTGCCGATATCCGCCACCACCATGGCAAGCAGCGACGTCCGAGTTGGAGGCGGCTGACGCCGGATGGTGGCCGACCGGTAGCCCGTCGAGGCGGCAGCGGCGCGGACGCGCTCGGCCGTCTCGTAGCTGACCCGGCCGGGCTGGGAGAGCGCCCGGGACACGGTCGAGGCGGCGACCCCGGCCGCACGGGCCACGTCGTAGATGGTGACCCGACCTGATCCGCCCTGCCCTGATGCGTACGAGTCGTCCGACACTGGACCCCCTCCGGCCGTCACCGTAGCAACAACTGGCAACAACTGGCAGCCCTCCGCGGCCGGCTGACTGAATGGGACCACCCCCAGATCACCCCCCCGATCCGGCCCGGGGAACCCACCCTCGATCGCCCAGGAGAGACGTCGTGCTTCGACCCCAGGACACCTGCACCCGCGAACGCAAGAGCCTCAGCGGGCTGTGGCAGTTCGCCCTCGATCCGGCCCGCGAGGGCCGCTCGGCCGGCTGGCAGTCCGGGCCACTGGCCGACGCCCGCGAGATGGCGGTGCCGGCGAGCTACAACGACATCGCCGCCGACGCGGCCGTCCGGGACCACATCGGCGACGTCTGGTACCAGCGCACCGTGTGGGTGCCGCGCGGCTGGGAGGGCTCCCGCGTCGTCCTGCATCTTGAGTCCGCCACCCACCGGGCGACCGTCTGGGTCGACGACGTCGAAGTGCTGTTCCACGAGGGTGGTTACACCCCCTTCGAGGCCGACATCACCGAGCACGTCACCCCCGGCCGACAGGCCCGGATCACCGTGCTGGTCGACAACACGCTGACCTGGCAGTCGATCCCGCCGGGCGTGGTCGAGGACACCCCCGCCGGACCCCGTCAGCGCTACTGGCACGACTTCTTCAACTACGCCGGACTGCACCGTCACGTCTGGCTCTACACCACCAGCCCGGCCCACCTGACCGACGTCACCGTGACCACCGACCTGGACGGCGACACCGGCGTCGTCGGTTACCGGACCGCGGCGGCCGACGCCGAGGGCCTGACCACCCGGGTCGTCCTCCGCGACGCCGACGGGATCGAGGTCACCCGCGCCGACGGCACCGAGGGCCGCCTCACCGTCCCAGCCGTCCACCGCTGGGCGCCCGGCGACGGCTACCTCTACGACCTCGAACTGCAGCTGGTTGAACGTTCCGGGGGCGCAGGCGAGCGGGTCGTCGACAGCTACCACCAGAGCGTCGGCGTCCGGACCGTCAAGGTCGACGGCATCCGCTTCCTGATCAACGGCGAGCCGTTCCACTTCACCGGCTTCGGCAAGCACGAGGACGTGCCCGTGATCGGCAAGGGGCACAACGACGCCTACCTGCTGCACGACTTCGAGCTGCTGCACTGGATCGGGGCCAACTCGTTCCGCACCTCGCACTACCCGTACTCCGAAGAGGTGATCGACTACGCCGACCGACAGGGCATCGTGCTGATCGACGAGACCGCGGCGGTCGGCCTGAACATGGGCCTCGGCGGTGGCATCTTCGGCGGCCAGGGTTACCGGACCTTCTCCCCGGAGACGGCCAACGACGCCACCCAGGAGGTGCACGCCCAGGCCATCCGGGAGCTGGTCGCACGCGACAAGAACCACCCCAGCGTCGTGCTGTGGAGCATCGCCAACGAGCCCGAGTCCGACACCGAGGCCGCCGAGGACTACTTCCGGCCGCTGTTCGACGTGGCCCGCGCGGCCGACCCGACCCGGCCCGTCGGCTTCGTCAACGTGATGCTGGCCCCCCACGGGAAGTGCCGGGTCTCCCAGTTCGCCGATGTGTTGATGCTCAACCGCTACTACGGCTGGTACGTCGACACCGGTGACCTGGCCGCCGCCGAGATCAGCGCCGAGACCGAGCTGACCGCCTGGGCGGGCGACGGCAAGCCGATCATCATCACCGAGTACGGTGCCGACACCTACCCCGGCCTGCACAGCGTGGTGGCCGGTAGCCCGTGGTCGGAGGAGTACCAGATCGCCTACCTCGAGACCAACCACCGGGTCTTCGACCGCATCGACGCGGTCGTGGGCGAGCAGATGTGGAACTTCGCCGACTTCGCCACCACCTCCGGCATCATGCGCGTCGGCGGCAACAAGAAGGGCGCGTTCACCCGCGACCGGCAGCCCAAGGCCGCCGCGCACCACCTCCGTCGCCGGTGGCGCGGCGAGCTCTGACCGACCCCCAGCCCCCCGCCCCCCACCTGCAGAAGGAGTTCCCATGTGGACGCTCTCCGGTTTCGCCGACGAGATCTCGCCCGACTTCGAGGAGCAGTGCCGCCACCTGAGGCAGCTGGGCCTGCGGTACCTGGAGCTCCGCAGCGCCTGGGGCACCAACGTCCTGGACCTCGACGACACCCAGCTCGCTGAGGTCCGCCGGCTGCTGGCCGCCTACGAGCTCCGGGTGTCCAGCATCGGCTCGCCGATCGGCAAGATCGCGGTCACCGACCCGATGCCCCTCCATCTGGACCGGATGCGGCACGCGGCCGAGGTGGCCCGGCTGCTGCGAGCCCCGTACGTCCGGATCTTCTCCTTCTTCATCCCGGCAGGTGAGGACCCCGACTCCCACCGCGACGAGGTGCTGGCCCGGATGCGGCAGCTGGCCGACATCGCGGAGCTGGCGGACGTCACCCTGCTGCACGAGAACGAGAAGGAGATCTACGGCGACATCCCCCGCCGCTGCCTCGACATCGTCGGGTCGGTCGGCTCGCCGCGGCTACGGCTGGCCTGGGACGCGGCCAACTTCGTCCAGGTGGGGGTCCGCCCCTACAGCGAGGGTTACCACCTGCTGCGGCCGCACCTGGCGTACATGCAGATCAAGGACGCGCTGCTGGCGGACGGCGAGGTGGTGCCGTCCGGGCTGGGCGACGGTGAGATGGTGGCCACGCTGCGGGCCCTCCGTGAGGACGGCTTCGACGGCTTCTTCTCCCTCGAGCCGCACCTGAGCACCACCCACGCGCTGGGCGGGTTCTCCGGACCGGAGCTGTTCACGCAGGCCTGGCAGGCGCTCACCGACATCCTCACAGCGGAAGGGATCGACCATGTCTGAGCCGTCCTCGGAGCTGAGCCGGCCGCGGCCACGGGTCGCGGCGAACCCCATCCCCTACTGGGCCCGGGACGGCCGGGTCGACAAGTCGCCCGCGGTGTTCGACCAGGCGTTCCGCGACTTCGCCGAGATCGGCTTCACTGCCGTCAAGGCCGACGTACCCGAGGGGATGACCGCCGGCGCGTACGCCGACTGGATCGGCGGGTACGGGCTGGCCCCGGCGCTCAGTCTCTTCAGCTCGCCCTTCGACGAGACCATCGACATCGTCGACGAGATGGAGCGGGCCAGGCGGTTCGCCGCCGACCAGGTCGAGCTGGGCCTGGACCGCACCATGGTCTCCTCGATGTCGGTGCCGGCGCGGATGGCCGAGCCCGGCGTCGGCGCCGACTTCGACGCCGACCGGCTCGCTCTGGCCATCGAGAACTGCGGCATCATCTGCCAGGTCCTCGCTAGCCAGGGACTGCGCCCGCTGCACCACTCCCACGTCGGCGGGGTCTTCGAGACCGAGTCCGAGATCACCGAGCTGCTGGACACCCTCGGTCCCGACCTCATCGGCTTCGGCCCGGACACCGGCCACCTGCGGTGGGCCGGCATCGACCCGGCCACGATGATCCGGCGGTACGCCGACCGGGTCGGCGGCATCCACCTGAAGGACTGCTTCCCCGACTACCTCGAACCCGCGGCCCGTACCGGGATGACCTACCACCAGGTCTCCGGCTCCAAGCGGCTCTGGGCCGAGCCCGGCCGGGGCGTGGTCGACCTCGACGCCGTCGTCGCGGCGATGCCCGCCGACTACGACGGCGACTACATGATCGAGGTCGACGAGCCCAGCACGGACTCCCGCTACGAGTCGCACGCGATCTCCTACGCCTGGGCCCAGGAGGCGTTGCGCCATGTCGCTGAGTGAGGGGTCGCTGAGTGAGGGGTCGCTGAGTGAGGGGTCGCTGGGTGAGGGGTCGCTGGGTGAGGGGGCGTCGGGTGAGGCGACCGGTCGCACCGCGCTCGTGGTGATGGGCGTCGCCGGGTCGGGGAAGACCACCGTGGCCGAGCTGCTGGCGGGGAGCCTCGGCTGGACCCTGGCCGAGGCGGACGAGTTCCACAGCGCCGCCAACGTGGCGAGGATGGCCGCCGGGACACCGCTCACCGACGCCGACCGGGCTCCCTGGCTGGCCTCGTTGCGGAGCTGGATCAACGCTGTGGACGGCGACGTGGTCCTGACCTGCTCGGCGCTGCGGCGGTGCTACCGCGACGTCCTGCGCAGAGCCGACGCGCGGGTCCGCTTCGTGCACCTGGACGGCACCCCGGCGACGCTGGCCGGTCGGATGGCCGTACGGTCGGGACACTTCATGCCGACGACCCTGCTGTCGTCGCAGCTCGAGACGCTGGAGCCGTTGGAGCCGGACGAGGACGGGGTGGTCGTGGACATCGACGGGTCGCCCGACCAGGTCGCCGCTCGGGCCGCCGCCGCTCTCGGCCTGCCGTGAGCCGGCGCCGCCGATGACGCCTCAACCGCCCGAGGCCCTCGACGCCCTGTTCCGGCTGATCGACCTGCTGGGGGTGCTCGGCAATGCGGTGCTCGGCGGCGCCCTGGCGCGCCGGGCCCGGCTGGACCTCGTGGGCCTCGGCACGCTGGCGATCCTGTCCGGGCTCGGAGGCGGTCTGATCCGGGACACGCTCCTGCAGCAGGGGACGCCGGTCGCCCTGACCGACTACGCCTACATCGCCACCGCCCTCGCCGGGGCCGGGATCGCGTTCCTGCTGGAGGTCGAGGGGCGGGGGTGGCACCGCACCTACCTGGTGGTGGACGCACTCGCCCTCGGCTGCTGGGCCGCGGCCGGGGCGCAGAAGACGCTCGACGCCGGTCTCGGCTGGCTGCCTGCGGTCCTGCTCGGCGCCATCACCGCCGTCGGCGGCGGCACGGTGCGCGACCTGGTGCTGGGTCGTCGCCCCGGCATCTTCGGCGGGCCGCTCTACGCGACCTGCGCCCTGGTGGCCAGCGGCGTGATGGTGCTGCTGGACCAGCTCGGCCACCCCTCGGCCGGCCTGGTGGCCACGACCGCGACGGGAGCCGGGCTGACCCTGCTCGCCCGTTGGCGCGGCTGGCAGCTGCCGGAGCCACCGGGCTGGCAGCCCGCGTCGGTCATGCGCCGCTACTCGGCATCACGTCGCGGACGTCGCGGTGACCGCGGCAGGAACGACCCGGTTCAGTAGATGACGTCGCCGCGGGCGCGACGGTCGCGCAGCGCCTGCAGGGCCTCGCTCAGGATGTCGGCGGCCTCGGTCTCGCTGCGGCGTTCCTTGACGTAGGCGAGGTGGGTCTTGTAGGGCTCGATCTTCGGCGGCGGCGGCGGGTTGGCCGAGTCGAGGTTCGCCGGCAGTCCGCAGCGCGGGCAGTCCCAGCTCTCGGGGACGATCGCTTCGGCCGCGAAGGCCGGCCGGGTCTCGTGGCCGTGGGAGCAGAAGTACGAGACGTAGAGGCGCGGCGCGGCGTCCCCACGCTCGGCTTCGCCCATCGGCCCTGCTCCGACCCGGCTGCCACGAATGGCACTACCACCAGCCACGTTCGTTCCCCCTCGCTGCGTCAACCCGACCGACTGATGTCGTCCCTGCGTGGGGCCGCCCGCTCCGCCCGGCCCCCGGCGTCGTGCAGAACGGCGTCAGGCGCCGAGCTTGTACAGCAGGCCCAGCGCCACGATCGCCGCCAGCCAGACGACGCCGACGACCACCGTGAGCCGGTCGAGGTTGCGCTCAGCGACCGACGACCCGCCCATCGAGGACGAGATACCGCCGCCGAAGAGGTCGGACAAGCCGCCGCCGCGTCCCTTGTGCATGAGCACGAAGAGCGCCAGGACGACACTGGTGATGACCAGGACGATCGAGAAGATCAGGATCGGGGTGGTCATCATGGGCACGAAAAACACGGACGTAGCCTAACTCACACTGTGACGGATTCTGTACCTTCGACGGGCTCGAGGAGACGGCTGGGCCGGGCTCGGGGAGACGGCCGGAGCGGCCCTCAGAGAGCGGGCAGGTCGTAGAAGCGTGCAATGGCCGCGAACTCGTCCACGATCAGGCTCGACCCTCCGACCAGACAGCCGTCGACGTCGGGCTGGGACATGATCGCGGCGACGTTGTTGGCCTTAACCGAGCCCCCGTAGAGGATCCGGACCTGCTCGGCGACCGGCTCGGTGAACCGCGACCCGATCAGCCGTCGGATGGCGGCGCACACCTCCTGTGCGTCCTCGGGGGTGGCGACCGCTCCGGTGCCGATGGCCCAGACCGGCTCGTAGGCGATCACCACCGTGGCGATCTGCTCGTTGCTCAGGTCCGTCAGGGCGGCGTTCACCTGACCGAGGCAGTACGCGACGTGGTGCCGGGCCTCGCGGACCTCGACGTCCTCGCCGACGCAGATGATCGGCGTCACCCCCCCGTTGACCGCGCGCTGGACCTTCCGGCTGACGAGGTCGTCGCTCTCACCGTGGTTCTTGCGCCGCTCGGAGTGGCCGATGGTGACGTAGCCACAGTTGAGCTTGGCCAGCATCTCCACCGAGACCTCGCCGGTGAAAGCGCCGCTCTTGTGCGCCGAGACGTCCTGGGCGCCGAAGCCGAGGGTGAGCCGGTCCCCCTCGACCAGGGTCTGCACCGTCCGGATGTCGGTGAACGGCGGCAGCACGACCACCTCCGAGCGCGTCCGGTCGTACTTCTTGTCCTCCAGTGTCCAGGCCAGCTTCTGCACCAGGCCGACGGCCTCGACGTGGTTGAGGTTCATCTTCCAGTTACCGACCATCAACGGCATGCGGGCCATCGGCTACGCCTCTCTCGACTCGAGCACGGCCAGACCCGGCAGGGTGCGACCTTCCAGGTATTCCAGGCTGGCGCCGCCGCCGGTGGAGATGTGACCGAAGTCGTCGTCGGCGAAGCCGAGGTCGCGGACCGCAGCGGCGGAGTCGCCACCGCCGACCACGGACAGCCCGTCGACCTCGGTCAGCGCCTGCGCCACCGCGCGGGTGCCGCCGGCGAAGCTCTCCCACTCCGCGACACCCATTGGGCCGTTCCAGAACACCGTCCTGGCCGAGGAGATGACCGACGCGAAGACCCGGGACGACTCGGGGCCGATGTCCAGGCCGATCTGGTCGGCGGGCATCGCGTCGGCGGGCACCGTGGTGGGGGTCGCGTCCGCCGCGAAGGCCGGGGCCACCACGATGTCGGAGGGCAGCACGATCTGCTTGCCGGTCGAGGCCGCCTCGTTCAGGTAGCCGCGGACGGTCTCGATCTGGTCGGCCTCGAGCAGGGAGGTGCCGACCTCGTGGCCCTGCGCGGCCAGGAACGTGAAGACCATGCCGCCGCCGACCACCAGCGTGTCCGCGGTCTTGAGCAGGTTGGCGATCACGGCGAGCTTGTCGGAGACCTTCGCCCCTCCCAGGACGACCACGTACGGCCGGGCCGGGTCCTCGGTCAGCTGCTTGAGCACCTCGACCTCGGCCAGGACGAGGCCGCCGGCGGCGTTCGGCAGCCGCGACGCCAGGTCGTAGACCGAGGCCTGCTTGCGGTGCACGACGCCGAAGCCGTCGGAGACGAAGACGTCACCCAGGGCGGCGTAGCGCTCGGCGAGCTGGCCGCGGACGGCGTCGTCCTTGGACTCCTCGCCCGGCTCGTACCGGACGTTCTCCAGCATCGCGACCTCGCCGTCCGCGAGCGCGGCCACGGTGGCCTGGGCCGACTCCCCGACGACGTCGGTCGCGAGCGTCACCTCGGTGCCGAGCAGCTGGCCGAGACGCGCGGCCGCCGGGGCGAGGGAGTACTTCGTGTTCACCTCGCCCTTGGGCCGACCGAGGTGCGCCAGCACGACGACCTTCGCGCCCGCCTCCCGCAGCTTGGTCAGCGTGGGGACGGAGGCCCGGATCCGGCCGTCGTCGGTGATGGTGGTGCCGTCCAGTGGGACGTTGAGGTCGCAGCGGACCAGCACTCTCTTGCCGGTGAGGTCGCCGAGTTCAGAAACCGAGCGCATGAGAAGTCCCTTCACGTGCCCTGAGCCTGTCGAAGGGCTGCCCTTCGACAGGCTCAGGAGCGAGGTGTCCGTTGGTGCAGCAGGTCAGAGGTGGCTGCCGACCAGGCCGACCAGGTCGACGAGGCGGTTGGAGTAGCCCCACTCGTTGTCGTACCAGCCCACGACCTTGACCTGGTTGCCGATGACCTTGGTCAGGCCGGAGTCGAAGATGCAGGAGTGCGGGTCGGTCACGATGTCGCTGGAGACGATCGGGTCCTCGGTGTAGAGCAGGTAGCCCTTGAGCGGCCCCTCGGCGGCGGCCTTGAGGGCGGCGTTGACCTCGGCGGCGGTCGTCTCCCGACCGGCCTCGAAAGTCAGGTCGGTGGCCGAGCCGGTCGGCACCGGCACGCGCAGCGCGTAGCCGTCGAGCTTGCCCTTGAGCTCCGGCAGCACCAGGCCGATGGCCTTGGCCGCACCGGTCGAGGTCGGGACGATGTTCAGCGCCGCCGCCCGGGCGCGACGCAGGTCGGCGTGCGGGCCGTCCTGCAGGTTCTGGTCCTGGGTGTAGGCGTGGATGGTGGTCATCAGGCCCTTGACGATGCCGAACTCGTCGTTGAGGACCTTCGCCATCGGGGCCAGGCAGTTCGTGGTGCAGGAGGCGTTGGAGATGATGTGGTGCGCGGCCGGGTCGTAGTCGGAGTCGTTGACGCCCATCACCACGGTGAAGTCGTCGTTCTTGGCCGGCGCGGAGATGATGACCTTCTTGGCGCCGCCGTCGAGGTGCGCCTTGGCCTTGGTCCCGTCGGTGAAGAACCCGGTGGACTCCACGACGATGTCGGCGCCGATCTCGCCCCAGGGCAGGTTCGCCGGGTCGCGCTCGGCGTAGGACTTGATCAGGTGGTCGCCCACCTGGATGCCGCCGTCGACGACCGAGACGGGCTGGCCGAGACGGCCGAGGATCGAGTCGTACTTGAGCAGGTGAGCCTGGGTGTCGTCCGAGCCGAGGTCGTTGAACGCCACGACCTCGATGTCGGCGCCTGAGGCCTGCACCGCCCGGAAGAAGTTGCGGCCGATGCGGCCGAAGCCGTTGATGCCCACGCGTACGGTCATGAAAGCGTTCTCCTTGGAGTGCGACGAGCCCCACGATCGGGACCCGCCCACCCTAGCCAACCCGGCTGGCCCCCGTACCGACCGGGTGACGACTGGTCTGATACCTGTTGGGCAGTGGTGTTACGTCCGCGTTACACCTGCCCACGGCGCCCGGAAAGCCTCAGTCGGCGTCGTCCAGCATGTCGGCGCTGAGGTTGGCCTCGGTCGAGGGGATGCCGAGCTCGGCGGCCAGCTTGTCGGCCGTGGCCAGCAGCCGCCGGATCCGCCCGGCGACGGCATCCTTGGTGAGCTGCGGGTCGTGCAGCTGTCCCAGCTCCTCCAGCGACGCCTGCTTGTTCTGCACCCGCAGCATTCCGGCGGCCTTGAGGTGCTCGGGCACGTCGTCGCCGAGGATCTCCAGCGCCCGCTCCACCCGGGCCCCGGCCGCGACGGCCGCGCGGGCGGACCGACGCAGGTTCGCGTCGTCGAAGTTCGCCAGCCGGTTGGCCGAGGCGCGGACCTCGCGACGCATCCGACGCTCCTCCCAGGCCATCAAGGACTCGTGCGCGCCGAGGTGGGTCAGCAGGGCGCCGATCGCGTCGCCGTCCCGGATCACCACCCGGTCCACCATCCGCACCTCGCGCGCCTTCGCCGAGATGCCCAGCCGACGCGCCGCGCCGACGAGGGCGAGGGCCGCCTCGGGTCCGGGGCAGGTAACCTCGAGCGCCATCGACCGTCCGGGCTCGGTGAGCGAGCCGTGCGCGAGGAAGGCGCCCCGCCACGCCGCGACGCAGTCGCAGAGCCCACCGCTGACCACCTGGGCCGGCAGCCCACGGGCCGGGCGTCCGCGCGAGTCGACCAGACCGGTCTGCCGGGCCAGGGCGTCGCCGTCCTTGACCACCCGGACCACGTAGCGCGTGCCGCGGCGGAGGCCGGCACCGTTGACGACCACGAGGTCGCTGCCGTGCCCGAACACCTCGCTGATGTCGGTGCGCAGCCGGCGGGCCGCCGCCCCGGTGTCCAGCTCCGCCTCGATCACGATCCGCCCACTGACGATGTGAAGCCCTCCGGCGAACCTCAGCGTCGCTGCGACCTCGGACTTGCGGCAGCAGGGCTTGGTGACCTTGATGGTCGCCAGCTCCGCCTTCACCTGCGCGGTCATAGCCATGCCGGAATGATGTCACGCTCGTCGAGCACCGCCGGACTCCTCAGCGACGGAGCTCAGCCGGCAACGATGCGCCTGATATCGACCGTTGCGCCCTCCACGGAAGGCGCAACGGTGGGAAACGGGCGCAAGGCGCACCGTACCGAGCCCACGCGGCGCTGGGCTGCCGTGAGGCAACTGGCGGTGTCGACGCGCTCAGGGAACAGCGTCAGACGCCCATGATCTCGGCGTAGGCCGAGGCCAGCCGCAGGGTGTCGTGGCGGGGCGAGCCGTCACGGGCGGCGAGGTCGGCCACCACCAGCTCGGCGCCGAGCGACTTCGCCCAACGGTGCAGGTGGGGATCGTCGCCGGCAAAGGTGGCGTCGGCCAGCACGACGTCCAGCCGCAGGTTCGGGGCGTGCTCGGCCAGCAGCTCGATGTGCTTGGCCGGGGAGAAGCCGGCGGTCTCCCCCGCCGGTTCCAGGTTGAGGGTGAGGACGCGTCGCGCGGGCGTGCTCTCGATGGCGCGGGCGAGGGTGGGGACCAGTAGGTGCGGGATCACCGAGGTGAACCACGACCCCGGACCCAGCACGACCCAGTCCGCCGCCTGTACCACCTCGACCGACTCGGGGCAGCCGGGCGGGTTGACCGGCTCCAGCCGAACGGCCAGCACCTCGGCACTGGTCTTGGCCACGGCCGCCTGGCCGCGGACGGTCGCCTGCTCGTCCGGACGCGCCGGGTCGAGGCCGATCACCTCGGCGACGATCTCGAGCGGGACGGCGGCCATCGGCAGCACCCGCCCCTTGGCACCGAGCAGCCTGGCGACCATGTCGAGGCCGGCGACCGGGTCGCCCAGCCGTTCCCAGAGACCGGCGATCAGCAGGTTGCCGATGGCGTGGTCGCGCAGCGGACCGGAGCCGGTGAAGCGGTACTGCAGCACGTCGGCCCAGGTGCGACCGGACTGGTCGTCGTCGCAGAGCGCGGCCAGGGCCATCCGCAGGTCACCCGGGGGCAGGCAGTTCAGCTCGGCCCGCAACCGGCCCGACGAACCGCCGTCGTCCGCGACCGTGACCACGGCAGTCAGCCGGTCGGTGACGCGGCGCAACGCGCTGAGCGAGGCGGACAGCCCGTGCCCGCCACCGAACGCCACCACGGCCGGCCGCAGGGTGGGACGGCTGGGCTGCGCCGGCCTCACTCCCGGCCCAGGTCGCGGTGCAGCACCGTCGCCGGCCGTCCGGACGCCCGCAGCCGACGGGCGAACTCCTCGGAGATCGCGGTGCTGCGGTGCTTGCCGCCGGTGCACCCGACCGCGATGGTCGCGAACCGCTTGCCCTCGCGGAGGTAGCCGACGGAGACCACCTCGAGCAGCCCCTGCAGGTGCTGCAGGAACGGCTCCGCGCCGTCCTGTCCGAGGACGTATTCGCTGACGGGTCTGCTCAGCCCGGTCTGCGGCCGCAGCTCCGGGACCCAGTGCGGGTTGGGCAGGAAGCGGACGTCGACCACCATGTCGGCGTCGACGGGGACACCGTTCTTGAAGCCGAAGGACAGCAGCGTCACCCGCAGCTGGTCGAACCCCTCGCCCCCGTACGCGTGCCGGACGCGCGCACCCAGCTGGTGCACGTTCAGCGAGGAGGTGTCGATGACCAGGTCGGCCGCAGCCCGGAGGGTGGCGAGCAGCTCGCGCTCGCGGGTGATGCCGTCCAGCAGCCGGCCGTCGCCCTGCAGCGGGTGCGGCCGCCGGACCGACTCCTGCCGGCGCACGATCACGTCGTCGGAGGCCTCCAGGTACAAGATCTCGGGCAGCGTGCCCACCTTGGCGAGGTCGGCGAACATCGTCGCCAGCTGTTCGAAGAAGGACCGCGTCCGCACGTCGAGCACGACGGCCAGCCGGGCGATCCCGTTCTGCCGAGCCTGCCGGCAGACCTCCGGCAGCACGTTCGGCGGCAGGTTGTCGACGACGTACCAGCCGAGGTCCTCGAGGTTGTCCGCCGCCGTCGAACGACCGGCCCCGGACATGCCCGTCACCACGACCAGCCGCAGCTCGGCCTCCTCGGCCTCCTCGGCCGCGGCCGGCACCGGATCGGACAGGGCGTCGGGCGAGGCGTCAGGCGAGGGGTCGGGCGAGGCGTCGGGCTCGTCGATCTCGGTGCTCACCTGGTCATTATCCCGGCTCGGCGCCGGTCAGGATCTCACCGGTGGCGGTGTTGACGGCCTCGGGCTGCGGGGCGGCGGCCAAGGCGTCGAGGATCGACTGGGCGAGCTTGGGTCCGAAGCCGGGTACGGCGGCGATCTCCTCGACGCTGGCCAGGCGCAGCTTCCTCAGCGAGCCGAAGTGGGTCATCAGCGCCTTGCGGCGGACCTCACCGAGGCCGGGCACCTGGTCGAGCAGCGACTCGACCATCGACTTGCTGCGGCGGGAGCGGTGGTGGGTGATGGCGAAGCGGTGCGCCTCGTCGCGGAGCCGCTGCAGCAGGTACAGGCCCTCGCTGGTCCGGGGCAGGATCACGGGCTCGTCCAGATCCGGCAGCCAGACCTCCTCCAGCCGCTTGGCCAGCCCGCAGAGCGCCACGTCGGAGATGCCCAGCTCGTCCAGAGCCTGCGCGGCGGCGGCCACCTGCGGCGGGCCGCCGTCGACCACCACCAGCGCCGGCGCGTACGCGAAACGACGCGGCGCCCCGGTCGTCGGGTCGACCAGCAGCGGGCCCTCGTTGCTCCCGTCCGCCTCGGCCGTGGCCATGGCCGCGCGGTCGTCGATCAGCCGGCGGAAGCGGCGGGTGATGACCTCGTGCATCGCCGCCACGTCGTTCTGGCCGTCGACGCCGCGGATGACGAAGCGCCGGTACTCGCTCTTGCGCGGCAGCCCGTCCTCGAACACGACCATCGAGGCGACCACCTCGGTGCCTTGCAGGTTGGAGATGTCGAAGCACTCCATCCGCAGCGGTACCGTCGGCAGCTCGAGGGCCTCCTGGATCTCTTCCAGAGCCCGGTTACGGGTCGAGAGGTCGCCGGCCCGGGTGGTCTTGTGCCTGATCAGCGCCTGCTGGGCGTTGCGTGCGACCGTCTCCATCAGCTGCCGCTTGTCCCCCCGCTGCGGCACCCGGATGTCCACGTGCGACCCGCGACGCTCGCTCAGCAGCTCGGTCAGGGGCTCCAGCGACGGCGGCAGGGCCGGTACGAGGATCTCCCGCGGGACCGCGTCCCGGTCGGTCGTGGAGGAGTCGGACTCGGCGTAGAGCTGCAGCAGGAACGACTCGACCAGCTCGCCGGTGCCCTCCTCGTCGAACCGGTCGGCCACCCAGCCGCGCTCGCCCCGGACCCGGCCGCCGCGGACGTGGAAGATCTGGACGGCGACCTCCAGCGGGTCCTCGGCCACCGCCACCACGTCGGCGTCGGTGCCGTCGCGGAAGACGATGGCGTTCTGCTCGGTCGCGCGCTGCAAGGCGCCGATGTCGTCGCGGATCCGGGCCGCCCGCTCGAACTCGAGCTCGTCGCTGGCCCGGCGCATGTCGCGTTCGAGCTGCTTGACCATCGGGCCGGACTGGCCGGCCATGAACGTGCAGAAGTCGTCGACGATCTCGCGGTGCTCCTCGGGCGTCACCCGGCCGATGCAGGGCGCCGAGCACTTGCCGATGTAGCCGAGCAGGCAGGGCCGGCCCAGCTGGCGATGGTTCTTGAACACTCCCGGACGGCAGGAGCGCATCGGGAACACCCGCAGCACCAGGTCGACGGTCTCGCGGATGGCCCAGGCGTGTGAGTAGGGCCCGAAGTAGCGGGTGCCCTTGCGCTTGGGTCCGCGGCCCACCGTCACCCGTGGGAACTCCTCGCTGAGGGTGACCGCCATCCACGGGTAGGACTTGTCGTCGCGGTACTTGATGTTGAACCGGGGGTCGAACTCCTTGATCCAGGAGTACTCCAGCTGGAGCGCCTCGACCTCGGTCTGCACGACCGTCCAGTCGACCCGGGCGGCCGTCAGCACCATCGACTGGGTCCGGCTGTGCAACGAGCTGAGGTCGGCGAAGTAGGAGTTCAGCCGCGACCGGAGACTCTTCGCCTTGCCCACGTAGATGACCCGGCCCTCGGGGTCGGAGAAGCGGTAGACCCCGGGCTGGTCCGGGATGGAACCCGGTGCCGGCCGGTACGCCAACGGGTGGCGCGAGGAGGGTCGGACGGAGGGGACAGCCACGGGTTCAACTCTAGGCGGCGGGACTGACAAGGACTTCCGCGCTGCGGGTCGATCCCAGCCCGACAACCGTCAGCTGAGCTCCGACCCGTTCCCCTCACGAGGGCCGGCGCGAGGGGCTAGGCGGCCGGCGGCCGAGCTCGACCAGCAACATCGCCACGAGCAGCAGCGCGGAACCGACCACGACCCGCGCGTCCAGGGCCCGTCCGGTCACGGCCGCGGTCAGGCCCGAGACGGCCGGTTCGAGGGTGAGGATGACCGCGGCCCGGGTGGCGTCCACCCGGGCCTGCGACCAGCTCAGCAGGACCAGCGCGCCGGCCGTCGCCGCCACGGACAGGTAGCCCACCGAGCACCAGGTGGAGGCGCCGGCCGGGAGGGCCGGCAGTGGCGAGGAGCCGGTGACCAGCGCGCGGAGAAGGCCGGCGAGCACCGCGGTCGCCGCGACGGTGCCTGTCTGCGTGCGGGCCAGTGCCAGCGCGTACGGCGCCTCGGCCCACCGCGACATCAGCACCAGGTGCAAGCCCCAGACCACCGCGGCCGCCAGGGTCAGCCACTCACCCGGCCCGAGTCCGCCGCCCGGCCCTCCCAGCAGGAGGACACCGCCGACCGCCAGCACCACGCCCGCGCCGACCCCGGCGGCCGGCCGCTGGCGGAACATCAGCCAGCCCGCGAGGGGTGCGACCACCACCAGCATCCCGGTCAGGAACCCCGAGACGAGGGCGTCGGTGTAGGTCAGCGCCCAGGCCTGCAGCAGGAAGCCCGAGCCGAGCAGCAGACCCAGCAGCACGGTCCGCCCCAGCAGCCGGCGGGGCAGCGTGGGGCCCGAGCGGCGGAGCAGGAGCAGCAGCAGGGTGGCCAGGCCGAAGCGCCAGCCGACGAGGTCGACGACGGGCACGGCATCGACCGCCCCGTCCACCACCGTGAAGGTGACGCCCCAGACCACCGCGACCCCGGCGAGGGCGACCGGCGGCAGCCAGGGACGGGAGGCGGCCCGACGGGACGGCCGGGTCACCAGGCCGGCAGCGGAGCGGGTCACGGAGGTGGAGAGCATCGAACCCGGCATTACGTACACCGGGTCCGCGCCAGCGCCCGACCGCGAGTGAGGCCGGGCCCCGGGCGGTCAGAAAAGGTAGCGGAGCATGGGAACCGTGGCTACGCTGACCGGCAGCGGGAGGAGCTCGATGACGAGACGCTGCGGGTCCTGGTTGTTGGCGGGCGTGGTCGTGGGGGCGGCGGCTCTGGGTCCAGGCGGTACCGCAGCGGCGGCACCGGCCACACCACGCAACGTGGCCGTGACGTGCGTCGATGACTCCGCGAGCGACTTCGACGGCGACGGCGCGCTCGACCTCGCCATCGGCGTGCCGAGCGAGGACCGCGGCAAGACTGCCGGGGCTGGCGCCGTGGAGATCCGGCACCCCTGCAACAACCACCCGACGCAAGCGCTCGTGCTGCCCGTGGCCCACGCTCACGACGGCTTCGGCTCTGCCCTGGGGTTCGGCAGCCTGAACGACGACTCCTACCTCGACCTCGCCGTCGGCGTCCCCGGACTGGACGTCGCGGGCCAGCGCGACGCCGGCGGGGTGGCGGTGTTCTACGGCTCGGCCAAGGGACTGCGGTACGCGAAGACGCTCACGCAGAACAGCGCCCACGTGGCGGGTTCGGTCCAGGCGCACGCCCGCTTCGGCCAGACGATCGCGATCGAGACCTACGCCCCTGATCGCACGGCCACGCTCCGGGTGGGCGAACCCGGGCGTACGGTCGCCGGCCAGGAGGGAGCAGGCGGGGTCGTCGACTACGACCTGCGCCACGGCCGCGTCCTGACGAAGACCTCCCGGCAGATCACCCTCGACACCCCCGGGATCCCGGGGAGCCCGCACACCGGCGACGCGATGGGAGCGGCGCTCTACTCCGACTACGAGGTCGGCATCCCGAACCGGACCGTGCGGGGTGCGGCCGGGGCGGGAGCGGTGCTGATCACCACCACCCTCGGTCGGGCGACCCTCCTCACCCAGGCCAGTCCCGGGATGCCGGGAACACCGGAACCGGGAGACCACTTCGGCGCATCACTGGCTCAGGACTGGTTCGGCGCCCCCGGGGAGTCGGTCGGCAGCATCGCCAACGCCGGCGTCGTCGAGCGTCCCAGCTCGGACCCCAGCGAGCGCGTCTCCCTCACCCAGCACGACGCCGACCCCTCGCAGGTGGTCGAGGCCGGCGACCGTTTCGGCGCTGCCCTCACCGAGACCGGCTTCCTGGTCGACGACACCGAGTGGCGCGGCCGCCAGCTGTACATCGGCGCGCCCGGCCAGGATGTCGCGGGGCACGCCGACGTCGGCACGGTCAGTGTGGTGGGCGAGTCCTACGATCCCGACGGCGACCCGTTCGTCCTCGGGGCCCGCTTCGGTGAGCTGGGCGGACGCGACGCGGTCACCGGCGGGCACTTCGGCGCCGTCCTGGCGCGTGTCGGACTGGGCACGGTGCAGGTCGGGGCACCCGACGCCCTCGGCGGCCGGCTCAGCCTCTACGGCGCACCGGAGGACTCCCAGAGCCTGCCGGGACTGGTGACCACCTACGCCCAGCGGGCGGGCAAGCCGGAGACCGGTGACCGCTACGGCGGCGCCGTAGCCCTCGGTCCGGTCTGAGTGCGCGAGCGCAGCCCCAGAGTGCGCTGACCGCTCTCGTCGGGCATCCGGGATGGCGATCAGAGCACGGCGAGCTGCAGAAGGTGCCTCAGCTGGCCCGCGCCGCCGGCACCCGGGCCGCGGCCTTGTCGGCGGCGGCCTTCTTCTTCGCCTCGGCGCGGGCCGCACGCTCGTCAGCGGCGATGGCCTTCTGCGCCTTCTTGGTCAGCGGGCGGCTGGGGATCAGGGCGGGCTGCGCCTTGCCGACCGGCACCGGTCGACCCTCGAGCAGTGGCCGCAGGAACTCCCCGGTGTAGGACTCAGGGCAGCGGGCGATCTGCTCCGGCGTGCCCTCGGCGATCACCGTCCCGCCGCGTGATCCGCCTTCGGGGCCCATGTCGATCAGCCAGTCGGCGGTCTTGATCACGTCCAGGTTGTGCTCGATCACCACCACGGTGTTGCCGGCGTCCACCAGCTTGCCGAGGACCAGCAGCAGCTTGCGGATGTCCTCGAAATGCAGCCCGGTCGTCGGCTCGTCCAGGACGTAGAGGGTGCGTCCGGTCGAGCGCTTCTGCAGCTCGCTGGCCAGCTTGACGCGCTGGGCCTCGCCGCCCGAGAGCGTGGTGGCCGGCTGACCCAGCCGGACGTAGCCCAGCCCCACGTCGACGAGGGTCTTCAGGTGCCGGGCGATCGAAGGCAGGGCGGCGAAGAAGTCCAGACCCTCCTCGATGCTCATGTCGAGCACCTCGGAGATCGACTTGCCCTTGTAGTGCACCTCGAGGGTCTCCCGGTTGTACCGGGCCCCGTGGCAGACCTCGCAGGGCACGTACACGTCGGGCAGGAAGTTCATCTCGATCTTGATCGTGCCGTCGCCGGTGCAGTTCTCGCACCGGCCGCCCTTGACGTTGAACGAGAACCGGCCCTGCTGGTAGCCGCGGACCTTCGCCTCCTGCGTCTCGGAGAACAGCCGCCGGACGTGGTCGAAGACGCCGGTGTAGGTGGCCGGGTTGGAGCGCGGCGTGCGGCCGATCGGGGACTGGTCGACATGGATGATCTTGTCCACCTCGTCGGCGCCGGTGATCGAGCGGTGCCGGCCGGGGACGTCCCGGGCGTTGTAGATCCGCTTGGCGAGCGCGGTGTAGAGGATGTCGTTGACCAGCGTCGACTTGCCGGAGCCCGAGACGCCGGTGACCGCGATCAGCTGGCCGAGCGGGAACGAGACGCTGACGTCACGCAGGTTGTGCTCGACGGCGTGGTTCACACTGATCTCGCGGCCCCTGGTGCGGGGGCGGCGGACCACCGGCAGCGGGATCTCGCGCCGGCCGGAGAGGTACTGCCCCGTCAGCGACGTCGGGTGGTCCAGGAGCTCCTGGACGCTGCCGGAGTGCACCACGTGCCCACCGTGCTCGCCCGCGCCCGGACCGATGTCCACGGCCCAGTCCGCCACCTTGATCGTGTCCTCGTCGTGCTCGACCACGATCAGCGTGTTGCCCATGTCCCGCAGCCGGATCAAGGTGTCGATCAGCCGACGGTTGTCGCGCTGGTGCAGGCCGATGCTCGGCTCGTCCAGGACGTAGAGCACCCCCACCAGGCCGGAGCCGATCTGGGTGGCGAGCCGGATCCGCTGCGCCTCGCCGCCGGACAGGCTGGCGGTCGGCCGGCTGAGCGACAGGTAGTCCAGGCCGACGTCGAGCAGGAACCGCAGCCGCTCGTTGATCTCCTTGAGCACCCGCTCGGCGATCTGCCGCTCACGGTCGGTGAGCTCCAGCTGCAGCAGGAACGCGGCCGCCTCGTCGATGGACATCGAGGAGATCTCGGCGATGTTCCTGCCGCCCAGGGTGACGGCCAGCGAGGTCGGCTTGAGCCGGGCTCCGTGACAGGTCTTGCAGGGCACCTCGCGCATGTAGCCGGCGAAGCGCTCGCGCGAGGTGTCGGTCTCGGCCTCGGCGTGCCGGCGCTCGATGTAGGAGATGACGCCCTCGTACTTGGCGTTGTAGGAGCGCTCGCGGCCGTAGCGGTTCTTGTAGGTGACGTGCACCTGGTTGGGGACGCCGTGCAGCAGCACCTTCTGCGCCGCCGCGGGCAGCCGGTGCCACGGCACCTTGGTGCTGAAGCCGACGCTGTCGGCCAGCGACTCGATCAGTCGCAGGAAGTAGTCGGCCACGTGCGCGGAGGCCCAGGGCGCGATCGCCCCCTCGGAGAGGCTGAGCTCGTCGTCGGGGACGACCAGCTCGGGGTCGACCTCCATCCGGGTGCCCAGGCCGCTGCACTCCGGGCAGGCGCCCCAGGGCCCGTTGAACGAGAACTGGCGCGGCTCGAGCTCTTCGATCGCGATGTCGTGGTCGTTCGGGCAGGCCATCTTCTCGGAGTACCGGCGCTCGCGCTGCGGATCCTTCTCCTCCAGGTCGACGAAGTCGATCGCCACCACGCCCTGGGCCAGGCCGAGGGCGGTCTCCACGGAGTCGGTCACCCGCTGCTTGGAGCTGGGCTTGACCACGAGCCGGTCGACGATGACGTCGATGGAGTGCTTCTTCTGCTTGTCCAGCGTCGGCGGCTCGATCAGCTGGACGACCTCGCCGTCCACCCGGACGCGGCTGAAGCCGTCGCTGGCCAGCTGCCGGAAGACCTCGACGTACTCGCCCTTGCGGCCGCGGACCACCGGGGCCAGCACCTGGAAGCGGGTGCCGTCGGGTAGGGCCATCAGCCGGTCGACGATCTGCTGCGGCGACTGCCGGCTGATCGGCTCGCCGCAGACCGGGCAGTGCGGACGGCCGGCGCGCGCGTAGAGCAGGCGCAGGTAGTCATAGACCTCGGTGATGGTGCCGACGGTCGAGCGGGGGTTGCGGCTGGTCGACTTCTGGTCGATCGAGACCGCCGGCGACAGGCCCTCGATGAAGTCGACGTCGGGCTTGTCCATCTGGCCGAGGAACTGCCGCGCGTACGCCGAGAGTGACTCCACGTAGCGGCGCTGGCCCTCGGCGAAGATGGTGTCGAAGGCCAGGCTGGACTTGCCCGACCCGGACAGGCCGGTGAACACGATCAGTGCGTCGCGCGGCAGGTCGAGGGAGATGTTGCGCAGGTTGTGCTCGCGGGCACCCCGGACGATCAGTCGGTCCATCACGAGGCACCACTGTAGGTGGGGGCTCCGACAGTTTCCTCAGACCGCGGGTCAGAGCCGCTCGACGAGGGTGCAGCGGATGACCTGACGGACCTCGATCGCGCCCCCCGGCACCGGCCGGGCGGACTCCAGCAACCGTCCGGCAGCGGCCCGCAGACCCGCCCGCTCGGGCTCGGGCACGAGCTGCCACATCTGCCGCTGACCCGTGCTCAGGCTGAACCGCTCCCACTGCTCGACGTCGGCGAACCGGACCGGCAACGGCTCCTCGACCGAGGCCGTCACCTGCCCCCCGGCCTCGCTGACCAGGGCGGCCAGGGCCGACTCGCTGCTGAACGGGCCCCGGCGGCCGGCGGTGCGGGGGTCGAGCATCCCGGGCGGCAGGTACGGGTCGAAGAGGTCGTCCACGGCTCGCCACACCTCGTCCTGCTCGCCGAAGGTGGTGATGCCGATCCGGCCTCCGGGCCCCAGCAGGTCGAGCCAGCAGCGCACCGCGGCGAGCGGGTCGGGCAGGAAGAACAGCACCAGGGACGCGGTGAGGAGATCGAGCGAAGCGGCCGGCAGGTCGGGACCGCCCGCATCGCCGGTTACGGCCCGGAGCCACGTCAGGCCGCGGCGCTCCGCCTCCTCCGCGGTCGCGGCGACCATCCCCGGAGCCAGGTCCATCGCGGTCACCGAGCCGTCCGGCCCGACGGCGCTCGCGATCCGCAGGGCGACGGCACCCCGGCCGCAGCCGAAGTCGGCCACCTGCTCGCCCGGCACCGGCCGGACCAGCGCGACCAGCCGCTCCGCGACGGGTGAGAAGAAGGCCACCCCACTCTGGTCGTAGGTCGGGCTGAGGTCGTCGAAGAGCCGGGCGACGGCGCCCGTGCGGAGATCGCTCACGCCGCCAGCATCCTCTACGGTGAGACCGTGCCCGACGCCCCGACCGCCGACCAGCCACCGGACCAGGAGGGGCGGCCGGACCAGCAGGGTCAGCTCGCCGGCCTGCGCGCCGAGCTCGTCGAGGCCACCGGCCGTCTGCTCGGCGACACCATCACCGTCACCGACGAGGACTGGCGGGGGCCGAGCCGGTTGCCGGGCTGGAGCCGCGGCCACGTCGCCACCCACATCGCCCGACAGGCCGACGGGCTGAGCCGGCTCGTCGACTGGGCCCGGACCGGCCGGCGGCAGGAGATGTACGGCTCTCCCGAGCAGCGCGAGAGCGAGATCGAGGCGGGTGCGCTGCGTTCGGGCCTCGAGCTGCAGGAGGACCTGGACGCGACGGCGGGCCGGCTCGACGGCGGGTTCGACCAGCTGGACACCGACGGCGGCTGGGACGCCGTGGTGACCCTGCGCGGGGGCCTCCAGACGCCGGCCCGGATGCTGCCGCTGGCCCGGCTGCTCGAGGTGGTGCTGCACCACGTCGACCTGGACACCGGCTTCACGCTGGACGACGTCAGGCCCGCCACCGCCGACTGGCTCCTGGAGCTGTCGGCGTTCCGGCTGCGGGAGCGCGATGAGTTCCCGCGGTTGGAGCTGGTGTCGGACACCACGTCGCTCACCGTGGGCAGCTCCGGGGAGACCCGTACGGTCCGCGGCCGCAGCGCCGACCTGCTGGGCTGGCTGACCGGACGCTGCGACGACTCCGCCCTGACCGGCGGGGACGGGCTGCGGCTGCCCGCCTTCTGAGGACCTTCCTCGACCCCCACCCGAGAGGACACCACGATGTCCGGACTGAACCACGTCGACCCCGGCGGCGAACCGCTGATCCTGCCGCTCTCCCCCAGTCTGACGATGACCAAGCTGAGCGTCGGACCGATGGACAACAACGCCTACCTGCTGACCAGCGCCGACGGTGGCCGGCTGCTGGTGGACGCCGCGGCGGACACCCCGCGCCTGCTGGCCGTCACCGCCAGCTCGCTGGACACCATCGTCACCACCCACCGGCACGCTGACCACTGGCAGGCGCTGAGCGACGTCGCCGAGGCCACCGGCGCCGCACTGCACTGCGGCCGTCCCGACGTGCACGCCATCGCCACCGGCGCCTGGGTCGAGAACCTGACCGGCCTCTGGGACGGGGACACGGTCACCGTCGGCGACCAGGTGCTGGACGTGATCGGCCTGGTCGGCCACACCCCCGGCTCCATCGCCCTCGCCTACGAGGGTGCCGACGGCGTGGCCCACCTCTTCACCGGCGACAGCCTCTTCCCCGGAGGCCCGGGCAAGACCTCCGGCCCGGCCGACTTCACGTCCCTGCTGGACGACCTGGAGCGAGGTGTCTTCGCCCGCTTCGACGACCGGACGGTGGTCCACCCCGGCCACGGCGACGACACCACCCTCGGCGCCGAGCGGCCCCATCTCCCGGAGTGGCGCGCCCGCGGCTGGTAGGCCCCCCGTGGGGAGGTAGCAGTCACGCTGTCAGGTGAGGTTCGGGATGCCGCCGAGGGCGGTGCCGTAGCGGTTGGTCCGGGCTGCGGCGGTGGCCTGGGTCCACTGGCCGCGGAGAGCCAGCGGGACATTCTCGTACAGGCAGTCGTACACGGCGACCCGCCCTCGACCGGCCGCTGCTCCTGGCGCCCCGACGAGCACCTGGGTGCCGGCCCGGAGCATGGCGGAGCCGAAGTGACCGTTCGGTTCCGGGTCGGGTGCCGGCGCGACCGAGACGGCGAAGATCCTCGGGTAGGTCGACCGGGCGAAGCGGAAGGACAGCACCGCGCCTGCGTCCTCGACCCCGGCCACGTCCTTGCCGGGCATGCCGGCCAGGATCTTGACCGTCTGCGTGCCGTTCTCCGTCGGCGGGACCCAGACCGAGAGAGCAGCGCCCAGCTGGTCCCCGGCGCGGGCGCGACCAGGGAACCGGTCGGTCTCCTGGTGGACGGAGTCCCCTTGTTGGGACTGGAGCAGGCCGGCGTCGCGGACGCCGCGCACGTCTTCGCCGGGGACGCCGATCCAGCCGCCGGCGAGGGCCGCGCCGAACCGGTCGCCCGTCTCGGCGGTGCCGGCGAAACCGCGGGTGTCCTGGGTGACCAGCTGGAGGCCGTAGGGGGAGTCGTCGTCGCGACGCGCCACGAGGACCGCGCCGGCCTGGTGGTGACCGTTGACCTTGCGGCCCGGGAGTCCGATGCCGAACGTGCCCGTCGAGAGGTCGATGGCCGCGCCCAGGTGGTCCCCGACGCCCGGAGCCCCTGGGACCCGAGGGCTGTCCAGCGTCAGCTCCTGCCGCACCACGCCCTCGGACGAGGACAGGGTGTTGATCTCGACCACCGCTCCGGCGTCCACCACGCCGCCGACGTCCTTGTCCGGGGCCCCGATCCCGAGCACGCCGTCAGGTTCGTCGTCCCACCAGCGCTCAGCCTCGAAGCTGAGGACGGCACCGAAGTGGGCGCCCGCCTGGACCCCTCCCGGCATCCCCGGCGACGCCTGGGTGAGGGTCCGGGCGTAGACCAGCCCCGCGGGCGAACCGAGGAACATGGCGATGCCGCCGGCGTCCTTGGCCTTCCCGACGTCGAGGCCGGGCACGCCCACCACGAGGTCGGTGTAGACGTCCCCGTTGAGGTGGGCCGCCGTGATGGCGGCCCCGAACCGGTCGCCGCGGTGCGACGTGGGCAACCGCAGGTTCTGCACCCCCGACCGGGCGGCACAGGAGTAGCGCACCTCCACCATCCCGGCCTGGGTCAGCCTCCCCCGCGGCGTGCCCGGTGCCCCCACGGCCACGTCGTTGCCGTCCGGGGTCCCGGTGAAGCTGGCCGAGCTGTCGGAGGGCTCGTCCCTGAGGCCAGGCAGGCCGCACCGCAGCTGCGTCTGACGAGCCGCTGGTGCCGGGGCAGGAGCTGCTCCGGCGGGGCGGGGAAGGATGGCGGTCAGGCAGAGGGCAAGGCCCGCGGCGAGGGCCCAACGTCGTCGGTGGCTCACGGTGTGGATCCTGACAGTCGCCGCCGCCGGGCGGGTCCGATCACCGACACAGTGACCGGACCGTTGCCGGATGGTCGGCCGGGTGCGCTGCTGGGAGCGGTGGTGGCTGCCAGCCGGGCTCGTAGGACCGTCGTGTTACAACCGTGAGTACGACGTGAACTCCGCGTGTCGAGGCCGTGACAAGCACACATAGTAAGCCTATGGTCAGATTCGGCTGCCCCGTCGGGGGACGGTCCGCTGTGCCCCTGGAGGTCCTCGGTGTCCAAGACCCTTGATGCTGTCCCCACGTCCACCGAACCGCGGCGGCTCAGCCGTACCGTCGGTTTCTGGGGCCTGAGCTTCGTCTCGCTCGGCTCCATCATCGGCTCCGGTTGGCTGCTGGGAGCCCTGACCGCGGCCGGCTACGCCGGTGGTGGCGGCTCGCTGATCTCGTGGGTGCTGGCCGCGATCATGCTGATGGTGCTAGCGCTGATCCACGCCGACCTCGGCGCCGCCTACCCGGTGGCCGGCGGCACGTCGCGCTACCCCAACTACGCGTTCGGCAGCTTCGCCGGCTTCACCGCCGGCTGGACGACCTACCTGCAGGCGGTGGCCATCGCCCCGCTCGAGGTCGAGGCGTCGCTCAGCTACGTGAACTCGGTGGACGCGGTCAAGAACAACTTCCCCCTGGTCAACGTGGACGGCACGCTCACCCTCCGGGGCATCGTGATCGGGGTGCTCGCGATGGCCCTGTTCTCGTTCATCAACCTGGGCGGCGCGAGGTGGCTGTCCGACAGCAACACCGGGATCGTGCTGTGGAAGATCTTCGTGCCGGTGCTCACCATCGTCACGCTGCTGCTGATCGACTTCCACCCGGGCAACTTCACCGCCGGCGGCGGTTTCGCCCCGTTCGGCTTCCACGGCGTCTTCGCGGCCCTGCCGGCGGGCGTGGTCTTCGCCCTGCAGGGGTTCGAGCAGGCCACCCAGATGGCTGGTGAGTCGGTCAACCCGAAGAAGCACGTCTCGAAGGCGATCATCCTGGCCATGCTCATCGGCACGGTCGTCTACATCGGCCTCGAGATCGCCTTCGTCGGCGCGCTCGACCCGGCCAAGCTGGCCAGCGGAGGCTGGGCCAGCCCGATCGGCGCCGGAGACTACGGCCCGTACTACACACTCGCGATCCAGTCCGGCGTCGCCTGGCTGGCGGTCATCCTGATCATCGACGCCGTCATCTCCCCCGGCGGCACCGGGCTCATCTACGTGGGCACGACCGCCCGGATCTCCTACGCGCTGGGCCTGCCGGACGCCCTGACCAGGGTCTCCAAGCGCGGGGTGCCGGTGTGGTCGATCGTCGTCGCGACCGTCTTCGGCATGGTCTTCCTGGCACCTGCCCCCAGCTGGCAGCAGCTGGTCGCCCTGATCACCGGCGCCACCGCGATCATGTACGCGTTCGCGCCCGTGTCGCTGGGTGCGCTGATGAAGGGCGACCCCAGCCGCGAGCACCCTTACCGCGTGCCGTTCCCCAAGGTCATGCTGCCGCTCGGCTTCGCGTTCGCGAACCTGATCATCTACTGGGGCGGCTTCGCGGCCACCTGGAAGCTGGCCATCGGTCTGCTGCTGGGCCAGGTCGTCTTCTTCATCGCCGTGGCCGTCCGCGCCCGCAACGTCGACGTGCCCCGCGCGCGGTTCCGCTCGGCGCTGTGGATCTGGCCCTGGCAGATCGGACTGATCGTGCTGGGCTACCTCGGCAACTACGGCGACGGCGCCGCCAAGGTGATGCCGGACGACTGGGACGCGCTGATCGTCGCGGTGTTCGCGCTCATCGTCTACTTCTTCACCGTCAGCACGGTGCAGCCGACGGCGGCGATCGAGACCATGGTCGCCGAGGACCTCGAGGAAGAGGAGGACCCGGTTCTCGCGGGGAACGCCTGACCCCGGTCCGGTCGTTCAGACTGGTGCCATGAGCCAGCCCCCCAAGCGCACGCCAGCCGCCGCCCGTCCGCAGGCCACGCGGACACCGCCCCGACCCGCCACCCCGCGACCGGCGGCCAACGCGGCCAAGGGTGCCGCCTCGGCGAGGGCACGGCTGGCCGCCGAGCAGGCGCGACAGGAGCGCCGGCGGCGTCAGCGGATGCTGGTGATCATCCCTCTGGCCGTGGTCCTGGTGGCCGTGGCCGCCCTCGTGGTCGTCCGGCTGACAGGGTTGGGCTCCTCGACGTCCCCGACCGCGAGCGGTGTCACCGACAGCGGGGTCATCGCGGGTGTCACCTCCGTGCCGGCCACCGTCCTCGACCAGGTCGGCACCGGCACCATGAAGACCCCGCCCAAGGCGGGCGGCGGAGCGGCGCTGACCGCGGACGGCAAGCCCAAGATCCTCTACGTCGGCGCGGAGTACTGCCCCTACTGCGCGGCCGAACGGTGGCCGATGGTGGTCGCGCTGTCCCGGTTCGGCACCTTCACCGGCCTCGGCCAGACCGCCTCCAGCTCCACCGATGTCTACCCCAGCACGCCGACGCTGACCTTCCACGGCTCGAGCTACACCAGCAAGACCATCGCCTTCACCGGCGTGGAGGCCGAGAGCAACGAGCGGTCCGGCAGCGGGTACGCCACGCTCGACACCCCCACGGCGGAGGACGAGCAGACCTTCTCGACGCTGAGCGGCGGCTCGTACCCGTTCGTCGACATCGCCGGCACGTACCTGATCAGCGGCGCTTCCTACGATCCGCAGGTCCTGGCGGGCAAGACCCACGCCCAGGTGGCGGCGGCGTTGTCCGACCCGAGCTCCGACATCGCCAAGGCCGTCGACGGGACGGCCAACGCGATCACGGCGGCCATCTGCGCCAGCACCGACAACAAGCCCAGCAACGTCTGCACCTCGGCCGGGGTGCTGGCCGCGGCGAAGACGCTGTCGTGAGCCCGGTGACGGACGCCGACCGGACGCGGACCCGGGTCGAGCCGTCGTTGGTGGTCGCGCTGGTCGGGCTCGCCGTCTCGGCGTACCTGACCGTCGAGCACTTCACCTCCTCAGCTCTGCTGGCCTGCCCCGAGGGCGCGGTGGTCAACTGCGCCAAGGTGACCTCGAGCCCCTACAGCGAGGTCGCCGGGGTCCCGGTGGCCGTGCTCGGGCTCGCGTACTTCGTGGGGATGGTGGCACTGCTCACCCCCGCGGCCTGGCAGCACCGTCGGCTCGACCTGGTCCGGCTCGCCGGCGTGGGCGCAGGGGTGTTGAGCGTGGTCTACCTCGTCTGGGTGGAGCTGTTCCGGGTCAACGCCCTCTGCCTGTGGTGCACCGCGGTGCACGTCTGCACGCTGGCCCTGCTGGGCACGGTGCTCTGGCGGACCGCCGACGCCGACCGGTAGCGCTCAGAGGGCCCGACGCGGCCGGGGCCGGCCGGGCCACCACCAGTTCGCCCGACCCAGCAGCGCCACCAGCGCGGGAGCCAGCACGCCGCGGACGAGGGTCGCGTCGAGGATGATGCCGAGGGCCAGCGCGGTGGCCAGGATCTTGACGTCGGTGGACGGCACCCGGGACAGCGCGATGAAGGCCAGGAACAGGATCAGGGCCGCGGAGGTGACCAGCCGTCCGGTCCGGGCCACGCCGGCGACGGTGGCCTGGTCGGTGTCGTGGTGGTGGTCGTACTCCTCTCGGATCCGGGACAGCAGGAAGACCTCGTAGTCCATCGACAGCCCGAAGAGGAAGGCGAACACGGCGATCGGGACCCAGGTGGTGATCGTGCCGGAGGCTTGCTGGCCGAAGAGCAGCGACGTGCCGTAGCCGTGCTGCCAGATGAGCACGGTGACCCCGTAGGCGGCGCTGATCGAGATCACGTTGAGTACCAGCGCCTTGACGGGCAGCCAGACCGACCGCAGCGCCGTCGCGAGCAGGACGAAGGTGACCAGGACGATCAGACCGAGGACGAGGGGCGCGTTGCCGTAGACGGCGACGAGGAAGTCGGCGTCCTGGGCGGGTACCCCGCCGACCTGCGCCCCCGTCCGCTCGGCCGCCGTCCGGACCGCGGCCGCGGCGTCCGACCCGGCGGCGTCGGAGGTGTCGGCGACCGTCCAGACGTCGACGACCCGCGCGTCCCCGGCGACCCACGAGGCGGGCGCGAGCACGCCGGCCACGCCCGGGAGGTCGGCCACCGCCGTCCGGACCGCGTCGACGTCGGTGGTGCGGATCTCGACCGGGCTCAGCAGCCCCGCGCCCACGCCCGAGTCGGCCAGCCGGGTGAAGGCGGTGCCGGCCGTGCCCGCGGTGGGGGCCTGCGACGCTGCGCTCGGCGTCCCGAGCCGCAGTCCGAGGACCGGAGCCGCCAGCGCGAGCAGCACCGCGGCAGCCGCGAGGGCGGACAGCCAGCGGTGCCCGACGACGGCGGAGCCGATCCGCCGCCAGAGCCGGCTCTCGGAGCTGCCGAGGCCGCGGCCTCCCCGGGACCGACGGGGCCATTCCAGCCGACGGCCCACCATCAGCAGTAGGGCCGGCAGCAGGGTGATCGACGCGACCACGCTGATCACCGGGATCAGCAGGCCGGTGAAGCCGACGCTGCGCAGGAAGGGCACGGGCAGCGCGATCAGGGCGGCGAGGCTGACCGCGACGGTGACCCCGGAGAAGAGGACCGACCGGCCGGCCGTGCGCAGCGTCCGCTCCATCGCCTCGGCCTCGGTGCCGCCGTGGGCGCGTTCCTCGCGCCAGCGGGTGACGATGAGCAGCGCGTAGTCGATGGCCACGCCCAGCCCGATCAGGGACAGCAGGTACTGGACGATGAAGGACACGTCGGTGACCTCGGTCAGGGCCCAGACGATCCCGAAGGTGGTCAGGATCGAGCCGGCCGCAACGACCAGGGGCATCAGGGCCAGGGCCGAGCCGAAGACGAGCAGCAGCACGACCAGCGCCCCGACCGCTCCGAACAGCACCTCGGCGAGGACGCCCGCCCCGCCGGACTCGGTGTCGGCGGCGAGCGCGTCCTGTCCGGTGACCGCCACCGGCACCGTGGTCGACGACGCCGCGATCCCCTCCAGGGTGGGCAGGGCCGCCGCGTACGCGTCGGGGCCGGGGACCGGGCGCGGGTAGACCAGCACGACGCCGGTCGTGCCGTCGGCCGAGCGCAGCTGCGGCTCGTCGACGAAGGAGACGATGCGGGCACCCGGGAGCGCTCCGGTAACGGCCCGGGTCAGCCCGGTCGCGGCCCGCTCGTCGACCTGGGTGGTGCCGTCGCCGACCACCAGGAGCAGCGGCGCGTCGTCCGCGCCAGAGCCGACCTCGTCGGCGAGCCGCTGGTTGGCCTCGAAGCCCGGCTGCCCGGGCAGGCTGAAGTCGTAGGTCAGCGCGTCCACGGCCCGCGGGGCGGCCACGGCGCCAGCCGCGGCGAGCAGCACCCAGAGCACCACGACGAGGTAGCGGTACCGGGCCACGAAGGCAGCGAGCGGGCGCACGGGGGGTCCTCTGCTTCGTCGGCGGTCAACGACGTGCCGAGCATACGGCGGGGCACCCTGGTCCTACCCCAACCGGACCGCGGTCCGACGCGGCCGCTGGGCTCCGGCTGAAATCCTCGAAGGCGTGAAGCCCTGGTTTTCTCACTCCAGTTGTCCCGACACGCCGGGATGGTCGGCGTGTCGGGACGACTGGAGTGAGAAATTAGGGCCAGGTCGGGTCGCCGGCGTCGAGGAGCGGGGTGAAGCGTCGCCAGCTGCTCCGCTGGGCGGGGGCGAGCAGCGCCGCACTGCTCGTCGGCGGCTGCTCCCGCTCCCCCGACGGGTCGGGCTCCAGCGGGGCGGACGCCCCGGACCACTGCGTGGCCCGAAGCACGCTGGCCGAGCACAAGACGCTCGAGAAGCTGCCCTTGGTCTACGAGATCAGCCAGCGGCGGGAGTCGTTCGCCTTCGAGCCCGGCTTCTTCGGTCAGCTCGGCCGGTGGCTCAGGGCGTACCGGAAGGAGTCCGGCCTGGCCGCGCCCGACCAGGTCTGGACCTACGGCGCCTACGTCGACGGCGGGTCCGACTGCAGCTCGTGGCACGCGGCGGGTCGCGCGTTCGACCTGTCGCGGCTACGACTGCCTGGTGTGGATTTCGTCTCCTGCCGCCACGACCGCTGGCGCTCGAGCTCGGGAGAGGAGCTCCGGCGGGCGCTGCGGCGGTACTGGGCCCTGGCCGCGAGTCTGCACCACGACTTCGCCTACGTGCTGACCTATGAGTACAACGCCACCCACGCCAACCACATCCACGTCGACAACGGACGCTCGGGCAGCGGCCTGTCGAAGCTGTCGACCTCGTCGACCTCGCAGCTGCAGGCGGTCCAGGCCATCTGCACCCACCTCTGGGACGAGCCGGTCGAGGTCACCGGCGCCTGGGACGCCGGCACCCGGGCCGCCAGCCGCCGGGTGCTGGACCGCATCGGCCACGGGGGCGACCTGAACGACTCGGCCGGTGCCTGGCGGGCGTTCCTGAAGGCGTCCGTACCCCGCGGCGCTGCGCCGGGCTGACGAGCGGCCAGGCATCGAGAGGCGGCCGAGCTCCTCGCGTCGGTGCTCACCCGGTCCTCGACCGCCGAGGTGGGGCTGTAGTGGAATGGGCTCGTGTACCGCGAGCTGCGTCCCCCGCCGTGGCTCGCGCACGTCGCCTGCGCGTGGGTGAGTGACGGGTCCGGCGCGAGGGTGCTGCCGGACGGCTGCGTGGATGTGGTGCTCAGCGGAGGCCGGGTCGTGGTGGCGGGCCCGGCCACCGGGGTGGTCGTGGTGGCACCTACTCCGGGCCAGCACGGCTGCGGTGTGCGCTTTCGCGTCGGTGCGGCCGAGGTGGGTCTCGGCATCCCGGCCGACCAGCTGCGCGACCAGACGGTCCCGATCGAGGACGTCATCGGCGCTCGGCCAGCGCGCCGTCTGACCGCCGCCGTGCTGGGCGCCGGCCCCGAACGGGCGGTGAGCGTGTTGACCCGTTCCTTCGCCGAGCCGGTTCGGACGCCAGACGTCCTGGCCCGCCGCGCTGCACTGCTCTCCGTCGAGCAGCCGCTCGCTGGGGTCGGTCGTCAGCTCGGGCTCGGGGAACGTCAGCTCAGACGCCGGATCGAGCGTGCGGTCGGCTACGGCCCGCGCACGCAGCAGCGGATTCTGCGACTGCAGCGGTTCCTCCGCCTGATCGAGGGAGAGCCGGCTGCGAGGACGCTGGCCCAGCTGGCCGCGGCGGCCGGCTACGCCGACCAGCCTCACCTCGGCCGGGAGTGCCGCAGCCTCACGGGACGCACGCCGGCACAGCTGCGGGACGAGGGAGCGACACCGGCAGGGGAGTCGATGTCCGGAACGTTCTAGCCACTGGTGCCGTTCGTTCGCCAGGCTGGCTGCCGTGATCAACCTCGACGCTGCCCGTACCTTCGTCCACAGCCACGCCCGACTGATCGATCGCCGCCGCTTCCAGCACGCCTTCGACGACGCGCCGGCTGAGCTGGTCGTGACCGCGCTCGCCGCCTACCGGAACCCCGACGGCGGTTTCGGCGCCCTGGAGCCGGACCTGCGGACTCCCGCGAGCCAACCGATCCCGCTGCGCTACGCGATGGACGTCCTCGCCACCGTGCCGTCCACGGGCGAGACCCGAGCACTGGGCCTGGGTGCCCTCGACTGGCTGTCGACCGTCACCAACGACGACGGAGGCGTGCCGTTCGTGCTGCCGGGCGCGGACGAGCAGCCGGCCGCGCCGTGGATGCGAGCCACCCCGGAGTCCTCCCTGCTCGCCACCGCCCAGCTGCTCGCCGGCGCGACGCGCCTCGGGCTCGACCACCCGTGGCTGGAACGGGCGGGCGAGTACTGCTGGGCCCGGATCGACGACGTCTCCCCCGGGGACGCCTACACCTTCAAGTACGTCGTCGACCTGCTCGACGTCGTGCCCGACCGGGATCGGGCCGACCAGCAGCTTCAGCGGCTGGCCGATCTGGTTCCCGCCGACGGCCGCCTCGGGGTCGAGGAAGGCGCGCCAGGCGAAGAGCTCGATCCCCTGGCCCTCGCACCCTCACCTGACCATGCCGGCACCCGCCTCCTGGGCGCAGCCGCGCTCGAGCGGGCCCTCGACCACCTCGAGGGCGGTCAGCGCGGCGACGGTGGCTGGGACTTCACCTGGACGAAGTGGAACCCCGCGGCAGCCTGGGAATGGCGTGGCGTCGTCACCGTCGAGGCCCTCCTGACGCTGCAGTCCCATCGCGGGCTCCGACTCGGCTGACCGTCGGACACGTCGAGGACGCGTCTCTCACGACACCGAGCTCAGCGCCCGGCTCCTGCCGACCTCTGACCTCACGGTCCTCCCGGCCGGGCCTCAGCGGGGTTCGAGGACGACTTCGCCGGAGCTGCTCCTGGTGGCGCCGATCTCGATCTGGACCCCGAGCCGGGCGAGCCGGGTGTCGAGGGCGCCGCCGAGATCCGTCGCCACCTGGGTCTGGAGGGCCTCGAGCAGCCGCGGCACGTCGGCCTGGTCGGTGGCGGTGACCTTCACCGTGAGCTCGGGCTGCTGGGCCGTGCCGCGGATCACGGCGGAGGCTTCCTGGACGTCGGGCAGTGTCGCGATCTGGGCTTCGACCGCGTCGGCGAGGACGGCGGGGGCACAGCTGGTGAGCCCGCCCGCGGTGTCGTCGTGCAGCCGGAACGGCTTGGCCGAGTTGGTGCGCGGGACCTGGGCTACGAGCCAGGCCAGCCCGAGCAGGGCCACGACCACGCCGAGCACGGCGATCAGGAGCGCCACCCAGGTGAGCCCGAGAGCCGACGCCGTGGCGGCCCCGAAGAGTCGGTCGGCGGGCCGCGGACGGCTGACCTCGAGCCGGGCGGCTGCGGCCAGCGGCGCCAGCAGCCCCGTCCCGATCAGGACGACGGCCAGGCCGGACAGCAGGGTCAGCAGGCCGACCACGCTGAGCCAGGCCCGGTTGAGGGCGGTGGCGGTCTGGCGCATCAGATCCCCTTCGTACGGACGGTGGTGGTGACCCGCGGCACGGGGTGCACGCCGGTTGCGGCGAGTGTCTCCGCGACGCCGCGGCTGACCTGGCTGCGGATCTGCTCGACCTGCTCGGACGTGGTGATGACGTCGAGCCGAACCCGGCGGTCCGACGCGGAGGCCGAGACGCGGTCGACGCCGTCGACCCGGTCGGCACGAGCGGCCGCGAGGCGGGCCAGGGCCCGGGTGGAGATGACGAGGTCGGTGGCCCCGGCGCCGTCGGCACCGGCGGTGCCGGCCTGCATCCGAGCGGTCCGGAAACGTCCCGGTGTGAGCCCGGCCAGCAGCAGCACCAGGCCGACGAGCGCCAGCACGGCACCGGTGGCCACCACCGCGGACGAGACCCAGGTCAGTCCGGCGACCGCGCGCGCCGCGGTGGTCGGTGCGGACGGCCAGCTGCCGTCCACCAGCCGGGCGAAGCCGATGAGGGCGGCCAACACCCCGACGGCGAGCAGGACCACGGCCACGACGGTGGCGGGCACCGCCCGGCTCGAGCGTCGCCGCAGGCTGCGGGACCGGGCGTTGCTGCGGCTCATCGCAGCACCCGCGCCGGGCCGGCCGCCCGGGAGGTGAGGAAGGCGACCTCGACGTCGACGCGCCGGACGTCGACGCCGGTCAGCTCCTCGACGCGCCGGGTCACGTGCTCCCGCACCAGGTGGGTGGCGCTGCGGATCGACCCGGGGTAGGCGATGCCGACCTCGAGGGTGAGATCGGCGGACCGACCCGACAGCTGGACGTCGACCTTGGGCCGGGCCCCGGCGTCAGCGTCGCTACCGAAGCCCAGCAGGCCGCCGGAGCGGCCCGAGGTGAGGCTGAGCTCGGCCGCGGCCTGCGCCGCGACCTTCTCCACCACCCGCTGGGCCAGCACCAGCCGGCCGCGGTGGCGCGGGGAGACCGGGAAGCCCGACGTGGGGAGGGTGAGGGCGCTCATCGCTTCTCGGTGGCCCGGCCGAGGGTGCTCGCCACGTCGATCCGGCCGTCGAGGACCATGCCGACCAGCAGGCCGACCAAGCCGAAGAGCAGGACGATGACGAACGAGCCGAACGTCCCGAACGCGGCGGTGACGCCCAGGACGAGCCCCACGAAGAGGGCGGTGGTGGTGCGGGACATGAGAACTTCCTCTGGCTGGCTGGCTGTGGGTGAGTGGTCGTGGGTGCGGGTGCGGGTCGTGGGCACCGAGCCCGGCGGCCGCCGTCCGGAGGGGTACGGGCGACGACGGCCGGGGGATCGTGGCGGGTCGGTCAGCGTAGCGGAGCCGAGGCGACGGCGGGCAGGTCCGCGGCGTCCTCCTCGGGCAGGTGAACGTCGGTGACATTGACGTCCACGGAGACGACCTCCAGGCCGGTGCCGTGCTCGACGGCGCGGATGACGTTCTCGCGGATCTGCTCGCTGACGGTGACGATCGACGCGCCGTACTCGACGACCACGGAGACCTCGACCGCCGCCTGGCTCTCGCCCTTCTCGACGCTGACGCCGCCGGTGACGCTGCCGGCGGAGCTACCTCCGGGGATGCGCTGCTGCAGGTTGCCGAGCGCGCGACGGGCCGCGTTCCCCATCGCGAACACCCCCGGCACCTCACGGGTGGCGATGCCGGCGATCTTGGCGACCACGGTCTCGGCGATGGTGGTGTCACCGTGCTCGGTGTGGAGGGCGTCGAGGACCTTCGGCGCGTGCTGCTCGGCCTGCTCGGCCGCCTTGGCCTCGGCCTGGCGGCGCTCCTCGCCGGTGGGCTGGACGACGGACTGCGACATGGAAACTCCTGAACTCGGTGGACTGCTGTCATCAGGTAAGTCGCGGACCGGCGGAGATCGTCACGGCCGGATCCTCGAAATCTTCCCCGGTCCGCTCCGCCCCGGTTCGCTGCGCGGTGATGTCCTACGCTGAACGGTGCTCGGGGCGAAGGCCCGGGACGACGAGCAGGGAGGGCACGTGGACGCGGACGACGCCGTCCGGCCTGCGGGCGCGCAAACCGCGCTGCTCCCGGATGAGGCGACCGTGGTGGCACGGGCCCGCGACGGGAACGTCGAGGCGTTCGAGGCCCTGGTCGACCACTACCAGACGCCGCTCTTCCGCTACGCCTACCGGCTGCTGGGCGACCGGGGCAGCGCCGAGGACGTCGTCCAGGAGACCTTCGTCGGCGCGTGGCGGGGGCTGCCCACCCTCACCTCGACCGCCGCGTTCCGCGGCTGGCTCTACCAGATCGCGACCCGGCGCAGCTTCGACCTGCTGCGCGTCCGCCGTCCCCAGCCGACGGCGCCGGACGAGGAGGACGAGCGACGCGGTAGCCTCGGCGACGCGGCGCGCGATCGGGACGACCCGGCCCAGATGGTGGTGCGCCGGGCGCAGGTCCAGGCGCTGCAGGCGGCACTCGCGACGCTGCCGCCCGAGCAGCGGGCGGCCTGGTCGATGCACCAGATCGACGGGCTCAGCTACGACGAGGTCGCCGTCGCGCTCAGAGTGCCGCCCTCCACGGTGCGCGGCCGGATCGCCCGGGCCCGGCAGAACCTGGCGGAGAGGATGGCCTCATGGCGGTGAACGAGGAGTCCCGCCTGGGTTGCGGCCGCCTCGTCGACGACGTGTGGGCCGACGCCGACCGGCCCCCGGACGCCCACGAGCAGACCTGCCCGTTCTGCCAGCAGGCGCGGGCCACCATGCTCGGGCTCTCCGAGGCCACCGACGCCCTTCGGGGGTATGAGGAGCAGGACCCCGAGTACGTCCCCAGCGTGGCGGTCAAGGACCTCGTCATGCAGCTGGTCCACATCGAGGTCCGGCGGGGGCGCGCCCTCCCGCTGCGGGTGCCCGAGACGGAGGCTCTCGTGCCGCGGCTCGCCATCAGCGAGCAGGCGGTCCTCGACGTGGTCTGGCAGGGCGCCGACGCGATCCCGGGCGTCCGTGGGCGGCACTGCGCGGTGGTCGCCGAACTCACGGAGCAGCGCCCCGGCGAGGCTGGCACCGTCCGGATCGAGCTGCACGTCGCCCTGGCGGCGGGGGTCTCCATCCCAGAGGTCACCGGCCGGCTGCGGGACCACCTGCGTCGGCACGTGGCCGATGAGACCGGCCTGCACACCAGCAGGATCGACGTCACGGTCGAGGACCTCTACGATGCCTGACCTCCGGCCGGAAGCCGGCGCCGAGACCGGTGCTGAGGCTCTGCGGCAGGCCGCGGCCGACGCCGTCACGGCGGTCCCCCACGTCGTCCGGCTCGAGCCCACCCTGACCAGTGCCCTCCGGCAGCTGCGGACCGCCACCCGGCGCGGTGCCCCCCTGTCCGGACGCGCGGCCTTCTCCCCCGTCGACGGCGTGGACCTCACCCAGCGGGACGGCCTGGTGGACATCCACGTCGACATCACGACCGCGACGACGCAGCCGGCCGACGTCACCGCGCAGGCGGTGCTGGACGCGTTGCTGGCCACCGTCGCCGCTCGCCGGCTGCGCCCGGGGGACCTGACCGTGACGGTGCTCCGCCTGCACCGCTGAGTCCGGGAGACCCGACTCTTGCCAGGCTTCGTAAGGAACCTTTACATTAGTCGGGTTAGGTCTCCTTACTCGTCGACCGGAGGACGAAACCATGACCAGCACCAGCACCAGCACCCACCGCAGCGAGCTCAGCGGCCTGCCTCACTGGGAGTCGCTCCCCGAGGACCTCCCGGCGGCCATCGTCGAGGTCAAGGCGGCCATCCGCGACCGGATCGCCGCGTCCGGACGCACCGTCGAGGAGGTGGTCGCCGAGGTCGAGGAGTTCCTCCGGGCCGAGGTCGCCGACATCCGCGCCACCCGCGAGCGGGGCGAGGAGGTGTGGCCGGTGATCGACTACACCGATGTCGAGGCCGGCACCGTCAGCGAGGAGACGTTGGCGCTGGTGCAGCGCCGGGGCTGCGCGGTGATCCGCCGCCACTTCACGCGCGAGCAGGCCGAGCGGTGGGACGCGGCCATCGTCGACTACGTCGACGGCAACCACTTCTTCGAGAACTACGCCGGTCCGGCCGATGACTTCTTCGGCGACCTCGAGGCGTCCAAGCCCGAGATCTACCCGGTGTACTGGTCGAGTGCGCAGATGGAGGCCCGGCAGCACCCGCGGATGGCCGCCGTCCAGTCGTTCCTCAACGCCCGCTGGACCTCCGACGGGGAGGGCCGCAGCTGGTTCGACCCGGACCGGGACAGCCTCTACCCCGACCGGATCCGCCGCCGTCCGCCCGGCGTCGACTCGGGCGGCCTCGGCACCCACTCCGACCCCGGCACGCTCGACCTGTGGATGACCGAGGGCTACCAGCAGACCTTCCGGCACCTGTTCGCGGGCGACTTCGCCGCGTACGACCCCTGGGACGCGGCCTACCGCACCGAGGCGGCACAGTACCCGGGCTCCACGATGTGCTCGGCGTTCCGCACCTTCCAGGGCTGGACCGCCCTCAGCGAGATGGCCAACGACCAGGGCGTCCTGCACACCGTCCCGATCCCGAAGGCGATGGCCTACCTCATGCTGCGGCCGCTGCTGAGCGACGTCGCCGAGGACGACATGTGCGGGGTCAAGCCGAACCACACCTTCCCCACGACCCGCAGGTGGCACGACCTCCTCACCGACGCCGTGTCGTCGATCCCGAGCGTGCAGCCCGGGGACTCGGTCTGGTGGCACTGCGACATGGTCCACTCCGTCGCACCCGTGCAGCAGCAGCAGGGCTGGGGCAACGTGATGTACATCCCGGCCGCCCCCTGGTGCCGCAAGAACGAGGACTACGCCGGGCTCGTCAGCGAGGCGTTCACGTCCGGCCGCAGCCCGTCGGACTTCCCCGAAGAGGACTACGAGGTGTCCTGGCCCGACCGCTTCCGCCCCGACCAGCTGAACGAGATCGGCCGTCGCGGGCTCGGCCTGTGACCCTGCCGGCCCGGATGACCCCGCCCCTCCCGGTGGACGCGCCCACCCCGATCCTCAGCGAGGAGCCGTCGCGTCCCTCGCTGGGGATGGTGCGGCAGCTGACCGATCGTCGCGTCTTCGCTGCGCTGCTGGAGGCCGGCACCCTGACGCGCGCGGCGATCGCCGCCCGGACGGGGATCTCCAAGCCGACCATCTCCGAGAGCGTCCGTCGGCTGATCGAGGCGGGCGTGGTGGCCGAGGACGGGCCGGAGGTCGGCGGTCGCGGCCGGGCGGGGACGTCCTGTCGGCTGCGTCCGGACGCGGCAACGGGCCTGGCGGTCTCGGTCGGGCCGGACGGGGTGGTGGTCGACACCTTCGACCTCATGGGCGACCCGATCGCCCACGTCGAGCAACCCGTGCCCCCGCCCCCCCTCGAGGGCCGCGACCTCGCTCCGGTCCTGCGGGCGGCCGTCGACTCGGCGGTCGCCCGGACGCCCGGGCCGGTCCGCAGCTGCGCGGTCAGCGTCGCGGGCCCCGTCGACCGGCGGACGGGCGCGCTGCTGCCGCTGCCACACGCCCCGTTCCTGCTCGGGGAGTTCGCTGCGGCCGAGGTGCTGCACGGCCTCGCCCCCGACGTCGAGGTCGACAACGACGTGAACTGGGCGGCCCTGGCCGAACAGCGGGACGGCAACGCCGCGGACCTGGACGACTTCGTCCTGGCCTACCTGGGTGCCGGCATCGGCGGCGCCGTCGTCCTCGGCGGCAGGGTCGTCCGGGGCGCGAGCGGGCTGGCCGGCGAGCTGGCCCACGTCCGCACCGCCGGGCCGGCCGGACAGAGCCGGACGCTCGTCGAGTCCTTCACCGACTGGGGCCTGATGCGGCCCGGGTCGGAGGCGATCGACGTCGACCGGGTCCGCCGGCTGCTGACCAGCACCTCCGCGCCGGACCGCCGGACCGGCGACGCGATCGCGACCGCCGTCGCCGGAGCCCTGAGCTCGGTGGTCGCCCTGCTCGACCCGCAAGGCCTTCTCCTGGGCGGGCCCTGGGGCAGCACGCCCGGCTTCCTGGAGCGGGTGGCCGAGCGGCTGGACCCGGGCGACCGCGGCCTGCTGGTGCGGCCGACCGCCCTCATCGGCGCGCCGTACCGGGACGGCGTCCGGCTGCGGGCGGTCGCCGCGGCCCGCCAGGCGGTGGCCGACGCGTTCTGAGACCGTGACCGTGCTGGGACAGTACGGTCGAGAGCGTGCCCCGACGGTTCGACGAGCTGCTCACGCCCCGGCTGCGGCTGCGTCGCTGGCGGCCTGCCGACCGCGAGCCGTTCGCCGCGATGAACGCCGACCCCGACGTCATGCGGTACTTCGTGAGCCCGTTGGACCCGGCGGCGAGCGACGCCCTGGTGGACCGGATCGAGACCCGGTTCGACGAGCAGGGCTACGGCCTGTGGGCTCTCGAACGGCTCTCCGACGGCCGGTTCCTCGGCTTCACCGGACTGAACCCGATGCCGCCCGGGACGCCCGGAGCCGGTGAGATGGAGGTGGGCTGGCGGCTGGCCCGTCCGGCCTGGGGTCACGGCTACGCCACTGAGGCGGCGATCGCCGCGCTGCAGGTGTGGTTCGAGACCCTCGGCGAGGACCGCGTCTGGTCGATCACAACGGTGACGAACACGCCCTCGCAGGCGGTCATGCGCCGGCTCGGGCTGGTCGAACAGACCCGCTACCGGGCGCCCAGCCTGCCGCACGAGCACGAGCTCTCCCCCTGCGTCGCCTACGGAGGTTCAGCCTCGACGTGGGCCGGCCGGACGGGCAGCATGGCTCCATGACGAACCTCACCGCCGTCCAGGTCGCTGAAGCCGAGCTCACCGGCTGGGTCAACCTGCTCGGCGCCCTGCAGACCCGGGTGGTCACCGCCGACTTCGCCACCGGGCTCGCCCTGGTCAACGCCATCGGTGCGGAGGCGGAGCAGCTGGACCACCATCCCGACCTCGACCTGCGCTACGGCCACGTCGGCATCCGCCTGTCGAGCCACGACGTCGGGGGCCTCAGCGGCCGCGACATCCGGCTGGCCCGGCGTATCACCACGCTGGTCACGGCGGCCGGCCTCGAGCTGGAGCCGGCCGGGCTGACCCGCTTCGAGCTCGGCCTCGACACCCCGGACGCCGGCGGCCTGCAGCCGTTCTGGGCCGCGGTACTGGCGTTGGAACTGCCTGAACAGCCCGACGAGCTGCCCGACCCGTCCACCGCCCTGCCCACCCTGTGGTTCCAGGCCTCGGGCAGCGAGGAGCCTCGTCAGCGCTGGCACCCCGATCTCTGGGTCGACCCCGCCGAGGTGCAGCCACGGATCGACGCCGCCCTGGCCGCCGGCGGGAGCCTGGTCAGCGCCGAGAGCGCGCCGAGCTTCTGGGTGCTCGCCGACCCCGAGGGCAACAAGGTCTGCCTCTGCACCTGGCAGGAGCGCGACTGAGCGACGCGGACGAACTGCTGAAGGCTGACCGGCGACACACCGGTCGGCGGCGTCGTCTCTCAGCAGTTGCTTTCCTGGCGTCAGGGGTTGACGGCCAGGAAGCCGAAGGCGGCCAGCAGCACGAGGTGGACGACGCCCTGCAGCCGGGTGGCGCGCCCCGGGACGACGGTCAGGACGCCGACCACCACGGTCAGGGCGAGGAGCACCATCTGGGTGGGCCCGAGCCCGAGCTCGAGCGGGACGTCGATCCAGACGCTGGCCAGGGCGATGGCCGGGATGGTCAGGCCGATGCTGGCCATGGCCGAGCCGAGGGCGAGGTTGAGGCTGGTCTGGATCCGGTCGCGGAGGGCGTTGCGGGAGGCGGCCAGGGTCTCGGGCAGCAGCACCAGCAGGGCGATCACCACGCCGACGAACGACGGCGGCAGGCCCGCGGCCTCGACGCCGGCCTCGATGGCGGGTGACTCCACCTTGGCCAGCCCGACCACGGCCACCAGCGCAACCAGCAGCAGGGCGAGACTGGTCAGGGCCGCCCGGTTGGTGGGCGGGTCGGCGTGCTCCTCGGTCTCGACCACCACCCCTGCCGAGGTCACCGGCAGGAAGAAGTCGCGGTGCCGGACGGTCTGGGTGAGCACGAAGGCGCCGTAGAGGATCAGCGAGGCGAGCGCCGCGAAGGCCAGCTGCGACGGGGAGAACTCCGGCCCCGGACGGCTGGTGGTGAAGGTCGGCAGCACCAGGCTGAGGGTGGCCAGCGTGGCCACGGTCGCGAGCGCCGCCCCCGTCCCCTCGGCGTTGAACAGCGTGATCCTGTAGCGGACCGCCCCCAGCAGCAGCGACAACCCGACGATCCCGTTGCAGGTGATCATCACGGCGGCGAAGACGGTGTCGCGCGGCAGGGACGCCGTCTTGGCCCGCCGGACAGCATCAGGGTGATGATCAGGGCCACCTCGATGATCGTGACCGCGACCGCCAGCACGAGCGAGCCGAACGGCTCCCCCACCCGGTGGGCCACCACCTCCGCGTGGTGCACGGCGGACAGCACGGCCCCGCCCAGGACGAGGGCCACGAGGGCGACGAGCAGTCCGGGCAGGTCACGGCCCCAGGTGAGCACCAGCACCAGCACGGCGAGCAAAGGTCCGGCCACCACCCAGGGAACACGTCGGAGGAGGGCGGTCATGGCCCCCAGGGTGCCAGACCCGCCGCCCAGTCGACGTGCGCAAGTCCGTGACTTGACCTTCTCTCAGGCGAGTAGGTTAGCCTCACCTAACCTGCTGTTTCCGCGCCACCGAGGAGAAGACCGATGCCCTTGACCCGACGCCAGCTGCTGGGCAGCGCAGCCGCCGTGACCGCCGCGCTGCCCCTGGCCGCCTGCTCCACCGGCCCGACCACGACGTCCCAGCCCGCGGCCTCCGCACCCGCCTCCGCCGCATACCCGGTGACCGTCAAGCACGCGTTCGGTGAGACGACCATCCCGGCGGCCCCGACGCGGGTGGCGACGGTCTCGTGGGTCAACGCCGACGTCGCGCTCGCCCTCGGGGTGGTCCCGGTCGGCATGCCGAAGGACGAGTACGGCGGCAACGCGGCCGGCTCGACCCCGTGGAAGGACACGGCGTTGGCGGCTCTCGGAGCGGCGATCGGCACCGAAAAGGCGCCGGCGCAGTACTCCGAGGCCGATGGCGTCAACTTCAACGCGATCGCCACGGCGACCCCCGACGTCATCCTGGCCGCCTACTCCGGGCTGACGAAGGAGGACTACGACAAGCTGAGCAAGATCGCCCCGGTCGTGGCCTACCCCGAGGTGGCCTTCGGCACCTCCTGGCAGGACTCCACCACGCTGATCGGGCAGGCCCTGGGCCGTGGCGCCCAGGCCGCCGACCTGATCGCCACGACCGAGAAGACGATCACCGACAAGGCCGCGGCCTACCCGCAGCTCAAGGGCCTCTCGTTCATCTACGGCAACCTCGACCCGGCCAAGGGCGGTATCAGCATCTACACCGCCAACGACAACCGTCCCCGCTTCCTGACCTCACTCGGCATGACGCAGGCACCGGTGGTGGCCAAGAACACCAAGAACGCGGCCTTCTACTTCGACTGGTCGGCCGAGCGGGCCGACGAGCTCGCGTCAGATGTGTTCGCCACCTGGGTGCCGGACAGCGCGTCGGCGGACAAGATCAGCACCGACCCGCTGCTGGGGCAGATCCCGGCCGTGAAACGCGGTGCCCTGGTCGCCGACTCCGACAACACCCTGACCCTGGCGATCTCGGCGTCCAGCCCGTTGAGCCTGCCCTGGGCGCTCGACACCTTCCTGCCCCAGCTCGGGGCCGCGGCGGACAAGGCGAGCTGATGTCCCCGGCCGCCGCGACGGCCGTCCCGACCCGGCCGGCCACCCCCACCCCGAGCAGGCGCCGGACGCTCCCCCTGGGAGTCGTCCTGGGGCTGGCTCTGCTCGGGGTGGCGGCGGCCGTCGTGGCGTCCTTCGTCCTGGGGGCCCGGCCGACCGCCTGGTCCACGGTGGTCCAGACCTGGACCGACCCGGTGGCCGGTGACGGCGACCAGGCCGTCGTGCTGGCACGGGCCCCGCGGACCGTCGCCGGCCTGCTGGTCGGGGCGGCGCTCGGCCTGGCCGGGACCGCGATGCAAGGGGTCACCCGGAACCCGCTGGGCGACCCTGGGATCCTCGGCGTGAACGCGGGTGCCGCGCTGGCCGTGGTCACCGGCATCGAGGTGTTCGGGGTGGCCGACCAGGCCGGCTTCGTCTGGTTCGCCCTGGTCGGGGCCGGTGTCGCCGCGGTCGTGGTCTACGGGGTCGCCAGCATGGGCCGCGGCGGCGCGACCCCGGTCAAGCTCGCCCTGGCCGGCGCCGCGGTCAGCGCCGGACTGTTCTCGGTGCTGAACGGGGTACTGGTGGCGAGCACCGCCACCTGGGACACCTACCGGTTCTGGGCGGTCGGTGCCGTCGCCGGTCGCAGTTGGGAGCAGATCGCGGGCACCGCTCCGTTCCTGGCCGTCGGTGCCGCCCTGGCGCTGGGGACCGGCTCGGTCCTGAACGGCCTCGCGTTGGGGGACGACCTGGCCCGCGGCCTCGGTCAGCGGGTGGCGCTGGGCCGGGCGGTCACCGCCCTCGGCGCGGTGCTGCTCTGCGGGGCCGCCACCGCCCTGGCCGGTCCGATCGCGTTCGTCGGCCTGGTGGTGCCGCACGTGGCCCGGCTGCTCGTGGGCCCGGACTTCCGGCGCGTGCTCCCGCTGTCGATGCTGCTCGGCGCCATCCTGCTGCTGGGCGCCGACGTCGTGGGCCGCCTGCTCCAGCCGCCCGGCGAGGTGCCGGCGGGACTGCTCACCGCGCTCCTCGGCGCGCCGGTGCTGGTCTGGCTGGTCCGACGCCGCCGGGCGGTGACGGGGTGACCGCCGTGGCGACGCCGGTCGCGGCCCCGGCCGGCCCGTCCCCGGCGTCGGTCCGGCGGCGCGCCGCTCACCGTCGGCTGCGGGTGCTCGTCCTGCTCGGGCTGGCGGTCGTGGTGATGCTCGGGGTCGACGTGCTGCTCGGCCGCTACACTGTCACCATCGCCGACTTCGTCCGCATCCTGGCCGGCCACCGCATCCCGGGCGCCTCGTTCATCGTCCTGGACGACAAGCTGCCGCGAGCCGTGGTGGGGGCTCTGGTGGGCGTCGGCTTCGGGGTGTCGGGCGCGATCTTCCAGACCTTGCTGCGCAACCCGCTGGCCAGCCCGGACGTCGTCGGCGTCACCTCCGGGGCCAGCGCGGCGGCCGTCTTCGCCCTCGTCGTGCTCGGCGGCAGCGGCGTCTCGGTGCCCCTCGCCGCCCTGGTCGGAGCCGCGCTCACCGCGGTGGCCATGCAGCTGCTCGCCGCCCGTTCCGGAGTCGCCGGACAGCGGCTGGTCCTGGTGGGCATCGGCCTGGCCGCGGTGCTGAACGCCGTCACCAGCTATCTGTTGACCAGCGCCGACCTCCGGACGGCGGCGGACGCCCTGGTCTGGCTGACCGGTTCGCTCAACCACGCCAGCTGGCCGCGGGCGGGCTGGGCCGGCGTCGCCGCGGTGGTGCTGCTGCCGTTCACCGCCGCGCTGACCCGGGGGCTGCGTGGGCTGGAGCTGGGCGACGACGTCGCCGCGGCCACCGGTCTGCCCGTCCGCCGCGTCCGGTTCGGGCTGCTGGCGCTGGCGGTGGCTCTGGCCGCGGTGGCCACGGCGGCAGCCGGTCCGATCTCCTTCGTCGCCTTCCTGGCCGGTCCCATCGCCCGCCGGCTGCTGGGCGGGGCGACCTCGCTGGCCGCGGCCGGCCTGGTCGGAGCACTGGTCGTCCTCGGCGGCGACTTCGTCGCCGCCAACCTGCTGGCCGACACCCCGTTGCCGGTCGGTGTCGTCACGGGCGCGCTGGGCGCCCCGTTCCTGCTGTATCTGCTGGCCGCCGCCAACCGCGGCGGACGAGGAGGCTGACGTGAGCACGTCCCACACCCTCACGGCCGAGGGGCTGTCCCTGGCCTACGACCAGCGCCAGGTCGTCGACGACCTGACCCTGAGCATCACGCCCGGCCGCGTGACGACCATCGTCGGCCCCAACGCCTGCGGCAAGTCGACGCTGCTGCGCGGCCTGTCGCGGCTGCTGGCTCCGACGTCCGGGGCGGTGCTGCTGGACGGGGTGGCCATCTCGGCGCGGCCGACCCGGGAGGTGGCCCGTGTCCTGGGACTGCTGCCCCAGACGGCGACCGCGCCCGAGGGCATCACCGTCGCCGACCTGGTGGCCCGCGGCCGGTTCCCGCACCAGGGCTGGCTCCGGCGCTGGTCCAGCGACGACGAGTCGGCCGTCGCCACCGCGCTGACCGCGACCGACACGCACAGCATCGCCGACCGCGAGGTCGACGAGCTGTCCGGCGGCCAGCGGCAGCGGGTCTGGATCGCCATGGCCCTGGCCCAGCAGACCGACATCCTGCTGCTCGACGAGCCCACGACCTTCCTCGACCTCGCCCACCAGATCGAGGTGCTCGACCTGCTGACCGAGCTGAACGCCACCCGGGGCACCACGGTCGTCCTGGTGCTGCACGACCTGAACCTGGCCGCCCGCTACAGCGACGTCCTGGTCGCGATGCAGGCCGGGCGGGTGGTGGCGGCCGGCCCGCCGGGCGAGGTGGTGACCGAGGCGCTGGTCCGGACGGTCTTCGGCCTCGACAGCCGGGTGCTGCCCGACCCGGTGACCGGGACGCCGCTCGTGGTGCCGATCGGCCGCCACCGGACGGCGGCCCGGGCGATCCCGACGGCGGCGTCCGCGGAGGTCCCGGTGGAGTCGGCGGCGGACTCAGCGGCGGGGGTGCCGGCATGACCGTCACCACCACCGCGTCGCCGCTGCTGGCCTTCCCGCTGCAGGTCCGGGCGTCGGTCCGGCTCTCCCCCAGCTTCGTCCGGGTCACCCTGGCCGGTCCGGCGCTGGCCGACTTCCACCCCGGCGGCCCGCTCGGCACCCGGGACCAGCGGATCAAGCTCGTGCTGCCCGAGCCCGGCGGGCCCGCTCCCGACCCGCGCATCCTGGGCCAGCTGTCGCCGGGCTGGTACCTGCGCTGGCGGGCCCTGCCGCCGTCGGTCCGCGGACACCTGCGGACGTACACGATCCGGTCGGCGCGGCTCGGAGGTCCAGACCCTCAGGTCGACCTGGACCTGGTGCTGCACGGCGACCACGGCCCAGCAGGCCCGGGGGCGACGTGGGCGGCGCAGGCCCTGCCGGGCGACCGGATCACCGTCCTCGGCCCCAACCGGGCGACCGGCGAGGCGGCGGGGATCGAGTGGCTGCCGCCCGCCCCGGCCGACGTCGCGGTCCGGGTGCTGCTGGTCGGCGACGAGACGGCGGTCCCGGCGATCAGCGCGGTGCTGGAGTCCCTGCCCGCCGGCTACCGCGGCCACGCGCTGCTCGAGGTTCCCGGTGCGAGCGACTTCGTCGACCTGCGGGCCGCCCGGGACGTCGAGGTGACCTGGCTCTCCCGCGGTGACCGGCCCTACGGGGAGCGGCTCCGGCTGGCGGTCCGCGCCCTGCTGGCCGTCGAGCCGCTGCACGGGCCCGCCCCCGCGGCGCCGGTGCCTGAGGTGGACATCGACGCCGAGGTGCTCTGGGACACCCCCTCCTACCTGGGCCTGCACGCCACCCCGCAGCCGGAGCCCTGCTACGCCTGGGTCGCCGGGGAGGCCGGCACCGTCCGCGACCTCCGCCGGCTGCTGCTCACCGAGCACGGCCTGGACCGCGGCAGCGCGTCGTTCATGGGCTACTGGCGCGACGGTCGGGCCGAGCTCAGCTAGGACTGCCCGGACAACGAGTAGTGATCTGCCGCGACTACGCGGCAGATCACTACTCCTTCCGCGGGAAGGCCTGACCGAAGGCAGCAGTGGCGTGGTGGGCCGATCCGGGGCCGGAGGTCGGTTCAGACCCCGACCGCGGCGGCGAAGCGACGGGCGACCTCGGCCACAGCGGCCCGCAGCTCGGGTCCCTCCTCCACCCGGAACGCGAAGGGGATGGTCGCCAGCCATTCCTGCGCGTACATCGCCGGGTTGCCGGTGCTGCCCACGAGCACGCAGCCCGCGCCGTGCGGCTCCAGCCGTCCCATCGGCGTCCGGACCCACGGCGCGACCTCGGCCAGCGGAGCCTCGAAGACCACACGGGTGTCGAACGCCCAGCCCGAGCCGAGGTTCGCCTCGAGCGCGGCCACGGGGTCGAGACCGGCGGGCGGGGTGAAGGCGTGCGGGGTCTGCTGCACGGTCTGAACCCGGTCGAGCCGGTAGCTGCGGACGGCGTCCGCGCGGTAGGAGTGGCAGAGCAGGTACCAGCGTCCGTGCCGGACTACCACCGACCAGGGGTCGACCTCGGCCTCCCACTCATCCCCATCCCGGTTCCGGTACTCCAGCCGCACCCGACGCCGGGCCGCGACGGCCGCGACGAGGGCGCTGGTGACGGCCGGGTCCGGGCGGGCCGACCGCCGGTCGGGGGCCGCGGCGGCATGCTCGCGGAGGACGGCAGCCTGCCGACCGATGTTCTCGGGCAGCGCCCGGATCACCTTGCCCAGCGCCGTCGCGACGAGGTCGCCCGCGTCGGCCGCCGTGTGCTGGCCGTCGAGGACCGCCATCACCAGCTCGAGCGCCTCGGCTTCGGTGAACACGACCGGCGGCAAGCGCATCCCGCGCCCGAGGCGGTAGCCGCCGTACGGGCCGCGGACCGACTCGACCGGGATACCGGCCTCGCGCAGGATCGCGACGTAGCGGCGGGCCGCACGTTCAGTCACCCCCAGCCCATCGGCGAGCTGGTCGGCCGTCACGCCCGGGCGGGCCTGCAGGATCTCCAGCGCGCGCAGGGCACGCGCGGTCGGGCTGATCTCGTGCGGCACCTGAGCAAGGTATCGGTTACCGGTCGCGGATCGTCCGGAACCGCCTCTAGCGTCAACCCATGACCGACATCGTGCTCATCGCCGGCCTCTGGCTGGACGGGTCGGCCTGGGCCGACGTGGTACCCGCTCTCGAAGCCCTCGGCCACCGCCCCGTCCCGGTCACGCTGCCCGGCCAGGGCGACGGCTCGACCACCGCCACGCTCGACGACCAGGTGGCGAGCGTGCTCGCGGCGGTCGACGCCGCCTCCGGCTCGCCGGTGGTGGTGGGCCATTCAGCGGCCTGCAGCCTGGCCTGGCTGGCCGCGGACAGCCGCCCGGAGAAGGTGGCCGGTGTCGTCCTCATCGGCGGCTTCCCGAGCGCGGACGGTGAGCGCTACGCCGACTTCTTCCCGGTCGTCGACGGCGCGATGCCCTTCCCCGGCTGGGAGCCGTTCGAGGGACCGGACGCCGACGACCTCGACGAGGCGGCCCGGCAGCGCTTCAGCGCCGCGGCCATCCCCGTCCCGGAAGCAGTCGCCCGCGGCGTCCTCCGGCTGAGCGACGAGCGACGGTTCGAGGTGCCGGTGGTGCTGGTCTGTCCGGAGTTCGACCCGGCGCAGGCGCAGGAGTGGATCGACTCCGGCGAGCTGCCCGAGCTGGCCCGCGCCAGCCACGTCGAGCTCGTCGACCTCGGCTCGGGTCACTGGCCGATGTTCACCCAGCCGGCCGAGCTGGCCCGGCTGCTGGCCGTCGCGGCGGACGGCCTCGCGTGAGCGCGGCCGCAGCGGAGACGGCCGCATGGTCGGTCGTGCCGCTCGACGGTGAGCGGTGGGACGGTTTCGCGGACCTCGTGGAGCGCAACAACGGGATCTTCGGCGGCTGCTGGTGCATCGGCTGGCATCCCGAGTGCGGCCAGCGCGGCATCAGCCACCGCGACGTCAAGGAGCAGCTCGTCCGCGACGGCCGGGCCCAGGCCGCCCTGGTCCTCGACCCGGGGGGCGCCGTCCAGGGCTGGTGCCAGTACGGTCCGCCCGAGGAGCTTCCCGGCATTAAGCACCGGCGCGCGTACGCGAAGGAGCCACCGCCGCACCCGGACTGGCGGATCGCCTGCCTCTACGTCGACCGCCGGCACCGCGGCCAGGGCGTGGCCCGGGTCGCCCTCGGCGGGGCACTCGAGCTGGTCGCCCGGGCCGGCGGCGGGCTCGTGGAGGCGATCTCGGAGGTGACGGCGGGCCGGGAGGCGCACGGACGCTTCCTGTTCAGCGGGACCGCCGAGCTGCTCGAGGACCACGGCTTCGTGCGGGTGCGGCAGGTCGGGCTGCACGCCTGGATCCTGAACCGGACCGTCGAGCCCTCGAAGGAGTCCTGACCAGGCATGATGAGCCGATGCCGGTGGTCGAGTCGCGTACGACGGTCCCCCTCGAGCCCGAACTCGCCTTCTGGGTGTCGCAGACCACCGCGCCCATCCGCTACCGGTGGGACCCGTTCGTCCGGTACCAGCAGCTCCTGGACGGGGCGAGCACGCCGGCCGTCGGGGTCCGGACGGCCACCACCTCCCGCCACGGGCTGCGGATGGTCAGCACGTACGTCTCGTTCTCCGCCCCAGCAACGTCGGCATGACGATGGTCGAGGGCCCGTGGTTCTTCCGTCGGTTCGGCGGCGGCTGGCGCTTCGCCCCCGGGAACTCGCCAGGGACGACCGCGGTCACCTGGCGCTACAACTTCGCCACCCGGCCGCGGCTGATCGAGCCGATCGCCGACCGGATCGGGCGCTGGCTGCTGCAGCGCGACATCGACCGGCGGATCCGCGGCTACGCGTCCGGCTGCCTCGACCCGGTCGTGGTCGCCGCAGCCCGAGCCGCCTGCGCGGAGCATTCCGCCGGTGGCTGACCGCGACGACGGGCCGGCGACCGTGGACCGGCTGCTGACCACCGTCGACCTCGACGAGGAGCACAGCCACGAACGGCAGCTGTCGGTGTCCGCGCGGCTCGAGGCCGTGCTGGCCGACGGTCGACGGGTGCTGCTGCTGAACGACCGGGGCTGGAGCGCGTCGGGTCCGCCCGACCTCTGGGCGCGGATGTCGGTCGAGGAGATCGCCGCCACCGCCCGGGACGTGGTCGGTCCCGACGAGCCGGCCCCCGGCCGCACCCAGGAGGAGGAACGCAGCGCGCACTGGGACCGGCTGGCCGGGGAGCTGCACAGGAACGGGGTCGCGGTGAGCGGTGACGAGCTGGAACGGCTGCCTCACGACATCGTGCTCGGGGAGCCGCTGCGACGACGACTGCCGGCGTAGCTCCGGGCCGGACAGGCCGCGAGTGCCCGCGTACGGGCAGGAGGTCCGCCTGGTTCGACCCACCGGCCGGGCGGTCATCGCCGTCCTCGACGACACCTGCGGCAACCTGGACCAGCTCATCGCCGAGAACGCGGTCGCCGGCTGAGCCGGAGGGAGGACCCCAGGACCGGTCAGCCGGGGCGACCGCAGTAGAACAGCTCCCGCCCCGCCTCCTGGGCGACGTCGCGTTCGGCCCGCCAGGACTCATGATCCGGACCGAAGGGGATGGGGCGCCAGGAGAACCAGAGCAGATGCTCGAAGAAGTACGGCGCCTCCGCCGAGTCGGCCGCCTCGCGCAGTGACCCGCAGACGACGCCCCCACGGGCTCCCCGCCCAGCGCGAACCGTCGACAGTGCCGCAGCACCAGCGCCTCCAGCGGGCCCGGGTCGACCGGCTCCTGGATCCGTCCCCAGGTCAGGATGTAGCGCCGACCACCCTCGGCGAGCTCGAGCCGGACCGCGACCACATCTTCCATCTCCCCATCCTGGTGGTCGGACCGCGGTGGCCGGGTCGCGGTGTCTGGGTCGCGGTGTCTGGGCGGCGTGGCAGGGTGGTCGGGTGACCTCTCCCACCGCTGTCGTCCCCGCCTCTCCCGTCGTCGTCGTGACGGGCGCGAACGGGTTGGTCGGGGCCCGCGTCTGCGCGGCGCTCGCCGAGCGGGGGGCGACCGTACGAGCGGTGGTCCGGCGGGCGGGGACGGCACCGGAGCTCCCCGGGCTCACCGAGCACGTCGGGGACTTCGCGGACGCGGACCTCGCCGCGGAGGTCCTGGTGGGGGCGGACGCCGTGGTGACCACGGTGCACCCGATGGGCTCGGACCGGGCGACCCAGGAACAGGTCGCCGTCGTGGGCACGCCGCTGCTCGCGCGAGCCGCCCGGGACGCCGGGGTGGCCAGGTTCGTGCACGTCTCGACCTGCGCGGTGTACGACCGCAGTCCCGGGCTCGGGGACGTGGCCGAGACGTCGGCGCTGGTGGGCGACGACGGCGACGTCTACGCCGTGACCAAGCGCGACACCGACGCCGCCCTGGCCGAGGTGGAGGGCATCACCCGGGTGCTGGTGCGGCCACCAGCCATCCTCGGCCCGGGCGAGACCTCGGTGTGGAACGTCCTGCGACCTGCGGCGATCCGCGACGACGAGCGGCTGCGCCGTGCGAACGCTGCGGGCACCTTCGCGTGGGTGCACGTCGACGACCTCGCCGGCCTGGTGACCGACCTCGCGACGGGGCGGGTGCTGAGCGGCCCCGACGTCGCGACCGGTCCGGTCGTGGACGGTTGCACGGCAGTCAACGTCGCCGGCAGTCCAGCCACCGTCGCCGACTACGTGGGGACGGTGGCGCAGGCGCTCGGCGTGCCGACCGACTTCGACAACGACCTCCCGGCCTGGACCGGTCAGATCCTCACCGACCGGGCGCGTGGCTGGGGCTGGACGCCGGCCGTCACCCTCGACAACGCGCTGGCCGAGCTGGCCGCAGGGCTCTGACGTCGTCGCCGGCCCGCTGAGCACGGACGCCGCTCACGCCGGCCGCAACGACCTCGCGACCCGGAGCAGATCGGTGCGGTCCAGCGGCTGGTCGCCCCGGCAGGTGGCGCTGCTCGCGAGCTCGACGCCGAGGCGGCCACGGGTCCAGACGTACGCCCAGCCGACGGGCCTCCGACTGCTGCCGAGACGGTAGATGCTGGCCGTGGCCGCACCGATCCGGGCCGTACCGACCTTGGTCGAGCCGAGGTAGCGGTTGGTCGAGCCCGGGCCGAGCCGGATGGCGAGCTCGCCCCGGGTCGGCCGGCACTCACCGGCGGCGCCGGCCGTCTTCTCCGGGGACCACTGGGTCGTCCAGGTGCTGGTCGCCACCGCCGCCTCGGGATCCGGCGACCAGCCGTCGCCGTCGCCCGACTCGCTCGGCGCGGCAAAGCCCTGCGGCAGGTCGGTCGGGACCAGCAGATCGGCGCCGTCGAAGGGAATCTGTTCGTCGCCGCCGGACCAGATGGTCCGCTTGCCGATGGGCTGGGCCAGCCGCGCGGTCACGGTCCTGGGGTAGCCGACCGCGGCGCAGGTGCCCCCACCGCCCGGGCCCATGACCAGGTCCGCGTCGATCCGGGTCGGGGTCTCCTTCAGCTTCAGCCGCACCGGACCGTCGCACCCACCGCCGAGATAGCTGACGACGAGTCCCTGGTGGTCAGGATCGGAGCGGACCCCCTGGATCGAGCCGGCCGACATCACCGAGCTGCAGCCGGTCAGACCGCCGGCAGCCAGGCCGAGCGCGGCCAGCAGCCCGACCGCGCTGCTCCGTCGTCTGCGCATCTCGACCCGCCTCCCGCGGGCAGCGTAACCCTGGCGCGGACCCGCGAGCCTGGGCTGATGGCGCTGGGCCCGGCTCGGGACAGACCGCAGACCCACCTGGGTCTCGTCGCCGGCCAGGCCACGGCAGCACCCGCGTCGTGGGGGTCCCGGCCGGGCAGTCCCGCCCAGAACGACGCCAGCCGCGAAGGCGCGACCGCGTCGATCCCCAGGGCGACGAGAAGCGGCGTCATCGGCCGGATCCGGGCCCTGGTGACGTCGACACGTCCGCACTCCGAAGGCCCGAGGGGACCTGGCCCACCAGGACCTGCTGGATGGCCGGGGCGACGACGGCGACGAGCTGCTCGGTGTCGGCGGCGAGAAGGACCGGGACACCGATGATGCGTCGGCTGGTGATGATGCCGACGAGCATGGCGGAGGCGAGGCCGGCCCGGAGCATGGCGTCGTCGTGATCGGTCTGGTCGATGCGGTTCTCGGTCCCGTGCAGCAGCCGGGACTGGATGAAGTCGCGCAGCTGGGTGCTGGCCTGATCGTGGACGATCGCGCCGCGCAGCATCGCCATCAGGGGCTCCGACTCCTCGGCCGAGCCCTCCCACGCGCTCAGGTAGGCGCGGACGACGCGTTCGCCGAGGTGCTCGTCGGGGCCCTCGAACGCGGTGTCGAACCGTCTCAGGGCCGAGCGCGGCACCGCCATCACCGCGGCGAACAGCTCGTCCTTGGAGCGGAAGAACTGCATCACCTGCGAGGCGTCCACCCCCGCGTCCGCGGCCACCCGTCGGATCGTGGTCGCCGCGAAACCGTCACTGGCGAAGCGGACGCGGGCCGCCTCGAGCACCGTCTGGCGGGTGCTGCCCGTACCCGGCCGGCGGCCGCGACGCGGGCTCGGCGGCTCGGATGTCCGTGCGGTCACGGACCCAACCTAGCCCGAGCCGTCGGCGATTCTCAACGGCTGTTGAGATTTCCGCCGGTCGGTCCTACGCTCACCTGGATGCGGGAGCACAACCGGCCCCGCCGCTGAGGAGGAGCCCGGATGAGCGCCGTCCAGAAGATGACCGTGCCGTCCCGGCCGCTGCCGCCGGCCCGGACCGGCGTGCTGACGCCGTACGACCCAGGCACCCGGACGCTCGAGGCCGGCTTCCGGGTGGCGCCGCCCTTTCGGGCGCTGCCCGTCGACGTGGTGCTCGAGAAGGACGTGGCGGTCACCCTCCGCGACGGCGTGACCATCCACGTCGACGTCTTCCGGCCCGCGGGAACCGACCCGGTCCCGGTGATCGTGGCGTGGAGTCCCTACGGCAAGGCCCAGGGCACCTCGGTCAGCGTGATGGGGGTCTTCGGGCTGGTCGGCCTGGACAACGGCATCGTCTCCGGGCTGGAGAAGTTCGAGGGCCCGGACCCCGCCTACTGGTGCGCCCACGGCTATGCGGTCTGCAACCCGGACGTGCGGGGAGTCGTGGACTCCGACGGCGACAGCGTGCTCTGGGACCGCCAGGAGGGCCGGGACTGCCACGACCTGGTCGAGTGGCTGGCCGACCAGCCGTGGTGCTCGGGCAGGGTCGGGATGAGCGGCACCTCGTACCTGGCCGTGGCGCAGTGGTTCACCGCGGCCGAGCAGCCGCCGCACCTCGCGGCGATCAACCCGTGGGAGGGCGTCAGCGACGTCTACCGTGACCTGGTGATGAGGGGTGGCATGCCCGACACCGGCTTCGCCCGCATGCTGCAGGAAGGAAGCTTCTTCGGCCGGAACCAGAAGGAGGACCTGCTCGGCGAGGCGGAGCGGTACCCGCTGGTCAACGAGCTCTGGGAGGACAAGATCCCGGCGTTCGACCAGATCACCGTTCCTGCGTACGTCGTCGCCAGCTACTCCAACACCCTGCACACCGCCGGCACGTTCCGGGCCTGGCGTCGGATGGCCTCGGAGCAGAAGTGGCTGCGGATCCACCACAGCCAGGAGTGGCCCGACTACTACGACGAGGCCAACGTGGACGACCTGCGCCGCTTCTTCGACCACTACCTCCGTGATCTCGACAACGGCTGGGAGCAGACGCCCCGGGTGCGCTACTCCGTCCTCGACCTGCAGGGCGGCGACCGGGGCGGCGTGCCCGCCGACCGGTTCCCGCCCGAGGACGTCACGTCGACGAGGTTCTACCTCGACGGCCTGTCGCGGAAGCTGACCCCCACCGTCCCGACCGCCGAGGTGGCTACCCCCTACGACGTCGCGACGAACCAGGCCGCCGTGTCCTTCCTCGCGCGCTTCGACGTCGAGACCGTGCTGGTCGGCTACCCCAAGGCGCACCTGTGGGTCGAGGCCCAGGGCGCCGACGACCTGGACCTCTTCGTCCTGGTCCAGAAGCTGGACGCCTACGGGACGCCGCTGGCCGCCTTCACCGTCCCGAACCAGAACGCGCGGGTCCACGACCTGACCGACCATGGCGCCACCATCCTGCGCTACAAGGGATCCGACGGCCGGCTGCGCGTCTCCGCGCGGCACCTGGACGAACAGCTGGCGACCGACGAGGTGCCCGCCCACAGCTTCGACCGGGTCGAGAAGCTCATCCCCGGCGAGGTCGTGGACGTCGAGATCGACCTGCTGCCGGTCGGCTTGGCGTTCCACCCCGGCGAGCAGCTCCGGTTCGTGATCAGCGCACGGAACCTGCTGGGCCCGATGATGCCCGGCATCGCGGAGTACGTCGGGGCCAACCAGGGCCGGCACGTCATCCACACCGGCGGCGCACACGCCTCGTACCTGCAGCTCCCGGTCCAGAGGAGATCTCGATGACCAGCCCCGTGGCCACGATGTCGACGACCGGACCGTCGGTGCGACTGAACGAGGAAACCGACGACAGCAGCATCACGGGGTTCGAGGTGGTCGCGGCGCGACGAGCCCTGGCCTTGCTGAAACGCCGGCTCGGCCGCGAACGGCTGCTCGAGCTGCTGCGGGATGAGGTCGCCGCAGGCACCACCTTCCTGCGCACCAACGTCGAGCGCTCGGCCGGACAGCAGATCACCGGTGCGACGAGGCTGCGGGCGCGCGGCATCGGGGCAAACGCGTTCGCCGGCTGGCTCTCGACCGCCTTCGGCCGCGAGGACGTCCTGCTCGCCGCCCACCCCGAGCACTACTCGATCCACGCCGGCGGCGGCCGGGTCAACATCGTCGAGACCCTCGGCGATCACGTCTGCTCGTTCTTCATGCGCGAGTGGGACGAGTCGGCCACCCCGGAGCCGACCCCCGCGTCCGAGGACGACGGCTACGGCCCGCCCGCCCGCCGGTCGCACCTCGTGCTCGAGGACGGCACCGTCGTCGGCTCGATCGCCAACTGGTTCCGCGACGAGGAGGACGGCTTCACCCTCCGTCTCTCGGTGACGCTGCCGAGCACCTGCGGGCCCGAGGTGGTCGAGCACCACCTGCAGCACTTCGCGGTGGAGTACCGGAACTGGATCCTGGCGGCAGCCGCCGAGCTGAGTTGATCAACGCCAGCCGGTGATCAACATCTCGACGACCTTGTTGATCATGGGGGCCGGTCTCGGCAGAGCAAGATCAGCTACGCACAGCAAGATCAGCTACGGCCAGCCCCACTCCATCTCGGTGACTACGAGATCCCGGGCCCGCTCCCCGGCCAGCCGGGCGACCAGGTGCAGCGAGAGGTCGACGCCCGCGGAGATCCCGCCGGAGGTCCAGACCCGCTCCGAGCCCTGCACGAACCGGCGGCCTCGGACGACCTCGGTCGAGGGCGAGATCGCCGAGAGCTCGTCGAACGCCTCGTGGTGGGTGGTGGCGCGGCAGCCCTGCAGCAGCCCCGCCGCGGCCAGCACCAGTGCGCCGGTGCAGACCGAGACCACCAGCTCGGCCGTCGCCGCCGTCCCGCGGAGCCAGTCGAGCAGCGCAGCATCGCGCACCAGCGGCCGAGTGCCGGCCCCACCCGGGACGATGACGACGTCGAGCCGTGGGCTGTCGAGGATGCTCACGGGCGGCAGCACCGTGAAGCCGCCGCGCCCGACGACCGGTCCCGGCCGGAGCCCGACGGCCATCACCTCGAACCCGACCGCTGACCCGACCTCGCCGGCGACGTTGAACACCTCGTACGGGCCGGCGAAGTCGAGCACCTCCATGCCGTCGAAGGCCAGGATGCCCACGGTCCGCGCTCCTCCCGTCCTCGGCTCAGACATCGAGCAGCTGCTCGTAGAAGCCGCCGAAGCCGCGAGCACGGTCGGTCAGGTGGACCTCGAGAATCCAGTGGCACGGCTGGCCGGCGGCGTCGAGGCGACGCATGGGCCGGTCACTGCCGGTGGTGATGTAGGAGGTGGTCTGGTCGTCCTCGATCCGCTCGTGCGGGAACTCCCCCACCAGATGACCCGCGTGCCGGGCGCCGTGGCCCCACCCCCGAGCCGTCAGCAGCTCGAGCACATGGCCGAACAGCTCGTCGCCGGTGATGTCGGGCGTCGCCGCGAAGTGGTCCCGTGCCTGGGTCCAGATCACCGGCAGGTCAGCAGCGAGCCGGTGCTTGTGCTGGTCCTCGCCCAGCACGTAGGTCCGGCCGACGTCGGCCTCCCAGTCCTCGAAGATCGGACCGAAGTCGAAGAACAGGATGTCGTCGGCCTCGAGCGTGCGGTCCGGCGGGTTCGACCGGTACGGCTCGAGGGTGTTGACCCCGGAGCGGACGATCCGCTTGTGCCAGAACTTGCGGACGCCGAACATCTCGTTCGCGAGGTCCCGGACCTGGTCGGACAGGGCTCGCTCCCCCACACCCGGGACGACGAGACCTCGGGCGATCGCCTCCTCGAACAGCTGCACGGCTTTGGTCTCCGCATCCCGCAGGGCGGCGATGCGGTCAGCCTCGAGAACGGTCACGATCCGCAGCCTAGGCGAGGCTCAGGGCGCCTGCAGGAACAGCCACACCGCCAGCACGAACCCCGATCCGGCGATGAAGAGCCGCAGCGGCCGTTGCGGGATCCGGCGGGCGATGCCGGGGCCGAGCAGCCCGCCCACCAGGGTCCCGACGCCCAGGGCGAGCACCGCCGACCAGACGACGTGGCCGAAGAAGGCGAAGAGCACCGCGGGCAGCAGGTCGGCGGTCACCAGCAGGACGTTCTTGAGCGCGTTGGCCCGCAGCAGCCGGGGCTCGACGCTCAGCAGCAGGACGGCGATCATCAGCACGCCGGACCCCGCCCCGAAGTAGCCGTTGTAGAGCGTCACCCCGGTGATCGCCGCGGCCGTCAGGCCGGTGGGCACGCGGGCGCGACGGCGGTCGTTCCAGCGGGCGATCCGCGGCTGGACCAGCAGCAGCACGGCTCCGGCGGCCACGAGGAAGGGGACGATCCGGGCGAACAGGCCGGCCGGCGTCGCGAGCAGCAGCACCGCCCCGAGCGCGGATCCGGCGACGGCCACGGGCAGCCAGCGCAGCAGCGTCCGACGGTGACCGGCGACCTCGGGCCCCGCACGGAGCGTCGACCCGATGCCTGAGCCGAGCATCGCCACCGAGCCGGTGGTGTTGGCGGTCAGGGGCGGGATGCCGACGGCCAGCAACAGCGGGTAGGCGACGAGGGAGGTGATGCCGCCCGCCGTGCCGCTGATGCCGGCGACCACGCCACCGACGACGAGGACGACCCCGTGCCAGGGAACGAGGTGGAGGGTCACGAGGTGGAGCGGCACGAGGTGGAGGGGCACAGCTCAGCCCGCCTGCGGGCAGGCCGTGACGAGCCGGTGGTTCGCGTCCATGGTCCTTCCTACCCCTACGGCGTCGGGAACAGGGAGGCGGTCAGCAGGTGCCGCCGCCGTCCGGGGCTGGGCGGACCTGAGGCGTAACGGTCCACCAGCGCCTCGAGCTCGCGGCTGAGCTGGTCGCGTTCCCCGTCGCTGAGCCAGAGGCCGTACCGGCGGTAGGAGGTCGCGCTGACGTCGGCGTCGGGGCTGGCGAGGTACCGGTCGAACTCCGCCACGGTGGTGGTCGCCAGGTTGCGGCGGCACGGAGGGAGCGGCCCCCTGACATCGGGACCTGACCGTCAGCGCCCCTGCACGCGTCGGACGAGGGCGTACACCAGCCCGGCGGCGGCGATCACGACGACCGTCCAGACCACGATCAGCACCCGCTCGTGCGGCTCGGCCTCGACGAGCGGAGCGATGCCGGCGACGATCACCGCGACCGAGACGAGGAAGGCGAAGAAGACGCCGCGGGTCTCGGTGAGCAGCTGGCTCTCCTGGTGCTTGAGCTGCTGCTCCTGCAGGGACGCGATCTTCTCCAGCATGTCGAGGGTCTCCGACGTCTGCTCGACCTCCTGGGCCAGGGCGCTCGGGGAGACGTCGTCGTCGGTCGGGGTGCCGGACGCGGTCGGCGTGGCCGTCACCGCGCCGTCTGAGGGGGACGGCCCCGGCGCGGTGGTCGGCGGGGACGGCTCCGTTGCCGAGGACGGCCCGGTCCCCTCCGACGGCTCGTCGGGGAGGTCGAGCGCGAGCTCGGGAAACCTCTCCTGCGCCCGCCGGGTCTGCTCGGCCAGCCGCTGCTGGGTGCGCTCGTAGGAGCGGCGCAGGCCCGGGTCGCGGGGGGCCGGCCCGCCGCGCGGCGCGCGTTGCACCGCCTCGGTCACCCGCGACGCGGTCCCCCGCATCACCTCGCGGAGCGCGGCGTCGAACTGCTGCTGCTCGTCGGCGTCCAGCACGCCGTTACGGTGGTCGGCGAGCTGGCGCAGGGTCATGAAGCTGAGTCCGCGAAGCGTGTCGGCGGTGAGCTCGGCGGGCAGGTCGGCTCGGTCCAGCGGGCGACGGGAGGCGCGTTCCGAAAAGGGCACCCGCCCATCATGGCGGCCCAGCGTCGCCAACGCTGAAGGGTGAGGCGGGGCCGCCGTTGAACGGCGGAAGTCCGGGGCGTCGACGCAGCCCCAGTGCTGCAGCAGCAGGCGCGTGTCGGGGTAGGCGTTGGCCATCGCGGCGGCACCGTCGAGGCCGACGTGCCACTCGAGTCGGAGAAGTCGAACAGCATCGCGTCCGGCGCCGGCATGGCGAGGTGGTGCTCGGGGATGAGCCGGGAGTCTCCCGGCGCCCAGACCGTCGCGCCCGGCGAGTCGTTCTGCCAGGCGCGGTCCGCGGGAGTCACCTCGACCTGGAGGTCACCGACGGCGAAGCGGTCCCCGATGGCGTGCCCGGCCGACGGCAGGCCCTCGGCGCGAGCCAGGGTGTCGACGTAGCGGGTCGAGTGGAAGGTCGTCGTCACCGTGGCCAGCGCCCGGCAGGTGGGGACGCTGACGTGGTCGTTGTCGCTGTGGGTGACCAGCACGGCGTCCAGCCGCGGGACCGTGCCTTCCTGCGGCTCGAACGCCTCGGGGCCGAACGGCCGGGACTGCGGGGCGCGCGCCTGCTGCTGCATGACCAGACGCTCTCGTCCCTCGGCGCGGAGGGGTCCGGGCGTCAGCGGCCGGGATGGAAGCTGATCTCGACCCGTCGGTTCTTGGCCCGGTTGGCCGGGATCGGCCGCTTGGCCTTATCGAGGTTGGGAAAGCGCGGGTTGGCCTCGCCCAGCCCCCGGGTCGCGATGCGGACGTCGGTACCGACCAGGAGCGGCGTCAGCACCTTCTTCACCGCCTGGGCGCGCTGCCGGGACAGCACCAACCCGTGCTGGGCCGAGCCCTGGTCATCGGTGTAGCCGTCGACCTGGACCGTGCCGGTCGCCGAGCTGTCCTTGATCTGACCGGCCACCGACCGCAGCCGGGACCGCGCGGCCCCCGACAGCGTGGCCCAGTCCTCGGGAAAGAGCACCTTGCTGTCCAGGATCACGGTGCGCTTGGTGGTCGTGTCCTTCTGGGTCTCGGTCCCGTCGATGGACTCGGTCGTGACGACGATGTCGTAGACAGGCCCACGGCGGATGTCGTGGACCGGGGCACTCAGCCCGGACAGGGTGGTGGCGGTCGCCCCGACGGTCGGGGTGGGTCCCGGGCTGGACGTCCCGTCGGCCCAGACCACCGCGGACGGCCCCCCGCCGAACAGCGCCAGCGCGAGCACCCCGGTCGCAGCGCCCCGGCGCAGCGCTCTAGCTGATGGGGAGGTCACGGAACGTCCCGAGCGAGCTGACTGTGACGTCGAGCTTGGTGGTGGAAGCAGGCGGGGCGGCGTAGGTGGCACTCAGCTCGACGCTCTGGCCGGCGTCCACGAACACCGACCCCAGCTCGACCGTGCACACGCACGCGTTGCCGGAGTCGGCGGCCACGAGGTAGCGCTTCTTGCCCGCCAGGTCCGTCAGCACCACGCCCGAGAAGTTGGCGCCGGCGCTGATGTCCTTCCGGTAGGCGCCGTCGAACCGGGTGCCGACCTGCCACCGGAGATCGCGGTCGCGGTCCTGCTCGAGATTGGTCAGCGAGGCCGTCAGGTCCAGCAGGTCGCCCCGGCGCTTGAGCTCGACGACGTCGAACCGCATCCGGAGCCTCGACTTGACGTAGGTGCCGTTGACGGTGAACTCGCGGCTGGCCAGGGCCTGGACCGGCGTCCCGGACGACGAGGGGTCGGAGGTGGGTGAACCCGTGGCCGATGGGTCCGCACCGGCGGTCGGACTGTCGGAGGTGGTGGGGGTTGCGCTCCCGCCGGCGGAGGCCGACGTCGCGGCCGAGGACGGCGCGCTCGAGGCGGTGGTCGGCGGAGCCGACGAGGCATCGCCGGCGCTGCCGGAGCAGCCGGCCACGAGCAGGCTGGTCGCGACGGCGAGTGAGCACCAGCCGGCTCGGCGTCGGACGGTTCGGTCGATCACGGTAGCGCTCCTGTCGGTGACGGCATCCCGTCTCGGGGCCAGCTGGTGGCGACCAGCGCTTGAGCGTACCCGCCGTCGGAACCGTGGACCCCCGTCCTCGACGGCGGCGTTCTCAGCCCGCCAGGCTCAGCAGCACCCGTCGCCGGTTGTCGGTGTCGACCTGGTCGTGTGCCGCCGCGGCCGCCGCGAGCGGCAGCGGCTCGGCGATGCGGACGCTGAGCCGACCCTCGCGGGCGGCGGCGGTGAGGTCGGCCGCGGCCGTGGTCGTGGCGGCTGCGGGGAAGTCATCGCTGCCGAGAAGGCGGATGGTGAGGTTGTCGAACAGCATCGGCCAGAAGTCGAGCCGGGGCTGGGAGTCACGGGTGGCGTAGGCGGCGATCACCGCCCCGTTGGCGGCCACCCGGGCGTCGAGGGCGACATTGTCGGAGAAGGCGACCTCGACGATCCGGTCGACCCCGTCCGGAGCGTGCTCCCGGATCAGCCGCTCGGCCTCGGGATCGTCGAGGGCGACGGCGCGCTCGGCGGCCGGGCCGCTCAGGTCGGCCAGGTCCGCCTGCCGGCGAACCGTGCTGAGCACGGTGGCCCCACCCCAGGCGGCGAGCTGGGCTGCCAGCGAGCCGACCGCGCCGAGGACGCCGTGCACCAGGACCGTCCGGCCGCGGACTGGCCCGTCGGCGAACACCGCCCGGTGGGCGGTGATGCCGGGGATGCCGAGACAGGCGCCGAGCCGGTCGTCGACCTCGTCGGGCATCGGGACGGCGGTGACGGCGGGGACGACGGTGAGCTCCGCGGCCGTGCCGAACGGGCGGTAGGACTGGGCGTGGTGGACCCAGACCCGTTGGCCGACCCGGCTCGCCTCGACGCCGTCGCCGACCCGGTCGATGGTGCCGGAGCCGTCGCTGTGCGGGACGACCCGCGGGTAGGGCATGGCCGAGCCGAAGTAGCCGGCACGCTTCTTGGTGTCGCCGGGGCTGATCCCGGAGTAGCGCAGCCGCACCCGGACCTCTCCCGGTCCCGGCTCGGGGTCGGGCAGCTCGCCGAGCTGCAGCACCTCACCGGCGGCGCCCTGCCGGTCGTAGTAGACCGCTCTCATCGTCGTCTCCTCGGATCTCCCCGGAAGAGTATTCACGGAGATATGTCGAGGGCGAGGTCGGCGCGGACCTCGTGCGACTGCTGCATGGCAGCTCGCGACGGCCGCGGCGTTGCGCCGTCATCCAGGCGGCCGGCGCCACCCGGCCTCGTAGGCGGTGATGATGGCCGCGGCGCGGTCCCGGGCCCCGAGCTTCTGCAGGATCGAGGAGACCTGGGACTTCACCGTTCGCTTCGTCGTCCTGAGGGTCCCGGCGATCTCGGCGTTGCTCGCCCCGAGGCAGATGGAGTCGAGCACCTCACGCTCCCGCGGAGTGAGCCGCGCCATCGTCTGGGCCGCGGCCGGCGCCGCGACGGGGCTGGAGACCGCCCGGGCGACCACCCGGGGCAGGACGCGGGGGTCGAGCCAGGTACCCCCGCGGGCGACGGCGCGCGCAGCGGCGACGAGCGACTCGGCGGGGCTGTCCTTCAGCACGAAACCCTCCACGCCGACGGCGAGGGCCGGCCACAGCACCTCGTCGTCGTCGAACGTCGTGAGCACGAGGATCGGTGGCGCCTCCGACAGCCGGCGGAGCTGGCGAGCGGCCTCGATGCCGTCCATTGCGGGCATCCGGACGTCGGTCAGCACGAGGTCGGGACGGTACTCACCCACCGCACGCACCAGCTCCCGTCCGTCGGCGCACTCCGCGACCACGTCGATGTCGGGCTCGCTGCTCAGCACGAGCGCCAGGCCGGACCTGACCATCGCCTGGTCGTCGGCGAGCACGACGCGCAGGCCGTTCCCGGGGGCACTCATGGCGTCACCAGAGTCGGGCGCACGGCGCTCGCGTCTTGCGGCAGCCGGCACTCGACGAGCCACCGGCCCCCGTCCGGACCGCTCCGCAGGGTGCCGCCGATCGCGCTGACCTGCTCACGCAGCCCGGTGAGTCCGTAGCCGCCGGAGGACGACGGCCGGGTCGGCGCACCGGCGTTGGCGACCGAGACGGTCACCCCGCCAGGATCCACCGTCGTACATACCTTCACCGGGGAGCCCGGGGTCCGGTAGCGGGCCGCGTTGGCCAGCGCTTCCTGGACGACCCGGTACAGCGTCCCACGCACGAGCAGGGGCAGCCTCGACGTGTCGGCGTCGGTCTCGAGCCCGACCTCGACGCCGGCAGCCCGGTAGGTCTCGACCAGCCGGTGCAGGTCCACCGCCAGCCCCGGACGGCCCATCGCCGGCGCGGAGGAGGCCGACCACCTCGCGCACCCCGTCCAGGCTCTCCCGGCAGACCTGCTCGGCCTGCTTCAGCGCCAGCTCGGCCCGCACAGGGTCCGCGCGCAGGACCCGCCGTGCCCCGCCCACCTGCAGCACGACCACCGTGAGCGAGTGCGCGACGAGGTCGTGGACGTCACGGGCCAGCCGGGTGCGTTCCTCGGTGGCGGCCGCGGCGGCGAGACGGGCGTCGGCCGTCCGCAGTCGAGCGTCCAGCCGGCGGGCGTGACCGAGCAGCATCCCGACGGCGATACCGAAGAGGTCACCGATGGCGAAGTAGAAGCAGCCGGCGTTGAAGGGCTCTCTGTTTCCGAGGCTCGCGAACGGCAGCGCCACCCCGACGACGGCCCACACCACGATCTGCCACGAGCGGTCGGCGCGGCTGGCGAGCAGGGACAAAGCCGTCGTGGCGAAGAAGACGCTCGCGTTCAGCTCGTCGACCACGAGGATCGCGACGACCGGCGCCATCGCCACGACGCCGAACAGCCATGCGGGCAGGGGGCGGCCGAGCACGTGCAGCAGCCACGGCCCAAGAGCGACGGCCATCAGCGGCCCGACGACGGACAGCTGGCGCGAGGTCACGCAGGTGACCCCGACGGCAAGTACCACCGGCACCAGCCACACCAGCTCGGGTAGCAGGTCTCTGCGCCGTCTCGTCACCGGTACGCGCCCAGGGAAGCCCTCACTCCGCCGATCGTCATGAGGGTCGGCACCTGACACATCGGCCGCGCGGCCGCCCCCCGACCGTCCGCACGGCCGATGCCCTGCTGCCGCGCGGGACGATGTGCTGGTCCCTCGACGTGGGCACGATCGTGGTCATGACCCTGTCGACCGACCCGCCCGGCACCTCCGTACCCGCTCCTGCTCCCGCTCCCACCGATGCCGCCTCCACCCGGGCTCTCACCTGGCTCGCCGCGCTGGCTCGGGCCTACCGCTGGCACCGCCCGCTGATGCTGCTGAGCGGTGCGTCGTCCGCGCTCCTCGTGGTCAGCGTGGCCGGGTACGTCCTCGACCCGCGCGTGCTCACCGGCGTCCCGATCTGGGAGAAGCCGGCCAAGTTCGCGCTGTCCGTCGCGGTCTACGCCTTCACCCTCGGGTGGCTGATCTCCCTGATGCCGCGGCGCCGGCGCCTTGGTTCGGTCCTCGGGACCGTGAGCGCCGTGATGCTGGCCGGTGAGCTCGTCGCGATCGTGACCCAGGTCGTCCGCGGCCGGACGAGCCACTTCGACTTCGCGACGCCGTTCGACGCCGCGGTCTACCAGGCCATGGCCGTCATGGTCGGTACCCTGTGGCTGGCCAACGTCGCCCTCGTCGTCTGGCTGCTCACCCAGCGACTGCCGGACCTGGTACTGACCTGGACGCTGCGGCTCGGCATGATCATCTCTGTCATCGGGATGGCCCTCGCCTTCCTCATGACGCTCCCGACGCCGGCCCAGCGCGAGTCGATGGCGGCCGGCGGAGCGGCCGCGGTGGTCGGGGCCCACACCGTCGGCCTGCCCGACGGCGGGCCGGGCCTGCCGTTCCTCGGCTGGAGCACCGTCGGCGGCGACCTGCGCATCCCGCACTTCGTCGGCCTCCACGGGCTGCAGACCATGATCGTCCTCGGGCTCGTACTCGCTCTGCTCGGACAACGGTTCCCCCTGCTCGCCGCCGAGACCGTCCGGCTGCGCCTCGTCCTGCTGGCGGCGGCCGCCTACGTCGGCCTGCTCGCCATCCTGACCTGGCAGGCCCTGCGCGGACAGTCGGTCGTCCGCCCGGACGCGACGACGGCGACGGCGACCGCCGCGCTGGCTGCGCTCACGCTGACGCTCGGAGCGCTCGTCCTCCGTCCTCGACCCACCGGTTCTCGGCGCAGGCGCTCGGAGCTCTGACCGGGCTCGGCGTGCCGCTGTCCGCCGCCGAGCCCAGCACGAGCGAGTCCTGTCACCTCGTCGCGCCGACGACCCCGTACGGTGGCGGGCAGGCTGCGACCGCCCGAACCGAGGAGATGGACATGACGCTGACCGTCGGGGTTCCCGCCGAGATCAAGGACAACGAGAACCGGATCGCCGTGCAGCCCGACGGTGCGGCGGAGCTGGTCCACGCCGGGCACGAGGTGCTGGTCGAGGCCGGCGCCGGGCGGGGCTCCCGCTTCGCCGACGAGGAGTTCGCCGCTGCGGGTGCGACGGTGGTCGCGACCGCGGACGAGGTGTTCGCCCGCGCCGACCTGATCCTCAAGGTGAAGGAGCCGGTGGCGGCGGAGTACCACCGCTTCCGCGAGGGCCAGCAGCTGTTCACCTACCTGCACCTGGCCGCCGGCCGCGGTTTGACCGACTTCCTGCTCGAGCGCCACATCGACGCGATCGCGTACGAGACGGTGCAGACGCCGGACGGCAAGCTCCCGCTGCTCACCCCGATGAGCGAGGTGGCCGGCCGGATGGCCGTGCAGGCGGCCGCCCACCACCTCGAGAGCCCGCGCGGCGGGTCCGGCGTCCTGCTCGGCGGGGTGCCCGGCACGCCGGCGGCGAAGGTCACCATCATCGGCGGCGGGGTCGCCGGCACCGAGGCCGCGAAGATCGCCGTCGGCATGCGCGCGATCGTGCGCGTCTTCGACACCAACCCGGCGCGACTGGCCTACCTGTCCGACGTCTTCGAGGGTCGGCTCGACCTGGTCGTCCCGAACCGGGCCCGGCTCGCCTCCTACATCGCCGACTCCGACGTGCTGATCGGTGCCGTCCTGGTCCCGGGAGCGAAGGCACCGAAGCTGGTCAGCCGCGAGGTGATCGCCTCGATGCGCCCGGGCAGCGTCGCCGTCGACATCGCCATCGACCAGGGCGGCTGCTTCGAGACCAGCCGCGCCACCACGCACTCGGACCCCACCTACGTCGAGGAGGGCGTCGTGCACTACTGCGTGGCGAACATCCCGGGCGCCGTGGCTCGCACCTCCACGCTGGCCCTGACCTCGGCCACCCTGCCCTACACGCTGACCGTCGCCGCCGCCGGCGTCAAGGCTGCCGCGAAGACCTCGGCCCCGCTCGCCGCCGGCCTCACCACCCTCGGCGGCCTGCTCATCAACGAGGCCGTGGCCACCGCGCACGACCTGCCCTGGACCTCGGCGGCCGACGTCCTGAGCGGCTGAGCGGCTTCCACCACGCCGGTGACCGGATTGGGTAGACCTGAGCCGCGTACACCCGGCTCAGGTCGACCCGATCATCGAGATCAGGGTCGATGACCAGGACAGCATCAGCTCCGCGGGAGGTCCGGACCTCTGCTGGGGCACGAAGGAGCGAGGAGAGCACCGTGGCCACGCGTGAAGACCCGTCGCCACCGGGCACCGGCACGGGCGGCGGCCAGTCCCTCGACCAGCTGGTGGCGGCCGCCCGTCGCCTCATCCGTCCCGGGGAGCGCCACTTCCTAGGAATCACGGGAGCGCCCGGTGCCGGCAAGTCCACCCTGGCCGAGGCCCTCGCGGCCGAGCTGGCCCCGGACGCAGCGCTCGTCGGCATGGACGGCTTCCACCTCAGGAACGACGAGCTGCAACGGCTGGGCCGCCTGCACCGCAAGGGCGCGAGCGACACCTTCGACGTCGCCGGCTACGTCCACCTGCTGCACCGGCTACGGGACCGTACCGACGAGGCGGTCTACGCGCCGGTCTTCGACCGGAGCATCGAGGAGTCGATCGGGTCGGCCGTCCGGGTCGAGCGCGACGTCCCGCTGATCATCACCGAGGGCAACTACCTGCTGGTCGACCACCCCGGCTGGAAGCCCGTGGCCGACCTGCTCGACGAGGCCTGGTACGTCGAGCCCGGGGACGACGAGCGACTCCGGCGGCTCATCGCCCGCCACGTGCGGTTCGGCCGACCGCCGGAGGAGGCCCACCAGCGCTCGCACGGCCCGGACGGCGACAACGCCCGACTGGTGGAGACGTCGAAACGCCACGCCACCCGGGTGGTGCACCTACCCACCGTGGCGGTCCCCGGGTCCTAGGGCTCCTGCTCTCGACACGCCTCCAGGGGTGCGGGGAGCGGAATCAGGCCGCAGGCGCGGCGACGAGGGCTGCGGGCGGGGCGGTCACGGGCGGCGGTGCGACACAGCTTCGCGACCAGGCCTCGGTGCCGACGGCCACGCCGAGCGGGCCCGTCAGCCGAGCGCGCGCCGGAGCGCGTCGACCCGCATCGCCCAGATGCGCTGCGAGAGGGCAGCTTCGGGTGCGAAGGTCTCGGAGGCGTGGTAGCTGCCGGGGTTGATGTGCAGCTCGGTGGGCACGCCCGCCTGCATCAGCCGTTGCGCGAAGGCGATGTCCTCGTCGCGGAACAGGTCGACGGTGCCGACGTCGATGAAGGCCGGGGGTAGCGCGGACAGGTCCTGCGCCCGAGCGGGTGCCGCGTACTGGTCGGGTTCCTGACCCCCGAGGTACCACGCCCAGGCTTCGATGTTCCCGGCCCGGTCCCAGATCCCGACGTCGGTGATCTCCCGGCTGGACGGGGTCTCGTTCCGGTCATCGATCATCGGGTAGATCGGCATCATGAACGTCAGGCTTGGCCCGCTGCGGTCCCGGGCCAGCAGGGCGCAGCCGAGGACCAACCCGCCACCGGCACTGCCGCCGTAGAGCGCGAGACGCTCGGGGTCGATCCCCAGCCCGGCCGCGTTCGCCGCCGTCCAGACCAGCCCGGCGTAGCAGTCCTCGACCGGGGCCGGGTGCGGGTGCTCCGGTGCGAGCCGGTACTCGACAGAGACGACGACAGCCTCCACCTCCTCGGCCAGGCGCCGAGCGTTCGCGTCCTCACCGGCAACGTCTCCCAGCACCATGCCACCGCCGTGGATGTAGTAGATCCCGGGCAGCGGACCGCTCGAGGTGACGGGGCGGTAGATCCGCACGCTGATGTCCGGGGCGCCGTCCGGCCCGGGCACCGTCCGGTCCTCGTCGGTGACGTTCGGGTTCGCCGGGGCCTCGAGCATGGCGAACATGCCCGCGACCGTCGCCCGGCGCTGCACGATGTCCGGAATGGCGTTGAATCCGCCCGGCATGACCTGGAGCAGTCCTTCCAGGGGTACCCGGGACTCGGGGTCGACCAGATCACGACGGTCCATGCGATCTCCTGACGTCGGCGACCCTGCCGGACCCTTCCGTCCGACCGGGTAGGATGATCCCGATGCTAGGCGAGTGAGCCGAAAGGCGAAGACCCGGGCTCGTGAGCCCTCTCGACGCTTCAGAGGCGTCGGTGCGGAGGCTGGATGCGCGGGTTTCTGAGGGTCAGACGCGCGTCGCTCAGCAGCAGCGAGTGCGACCGGAGGCGAAGCGCGGTTCACGGCCCGACCGCAGCCCATCCGCCTCGGCGCTCAGGGACACCGGATGAGCAGGACGAGTGCGGCGGTCAGCCAAGCCGCCGCAGCCCGGCCTCGATGGCGACCTCGATCCGAGACGTCATGCCGGAGACGTCGACGAGACGGCGCCCCGCGACCTGACCGGAGATCCACTTCGCCGCGCTGTCGTCGTAGTGCAGCAGGGCATACAGGTCCCACCACGGATCGAGAGACACCCCGGCGGTCGACTCATAGAGCGACCGAAAGTGCTCCGACCAGCCGGGCGAGTAGAGAGCCGCCAGATACCGCCGACAGTGCCCGACGTCTACTGCTCGGGACCCGCGATGGATGCCGTTCCAGTCTGTCAGTCCCGTGATCTTCCCTCGAGACCACAACATGTTGACGGGCAGGAAGTCACCATGGAGGAAAACAGCAGGATCATCTGGTGGTGGTGCGGTCATCGCCCGGAACGCCGCCTCCCAGACGGCGGGCCTGGGTGCGTCGGCCGGCACCCGGAACCCGTCTCGGGGAGCGATCCAGGAGTCCGTCCACGGGTCGAACGTCTTGGCAGGGAGATCGAGCGCATGCAGCCGGACGGCCATCTCGGCCATCTCGGTCATCCAGGACTCGGGATGGGTCGGACTCACGTCGACCTGCCCCGGCAGCTGCGTCATCAGCATGGCGGGCGCGCCTCCTGTCGAACCGCCATCGACATCAGCGGCCAGGACCGCAGGAACCGGGATCCCGCCGTGCGCCACCACCCGAAGGTTGGCGACCTCCTTCTCCACGCTCTGCTCCAGGCCGAGCCCGGCCGGGTACTGACGCAGTACGACGAACGACCGCGTTCCGGCTCGCTCCACCGTGACCCGGTGGACCGCTGAGCAGACGCCACCCGTCAGTCGGCGAAACCCGACGACCACAGAGCCCTTCCCCACCGAGGCCGCCACCCACGCGAGCGTCTCTTCCGAGGGCCGACGCTGTCGGAACCCGCCGTCTCTCCAGTCGTCGTCGGTCACGAGGCGCAGCCTAGTTTCGCGGCCGGGGCCGGCTGTAGGGGTTTTCGACCAGACCGGCTCGGACGTCGTTCAGTCGCCAGGATCGAGGCCCGGACTCGGGGCAAGACCGTGCTCGAGCGGACAGGGAAGAAGTCGATCATCGTGGCGTGGCCCGCTCTTCAGCCGCGGGGAGGCCGGGGATGAGGCCGGGGATGGCGGCTTGACGCCGGGACCGGCCTCTCACCGCCGGGTACCCAGAGCAGGGACGCGTTCGGACCTGGCGCGGTGCGCTGAGAGCGGGTCGCTGCGGTCTGGACTCCCTGTCGCTGCCGGTCTGGTGTCGTCATCGAGGCGCGACCTGTCGCCCCAGAACTCCCGGTCGGCGACGATCAGCACGAGGGCGGCAAGGACCCACACGGCGGCGTAGACCGAGGTGGCCTTGGAGGCGACCGCAGGGTCGGACCAGAACAGCTGCGGGTGCACCAGACCTTCGACCGAGTGCGCAATCAGCGTCAGCAACGCGCTGCCGCCCGAGTGGTTGAAGAGCCAGGAGTACCAGATGGTGACGGCAACGGTGCCCAGGACGTCGGCGACGATGACGCTCGGGGTGGCGCCGAACGAAGGCAGCAGCCACAGCGGCAGGTGCCAGCAGGCGACGAGCACGGCCAGGATCAGGGTGGCGGCCAGGCGGGAGCGGCCGATCTGTACCCGTGGCTGGGCGAAGGCCCGCCAGCCCGGCTCCTCGGCCAGCGGCCCGTCGAGAGGGTTGACCAGCCGGACGGCGAACGCGCCCAGGACGGACAGTGGAGCCAGCTGAGCCACTGAGGTGGGCGTTCCGGCTCCGAGGGCGAGGTTGGTGCCGAAGGTGAGCAGCTGGACCACCACCGGCACCGCGACCGCCAGGACGTACCAGGCGGCCCCGACCCGCCATCGGGTCATCCGTCGGCCGAGCTCGGCGAAGCCCGCTCGACCCTGGGTCAGACCCACGACGATGAGGGCGGCCAGCAGGCAACCGGGAGGGAAAAACAGTCCGAACGGCAGTACCAACGCCCAGGTGAGGATGTAGGTGAGGACGAAGAAGGCCAGGACCGGGTGGTTTCGGAGCAGCTGTCGGGCAGGCGAGGTGGTCATGCCTCACCCTGTCCTGGACCGCCAGCCGCTCACCTCGGGCGCGAGGTGCAGCTCGAGCGAGGTCTCGCGCCCGATGCGGCACCGTTGGGCGTCATCCTGTGGACCGATGCGATGACAGGCCGGGCACCCTAGGTTGAGATCCATGTCGCTGCCCGCCACCTCGCTGGTCGGTCGGCGGTGGTGGCCCGGCCTGCCCGAGGGGCTGCTGGCCGCCGTGTCGACGATCCTCAGCGTGTGGGTGCTGGGCTCGGCGGGTACGACAGCCGGCTTCCAGCGACCGGACGCGCTGGGCTACACGCTGACGGGTCTGGGTGGCGCGGCGGTGCTGGGGGGCCGACGCCGGCCGCTGGCCGCACTGGTGGTCACCGGATGTTGCTCCACGCTGCTGGCCTGGCTGGACCAGCGCGTGGACGTCCTTCCCTTCGTGGTGACGGGATTGTTGTTCATGGTCGGCCGGCTCCCCCGTCGCCCGGCGGTGACGGGCATCGTGTTCGCGTCTGCGGCGTTGGTCGTGGCCGCGTTCAGCCGAGCTCCCGACCTTGGGAGCCGGAGCGTGCTGCAGTCGACGGGGATCTTTCTCACCGCCTGGGTGCTGGGTCGGTTGAGCCGGGCCCGGCGGGAGGTGCTCCTGGCTCAGGTCGACGCCGCGGAGCGGCAGGCCGCGGTCGAGCGCGAGCAGGCGGCCGCCGAGCGGGACCGGGGCACCCTGGCGCAGGTGGAGGAGCGGCTCCGGATCGCCCGCGAGCTGCATGACGTGCTGGCTCACTCGATCAGCGTGATCTCGGTCCAGGCGACCGTGGGCGAGCATCTCGCCGCGACCGACCCGCCTGCCGCCCGCGAGGCGCTGCAGACCATCGGGGACGTCAGCCGATCCTCGATGCAGGAGCTGCGCCAGCTGCTGACCCTGCTCCGCGACCGCTCGTCACCAGCCGCGGCGGACACCGTCTCCTACGAGCCGGCTCGGGGCTTGGCCGACCTCGTGCCTCTGGTGGAGAGGTACGGGTCGGCGGGCCTTCCCGTCCACACCGAGATCAGCGGGGCACCGCGCAGGTTGTCGGCGTCGGCTGATCTCTGCGCGTACAGGATCGTGCAGGAGTCGCTCACCAACACGCTCAAGCACGCGGGCCCGTCCGACGCGGTGGTCCGGCTGAGCTACGGGGCCGACGCCCTGACCGTCGACGTGCACGACGACGGGCTCCTCGCTCGACTGCCGGCTCCGCACGGCACCGGGCACGGACTGGTGGGGATGCGCGAGCGCACCGCGCTGCTCGGCGGCACCTTCCGGGCCGGTCCCGACCCGTCCGGCGGGTTCGCGGTGTCGGCCACCATCCCGTACGAGCCTGGTCGGTGACCAGCCTCTCGGAGGTCTCAGGGGTGGCGGTGCCGATCCGGGTGGCGGTCGCCGAGGACCAGGCGCTGGTCCGGAGTGGTTTCGTCGCTCTGCTCCGCTCGGACCCGGAGATCGAGGTCGTGGGGGAAGCGGCGGACGGCGTCGAGGCCGTCGAGCTGGCCCGGGCCGCTCGTCCGGACGTGATGCTGATGGACATCCGGATGCCCCGGCTGGACGGGGTGGCCGCCACCGCCCGGCTCGGCGCCGACCCGACCACCGCGGACGTGAAGGTGCTGATCCTGACCACGTTCGACGCTGACCAGTACGTGCACGACGCGCTCCACGCCGGGGCCAGCGGGTTCCTGCTCAAGGACGTGCTGGCGGCCGACCTGCTGACGGCGATCAAGGTGATCGCCGCCGGGGAGGCCCTGCTGTCGCCGCGGATCACCCGGCGGCTGATCGAGCACTACGCCAGCCAGGCCAAGCCAAGCCTTCAGCATGTGGCGCGCGTCCAGGCGCTGACCGCCCGCGAGGTCGAGCTGCTCACCGCGGTGGCGCGTGGGCTCACCAACGCCGAGATCTCCGCTGAGCACTACATCAGCCTCTCCACCACCAAGACCCACGTCAGCCACCTGCTCGACAAGCTGGGAGCCCGGGACCGCGTCCAGCTGACGATCACGGCCTACGAAGCCGGGCTGATGAACCGGTGACAGGGTTCCACTTGATCGAGGGGGACCCCTGCCGATCTGCTGCTGGACGAGCAGCAGACGGCGGCATCAGACGATCTGCTGGCACGCGTCGTCGAACGCCCTGGCCATGGCCATCGGCGCCGCCACCGAGTGACAGGCTCCGGACCGGGAGCATCGCCGTCGACCGACCACCGCCTCGGGTGCAGGCTGCGATCGCCGACGAACACGAGCCCATGCCCCTCACCCTGATCCGAGCCGGCCGCGTCGAGTACCGCCTCCGTGACCAGGGCTCCGCCGGCCACGAGACGACCCCGGAGGTCGACGACCGCCTCGACGACCTCCGGCTGGTCAAGCAGCCGGTCGAAGCCGCGCCCCCCGCCCGATGAACGGGGACGCCGCCGACTCCCGCGCGAGGGCCCGCGACCCGCACTCCGGCCCCGTGAGCGACGTCGCCTGGAACGCCGACGACCACGCGCGCCGTCGCGGCCGCGTCGAGATCTTCAACGCCACCCGCCCCGACGGTCTCGACGGCTGGACCATGGACCTCGCTCAGTACGAACTCGTCCGCGACCACATCATCGACACCCTCACCGACGCCGGACCAGACGGCATGCTCCTCAAGGACCTCGTGGCCCTCACCCAGGCCCGCTTCGGCCAGCACCCGGCCTTTCCCCGAGGCCGACTGCGGAACTACGCCACCTACACCAAGGTCGACCTCGAAGCCCGAGACCTCGTCGAACGCATCTCGGGCAGCAACCCGCAACGAATCCGGCTCCGCACCTGATCGTGGAACCTCGGCAAGGAGAGGCCACCATCCGTGACATTCCGTGGGCTGGCCCGTGCCTCAGGCGGCTGCCGTACGGGCGCGTCGGTCCGCAGGACGACCAGAGGTGCAGGACCGGTCGGTCTCGCGACCACCACCCGGGCCCTCTGCAGCCCGATGTGCTGCGGCCGCCACGGCAGCAGGGTGATGGGCATGACCACGCCCCAGCTCTCCCCACCCCCGCCGACCGTCACCACAGCCGACGGCACCCACCCCGGAGGCGCGTCCCAACCGGCTCCCCCGCGCACCCGGGTCCGGCGGACCGGGCGCCGGATCGCCCGGCTCGCGGTGGTCGTGGCTGTTCTGCTCGCCGTGTCCGCCGGTGCGAACGCCGTCCTCACGGTGCGCGAAGGCCTCACGCAGCCGTACGGCCACCTGATCACCCTTCCCGGCGGCGGCAAGGTCAACGCGTCGGTCAGCGGCAACGGCGAGGAGACCTTCGTCATCATGCCGGGGTTCGGGTCGGCTTCGCCGGTCCTCGAGTTCGCCCCTCTGGTGGAGGACCTCGACGACCACGCCACGGTCGTCGTGGTCGAGCCTTTCGGGTACGGCTGGAGCGACCGGCAGACCTCGGCGGACCGGACGGTCGAGAACATGGCCACCGAGCTGCACCAGTCGCTAGCGGCCCTGCACGTGCACCAGCCCTACACCTTGGTGGCGCACTCCATCGGCGCGCTCTACGCCCTCGACTACGTCAACCGTTTCCCCGGCGAGGTGCGGGCCGTCGTGACGATCGACGGCAGTCCCCCGATCGACGCCGTCGCAGCGGAGGCGCCACAGAGTCGGTGGCTCCGGCTGTGGACCCTCAGCGGTGTCACGCGTTGGGTGTCGATGGTCGAGCCCACGCTCTTCGTGCGCGCACCGCGGGACACCTACTCCGAGGCTGCTCTGCGGCAGCTGCGGATGCTGGTCCTGCGCAACGACTCCACGCCCGCGCTGGTCGAGGAGAGCCACCGGATGCGCCAGAACGTCCAGGCGACGAAGGGCCTCTCCTTCCCCGCTGAGCTCCCCGTCCTGGCCTTCGTCGCGCAGGAGACCATCGACGTCTCGCCGGAGTGGCTACCGGCCCACCAGGAACAGCTAGACGGGCTGGTGCGCTCGAAGCTCATCGTCATGGACGGCAGCCACTACCTGCACTACGACCACTCCCCCGGGATCGCCGACGCGGTCCGCACCTTCCTCGACTCCCCCGCCCGGACCCGCTAGCTCGGGGTGCCCTCGCGCTCCACCGGGGGTTGCGTCCACCACCGGCTGGCGATCAGCAAGAAGAGGGGCGCGACGACCTACCGGTGCACCGGTCTCTCCGATCGGTAGGACGGCATCGCCCGTGACCCTCGCCGCCCTACCAACCGCGATCCATCCACGAGGCGAGTGCAGGTCGTTCGGTGGCGATGTCGGTGTCTCGACCGTGCCCGGGGTGGACGACCGTGTCGGCGGGTAGGTCAAGGATCCGGCGCACCGAGGTGATGATCGTCGGGAAGTCCGACAGCGGCCATCCGGTCAGCCCGGGGCCGCCGGGAAACAGGGTGTCGCCGGTGAGCACATGACCGGGGAGGGTGAGGCTGATGCTGCCGGGGGTGTGGCCGGGGGTGTGCCGGGCCTGGACGGTGAGGGGCCCGGCGTGAAGGCTGTCCCCGTCCTGGAGGTGGTGGTCGGGGCGGCCGTGCCAGAGCAACTGCCCTTGGTCGGGTTGCAGGCTGTGGCCGGCCCTGCGGAGCGCGGCGGTGGCGGTGCCGGCGTCGAAGTGACCACAGCGCTGCAGAGTGTCGAGCTCGTGGACCCACACGGGTTGCTCGGCCGGGTGCGCGTAGACCGGCGCGCCGGTGGCGTCGGCCAGTTCGGGTAGTGCCAAGACGTGGTCGAAGTGGGTGTGGGTCACCACGATCGCGGCGATGGTGAGGTCGCTGACGGCGTCGAGCAGTCGATCGGGTTCGTCGCCGGGGTCGACGAGCAGGGATGTGCGGAAGCCGACCGGGTGAATTGCCCAGCAGTTGGTAGCCAGCGGTCCGACGACGACGCGTCGGAGCACGAGGCCGTGCGCGTCGTCGACCAGCTCCAAATCGGCTGCGGACGGGTCGGGGGCTAGGTCAGCGGGCGGCATCGCGAAGGAGGTCGATGTAGGCGGACGCGTTGAAGGCGTCAACGATGGGGTAGCCGGCCGCCCAAGGCCCTTCCCAGTGCACGGTGATGCCGGGATTGGCGCAGACGGTGCCGTCGGGCAGCACGAAGGTGGGGCTGGTGGGGATGGCCTCAGTCTGGGCGAGGGTGACGTCGGCCATCAGGTCCGCCCGGTGGCGGCCACTGTCGAGTGCCTGGGTGAGCCGGCCGGTGTCGAGCGGGGCCCCGCCGGCGGCGACTTCTTCGGCGACTTCGAGGACGACGGCGCGGTGGGCGATGGAACGGGCGCCGGTCCAGAACGCGGCGCGGAGCGCGGCGTCCAGCGCCTCCCCGGCAACCCTGGACTGCGCGCCGGCGGCGAGGACCGCCTCGGCCGCCGTCAGAACGGTGTGGGGGTAGGAGTCGTCGGGGCCGGTCCAGACCCGAAAGCCGGCGGCCGGGCAAATCTGGCCGAGCCCGACCGCCTCGGTGTCGGTGCCGCGTCGGAGGTGAGGACCGTTGAACAGCTCGAGCGGAAAGGCGTGGTGTTCCAGCTGTACGTTGTGCGCCGGGTCGCCTGGCCCTAGCCGTTCCCGGGCGGCGCGCAGCTCATGCAGCGCCACGTGGGTGAACGGGCACAGGAGGTCCGACCAGAGCTGCAGCACCCCCGGGGGAGGGGGCGAGACAGTGGGTTGGTCGGTGTCGGTGGTGGTCATCCGTGCTCCTGGTGTTCGGTGCCGGTCGGGTTGGTGGTGAAGCGGGCGGGCTCGACGAGGACCGCGGTCCGATGCTCGACGGCCATCACCTGGTCGTAGACGTCGAGGTCGTCGTGCCTGCCGCCGGCGGCGGAGTAGACGTCGCGCAGCAGCGAACGCAGGCCGTCCGGATCCAGAGGGGGCAAGGGGTCGTCCGGACCGACGAGCTGGGCGGGCCCAGCGACCGACACCCACTCCCAGCCGGCGCGGAAGACCAGGGTCGCGAAAGGGTCGCGGCGCAGGTTGGTCAGCTTCGCCGTGTGGCCGCGAGCGACGAAGGCAACGACTGACTGCCCGGTCAGGGGGTGCGGCAGGATCCCGGCGTTGACCACTGACGGGGCCGGTGAGCCATCGGCGCGGCGGGTGATGAGCACCGCGAGCCACCGATCGGCGCTGCCGTGCCGGCGGACCAGGGCAAGACCCTGCTCCCGGGACGGACGGCTGCTCACGCCGTGGTGGTTGCGGTCACGTAGGCCTGCTGCTCGTCCGCGGAGGGCTGCGGCGAGGCGGTCAGCGCCTTTCGGCCAGCGACCAGCTGCTGGGTGGTCTCGGCGACCCGGCGTCCGAGGTGCGCGGCCGTCTCGAGGTCGGCTGCCGGCGGTGCCTGGTCGGAGCCGGCGTCGCCGTGAGACTGGGCCATCGCTCCGGTGAACCCGCCGAGCCGGTTGAGGTCGTCGGGGCTGGCGGTGGTGGTGTTCCATCCGCCGTAGGCGCCGAGGCTGACCCAGTGCATGCCGTGCTGAGCGGCCAGCACGAACATCTCCAGCAGGGTGTTCTCCTTGTTGCCGTTGATGTTCTGGCTGTTGGTGAACCCGGCCGCCACCTTGCCCTGCCACCGCAGTCCGTCGCCCCACGCCTTGGACGTGGCCTCGGCGAAGGTCTTGAAGACCGCGGAGGCGGCGCCCATGTAGGTGGGGGCGCCGAAGATGATCGCGTCGGCCTGGTCGAGGGCGGCGATCAGCTCGTCGTCGGGCTCATCGACGGGCAGCAGCTCGACCTGGGTGCCGGTCAGGCTGCGAGCGCCTTCGGCGACCGCGTGCGCCTGACGCGCGGTGTGGCCGAAGCCGGAGTGGTAGGCAACAATGACCCGGACAGGGTGAGACATCTCAGTGCTCCTCTACATCGTGATGTGTGCTTATGCACATAAAATAGATGCGTGCGTACGCACATGTCAACCGGGTGGATGAGGCGAATGACAACCGAGAACCGCGACCACAGGGACCAGGTAGGCCTGACGGTCTGGTCGCTGCTGCTCCGGACCCATGCGGCGCTCGTCCCCCAACTCAACCGCGACCTCGAGCGTCAGGGCCACTTGCCGCTGGCCTGGTACGACGTTCTCCTCGAGCTCAACGCCGCCCCCGAGCGGCGGCTGCGGATGCAGGACCTCGGCGCACGGGTGGTGCTGTCCCGCTCACGCGCCAGCCGCGTGGTCGATGAGCTGACCGCAGCTGGGCTCGCCTGCCGCGAGCCTGATTCCGCCGATCGGCGCGGATCCTTCGCAGCCCTCACCGACGCTGGACGCCAAGCCCTGCGGGCTGCGGCACCCGTCTACCTCGCCGGCATCGCAGACCGGTTCAGCGCCCACCTCACTGACCAGGAGCTCACCGCGCTCCGCGAAGGACTCAACCGGGTCTTGGCGGTCGCCCAGAGCGAGCAGACCACCGGCGCGACGGGAGACCGACGCCGAACAGACTCTTGACCTGAGGTGTCTCGAAGCACCGCGACTCCCTCACTCCAACCTCTGCCGGCTACCAGATCAGATCTGCCGTCCCTCTGGCCCTCCCGACTTCGGCCCGGTCAGACGGGGACTGTCGCAGAAGCGGCGTCAGTGGCTCTACCGGCCGAACGGGCAGGAGGAGCCGCACATGACCGACCAGTGATGCGCGTGAGCCCAGCGGAACCGGCTGGAGCCGGACACGCTGACGAGCGAGACCTGAGCCCAGCCGAGCTGGCCAGTCGGAGAGCTGGAGGATGGCTGCGCCGAGCAGCGGGCCGACGATCGCTCGACCAGGCTCCCCGAGGTCTACCGCGCGATGGACGAGCGCCGCGCTATCAAAGCCCTGCTGCGTCCGTGACCTCTGCTTCAGGGAGCGGATTGTCGGCACCAATCAGGCGTCCGCCCGTGGTGGCGTTGTCCGGAAGTCTCGGTTCTCGTAATCTTGTCGGTCTCCTCGGTCAAGGACCTCGTGCGGTAGCGCCACCGCGACTTCCTGCTGACCTCGGGCCGGATCGAACCCTCGCGCGATCGCGCGGCCAATCATCTCGGCTGTCCGCCCGGCCCGGCCCGCTTCAGGCGGGCTTGTCTCCACCGCCGGCGGCAGCTCCGAGCGCGCTGAGAGTTCCGCAGCGCGATCCTCTGGCCGGCAACTCGATTGGTCCGCCCACGCACCCCTCGACCCCGGGCTACAACTTCCGCAGGCCGTCCAGTGACTTCTTCGAGTGGCCGGCCGCCAGCATCGCGCCAACCGCGTAGTTCCGATCCACCAGCTGGTCCAGCTCCTGAAGGATCCGCCTGACGTCGCGCTTGCCCCACGCGTCGAACCGGCCATTGTTGCCGGCAAAGTCGAGATCCTTTAGCAGCTCGGACACAGGCTTCTGGGGCCCTGCCAAGGGCTGTCGGGTCATGATGTCGACGGCTCCGACGGCAGCAGCCCACCCGTCCAGCCAGTCGTCGTTGGGCCAGGCAACGTAGACGAGCGGGCGGCGGTGGCCGAACTTGACGAGTCCCTCCAGCCCGATGCAGTAGGCGAGCAGCGGCCCGGGACCGAGAGGGGCGGCGGTTTTCACCGACGTCGACGGACGGCCGCTGGCGAAGGCTTCGAGAGGGTCGCTGTGGTCTCTCGCCAGCGGCGCCACCAGTCCAGCTCGGCGCCCCGTCGACTGTTCGAGGCCCTTCGTCCAACGGATCGCGGCAAGGGTGCGCTCGTCCAGCGGTACGTCGGCACGAATGAAGGCGACCTGCGACTCAGCAGCCGCGGTGTCGCCACGGTAGCCGACCCGCGACCGACCAGTGCGAGTTGAATTTGGTCGACTTTGCAGGTGCGGGGCTTAGTCGTCGTTGCAGTCGGGGGACGGCGTGGCGAACGCTGCGGGCGCGCGGCGCGCGGGGGACCGCGGCGTCGTCCAATTGTAGGTTCTCGGTTGATCTGTCGTCAGCTAGGTGCCTGTAGCTAGGGGAGCGACAGAATGAGCGGCTCCTGGTTTTCTCGCAATCTTGACGATTTCCTCCGGCTTTCGTGATCGAGAGGGCGGCTCGAACGTTCGCGGGCAGCGAGGAGCGCGCCGATCAAGGTGGTAGCACCAGCGATTGCCGCCGCGTGTGGTGCAACGCTTGCCTGCATGGTCCGTCCGACCACCGATCGTGGGACAGTCCTCCTGGTCAGGAAGTGCATCTGCTCTGTTCCTTGGAGACTGGGCTTCACACGTTCGAGGGCGGGAGTTCATCGTGTCGGTGCAGGATGACGATTCGATCGTGGGCTCGGCGCCCAGCGGCACCGAACGCGCAGTCTTCGGGCTGGAGACCTCCGAGGCGATCCGTGCGTTCCTTGACGACTACTCCCGCCAGCAGCTGGGGAGCGGGATCATCCGCGTCCGTTTCCGGGCTGGACGGATCGACGCTGTTTGGGGGGTCAAGCTCGCCGACGGCCGCACAGTGGTGATCAAGACCCACCGCCGGCCGGCTGATGTGCAAGCCCTGCGCACGACCGCGGAGGCGAAGCGGGTGCTCGTCGCCGCACACTTCCCGTGTCCGACTCCGCTGTCGGGCCCGGATGAGTTCGACGGGCACGTCCTCACAGTCGAGACGCTGATCGTCGGCGCTGTTCCCGATGGTCGCGACGCAGCCGTTCGGCGCTTGCTCGCCGAGGGGCTGGCGCGGCACATAGAACTGTTGCGCCCCCGGCCGGACCTGGTCGAACAGGCCGGACCTGGGCCGTCATGGTGCCACTACCAGGCGGGGCCGTGGCCCGTTCCCCACGACACCCTCGTCGACTTCAGCACTACCACTGCGGGTTATGAGTGGCTCGACGACTTCGGCCGCCGCGCCGCCGACCAGATCCTTGCTCACCGAGACAGCGCCCCGGTCGTGGTCGGCCACGCCGACTGGTACGCCGGGAACACCGTCGTGGCTGACGGAGCGCTGGTCGGAACCTACGACTGGGAGCTGGTCGCCGACACCGAGGCCGTCATCGCCGGCTTTGCCGCCGCCTGCCACGCTCAGAGGCAGACAAGCGCCGGAAGCCTCTCGGCCCCAGAAGACGTCGCCGACTTTATGCGTGACTACGACGCCGCCCGGGCTCAACCGCTGTCCGTGGCCGAGCAAGCCACCGCGGCCGGGGCCGCCGCCTGGATCTGTGCCTTCAACGCTCGGTGGCAGGTCGCGTTGCTCGCCCACAATCTCAGCGACGGCTACGCGCACGTCATTCAGGTCCAGCAACGCCAGGACGACTACCTCACCCTGCACTGGTAGCAGTCCTGCTCAGCCTGGCCGCTTCTCGTAGCCGGTCAGCAGAATGGCCGTGGCCGTTCACATCAACCGCGGCTAGCTGCTTCCGCTGCCATTGCAAATCGGGGAAGACCGGTCTGGCGACCCGCTCAACCAGCGTGCGTCAACTTCGGCCGGCGCTCTCGTGACCTTTTGCTCGCCGTCTTCAAGGAAGCGGAACCCAGCGTCGTCTGCTTCTGGCCACCACCCGAGTGTTGAAGTACGACAAGAAACCAGGACAGACGACCGCGTGAGGGCAAGAAAGCGGGACAACGACAAGATGCTCCGGATCCCACAGCGTCCAATCCGTTCGCCCAGGGAGAACAGCAGGAAGAAAGCCGGCGACGTCAGCCTTGAGTCGATGTCGCTCAAGTGCGAGCGACCTCAACTTGGAGGTCCCGACCCATGTCGACCACCCGCCTTCCCGTCCTCTTCCTGACCGACCTCGTCGTCCTGCCCGGCATGGTGGTGCCGATCGAGCTCGACGACGCGGCGCAGGCCACCGTCGACGCCGCCCGGGCGCACAGCGACGACCAGCTGCTCGTTGCCCCGCGCCTCGGCGACCGGTACGCCTCCTACGGCGTCGTCGCCTCGATCGTCCAGATCGGCCGGCTGCAGAACGGCGACCCGGCCGCGGTGATCAAGGCTGACCGGCGGGTTCGGATCGGCTCCGGCGTGTCCGGGCCCGGCACCGCGCTCTGGGTCGAGGCCGAGGAGCTCGACCCGACGATGGAGACGCCCGAGATCCGCGAGCTCGCCGCGGAGTACAGGCAGCTGGTGGTGGCCACCCTGCAGCGGCGTGACGCCTGGCAGGTCATCGACCAGGTCAACAAGGTGACGGACCCGTCCGCCCTGGCCGACCTGGCCGGCTACGCCTCCTGGCTGACCGACGAGCAGAAGCGTGAGCTGCTCGAGAACCCCTACGTGTCCGACCGGCTTCGGCTGCTCGTGACGTGGGCCAAGGACCATCTCGCGGAGACCGAGGTGAACGACAAGATCGCCGAGGACGTCCGCGAGGGCATGGAGAAGAACCAGCGGGAGTTCCTGCTGCGCCAACAGCTCGCGGCCATCCGCAAGGAACTGGGTGAGGGCGAGCCCGAGGGCGCGCAGGACTACCGCACCCGGGTCGAGGAGGCCGACCTGCCCGAGGACGTCCGCAAGGCCGCCATGCGTGAGGTCGCCAAGCTCGAGCGGGCGAGCGACCAGAGCCCCGAGTCCGGCTACCTGCGCACCTGGCTGGACACCGTGCTCGAGCTTCCGTGGGGCGTCCGCACCACCGACACCACCGATGTGGTCGCGGCCCGCGAGGTGCTCGACGCCGACCACCACGGCCTCGACGACGTCAAGGACCGGATCGTGGAGTACCTGGCCATCCGCTCGCGGCGGGCCTCACGCCACCTCGAGGTCGTCGGCGGTCGCGGTTCGGGCGCCGTGATGGCGCTGGTCGGCCCGCCCGGGGTGGGCAAGACCTCCCTCGGAGAGTCGGTCGCGCGCGCCCTGGGCCGCACGTTCGTCCGGGTCTCGCTGGGTGGCGTCCGCGACGAGGCCGAGATCCGCGGCCACCGGCGGACGTACGTGGGCGCGCTGCCCGGTCGCATCGTCCGGGCCATCAGCGAGGCCGGTTCGATGAACCCGGTCGTGCTGCTGGACGAGATCGACAAGGTCGGCGCCGACTACCGCGGCGACCCCGCGGCGGCGCTGCTCGAGGTCCTCGACCCGGCACAGAACCACACCTTCCGCGACCACTACCTCGAGGTCGACCTCGACCTGTCCGACGTGGTCTTCCTGGCCACGGCGAACGTCATCGAGACCATCCCGCAGGCGCTCCTGGACCGGATGGAGCTGGTGCAGCTCGACGGGTACACCGAGGACGACAAGATCGCCATCGCGCGTCAGTACCTCCTGCCTCGGCAGCTCGGCCTCGCCGCGCTGACCGGGGAGGAGGTGAGCGTCAGCGAGGGCGCGCTACGCGAGATCGCGGCCGACTACACCCGCGAGCCCGGCGTCCGACAGCTCGAGCGGCTGCTGGCCAAGGCTCTGCGCAAGGCGGCCACCCGGCTGGCGCGGGCCGAGGAGGGCGAGCAGCACCTGGCCATCGAGGTCGCCAACCTGCGCGACTTCCTCGGTCGGCCGCGGTTCACCCCCGAGGCGCACGAGCGCACGTCCGTGCCGGGTGTCGCCACGGGCCTCGCCGTCACCGGGCTGGGCGGCGACGTCTTGTTCATCGAGGCGGCGTCGGTCGACCCCTCGACCGGCCCGGGCCCTTCGACAGGCTCAGGGAACGGGGCGACGCTGACCCTGACCGGTCAGCTCGGCGACGTGATGAAGGAGTCGGCGCAGATCGCGCTGTCCTACGTCCGGGCGCACGCAGCACAGCTGGGCATTACCGATGCGTCGGTCCTCTACCGGCCCATCCACATCCACGTCCCGGCCGGCGCAGTGCCCAAGGACGGCCCGTCCGCAGGCGTCACCATGGTGACGGCGCTGACCTCGATGGCGCTCGGACGTCCGGTCCGCTCGGACGTGGCCATGACCGGCGAGGTGAGCCTGAACGGTCGGGTGATGCCGATCGGCGGGGCCAAGCAGAAGCTGCTGGCCGCTCAGCGCGCGGGCCTGACCACCGTGTTCCTGCCGCTGCGCAACGAGCCCGACCTCGACGACGTCCCGGCCGACGTGCTGGAGTCGATCGACGTCCGGCTGATGAGCGATGTGGCCGTCCTGGTGGCCGAGGCCATCGAGCCGGCCGCTGCCGGAGCGCGCGCTGCAGCCTGAGGCGTCCACGTGCCGGTCACCCTCCTCGAGGGTGACCGGCACGTCGTCATTCCCAGCCCGCGATGTTGGCCTCAGCCGAGGCGTCGCGTCGCGACTTCACCAGGCTGGCCACCGTCGTCACCGCCAGGGTGGCCACGATGACCGTCAGCGACAGCCAGATCGGGATCTCGCCGCCGAACGGGGCCCAGTCGGCCAGGTGGTACTCGTGCAGCGCGTGCAGCACGAGCTTCACCCCGATGAAGGCGAGGATGATCGACAGGCCGAGCGAGAGGTAGACCAGCCGCTTGAGCAGCCCGCCGATCAGGAAGTAGAGCTGGCGCAGCCCCATCAGCGCGAACACGTTCGCGGTGAAGACGAGGTACGGCTCCTGGGTCAGCCCGTAGATCGCCGGGATCGAGTCGAGCGCGAACAGCAGGTCGGTGCTGCCGAGCGCGACGATGACGAAGAACATCGGGGTGATCAGCCGGCGGCCCTGCTCGCGCACCGTCAGCTTCGTGCCGCGGAAGTCGCTGGTGGAGGGGAACCGACGCCGGACCACCCGCATCAGGGCGTTGTCCGGGGAGTCCTCGTCGTGCTCGTCGTCACTGTGTGAGCGGTAGTCGAGGAACAGCTTGACCGCGGTGTAGACCAGGAACGCGCCGAAGATGAAGAACACCCACGCGAAGCGGTCGATGGCGGCGGCGCCGACGGCGATGAAGACCCCGCGGAAGACCAGGGCCAGCAGGATGCCGACGAGGAGCGCGAACTGCTGCAGCTCACGCGGCACCTTCAGCTTGGCCATGATGATGATGAAGATGAAGAGGTTGTCGACGCTCAGGCTGTACTCGGTGATCCAGCCGGCGAAGAACTCACCGGCGTAGCGCGGCCCCGAGACGAACCAGACTCCGAGGCCGAAGAGGACGGCCAGCCCGACGAAGAGGGCGATGGCCGTCGACGCCTCTTTGGTCGACGGCTCGTGCGGCCGGCGGCCGATCACGAAGACGTCGACCGTGAGGATGGCGACCATCACGACGACGGTGATGATCCAGGCGTACAGGTGAACAGCCATCAGGGAGAACCTTCCGAGACGAGTCGGGCGACATCGAAGTCTCGGAGGTCTCTTCCGCCAGGATCCTGGCCGAGGCACCGGGCTGAGCGGGAGGAACGATGCCCCTGCCGACACTCAGCCGTGATGACGATGCTGCCGCGAGGGAATACTCCCCTCCGCCATCAGTATGGCAGGGCCGGTCTCGAAACTCGATTCCTCGTGCGATCGACGCCGTGACGTCAGGCCTCGCGACTCACGTCCTCCTTAGCCGCGAGCCGGGACGACTCCTGGTTGAGCTGCTCGGCGATCGTGGTCAGGGTCTCGGCCAGCCGCCCCATCTCCGACGGTGGGACGACGTCACGCAGGGCCGCGGCCAACCAGTCCCCGCTCCGACGGACGACATCAAGCCCCTGCTCGGTCAGCCGGACGAGGGTCCGGCGTCGGTCGGTCGGATGGGGGTACCGTTCGGCGATCCCCTGCCGCTCGAGCCGGTCGACCAGGGCCGTCGAGGCGCCGCTGCTCAGCCCGAGGTCGACGGCCAGCTCGTGCTGGCCGCGGTCACCGTAGGTGATCAGGGAGCTGATGGCCTGGGTCTCGGTGATGCCGAGTCCGGTCTGCTCGGCGACGGTCTGCCGGTACCGCTCACCGGCCAGGATGAGGGAACGCAGGCTACGAATGGCCGTCTGGTCGATTTCTGCCATCGTCGGTCCTCACGATCGGTTGAAGCTTACGTAGTTCGATGACAAGATTACTTGACCATGAGCTCATCGCGGTGACAGAATCCCCGCCAGACGCCTCGGTGCCGAGTCGTCTCGGCCACGCGAAGACTCGCAGGTCACTGGGCGAGCCGCCCGTCCACTTGCTTCAGCAGCGCAGGTGAGGTCTGGACGGGCGCTCACCCTCGGGGAACGTTGCACGTTCAGCACCACACCACGAGGGCGAGACCAGATGACTGTGACGACCACCCGGGTGGCCACCGTACGGATCTTTGTCGTGGACGACCACGTGCTGGTGCACCAGGCAATCGGGTCGCTGCTCACGACCTCCTCCACCGTGGAGCTGGTCGGGGGCGCCACCCGCGCCGGCGACGCGCTCGACCGACTGGCCGAGGCTGAACCCCACGTCGCCCTGCTCGACATCACCCTGCCCGACGGCGACGGGGTGAGCCTCGCCCGTCGGATCCGCGAGGAGCACCCCGACGTTTCCTGCCTGATGTTCACCTGGCACGGGGACCGTGAGGCCCTGCTGGCCGCCGCCCTGGCGGGCGCCTGCGGCTACGTCATCAAGCAGCTGGACTCGACCGGCATCGTCCAGGCCGCCGTCGAGGCAGCCCGAGGGTCGCTCCGGCTCGATCCGGTCGCGGTGACGGCGCTCGTGGACCGTTGTCACGCCGCGGCCCGGGATTCCGGCGAGGGTCGCAGGACGAGAGGGCCACGGCTCAGTGCACGAGAGCTGGCCATCTTCGACGACGCCGTCGCCGGCCTCACCGACAGCGAGATCGGGGCCAGGCACGGCATGTCCGCCGACACCGTCAACCGCTTCGTCTCGCTGATCTTCACCAAGTTCAGCCTCTGGAGCCGGGTCGCCGGCGGCCGGTGAGACCGAGCAGCCGCCTGCTCCTCAGCGGCTCGCCTCGACCATCTGACGCAGCTCCTTCTTGAGGTCGGAGATCTCGTCGCGCAACCGGGCAGCCACCTCGAACTGGAGGTCAGCTGCGGCGCCGTGCATCTGGGTGGTCAGCTCCTGAACCAGGTCGGCGAGCTCACCGGCGGGCATCCCGCCGAGCCGGTGCGCATGGCCGTCCTTGAGGCCGAGCGCGGGCACCGGCGACTTCTTCCGCCCGTTGCCGCGGCCGCTCAGCAGCTCTTCGGTGTCGGCGTCCTCGCGGGCCAGCATGTCGGTGATGTCGGCGATCTTCTTCCGCAGCGGCTGCGGGTCGACGCCGTGCTCGAGGTTGTAGGCGATCTGCTTGTCCCGGCGGCGGTTGGTCTCGTCGATCGCGGCCGCCATCGAGTCGGTGATCGAGTCGGCGTACATGTGCACCTGGCCCGACACGTTCCGGGCGGCACGGCCGATCGTCTGGATCAGGCTCTTCGAGCTACGGAGAAAGCCCTCCTTGTCGGCGTCCAGGATCGCCACCAGCGACACCTCAGGCAGGTCGAGGCCTTCCCGTAGCAGGTTGATGCCGACGAGGACGTCGTACTCGCCCATCCGGAGCTCACGCAGCAGGGTGATTCGTTGCAGCGTGTCGACCTCGGAGTGCAGGTACCGCGTGCGGATCCCGTTCTCGAGCAGGTAGTCGGTCAGGTCCTCGGACATCTTCTTGGTCAGCGTGGTGACCAGCACCCGCTCGTTGCGCTCGACGCGCAGCCGGATCTCACCCATCAGGTCATCGATCTGACCCTGGGTGGGCTTGACGATGACCTCCGGGTCGATCAGACCGGTGGGGCGGATGATCTGCTCGACGAAGCCGTCGGACTTGGCCAGCTCGTAGTTGCCGGGCGTGGCCGACAGGTAGACCGTCTGACCGATCCGCTCGACGAACTCCTCGAAGCGCAGCGGCCGGTTGTCCATCGCGCTCGGCAGCCGGAAACCGTGGTCGACCAGGGTGCGCTTGCGCGACATGTCGCCCTCGTACATGCCGCCGATCTGCGGGATCGTCACATGCGACTCGTCCACCACGAGCAGGAAGTCCTCGGGGAAGTAGTCCAGGAGGCAGTACGGGGCCGTGCCCCGGCCCCGGCCGTCGATGTGGCTCGAGTAGTTCTCGATCCCCGAGCAGGTGCCGATCTGGCGCATCATCTCGATGTCGTAGCTGGTGCGCATCCGCAGCCGCTGGGCCTCGAGCAGCTTGTGCTGGGACTCCAGCTCGGCCAGCCGCTCCCCCAGCTCGGCCTCGATCCGCCCGATGGCCCGTTCCATCCGCTCCGGCCCGGCCACGTAGTGGCTGGCCGGGAACAGGTAGACGTGCTGGTCGTTGGTCACGACCTCGCCGGTGAGCGGGTGCAGCGTGCTGAGCTTCTCGATCTCGTCGCCGAAGAACTCGATCCGGACGGCCAGCTCCTCATACATCGGGAACACCTCGAGAGTGTCGCCCCGGACACGGAAGGTGCCGCGGGTGCCGGCGAGGTCGTTGCGCGCGTACTGGATGCCGACGAGCTGGCGGAGCAGCGCATCGCGCTCGATCTCCTGGCCGACCGTGAGCGCGACCATGCGGTCCACGTACTCCTGGGGGGTGCCCAGGCCGTAGATGGCCGACACCGTCGCGACCACGACGACGTCCCTCCTGGTCAGCAGCGAGTTGGTGGCCGAGTGCCGGAGCCGCTCGACCTCCTCGTTGAGCGAGGAGTCCTTCTCGATGTAGGTGTCGGACTGGGGGACGTAGGCCTCGGGCTGGTAGTAGTCGTAGTAGGAGACGAAGTACTCCACGGCGTTCTTGGGGAAGAAGTGCCGCAGCTCGTTGGCGAACTGCGCGGCCAGGGTCTTGTTCGGCTGCATGACCAGGATCGGCCGCTGCACCCGCTCGGCCAGCCAGGCCATGGTGGCCGTCTTCCCCGTACCGGTGGCGCCCAGCAGCACGACGTCCTGCTCACCGCTGGCGATCCGCCGCTCGAGATCGGCGATCGCCGCCGGCTGGTCACCGGACGGGGAGAAGTCGCTCTCCACGTGGAAGGGGGCGACGGTGCGCTGGAGGTCTTCGATCGGACGCATGCGCTCAGCCTAGGTGCGGCCACTGACAGAAATGACGCGACGACATCCGAGGTCCCCGACGGGGCCCGGTCAGCCGGTGGCCTGGGTCTTGAGCACCGACTCGACCATCGCGCCGAAGTCCTTACCCAGCTGGTCGGTGTCGGCGCTGCTGGTGAACTCGGCGGTCGAGAGCGCCGTCAGCCCGTCGGCGGGGCGCACCGAGACCACGCTCACCAACACCACCTGCGACGTGCCCTGGCCGCTGCTCGCGGTGAGCACCGCGCCACAGGTGGAGCCCTTCAGCTTCGAGGTGCCGGTGTCGAAGGACTTGGGGTCGGTGTACTTCGCCCCGGAGGCGTCCTCGGCCACCTGCTTGTGCCACGCCGTGCAGACCTGGCCGGCGTTGGTGTCGGAGTCCAGGACGGTCGTCTGCCCCAGGAAGTTGCTCTCGCCGTCGGAGAGCTCCGCCAGGCTCTTCGTGCTCTTGACCACCTTCCAGCCCTTGGCCGGCACGACCGAGACACCGTTGCCGATGTCGATGCTCGAGCCACTCGGCTGGCTGCTCGAGGTCGAGCTGGCGCTGGGCTCGCTCGAGGCCTTCGTCGACGGGGAGGTCTTGGACGAGGGGTCGGTGGTGGGTGCCGTCGAAGGGTCGTCCGGCGGCACGCTGGGCGGGTTGGCGGTGATGGTGGAACCGGCCTGGTCGTCGTTCTTCCCGCCGAACACCAGGAACAGGGCGCCGACCAGGACCAGCAGGACGACGGCCCCGCCCACGATGCCGAGGATGAGGGCCGAGCTCTTCTTCCTGGGTCCTGACCCCGGCGGACGACCGCCCGGCTGCTGCTGGCCGTACCCCGTCGGGGCATAGCCCTGAGGGGGGCCGTAGCCACCCTGCTGCGGGTAGCCCTGCTGCGGCACATAGCCCTGCTGCGGGTACCCACCCTGAGGCTGACCCTGCGGCGGGTAGCCCTGCTGCGGGTACCCACCCTGGGGCTGACCCTGCTGCGGCGGATAGCCCTGCTGCGGGTAGCCCTGCTGGGGGTGGGGCGGCTGGTTGCCCTGCGGCTGCTGGGGTGGCTGGGTCACGACCGGCCCTCCTCGTCGTCGTAGAACTGGTCGCGCGCCTGGTGCTCGGCCGCCACGTCCGCTCCCGGCGGACTCGTGTCCTCGGGGGGCGTGGCGGGCGCGGCGACCCCCGCCGCCATCGCGGGCGCCGGCTTCGCCGCGCGCGGCTGGTGCGACTTGGGCTGGACCCGGACCGCCGTGCCGCAGGCCGTGCAGAACGCTGCGTGGTCCTGCAGCGGCATCTCGCAGCGGGCGCAGAACTGCAGGTCGCCGTCCTCCCCGATCCCCTGCTCGCGCGCCGAACGCTCCAGCGCCGCCTCCATCAGGCCGACGTGCAGGACGTTGCGGACCCGCAGGATGAGCACGCCCAGGATGACCAGGCCCCAGAGCGCGCTGAGCACGACCGCCAGGGTCGGGTTGCCCACGAAGGAGAAGAGGTACGTGCCCGCCTGGTAGGCGACGTTGGCCAGCACGGCTTCGGCGATGCCCCGGAAGTAGCGCGGCGTGAAGCCGTCGTAGCCACGCCCCAGGCCGGAGAACTCCGCGCACGCGATCCCGGTGGCGGTGCCCATGATCAACGGCTTGACGAAGCCCTCGAGGAAGATCAGCGAGGCCCACAGGCCTGCGTCCGGGTTCTGCAGGCCGCCCGTGAGCAGGTCCCAGTGCCGGACCAGGGTGTCGAAGCAGGAGTAGGCGACCCCGCTGACGACCCCGAAGGTGAGGCCGTCCATCAGGTCGTCGAAGCGCGGCCGTCTGGCCAGCATCACCGGACCGACCTGGCGGATCGCCTCGCCCACCACCGGGACCAGGACCGCGACGAGCAGGAACGTCCCGAGACGCGGGGCCGCGCTGATCGTGCCGTCCAGCCCGGCGGGCGCGAACGGGATCGGACCGCGCAGGAACGTCCACAGCGCGGTGAAGAGCAGGGCCAGCACGCCGGTGAGCAGGAAGGCCAGCGCCGTCACGGGGACGGGTTCGTCCTCCCACAGGTTCACGTCGTAGAGGTAGACGATGTAGACGACCGGGATCGCGAACGCGGCGACCAGGACGGCGATCGGCATCGCTCCGAAGATCGCGGCCACCAGGGCCACGACCAGCGCGATCGTGAGGGCCGCCCGGTAGGTCTGGGGCCGCTGGCCCGCTCCCCGCGGCATGATCGAGGAGATCAGCGCGAACGAGGCCACCGGCTCGTCGGGCTGGACGGCGAACGACTTGCGCCGACCGGCGTCACCGGCCCGGAGGTCCTGGCCGCAGACGTGACAGAAGTGCGCAACCTCGGGCAGCTGGGCCCGGCAGCGTGGGCAGTCCACAGCGACCTCCTCGACGGTGGGCGGGGGTCCCGGCCCGGAGTAGCAGGAGTATGTCAGCCGGCAGTGTCAGGGGTGCCGAGTTCGGACCAGAGACACGCCACCGCATCGGCGAGCTGCTCCGGCGTGCCGTTGTTGTCGACCACGAGGTCGGCCGCCGCCAGCCGCTGGTCGCGGTCGGCCTGCGCCGCCAGCCGGGACCCGGCCTCCGCCGGGGTCAGCCCGTTGCGGGCCACCAACCGCTCCACCTGGGCGGCGGGGTGGAGGTCGACCACCACGACGACGTCGAAGTCGTGCTGCTGCCCCGTCTCGACCAGCAGCGGGATGACGTGCACCACGACCGCGTCCGCTGCCGCCTGCCGCTCGAGCGCGGCGGCGCGCGCGCGGACCAGGGGATGGATGATCTGCTCCAGGTCGCGACGGGCCCCCTGATCGGCGAAGACCAGCGCACCCAGGCGGGTCCGGTCCAGCCGGCCGTCGGGGCCGAGGACCTCGGGGCCGAACCGCTCGACCACGGCGTCGAGTCCGGGCGTCGCGGGCTCGACCACCTCCCGGGCCAGCACGTCCGCGTCGATGACCACCGCACCGCGGGCCGCCAGCTGGGCGGCCACTGCTGTCTTGCCGGACGCGATCCCGCCGGTCAGGCCCACCCTCAGCACGACGCCACACTAGGCCTGGGTTGGTCCGGGCGGGAACGCACGAGCCCCGCCACCCGAGAGGGTGACGGGGCTCGTGAGCCGAACAGAGCCGTTACTGGCCGCCGGTGAGCTTCTCGCGGAGCGCCTGCAGCGCCTCGTCCGAAGCCAGCGAGCCCTCCGGAGCCGCGGAGGGGGCGGCGGTGGCCGTACCCGTCTCGGCCGGAGAGGCGGAACCGGCTGCCGACGACGACGAGGAGTAGCTGGCCGGAGCCGCAGCCGCGACCTCGGAGTTCTCCGCGTCCTCGACCTGCTTCTTGTGCGCCTCCCAGCGGGCGTGGGCCTCGGCGTACTGGGCCTCCCAGGCCGCGCGCTGCTCCTCGTAGCCTTCGAGCCACTCGCCCGTCTCCGGGTCGAAGCCGTCCGGGTAGAGATAGTTGCCCTGGTCGTCGTAGGACGCCGCCATGCCGTACAGCGTGGGGTCGAAGTCCTCGGAGTTGACGTCGACACCCTCGTTCGCCTGCTTCAGCGACAGCGAGATCCGGCGACGCTCGAGGTCGATGTCGATGATCTTGACGAGGACGTCGTCGTTGACCGTGACGACCTGCTCGGGGATCTCGACGTGACGCTCGGCCAGCTCGGAGACGTGCACCAGACCCTCGATGCCCTCCTCCACGCGGACGAACGCACCGAACGGCACCAGCTTGGTGACCTTGCCGGGCACGATCTGCCCGATCTGGTGCGTCCGGGCGAAGGCCTGCCACGGGTCTTCCTGGGTGGCCTTGAGCGACAGCGAGACGCGCTCGCGGTCCATGTCCACGTCGAGGACCTCGACGGTGACCTCCTGGCCCACCTCGACGACCTCGGACGGGTGGTCGATGTGCTTCCAGGACAGCTCGGACACGTGCACCAGGCCGTCGACGCCGCCCAGGTCCACGAAGGCACCGAAGTTGACGATGGAGGACACGACGCCCTTGCGGATCTGGCCCTTCTGCAGCTGCGTGAGGAAGTTCTGACGGACCTCGGACTGCGTCTGCTCGAGCCACGCACGGCGGGACAGGACCACGTTGTTGCGGTTCTTGTCCAGCTCGATGATCTTGGCCTCGAGCTCCATGCCGACGTACGGCTGCAGGTCGCGGACACGGCGCATCTCCACCAGCGACGCGGGCAGGAAGCCGCGCAGGCCGATGTCGATGATCAGGCCGCCCTTGACGACCTCGATGACGTGGCCGGTGACGACACCGTCCTCTTCCTTGATCTTCTCGATCGTGCCCCAGGCGCGCTCGTACTGCGCGCGCTTCTTGGACAGGATCAGGCGACCCTCCTTGTCCTCCTTCTGCTGGACGAGAGCCTCGATCACATCCCCCACGCTGACGACGTCGAACGGGTCGACGTCGTGCTTGATGGAGAGCTCTTTGGAGGGGATGACCCCTTCGGTCTTGTAACCGATGTCCAGCAGGACCTCGTCACGGTCGACCTTGACGACGGTGCCGGTGACGATGTCACCGTCGTTGAAGTACTTGATGGTCGCGTCGATGGCCGCGAGAAATGCCTCAGGCGAGTCGAAGTCGTCGAACGCAACCTGCGGGGGTGCCTCTAGGGAGGACGTCATGTAGTAGGGCTCCGATATGGATGGTGTGGTTTTCGGTGTGCTGCAGCCGTTTCGCTCCAGGGACGTCCTGCTGCCCACAACTCGCGATCCCCACACCGTTTCGGTGCTCAAAACGCCAAGCCTGCTGCCGACAACGTCACGACCCCTCGAGCGTGACCTACTCTGTCCGAAGTCACGTAGGCCACAGCGACATCTCAGAATAGTTCCCGGCCAAAGCAGGGTCAATTCACGCCCCTGCGACAGGCTCAGGCAACGGGGGCTGCGGTGGCCGTCCTTCGGCAAGCCCGGGTCAGTGGGCCGCGTCGTGCCAGGATCGGCCGACGCCCACCGAGACGTCGAGGGGAACGGTCATCTCGACGGCGTGGCCCATCTTGTCCCGGACCAGCGCCTCCAGCGCGAGCCGCTCCCCCGGTCCGATCTCGAAGACCAGCTCGTCGTGCACCTGCAGCAGCATCCGGCTCCGCATCCCGGCCTCGAGCAGCGCCTGCTCGACGTCGAGCATCGCGACCTTGATGATGTCGGCGGCCGAGCCCTGGATCGGGGCGTTCAGCGCCATCCGCTCGGCCATCTCGCGGCGCTGCCGGTTGTCGCTCATCAGGTCGGGCAGGTAGCGGCGCCGGCCCAGGATGGTCTCGGTGTACTCGGTCTTGCGGGCGTCGGCGACGAGTGAGTGCAGGTAGGTGCGGACCCCGCCGAAGCGCTCGAAGTACTCCTCCATCAGCCCCTTGGCCTCGGAGGTGTCGATGCTCAGCTGCTGGCTCAGTCCGAAGGCGCTCAACCCGTAGGCCAGGCCGTAGTTCATCGCCTTGATCTTGGCCCGCTCGGCCGGGCTCACGGCCGTCGGCTCGACGCCGAACACCCGGGAGGCGGTGACCGTGTGGAAGTCCATTCCCGACCGGAACGCCTCGATCAGGCTGGCGTCCTCGCTGGCGTGCGCCATGATGCGCATCTCGATCTGGGAGTAGTCGGCCGACATGAGGGCCTCGTATCCCTCCCCGACCACGAACGCCTGCCGGATCCGGCGGCCCTCCTCGGTCCGGATCGGGATGTTCTGCAGGTTCGGGTCGGTGCTGGAGAGCCGCCCGGTCGCGGCGATGGTCTGCACGTAGGTGGTGTGGATCCGGCCGTCGTCGGCCACCGACTTGAGCAGGCCTTCGACGGTCTGCTTGAGCCGGATGGCGTCCCGGTGCACCAGCAGGTGCGCCAGGAACGGGTGCTCAGTCTTGGCGTACAGCGCCTGCAGGGCGTCCGCGTCGGTGGTGTAACCGGTCCGGGTCCGGCGCGTCTTGGGCATGCCGAGCTCGTCGAAGAGCACCACCTGCAGCTGCTTGGGCGAGCCGAGGTTGATCTGCTTGCCGAGCACGGCGTACGCGTCGTTGGCCGCCCGGGTCACCGTCGCGCCGAAGTCGGACTCCAGGGCCTCAAGGTGATTCAGGTCGACGGCGACGCCGATCTGCTCCATCCGGGCCAGGGTGCGCAACAGCGGCAGCTCGACCCCGTTCAGCAGGCTACTGCCGTTGCGCTGCTCGATCTCGGCGTCCAGGGCGTCGGCCAGGTCGATCACCGCACTGGCCCGGACCATCGCGGCCTCGGCCGCCAGCCGGGTGCCGGAGTCGTCGTCGCCGAAGTCCAGCGTGTCCTGCTCGGGGTCCAGCGCGTCCGGCACGCCCTCGACCCGGAGCTCGCGCTTGAGGTAGCGCACCGTCAGGTCCGCCAGGTCGAAGGTGCGCTGGTCGGGCCGGGTCAGGTAGGCCGCCAGCTGGGTGTCGGAGGTGAGCCCGTCGAGGTCCCAGCCCCGAGCCCAGAGCGCCAGCAGCGCGCCCTTGGCGTCGTGCATCGCCTTGCTGCGGGTCGGGTCGGCGAGCCAACCGGCCAGCGCGCGGTCGTCCGCGGGCGTCAGGGCAAGCACGTCGACGTAGGCTGCAGCCCCGTCACCCGCGGCCAGGGCGAGCGCGGTGATGTCGCCGGTCCCCGAGCCCCAGTGCCCGATCACGTCCAGCCCCGTCCGGGCGCCGGCCGCGTGCTCGGACAGCCATGCCGTCAGCTGGTCGGCCCCCAGCACCTCCCCCGTCAGCTCGAACCCGCCCTCGGGGACGATCTCGTCCTCGTTCGGCAGCGCCTCCAGCAGCCGGTCTCGAAGCACCCGGAACTCCAGGCCGTCGAACAGCTGGTGGGTGGCCTCGCGGTTCCAGGGCTGGCGGACCATGTCGTCGACGCTGAGCGGCAGCTCGAGGTCGCGGACCAGCGCGTTGATCTGGCGGTTGAGCAGCACGGACTCGGTCCGGGCCTGGAACTCCGTCGCGGCCTTGCCCTTGAGCTCGCCGGCGTGGGCGACCAGCTCCTCCAGGCTGCCGTAGGTCTCCAGCCACTTGGCCGCGGTCTTGGGGCCGACACCCGGCACACCCGGCAGGTTGTCGCTGGTCTCCCCCACCAGGGCCGCCAGGTCGGGGTAGCGGGCCGGCGTGGCGAAGTACTTCTCCTCCACCACGGCCGGAGTCATCCGGGCCAGGTCGGAGACGCCCTTGCGTGGGTAGAGGACCGTGACGTTCTCGGTCACGAGCTGGAAGGCGTCCCGGTCGCCGGTACAGATCAGCACGTCGAAGCCCTGCGCCTCGGCCTGGGTGGCCAGGGTGCCGATCACGTCGTCGGCCTCGAAGCCGGGCTTGTCCACGTAGGGGATGTTGAGGGCCTTGAGCACCTCCTTGACCAGGTCGAGCTGACCCTTGAACTCGTCCGGGGTCGCACTGCGGGTGGCCTTGTACTCGGTGTACAGCTCGGAGCGGAACGTCTGCCGCGACACGTCGAACGCCACTCCGATATGGGTGGGCGCCTCGTCGCGCAGCACGTTGATCAACATCGAGGTGAAGCCGAAGACGCCGTTGGTGTGCTGGCCCGTCTGGGTCGAGAAGTTCTCCACCGGCAGCGCGAAGAAGGCGCGGTAGGCCACCGAGTGACCGTCGATCAGCAGCAGCTTGGGACGTGAGGGCGGCGCTGCGGCGGCCGCGGCCGCGTTCTTGGCGGCCCGGGATCCCGGGGCAGCTTTGACGGGGGCGGTTCTTCCAGGCACGGGGCGACTCTATCTGCGGCCACTGACAGTGCCGGTCCGGCAGTGTTGACCCTTCCGTGGCGACTCCGCCCCCGACGTGTCGACAGCCTGCGTTCCCTAGGCTGTCGCGGGTGACCACACCCGACCTGCCCGACTGGTACGCCCTGCTACCCAGCGCCCTCGACCTCAAGATGGGCTTCGAGCCGATCGAGCTGAGCGCGGAGCGGGTGGTCGGGCGGATGCCGGTCACGGGGAACACCCAGCCGCTCGGGCTGTGGCACGGCGGCGCGTCCGGCGTCCTGATCGAGACGCTCGGCTCCATCGGAGCCAACCTGCACGCCGGTGAGGGCTACGTGGCGGTCGGCGTCGACCTCAACGCGACCCACCACCGCACTGCCCGCTCGGGCTGGGTCACCGGGACGGCCACTGCCCTGCGGCTCGGGCGGACTGTCGCCACGTACGAGGTCGTGCTGGTCGACGACGACGGCCAGCGCGTCTGCACCGGGCGGCTGACCTGCCAGGTGGTGCCGGACCGACGATGAGTGCTAGTGGCCGCCGAGGTAGGCGGCCGTCACCGACGGGTCGTCCAGCAGGTCCGCCGCCGGCCCCTCGAGGTTGAGCCGGCCCGACTCGAGCACGTAGGCGTAGTCGGCGATCTCGAGGGCGGCCAGCGCGTTCTGCTCGACCAGGAGCACGGTGGTGCCCTGCGCCCGGATCCGCTCGATGGTCTCGAAGATGACGTCCACGAGCACCGGCGCCAGACCCATCGACGGCTCGTCGAGCAGCAGCAGCCGCGGGCTGCCCAACAGCGCCCGTGCGACCGCCAGCATCTGCTGCTCACCGCCGGACATGGTGCCGGCCTTCTGGTCGATCCGCTCCCGCAGCCGCGGGAAGAGCTCGAGCACGTTCTCCCGGTCCTCCGCGATCTTCGCGGTGTCCTTGCGGGTGTAGGCGCCGAGGTCGAGGTTCTCCGAGACCGTCATCCGCTGGAAGATCTTGCGGCCCTCCGGCGACTGGCAGATCCCGAGCTTGACCACGTCGTGGCCGGGCACGCCGTTGATCCGCTTGCCCTCGAAGACCACATCCCCCGACCGCGGCCGCAGCAGGCCGGAGATGGTCCGCAGGGTGGTCGACTTCCCGGCCCCGTTGGAGCCGATCAGCGTCACGATCTCGCCGGGGTACACCGTCAGCGAGAGCTCCTTGACCGCCGCGATGTTGCCGTAGCTGACGTTGACGCCCTTCAGCTCCAGCAGGGCGTCGACACCCTTGCCACGAGCGGTGCCCGTCCCGGGAACGACCTCGGTGCTCACTTCGGCTGCCTCTTTCCCTCGCGGGTACCGGTCTTGCCGAGGTAGGCCTCGATCACCGTCTGGTTGTTGCGGATGTCGTCCGGGGTGCCTTCGGCGATCATGTTGCCGCGGTCGAGCACCGTGATCCGCTCGCTGATCTTCATGATCACGCTCATGTCGTGCTCGATCAGCAGGACGGACATGTCGCGCTCGTCGCGGACCCGGTAGACGAAGTCGTTGAAGTTCGACGACTCCTGCGGGTTCATGCCCGCCGTGGGCTCGTCCAGCAGCAGGATCTTGGGGCGCAGCGCCATCGCCCGGGCGATCTCGAGCCGCCGCTGGTCGCCGTAGGAGAGGTTGCGGGCCAACTCGCCCTCCGCGTGGCCGATGCCGACGTACTCGAGCAGCTCACGCGCGGTGTCGCGGGCCTGCCGCTCCTCACGTCGCTGCCCGGGCGTCCGGATGATGGTGGAGAACACCCCGGCCTTCAGGTGCGGGTGCATGGCGACCATCACGTTCTCCTCGGCCGTCATCAGGCCGAACAGGCGGATGTTCTGGAAGGTCCGCGCCATCCCCATCGAGGCCCGCTTGTGCGGCTTGACCGCCGTGACGTCGCGGCCGTTCAGGTAGACCGTGCCCTCGGAGGCCTCGTAGAGACCGGTGAGGACGTTGAAGAAGGTCGTCTTCCCGGCACCGTTCGGCCCGATCAGGCTGATCACCGACTTGGGCGGGATGGCGAACGAGACGTCGTTCACCGCCACGAGACCGCCGAAGCGGATGGTGATGTGGTCGGCGTAGAGGACGTTCGCCTCCACCGGGTCCAGCCCGGAGGTCGAGACGTCGCGCCTCACCGGGCCCTGGTCGCTCGGACCACCCGACGGGGCGTCCGGGCTGTTCGGTGTGCCGCCGAGCTGGGTGGCGTCGGCCAGCGACTCCGTCATCGGTCGTCCTCCCCGCGGGAGTGGGCCTGGACGCCGCTGACCGCCGCGGCCGAGGCCACGATCTTGGCGTCGGAGCCGGCGTCGGCGTGCTCGACCGCCTCGGTCTCGGCGGCGGCTTCGAGGCTGTCGGCACCGAGGGACTCGGCCTCGGTTCTCGAGGGTGTCTTCATCAAGGCCTTGGTGCGGCCCTCGGGGATCAGGCCCTCGCGACGGAACAGCATCATCAGCACGAGCAGCAGGCCCAAGATGATGTAGTTGTAACGCGGCAGGGTGGCCTCGAGGTGGGTGCCGAAGAACGAGTCGGCCTGGACGCCGATCTGCTTGAGGCCGTTGCCGTTCAGCCAGGACAGCAGGAAGGCGCCGATGGTGACCCCCCACACGTTGCCCATCCCGCCGAGGACGACCATCAGCAGCACCAGCACCGATTTGCCGAAGTCGAAGCCTGACGGCGAGACGGCCGTCGTGATGCCCGAGGCGTTGGCCACACCCCCGATGCCGCCGAAGAAGGCTCCGACCGCGTAGGCGAGCAGCTTGGTGCGGACGAGGGGGACGCCCATCATGCTGGCGGCCAGCTCGTCCTCACGGATGGCCAGCCAGGCTCGGCCGAGCCGGCCCTCGCGGATCCGGAGCGAGACGAAGATGCAGATGCCGACCAGGAAGCCCAGTACCAGGATCTTCCAGATGTTGCCGGCCGCGGAGTTGGTCAACAGCTTCGGGGCGATCCCGGCGGCGCCGAGCGGACCGGTGCCGATCGGGTCGATGGAGGAGATGCCCGGGTCACCGTTGGCCACGTTGAAGCCGGCGATGTTGTTGGAGTTGCGGAAGAACTGGGTGATGACCTCACCGAAGCCGAGCGTGACCAGCGCCAGGTAGTCACCCCGCAGCCGCAGCGTCGGCGCACCGATGATCAGGCCGAGGATGGCGCAGAGCACGCCGGCGACCAGGATGACGATCCAGAAGTTGATGTGGGTGCCCGGAGCCGTGGACTTCACCGGGGAGAAGAGGTGGAAGGTCCAGGTCCAGTTGAACGGGTAGGCCATCAGCCAACCGGCGGTGTAGCCACCGAGGGCCCAGAAGGCGACGTAGCCCAGGTCGAGCAGGCCGGCGTAGCCGACCACGACGTTGAGCCCGAGAGCCATGATCGCCCACATCAGGCACTCGTTGATGGTGGCGACGGGCAGCCACGCGACCACCGGAGCCGAGACCGACTTCACCAGGCTGGGCAGGATCGTCTGGTAGAGCAGGAAGAGGAAGAGGATCACGACGACGTAGCCGATCGGCCACGCGAAGCGACGGAGCGAACGCTGGGGCCCGACGTGCACCGCAGAAGCTGCCGACATGGCGTTACACCTTCTCTGTCGTGGGCCGGCCGAAGATGCCTTCGGGCTTGAACACCATCAGCACGATCAGGATGAGGAAGACGACGGTCTGGGACCAGTTGGAGCCCAGCCCGTAGGCGCCACCCTCGTTCAGGGCCTGCACGATCCCGATGGCGAGGCCGCCGACGACCGCGCCCGTCAGGTTGCCGATGCCTCCGAGGACGGCGGCGGTGAAGGCGATCAGGCCGAGCTGGGTGCCCGTGTCGTAGTAGGTCTGGGTCTGGCACAGGAAGTAGAGGACGCCGGCCGCACCGGCGAGGGCACCGCCCAGCATGAACACGAACGAGATGGTGCCGTTGACGTTGATCCCCATCAGCCGGGCGCCGTCCTGGTCCTGCGCGACGGCGCGCATCGCCTTGCCCATCTTGGTCTTGGACACGATGTAGGTCATCGCCAGGAGCAGCGGGACGGTCACCGCCAGCACCATGACGAGCTTGTACAGGTAGACGCCCTCGATGACGGGGCCGCCCCAGGTGATCGGCCAGTTCTTCTGGGCCGAGCCGTTGACGTAGTCCTGCTGGGCCACCCCACGGAAGATGAAGCTCAAGCCCACCGCGGTCATCAGGGGGGCGAGCTTGGGGGCCGAGCGTAGCCGTCGGTAGGCCAGGAACTCCGCGGAGACGTTCACCAGCCCACCGAAGGCCATGCAGACGATCAGCGCGATGACCAGCGGGAGGATGCTGGCGACCGAGAGCTGCCCGACGCCCAGGATGCCCACCATCACCCCGGCGGCCACGATGGTGGAGAGCATGAACAGGTCGCCGTGCGCGAAGTTGATCAGCTCGATGATGCCGTAGACCATCGTGTAGCCCAGGGCGACGAGGGCGTAGAGCAGACCGTTCTGCAGGCCGACGAGCGCGGTGCCGAGGAACCGGCCCGGGTCGGCGACGATGTTGGCCACCAGCCAGACCAGGACCAGACCGAGGATGATGTAGCCGAGCACCCGCTCCACCAGTGGACCGAGCCGGACCTTGGCCTTCCTCTGCGTACCACCCAGCACCAGGGTCGTTGCGGCCATTGCGTGTCAACCTTTCGCAGACGTTCGGGTCATCGACTGATGTGCGGGAGGAGGCGGACGAGCACCGCCGGGTCCGGTGGGACCCGGACCCGGCGGCTCCTGCTGCTTACTGGACCGTCTCGGCCTTGACGAAGGTCTCCTCGTTGTCCTTGACGATCTCGACCGTGATGTCCTTCGCCGTCGTGTCGCCCGTCGTCGGGTCGATCTTGATCTCCTTGCCCGTCACCGACTCGGCCTGGGGGATCGTGATGCCTTCGCCGCCCAGCACCTGCTCGGTGACGCTCTTCCGGGTGCCGTCGGACTTGGCGATGGCCGCCAGGATGACCTGCGTGGCCGCGACGCCGTAGAGCGGGTAGCTGCCCTGCGGGACCTTGCCGTACTTCGCCTTGAAGGCGTCGAGCAGCTTGACGCTGGCGCCCCCGGCCTTGGTGAGCTGGTCCTGGGTCAGACCGGCGAAGGTGAGGTTCATGCCGGCCGCCTGCGGCAGCTTGAGCAGGTCGTCGTAGCCGGTGAAGCCGTCGGGCGCGAACAGCCTGACCTTGCTGTTGTCACCCAGCACCGCGACCTTGTCCTTGATGAGCTGACCACCGTTGTTGTCGTAGATCCCGCCGAGGTAGACCAGGTCGGCACCCGAGGCCTTCACCGCCTGGAACAGGGCGGTGTAGTTGGGCTGCTTGGCGTCCCACGACTGCTCGCCGACGACCTCGATGCCGGCCGCCTTCGCCGAGGTGGCGAAGGACTTGGCGACTCCGAGCCCGTAGGTCTGGTTGTCGTTGAGCACGAAGGCCTTCTTGACCTTGAGGTCATCGGCCGCGAAGGTGGCCGCCGCCTGGCCCTGGTAGTCGTCGGTGGTGACGACGCGCGCGTAGTTCCGGGTGCCCGTCGGGTAGTACTTGTCGGGCTCGCCGGTGTCCCACTTCTTGGTCAGCCCGACGTTGGTGTTGGCGTGGCTGACCATCAGCATCGGGCCGGTGCTGTCGTTGTTCAGCGTCGGGACCTCGATCTTGGCGCAGCCGGAGTTGAAGGTGCCCATCACCGCCACCTCCGCGGTGTTCGCGACGTGGTCGACGGCGTTCTTCGCGCAGGCCGCGTCGTCCCAGGCGCCCTTGGCCGCCGTCGAGTCGTCGTAGGGCTTGAGGGTGATGTTGTAGTCGCCGGCCTTGCCGCCCACCTGGTCCAGGTACAGCTGGATCAGCTTGTTGGTGTCGTCGGACTGGGTCGCGCTCGAGCCCTGCAGGGGCAGGTCGGTGGAGATCACCAGGTCCTTGCTGCCGCTTCCCCCGCTGCCGGTGTCGCCACTCTTGGCGCAGGCCGTCATCGACAGGGCCGCCACCGCCCCCAGGGCGATGATGCGGGTGATCGTTCTTGCTGGCAAAACTCCTCCTCAGGAAAACGCGGCGGAGCGCAGTGTGCGCTCACCGGACCTCTCGTCATCGAAAGCCCGCACGCCCAGCCCGGCAGGGCACCGACGTGACGAACGGTGTCGGCTCCCGAGTGCTGAGCGAGACTCGTGCAGCCTCGCCTAGGCATGTAACCACAACGTTGCGACTCCGTTAAGCCTCCGGCACGCAAAGTTTCAACCCAGTTGTGCCTCTGGCCGGGGAAATATCTGTGTCGGCTATGGGGATGAGCGTCGCTTCGTGGGGCCCGGGCAGGCTGCTAGTCTCCCGCGCAACCGCCGGGCCGGACCGGTCCCCGACCACGACGACCGAGGAGCCCAGTGCGCGGGAAGGGTTTGCTCGCCGTCGTGGCGGTGGGCGCCAACCTCAGGCCGACCATCACCGTCATCGGGCCGTTGGTCGGGGTCATCGGGGCTGACCTCTCACTCGGGGCCACCGCGTTGGGGCTGCTGGGCGCGGCACCGCTGCTGGCTTTCGCCGCCGTGTCGCCGCTGGTGCACCTGCCGGTACGCCGGTGGGGTGCGGACCGGGTGGTCTTCGTCGCCACCCTGGCGCTGGTCGTGGCCACGGTGCTCAGGTCGCTGCCCGGCGGCCTGCTTACCCTCGGGGTCGGGACAGCCCTGCTCGGAGCCTCGATCGCGGTGGCCAACGTCGCCGTCCCCGTCATCGTGCGGCGTGACTTCGCCACCGACGTCCCTCGGGTCACCGACATCTACTCCGCGGTGCTGAGCGTGAGTGCCGCCACGGCGTCCGGGTTCGCCGTCCCGCTCGCGGACCGGTACGGGTGGCGGGTCGCGGTGGCCGTCTGGGGTCTGCTGAGCGTCGTGGTGGCCGTTCTCTGGCTGCCTCGGGCGCGGCGCGGGGGCCCCGACGTCGCGGTCCCGCCAGATCGGGGGAGGAACACGGGAGCGTCGGGAGTCCTCGATGTGGTCCTCGTCCGTCGCCTGGCAGGTGACGGCGTTCATGGCCACCCAGGCCACCACGTTCTACCTGCTCGTGACCTGGCTGCCGACCATCGAGGTCAGCCGGGGAGTCAGTTCCACCACCGCCGGCTGGCACCTGGTCCTCTACCAGCTGATCGGCATCCCGGCCGGTCTCGGCGTGACGGCGTTCATGCGCGCCCGCGCCGACCACCGGCTGGTCGGCGTCGCCGTCAGCGTCCCCGTGCTGCTGGGCGCCCTCGGCCTGCTGCTGGCCCCGTCCTGGCTGCTCGTCTGGGTCGTCCTCGCCGGTCTGGGCGGCGGCAGCTCACTCGTCGTCGCCCTGGCCCTGGTGGGCGAGCGGGTGCGGAGCGCCCGGCACACCGCCCAGCTGTCCGGCATGGTCCAGAGCGTCGGCTACCTGCTCGCCGTCGCCGGCCCCCTCGGCGCCGGTCTGCTCTTCCGGCTGACGGCCGGCTGGAGCTCGACCCTGGTCGCCGTGGCGGTGGTCGCCGCCCTGCAGGCGGTCGTCGCCCTCTTCGTCGGCCGCCCCCGGTTCACCCACCCTGCTGCTGGTCCCGCCTGACCCGCCAGCCCCCGGGTGCGTCGGCCGACCCCCACGTCACAGGCTCGAGGTGCCCTTTGCGCCCGCTCCAAAGGCTGTGAGGTGCACCGACCCCCTGTGAAGTGGGGGTCAGGACCCAGCTCAGGGTGGGTCGGCGGTCGGCGGTCGGCGGTCGGCGGTCAGGGGTCAGGAGAAGTCGACGCCCTGAGCCAGGGGAAGCTCGGAGGAGTAGTTGACGGTGTTGGTGGCCCGGCGCATGTAGCCGCGCCAGGCGTCCGAGCCGGACTCGCGGCCGCCGCCGGTGGACTTCTCGCCGCCGAAGGCGCCGCCGATCTCGGCGCCCGAGGTGCCGATGTTGACGTTCACGATGCCGCAGTCGGAACCCTCGGCCGCCATGAAGCGCTCGGCCTCGCGCTGGTCGGAGGTGAAGATGCTGGACGAGAGTCCCTGCGGGACCTCGTTGTGCAGCGCGACAGCCTCGTCGAAGGTGGCGTAGGACATCACGTACAGGACCGGCGCGAAGGTCTCCCGGTGGACGATGCCGGCCTGCTCGGGCATGGTGACCAGCGCGGGCCGGACGTAGTACGCGTCCTCGCTCCCCTGGTCCACCCGGTCGCCGCCGACCACGACCCGACCGCCGGCCGCGACCGCCTGTTCCAACGCCGACTGCATCGCCTCATAGCTTGCCCGGTTGATCAGCGGGCCGACCAGGGCGTGGTCGGCGAACGGGTCGTCGACCCGCAGGTTCCGGTACGCGTTCGCCACCCGCTCGACCACCTCGTCCAGGACCGACTCGTGCACGATCAGCCGACGCAGGGTGGTGCAGCGCTGGCCGGCGGTGCCGGCGGCGGCGAAGACGATGCCCCGGACGGCCAGGTCGAGGTCGGCTGAGGGGCTGACCACGGCCGCGTTGTTGCCACCCAGCTCGAGGATGGCCCGGCCGAAGCGGGCCGCGATCCGGGGCGCGATCGCCGCACCCATCCGCTCCGAGCCGGTCGCGCTGACCACCGGGACCAGCGGGCTGTCCACCAGCGGGGCTGCACCCGCGGCGTCGGTGACCACCACGGTGTTCAGGTGCTCGGGGGCGTCCATCTCGGCGGCGGCGCGCTCGAGCAGTGCCGAGGCCGCGACCGCGATCAGGGGGGTGGCCTCGGACGGCTTCCAGACGACGGTGTCGCCACAGACCAGGGCGAGGGCGGTGTTCCAGGCCCAGACCGCGGCCGGGAAGTTGAAGGCCGAGATGACGGCAACCACGCCCAGGGGGTGCCAGGTCTCCATCAGCCGGTGCCCGGGACGCTCCGAGGGCATCGTGCGGCCCTCGAGCTGGCGTGAGACACCGACCGCGAAGTCGCAGATGTCGATCATCTCCTGGACCTCACCGAGGGCCTCGGAGCGGATCTTGCCGGCCTCGATGCCGACCAGGTCGGCGAGGTCGCTCTTGTGCTCGTTCAGCAGCTGGCCCAGCCGCTTGACCAGGAACCCGCGGACGGGGGCCGGGACCGCCCGCCAGGCGAGGAACGCGCGGTGCGCCGTGGCGATCACCTCGTCGAGGTCGCCGGCATCGGCCATCGGGACCTCGGCGACGACGCCGCCCGTGATCGGGGACCGGACGGGGAGCCGACGAGTGCCCGGCAGCCGTTCCGGGTCGGCCCCGCAGCGCGCGAGGGCGGCAGCGGCCCGATCTTTCAGCTGGTCGGTGCTGGAGCCGGGGCGGGTGAGGGTGGAGGTCATGTCGTTGTCCTTCGTGGGTGTTGCGGGTTTGAGGATCAGGTACGGGATACGGGATACGGGTGCGGCCGGCGCGGCGCGGCCGGGTCAGACGATGGCGAGCTCGGTCCGGACCGCCGGCTGGCCAAAGCGTTCGAGGGCGAAGCCGGACACGTCGACCACCGGCCGCCGACGGAGGTAGAGGTCGGTGACGCACTCCCCCACCGCCGGAGCCTGCAGGAAGCCGTGGCCGGAGAAGCCCGCGGCGTAGAGGAACCGGAAGCCGGCGTCGCTCTCACCGATCACGGCGTTGCAGTCCGGCGTCATCTCGTACAGGCCGGCCCAGCCGCTGACCAGGGGCGCGTCGGCCACCCCCGGCGCGATCGTCCGGACGGCCGCGCGCAGGGACTCGTGCCAGTCGGTGCTGACCTCGCGACCAAAGCCCGGCGTCTGGAGCGGGTCGGCCCAGCCCATCAGCAGGCCGCCGTCCTCGGTGCCGTGGAAGTATGCGGTGGTCGAGTAGTCGATGGTGAACGGCACCCGTCCGGGGGGCGGGGTCAGCGGTGCGGTGAAGGCGACCTGACGGCGCAACGGGTGGATGGGCAGATCGACCCCCGCCAACGTCGCGACCCGGCCCGACCACGCTCCGGCGGTGCAGACCACGGCGGAGGCCCGGTAGACCCCGTCGGTCGTGTGCACCCGGGCCCGACCGTCGGGCGTCGCCTCGACCGCGCTGACCGGGGCCCCGGTACGGATCTCCACGCCGAGGCCGGTAGCGCCGGCGGCATAGCCGCGGACCACGTCGGCAGGCCGGGCGAAGCCATCGTCCGGGGACCAGACGGCGGCGACGAGGTCCTCACCCGAGAGGTAGGGACACTGGGCGACGGCCTCGGCCGGGCCGATGATCCGGGTGGGCACCCCCATCGCGTTCTGCAGCGCGACGCTGTGCTCGAAGGCGGGCACGTCCGCGGCGTTCCGGATGACGAACAGGTAGCCCACCTGCTGCAGCCCGATGTCGACCCCGACCTCACGGCCGAAGCGGGTGTACGCGGCCAGGCTGCGGGCGCCAAGGGCGATGTTGGCCGGGTCGGAGAACACCGCACGGACCCCGCCCAGCGGCTTGGCCGAGGACCCTCCCCCCAGCTCGCCCGACTCCAGCAGGGTCACCGACCTCACGCCGGCGCGGGCGAGGTGGTAGGCGCTGCTGGTGCCCATCACGCCGCCGCCGATGATCACGACGTCGCGGACGTGCTCGGTCGGGGTCCCCACAGCCGTCGCCCTCCTGGAACTCGTTCTGAGCAGAAGCAACCAGTATCGTCCCCCAGGACATCCGGCCGTCGCGACCGCGATGCGGGAGTGAGGAGAACCATGGCCACGGTGGGCTCGACGGCGTTGCGCGCGCGCTTCGCAGTGGTCCTCTCCGAGCTCTACGGGCGTGAGGTCCCCGCCTACCGCACGCTGGTCGAGGTGGCCCACCAGGTCAACGCCGACGTCGTCGCCCGCTCGGGCGAGTCCGCCGAGCGGCTGGGCAGTCTGGACCGGGTGACGGCCGAACGGCACGGCGCGATCCGGGTCGGCACCCCGGCCGAGCTGGCCCAGGTGGCCCGGGTCTTCGCGGCGATGGGCATGCACCCGACCGGCTACTACGACCTGCGCGACGCGTCCGCGAGCTCGGTGCCCGTGGTCTCGACGGCCTTCCGCCCGCTGGAGGCCGACGAGCTGGCCGCCAACCCGTTCCGGGTGTTCACCTCGGTGCTGGCGACCTCGGACCGACGGTTCTTCAGCGCGGACCTGTCGACGCGGCTGCAGGCGTTCTTGTCCCGGCGGCGGCTCTTCGCCGACGAGCTGCTCGAGCTGGCCGACCGTGCGGTGGCCGAGGGCGGACTGTCCGAAGAGGACGCGCAGACGTTCCTGACCCTGGCCGCCGGCTCGTTCGCGCTGTCGGCCGAACCGATCGACCGCACCTGGTACCGCGAGCTGGAACAGGTGTCGGCGGTGGCGGCCGACATCGGCGGTGTGGGCTCGACGCACATCAACCACCTGACTCCGCGGGTGCTGGACATCGACGCGCTCTACGCCGCCATGTCGGCCCGCGGGATCGCCATGATCGACGCGATCCAGGGGCCGCCGCGCTGGGCCGGCCCCGACGTCCTGCTGCGCCAGACCTCCTTCCGCGCGCTGGCCGAGCCGCGGCAGTTCCGGGAGGCGGACGGCTCGGTGAGCGAAGGCTCGCTGCGGGTCCGGTTCGGCGAGGTGGAGGCCCGGGGCGTCGCGCTCACCCGGGCCGGCCGGGCCCGCTACGACGAGGCGGTGGCCGCGGTGGACGCTGCGGCCGGGTCCGGTGGCGACGACGCCGCGGCCGTCTGGGCGGGGTTCTTCCCCGCCACCGAGGCCGGGCTCTACGCCGAGGGGCTCGGCGTCTGCACGGTGACGGCCGTCCCCGACCGCGCGGGGGTCGGGGCGCCCGAGGGATCGACCGCCGAGCTGCTGCGCGACGGCTGGCTACGCGCCGACCCGGTGGTCTACGAGGACTTCCTGCCCCGCTCGGCCGCCGGGATCTTCGTCTCCAACCTCAGCGAGGCGGGTAGCAAGGACACCGACGTGGCCGGCGCCGACCTCGACGCCGAATGGCTGGAAGGGGTGCTCGCCCGGCCGCTGCACGACCCGTTCGACCTTTACGAGGCCCAGCACCAGGCCAGCCTGAGCACCGCGCGCCGTCGGCTGGGTCTCTGAGGCCGAGTTGTCAGAACCTCAGAAGGCTCTGACCCCCTGACGTTCTGACACGTCGGTGGATCAGCGCTTCTTGCCCGCGGCGCCGTGCTCGATGACACCCTCGGCGACCTCGCGCATGGACTTGCGCAGGTCCATCGCCGTCTTCTGGATCCAGCGGAACGCCTCCGGCTCGGTGAGCCCGAGGCCGGTCTGCAGCAGGCCCTTGGCCCGGTCGACCGCCTTGCGGGACTCGAGCCGCTCGGTCAGGTCGGTCACCTCGGCCTCGACCGCCTGGATCTCGACGAAGCGGCCCCGGGCGATCTCGATCGCGGGTACCAGGTCGGCCTTGCCGAACGGCTTGACCACGTAGGCCATCGCCCCGGCCTCGCGGGCCCGGTCGACGAGCTCGCGCTGGCTGAACGCCGTCAGCATCACCACGGGCGCCAGCCGCTTCGAGGCGATCTGCTCGGCGGCACTGATCCCGTCGAGCTTCGGCATCTTCACGTCCATCACCACGAGGTCGGGCTTCAGCTCGGTGGTCAGGGCGACGGCAGCCTCACCGTCACCGGCCTGCCCGACGACCTCGTAACCCTCCTCGGTCAACATCTCGACGATGTCGAGCCGGATCAGGACCTCGTCCTCGGCCACGACCACGCGCGTCGGTGCGCCCCCGCGTGCTGGCGTGTCATCACTGCTCACGGCGGACACTCTATCCACGCCCGTGTTACGCGGCTCGTTACCTGCCGGCCGGCCGGCGTCCGGCGGAGCCGTCGAGGGCTCGGGCAACCCGCGATACTGGTCCCGCGCCCACCCTGGTCGCACCAGGAGGTGGCGAGTGCGGGTCGAGATCGCGCTGGCCGCCGCAGAGCTGCGGCACCGGCCCGCCCTGTGGCTGCTGCTCGCGCTGGGCAGCTGCCTCGCCGGGCTGCTGCCCGTCTACGCCGCGGGCCTGGCCGGGGACGCCTCGCGCGCCGCCACCACGGCGGCGGTGGACGCGCTTCCGGCCTCGGAGCGGTCCGTGCTGGCGGTGACGACCCGGGTCATGTCCGGCGCCGACGCAGCCCGGGCCAGCCAGCAGGTGCAGGCGGCGCTCACAGACGTCGGGGTGCAGCGCCCCTCCCACTCCCTCACGTTCCGACCGCTCGCGCTGGCCGGTCAGGACGTCACCGTGGCGGCGATCGACCCGCTGCCGGCCGGCGTCCGGCTGACGACGGGGCGGCTGCCGAGCCGCTGCCGGCCCACCTCGTGCGAGGTGCTGGCGGTCACCCCGGACACCGGCGTCGGCCAGACGGTCACCACGGCCGCCCAACGCGCCGCCCGCGGCCTCGGACTGGTCGTGACGGGGACGGCGGTGCTGACCGACTCCCGGCTCACCGGCCTCGGGCTGGCCCCGCCGGGAGCGCCGCTGCTGCTCGCGGCCGAACCGGACCAGCTGGGCGGACTGAGCGCTCTCGAGCTCTTCGGCCGCAACACCGCCTGGTACGGCAGCATCGACGGCGGGGCCGTGGCCCGACGCGGCGTGGGAACCGTCTCGCAGGTCCTCGGTGCGTTGCCCGAGACCGTCGGCGACGCCGGACCGCTCGCGGTGAGCTGGCCCGAGGCCGCCGTCTCCGCAGCCGCCGACCGGGCCGCGCAGGCCTCGACGCGGCTACGCGCTCTCGGGACGGCGTCGGGGCTGCTGGTCCTCGGCTTCTGCGTGGTCGTCGCCGCCGCGCTGCGTCCGCGGACCCAGCACCTGGCTCGGGTGCTCACCCGCCGGGGGGCCCGGACCGGCCAGGTGTACCTGGTGCTGGTGCTGCAGGCCGCAGCCGCCGTCCTCACCGGTCTGCTGCTGGGTGCGGCCGGGTCGGTGCTCTGGTTGGGCGGCCGGCTCGCCGGCAGTGCACCCTGGTCGGCTGCGCTCGCGGCGGTGACCTCCTGCTGGCCCGTCCTCGCGGCGCTGGCGGTGGCCGCCGTGCTGCTGACCGTCCTGGTCACCCGGTGGCCCGCGGACGCCGCGCCGCTGGCCGGCTGGGCCCTGGCCGCAGCGCTGCTGGTCACGGTCGGGCTGCCGGTGCTGGTGCTGACCAGCGGCACCCCCGCCACCGAGGGCAGCCTGCCGACCCAGCTGGTGATGTCCCTCGTGGTCGCCACCGGCCTGCTGACCGCCCTCGTCTGGCGACCGCTGCTGAGCCTCGCTCACCGCTCCGGGACCGGCACCGCGGGCGCCGGTGGGCAGCCGGGGGTCCTGCGCCGGGTCGCCGTCCTGGGGGCTCGGCGGCGGGCCCTGCTGCCGATGGCCGCGGCCGCGCTGCTCGCCACTGCGTGCTGCTTCGCGGTCTTCACCGCCGGCTACCGGTCCAGCCTGCACTCCTCGGCCGCCGACCAGGCGGCCGCCGTCGTCCCCCTCGACGTCCGGATCGACGGCAGCGGCACCGTGCCCGCTCCGCTGGACGCCGTGGACGTCCCGGCCCTGCTCGCGGTCTCTCCGGGGGTCGCCGTGCACCCCGTCGTGGGCAGCTCCGTCACCGTCTTCGCCGGTACCGAGCACCCGGCCGCCGTACCGCTGACCGGCCTGGACCCGGACGCCCTGCCCGCCGTGCACCGCTTCGCCGCCACCACCGGCTCCAAGCTGTCCGCGGCGGAGCTCGCCGCCCGGCTGGTCCCGTCGGGGACGGCGTCGACGTCCGGCCCGGTACTGCCCACCGAGGCGCGTCGGATCTCCTTCGCGGTCCGCGGCTGGAGCGACGACATCACCGTCGACCTCTGGACGGCACGGGCGGACGGACGGGAGGAGCGGGTGCCGCTGCGGCACGCGGGCACGGTGCTCACCGGCGTCCTGCCCGCGGGTCCGGCCCGGCAGGTCCGGGCCATCGAGGTGGCTGAGTCGGCCTCGCACCTGATGCACCGGCAGCACGGGGTGGGCGAGGGCACGACGGACCGTGCGCTGGCCGGCGGCCGGCTGGTGCTCGGCGCGGCCCAGGTCGACGCCGGGTCCCTCGACTGGTCGTGGGCCACCTGGGGCAGCGACCGGGCCACCGTCCGCGCCTCGGCGGAGCGGCTCGTGGCGGACTACCGCCTCGCCGGGACCCGCGTGATCTTCGACCCCACGTACGTCCCGGCGGCCGAGCGGCCCGCGATCCCGGTCGCCGTCGACCCGACGACCGCCGCCCGGGTCGGAGCGGACGGCCGGCTCCCGCTGACGGTCTCCGGCCAGTCGGTGCCGGCCCGGGTGGTCGCCGTGCTGCCCCGGCTCCCCGGGGTCCAGGGCCGGTTCGTGCTGGCCGAACGCGGACAGGTGGCCGCGCTCCTCGACCGCTACGCGCCGGGGACGGCGGCGGTGACGCAGCTGTGGGTCAGCGCTCCGGCGGACACCTTGCCCGCCGTCCGCACCGCGCTGGCCCCGGCGGCGGCCGCCGACGTCGGGCTCTCCTACCGGGCGGACCTCGAGACCGCGATCGACGACGACCCCGTCAGCAGCCGGACGACCGCCTTCTTCAGCCTGGTCAGCGCGGCCACCGTGCTGCTGGCCCTGGTGGGGCTGCTGACCGCCGTCCGCGCCGACCTGGAGACCTCGGTTGCCGACCAGCTCGCCCTGGAGCTGGACGGGGTGCGCCCGGCCGGACTGCGGAGCGTGTTGCGTACCCGCGCCACGTTGCTGCTGATCGGCCTGCCGCTGGGAGCCCTGGGCGGCGTGGTGGTGGTCCGGGTCGCCGTCCGGGTGCTCACGCTCGGGCCGGGCGGCGTGCCGGTGGACCCCCCGCTACGGGTGGTGCTGCCGTTGCTGCCGGCTCTGGCGGCCGGTCTGGGCGGCCTGCTGGTCGCTCTGCTCGGGATCGGCGTCCTGACGGCGGGCGCGTACCGCCGCCCCCGACCCACCACCACGACCGGAGCGCCCCGGTGACCGGCGGCCCGCTGGTCGAGGTGCGCGATGCCTTCGTGGCCTACCCCGGGGACGCCGGCCCGGTGATGGCCCTGCGCGGGGCCGACCTGAGCCTGGACGCCGGGGAGCGGCTGCTCGTCCAGGGGCCCAACGGCTCGGGCAAGTCGACGCTGCTCCGGGTCGTGACCGGCGAGCAGCCGGTGGCCGCGGGCTCGGTGCGGGTGGCCGGGACCGACCTGACGGCGATGGGCGCGGCCGATCGGCGGCGGTGGCGGGCGCGCGCGGTGGGGGTGGTCGACCAGCACGCCCACCGCAGCCTGCTGCCCGAGCTGAGCGTGGTCGACAACGTCGCGCTGCAGCTGTGGACGACGGGCTCGTCCCGGCGACAGGCCCGGGCGCGGGCCGCGGAGCTGCTGGCCGACCTGGGTCTGGCCGGGCTCGTCGGCCGTCCGGTCGCCGAGCTCTCCGGCGGCGAGGCGCAGCGCGTCTCGATCTGCGCAGCGGTCGCCCACGGTCCCCGGCTGGTGCTGGCCGACGAGCCGACCGGCGCGCTGGACGCGGCCGGCGCCCGGGCCGTCCACGATCTGCTCACGGCCATCGCGGCCACCGGGACAGGCGTCGTCCTGGTCAGCCACGACCCCGCGACGATCGCCTTCGCCGACCGGGCGGTGCGCATCCGGCACGGCCGGACGTCCGAGCAGTGGTATCCCGGATCCACCGCCGAGGAGCAGCTGCCCGACAGCCGCGGCTGGGTCCGGGTACCGGCCGAGCTGCTCACCGCCGGGTCACCCACCGGCTACGTCGCCGAGACGCGGGGGACGGACCTGCTGTTGCGTCCGGTGGCCGGTGCGGCTCCGCCCGAGCAGTCTCCTGAGACGCCTGCGCCGCCGCGGCCCGTCGTCGTCCCCCCGGACGCAGATGTGCTGGCGCTCAGCGGGGTCGGCGTGCGCTACGGCGAGCGGACGCTGTTCGCCGGCCTCGACCTCACCCTCGGCTCCGGCGACTGGGCGGTGGTCGACGGCCCGTCCGGCTCGGGCAAGTCCACGCTGCTCGCCCTCGTGGCCGGCCTGGGCGACCCGACCGCGGGCACCGTCCGGGTCGGCGGCACCTCGTGGGGCGACCAGGACCGGACGGCCCGGGCGCAGCTGCGTCGGCACTGGGTCGGCTACGCACCCCAGCGCGGGAGCCTGCTCGAGACGCTGACCGTCGGTGAGAACCTGCAGGTCAGCGCGGCGGTCCGCGGCCGGGCTGTGGATCAGCCCCGGGTGGACGCGCTGGCCGAGTCGCTCGGTCTCGGCCCGCTGCTGGACCGGCGGGCCAGCCACCTGTCGGGCGGTGAGTGGCAGCGGGCCTCGCTCGCCCGCTGTCTGCTGGCCGATGCTCCACTGCTGGTGCTGGACGAACCCACCTCCCAGCAGGACGACTCCTCCGCGACCGCCGTCCTCGCGGCCGTCCTCGACGAGCTCGCCGCCGGCCGCACCCTGCTGGTCGCCTCGCACGACCCGCGCTTCGTGGCCCGCGCCCCCCGCACCCTCAGGCTGGGACCGACGACCGAGGCCGACTCGCCCGCTGTGGCAGACTGATCCGCGCCCGGAGCACGATCAGCCGGGTACTCCACTCCGGCCGGGGTGGCGGAAAGGTATACGCGGGCGGCTCAAACCCGCCTGTTCGCAAGGACATGGGGGTTCGACTCCCCTCCCCGGCACTGTGCAGTCCTGCTCACGCTCGTTCGCGCCTCAACGTGCTGTCGTCCTCCTCGCTCAGAGGACGGAAAGCGTGTCCACTTCGCTCGTCGTCCAGACACCACGCGGCGCTCTCTTAGCGACGCTCGCACGTGATCCCGGCTCAGTCGGACCATTCGCGACATGGCCCGATCCGCAGCCGGAGCGAAGCGGAGACCATCAGAGCGGCGCGCCGATGCGACGGACGCGGACCATGTTGGTGTGGCCGGCGACGCCGGGAGGGGAGCCGGCGACGATCACGACGCGTTCGCCCTCGGAGATCCGACCGGTGTCGATCAGGGCCTGGTCGACCTGGCGGATCATGTCGTCAGTGTGCCCGACCATCGGGACCAGGAAGGACTCGACGCCCCAGCTGAGGGTCAGCGCGGCGCGGGTCTGTTCGATCGGGGTGAAAGCGAGCACCGGGATCGGGGAGCGCAGCCGGGAGAGCCGGCGGGCGGCGTCGCCGGAGTGGGTGAACGCGACCAGGAACTTCGCGTCGATCCGCTCCCCCACCTCGGCGGCCGCCTTGGTGATGACGCCGCTGGTGGTGTGCGGGTCCCAGTCGATGTCCTGGACCTGGCCGAGGCCGTGGGACTCGGTGTTGTCGACGATGCGGGCCATGGTCTGCACCGTGACGACCGGGTACTCACCAACGCTGGTCTCACCGGACAGCATCACCGCGTCGGCACCGTCGAGGATGGCGTTGGCCACGTCCGAGGCCTCGGCGCGGGTCGGCCGGGGCGCGGAGATCATCGACTCCAGCATCTGGGTGGCGACGATGACGGGCTTGGCCCAGCGCCGGGCCGCGGTGACGATCCTCTTCTGGACGAGCGGCACCTCCTCGAGCGGCAGCTCGACGCCCAGGTCGCCGCGGGCGACCATGACGGCGTCGAAGGCGTCCACGATCTCGTCGAGGTTGTCGACCGCCTGAGGCTTCTCGATCTTGGCGATCACGGGGACCCGCCGACCCTCCTCGGCCATGATCTGGTGCACGATCTCGACGTCCTTGGCGCTGCGGACGAAGGACAGGGCCACCATGTCGACCCCGTGCTGCAGGGCCCAGCGCAGGTCGTCGCAGTCCTTGTCGCTCATCGCGGGCACGCTGACGGCGACCCCGGGCAGGTTGATGCCCTTGTTGTTGCTGACCGGTCCACCCACGACCACCTCGGTGACCACGTCGGTGGCGGTCACCTCGGTGGCCTTCAGCATCAGCCGGCCGTCGTCGATCAGGATCAGGTCGCCCGCCGTCACGTCGCCCGGCAGTCCCTTGTAGGTGGTCGAGCACCGCGACACATCGCCGGCGATGTCGTCGACGGTGATCGCGAAGGTCGCGCCCTCGACCAGGGTCTCCTTGCCGCTGGCGAACCGGCCGAGCCGGATCTTGGGGCCCTGCAGGTCGGCCAGCACACCGACGGCACGGCCCGTGGCCACGGAAGCGGCACGGACGTTCTTCAGGTTGCTCTCGTGATCGGCGTACTCACCGTGGCTCATGTTCAGCCGGGCGACGTCCATCCCCGCGGCGACCAGCTCGATGAGACGTTCGGGCGCTGAGGACGCAGGTCCCAGCGTGCAGACAATTTTGGCTCTTCGCACGATCCGACACTAGCGGGACCACCTGAGCACGTCCGGACCGGTCGGCCCACTGGTTCGGTGGGCGGAAGCCGCGACTTCTCCCAGGCCGTCGACCCCTCGGCAGGCCCAGCGGAGGCAGGCTCGGGGCGCGGGTCAGTGCTGGCGGACGGCGTCCAGGGCGTGCTCCAGGTCGGCCGGGTAGGGCGAGGTGAACTCGACCTGCTCGCCCGTCGTGGGGTGGGTGAAGCCGAGCCGGACGGCGTGCAGCCACTGACGTTCCAGACCCAGCCGCGCGGCGAGCACGGGGTCGGCGCCGTAGGTGGGGTCACCGGCGCAGGGATGCTTGACCGCGGCCATGTGCACCCGGATCTGGTGGGTGCGGCCGGTCTCCAGCTTGACCTCGAGCAGCGTGGTGCCGACGAAGGCCTCCAACGTGTCGTAGTGGGTCACGCTGGGCCGGCCGTCGGCGATGACCGCCATCTTGTAGTCCGGCCCGGGATGGCGACCGATGGGGGCGTCGATCGTGCCGGTGAACGGGTCCGGATGCCCCTGGACGAGCGTGTGGTAGGTCTTGTCGACCGAACGGCTCTTGAACGCCCGCTTCAGCACGGTGTACGCGCGCTCGCTCTTGGCCACCACCATCAGCCCGGAGGTGCCGACGTCGAGGCGCTGGACGATGCCCTGGCGCTCCGGCACCCCGGAGGTGGAGATCCGGAAGCCCGCTCCCGCGAGGTGCCCGAGCACCGACGGGCCGGTCCAGCCCAGGCTGGGATGGGCGGCCACCCAGACCGGCTTGTCGACCACCACGATGTCGTCGTCGTCGTGCACGATCCGCAGCCCGGACACCGTCTCGGGCACCACGGTGGCCTCGCGCGGCTCCTCGTCGAGGTCGACCTCGAGCATCGCGCCGCCGAGGACCCGGTCCGACTTGACGACCGCGGTCCCGTCCATCAGCACCAGCCCGCGTCCGATCAGCTCCGCGCTCCGGCTGCGGGACAGACCGAGCATCCGCGCCACTGCCGCGTCGGCCCGCTCGCCCTCGAGGCCGTCCGGGACGAGGACGACGCGCTGCTCAGCCACGCCGCGGCCGCTCGCTGCGGGCGTACCGCTCGCCGCCGATCCCGACGTTCTTGATCACCGCGAGGACCATGATCAACACGGCCGCACCGGTGATGCACATGTCAGCCACGTTGAAGATCGGCCAGTGCGGTAGCTGGAGGAAGTCGACCACGTGGCCGCGCAGCACGCCGGGCGCGCGGAACAACCGGTCGGACAGGTTGCCCGCCACGCCGGCACACAGCAGACCCAGCGCCACCGCCCAGGCCGGGTGGCCGATCCGGGGGACCAGCTTGATCCCGACGAAGACGAGGACCGCGCAGGCGGCCAGCGCGAACAGCGCGGTGAAGTGCTCGCCGGAGGAGAAGGCCGCTCCTGAGTTGCGGATCAGCCGCAGGGTGAGAGCACCCCCCAGCAACCGGACCGGCACCAGCGGCGGGAGCCGGTCGACCACGACGATCTTGGTCACGACGTCCAGCGCCAGCCCGGTCAGGGCGACGGCTGCGAACAGCCCGAGCAGCCGACGTCGTCGGCCGACGGTGAGGAGAGGGGGCTGCTCAGCCGCCGTCTGCGCTATCGGCGTTCCTCGCGCTGCTTGCACTTGACGCACAGGGTGGCGCGCGGGAAGGCCTGCAGCCGGCCCTTGCCGATCGGCTGGCCACAGTTGTCGCAGCTGCCGTACGTGCTGAGCTCGATGTGCCGCAGGGCGAGCTTGGACTGGTCGAGCATCTCGCGGGCGTTGTTGGCCAGCGACATCTCCGCGTCCCGCTCGAAGTTGGCCGAGCCGACGTCGGCGGGGTCACGGCCGGCACCTTCGGTGCCGTCGCGCAGCAGACCGACGAGCTCGGCGGTCGAGGTGGCCAGCTGGTCGCGGAAGCGGACGATGTCGGCCTCGAGGACCTCGATCACCTCGGCCAGCTCAGCCTCGGTCCACGCGTCCTCACCGGGCCGGACCGGCAGCGAGCCGGCGTTCGTGGGCTCGACGTGCTTGCTGGGCGCGGAGTCGTTCACCGGCAGGGCGTGGATCGCCGGTGCCTGTCGTGCCGTGGACAATGAGGACCCCTTATGGGTTTGGAGTGACGCAGAGACAGTAGGCGGTGTCCGCGCTTTACTCAACGATCGGCGCGAATCTTAGCCACACCGCTCGCCTCGGGGCGAGCTCGACGCTCTGCGAGACCGGCCCGGACGTGCCGCAGGGCCCGCCGAGGCGGGCCCTGCGGGTCTGGCGTGTGCGAAGGTCAGCGCTGGTCGCCCAGCAGGGCGTCCAGCCGGGGGGTGTCGCTCTGCGTGCCGCCACCCTGGGTGGAAGCGTCCTGCGCGGCGGTGGCCGAGCCGCCTGCGGGGGCCGGAGTGCCCGCGTTGCCCTGCGTGGACGCGGAGCCGTTGGCCAGGGCCGCCGGCGGGTCGGCCGGCTCCTCCCGGCCGGAGCTGAGCACCTCGATCTGGCTCTGCAGGTGACGGGTCAGGTTCCCCCGGTAGGTCGCCTCGAAGTTCCGCAACGCGGTGACGGTCGAGCTGAGCTGGTCGCGCTGCTGCTCGAGGTCGCCGAACACCTCCCGACGACGGGTCTCGGTCTCGCGGTCCAGCGACTCGGCCCGCTTGAGCGCGTCCGCCTGCAGCCGCTCGGCGTGGGTACGGGCGTCGCCTTCCACCTTCTGAGCGCGGTTCTGGGCGTCGGTGGTGACCTGGGACGCGTGCTCGCCGGCCTGGCGCCGGATCCGCTCCGCCTCGGCGGTCGCCTCGGCCACCAGCTGCTCGGACTGCTGGGTGGTCAGCTCGACCAGGCGGACGACGGCGCTGCTGGCTTCCTTGCCGGTAGTGACCACGATGTGTTCACCGGCGGGCCGCGAGGGGGCTGCGGCGGTCGGCGGCTCGGCCGGGGCGGCCTTCTCGACCGGGGCGGCACTCTCCACCGGGACAGCCTTCTCGGCCGGCGCGGCGGCGCTCGCCTGCGGGGCGGGAGCGGCCTTCAGAGCCTCGACCTGCTTCTTGAGGTTCTGGTTCTCCTCGAAGAGCTGACCGAAGGTCTCCTCGACCTCGTCGACGAACTCGTCGACCTCCAGCACCTCGTACCCGGACTTGCGGGCCATGCGGAACCGCTTGTTGCGCACATCGTCCAACGACAGCGACATCTTCACCTCAGCACACTCGGCAGTTGACCGGGTAGGTTCACCCGGCGCAGTCACCGTACCTAATCCGGCAGGCGAACACACATCACTCGCCCCTGTCGTGACGCCTTTCCCGGCGGGCTGACCGGCTCAGCGGAAGAAGATCGAAGCGTTGACCTGCTGCAGGATGCTGACCAGGATGAACAGGCCGATGAAGGCCAGATCGAGCATCACGTTGCCGATCCGGACCGGGCGCAGGACCTTGCGCAGCGCCCGCAGCGGCGGGTCGGTGATGGAGTAGATGACCTCGGCCACCACGAGCATGGGCCCCCGCGGCTGCCAGTCGCGCACCAGCACCGGAACCCAGGACAGGATCATGCGACCGAAGAGGAGCAGCAGGAAGGCACTCAGCGCGTAGCGGATGAGAAGACCGATGATGATCACGGGAAAGGCAACCTGTTCTGTACGGCCAACCGGCGTCGAGCGACGATATGGAGACCTCCAGCGTAGGCCCTCGGCGCAACGGCGGCACGGGCTTCACCGTCGGTCCGCCGCGGCGGTCAGCTCTGGTTGAAGAACCCGCCCGCGGCGATACGTTCCTTGTCCTCGGCGGTGACCGTCACGTTCTGCGGGGAGAGCAGGAAGACCTTGCTGGTCACGCGCTCGATGGTGCCGCGTAGGCCGAAGATCAGCCCGGCCGCGAAGTCGACGAGACGCTTGGCGTCGACATCCTCCATCTCGGTCAGGTTCATGATCACCGGGACGCCGTCGCGGTAGTGCTCACCGATGGTCCGCGCCTCGTTGTAGGTCCGGGGGTGCACGGTGATGATGCGGGACACGTCAGCCGTCCGAGGGTGAGGGGTGGGCGCCGCAGTGGCTCCCGAGGTCGGGACAGGGGTCGACCCGTGGGCGACGGGCGCGGGCCGACGGGCCTCGATCGGGGTGACGCTGGCCGGCTGCCGCTGCTGCTCACCGAGCAGCTCCTCGCGGCTGATGCCTTCGGTCCGCTCCGAGCCGTCGGCGTCGTCGTAGTCGGCGTACCGGTCGTCGGTGACCAGACCCAGCCACGCTGCCGCTCGCTTCAGTCTCTCCGCCATCTGCCCATCCTCGCCTAGCCGAACCAGTTTCCCCAGCACCTGACGGCGCTGCGGCTGAGGCTACCGGCCGGCGCCGGTGATGCCGGTCAGGAGCAGCACCGACACGCGGACCTCGGCGGCAGCCCGCCGGCGGCTCACTTCATGAAGTCGGGGATGTCCAGATCGTCGTCGTCGGCCGGCCGGCTCGGACGCGCCGGCGGCTGCTGCTGCTGGGGCACCGTGGAGGTCGACGGGGCCGCCGGGCGCGGCGCGGAACCGGCCCCGGCGGGGAACTGGCCGCTCTGCTGGGGCGCGGCCGAGGTCGACGGGCCGGAGCCGGAGGACTGGCCCGGTCCGGCGGCGGGCGTACTGGGCCGCGCACCGCCGTTGGGCAGCGCGGGGGCTCGGCTGATCCCCGGCTGGCGGCGCGGCGGCTGGCCGCCCTCGAAGCCGGCCGCGATGACGGTGACCTTGACCTCGTCGCCGAGCGCGTCGTCGATGACGGTGCCGAAGATGATGTTCGCGTCCTCGTGCGCGGCGGCCTGGATGAGGTTGGCCGCGGCGGAGACCTCGAACAGGCCGAGGTCGGAGCCGCCGGCGATCGAGAGCAGGACGCCCCGGGCACCGTCGATGCTCGCCTCGAGCAGCGGGGACGAGACGGCCATCTCGGCGGCGGCCCGGGCCCGGTCCTCACCGCGGGCCGAACCGATGCCCATCAGCGCCGACCCGGCGTTGGACATGACGGCCTTGACGTCGGCGAAGTCCAGGTTGATCAGGCCGGGCGTGGTGATCAGGTCGGTGATGCCGGAGACACCCTGCATCAGCACCTGGTCGGCCTGCTTGAACGCGTCCAGGATGGCGATCTGGTGGTCGACCATCTGCAGCAGCTTGTCGTTCGGGATGACGATCAGGGTGTCGACCTCTTCGCGGAGGCCGGCGATGCCGGACTCGGCCTGGGTCGCGCGGCGCTTGCCCTCGAAGGAGAAGGGCCGCGTCACCACCCCGATGGTCAGGGCGCCGAGCGCCCGCGCGATCCGGGCCACCACGGGGGCGCCACCGGTCCCCGTGCCGCCGCCCTCCCCCGCCGTGACGAAGACCATGTCGGCGCCCTTGAGGGCGTCCTCGATGTCCTGCGCGTGGTCCTCAGCCGCCTGCCGACCCTTGTCGGGGTCGGCCCCGGCGCCGAGGCCGCGGGTGAGCTCCCGACCGATGTCGAGCTTGACGTCGGCATCGCTCATCAGCAGCGCCTGCGCGTCGGTGTTGACCGCGATGAACTCGACCCCCCGGAGCCCGGCCTCGATCATGCGGTTGACGGCGTTGACGCCGCCGCCGCCGACCCCGACCACCTTGATGATGGCCAGGTAGTTCTGTGATGCAGAGACCACGGGTTGTTCCGCCTCTTCTTCTTGCTGGGGACCGACTGGTTGGCGCACGGAAAGTCTCGACCTGCAGTCGACGGGGAAGGGGCTCGGGAGGGGACGACCGGCGTTGCGCACGAGGCTATGAGACGGACGGACGGAGTGTCCATCTGAGAGCCGGTGACACGCCAACGGACCTGCGGATCACCGCAATTGCTCACCCTGTACTAGAGGTCGACTCCCGCACCGCCGAGGCGTCCCGTCTCCGAGCGCGGAGGAATGAGGTCAGCGGACGGCCGGGTTGTGCGGGGCCGACACGTCGATCGAGGTCTTCGCCTTCTTGCGCAGGGCGGTCACGACCTGGGCCTTGAGCGGGGACTCGCTCGCGCTCCCCCAGTGCACGACGATCCCGCCGCTCAGGTCGAGGGTGATGTCCTCGACCGACGTCGCCTGCAGCCGGGTCACCCGGCCACGGAGCCCCTCGGGCAGCGCCGCCGCGACGACGCCCAGCTGCACCATCAACGGGGTCGCGGTGGGATCGGCGTCGGTCCGCAGCACGCCGTCCGGGATGGAGCTGCTGGTCTCGTACGCGACCCCGTGCCCGTCGACCAGGGCGTAGCCGTCCGGCTGCGGGACGGCCAGCAGTGGCCGCCGCTCGACCACGCTCACCGCCACCGTGTGGGGCCAGTCCCGCACCACGTGCACGGAGTCGACCCGCGGCAGCGTGGCGACGCGCTGCGCGACGGCGTCGAGGTCCTGGCGGGCCAGCGGCACCCCGAGCGGGACCGCGGCGGCGGTGCGCACCTCGGCCGCGGTGACATGGTGCTGCCCGCTCACCGTCACGGTCCGGGCGGCGAGGACGGAGGAGAACCCGACCAGCCAGCCGGCGACCGCGAGCAGCAGCACGAGGACGAGCACCAACCCGGCCCGGATCAGCGCCCGACGCCGGGAGCGGCGCCGCTGCAGCTCGGCGCGCAACGGCCCGGGGACGGAGGCGCCCGAGCTGGCGGTGCCGGGAGCCCGTCGGGTGTCGACGACGGTGGGGCTCATACGGCTCCTCGGGTCAGGGTCAGGGCGGTGACGATCTGGGGCGCGACCAGGGTGACGTCCCCGCAGCCGACGGTGATCACCAGGTCGCCGGGGCGGGCGATCCGGGCCACGGTGGGCGCCGCGGCGTCCCAGTCCGGCTCGTAGGTGACGTGGGTCCGGCCGCCGACGGCGTCGGCCACGAGGGCGCCGTCGATGCCGGGAATCGGATCCTCGCGGTCCCCGCAGACGTCCATCACCACGGCCTCGTCGGCCAGCTCGAGGGCCGCCGCCAACTCCGTGGAGAAGTCTCGGGTCCGGGTGTAGAGGTGCGGCTGGAAGCAGACGACCACCCGGCCCTCACCCACGCCGGTCCGGGCGGCCAGCAGGGTGTTGCGGACCTCGGTGGGGTGGTGGGCGTAGTCGTCGAAGACGCGGATACCGTCCACCGTGCCCACCAGCTGGAAGCGCCGGTTGGTGCCCGCGTAGCCGTCCAGCTGCTCGCGGACGGCCGCCTCCGGAGCCCCGAGCCAGGTGGCGACGGCGTAGCAGGCCGCGGCGTTCAGCACGTTGTAGTGGCCGGGCACGGCGAGCGCGACCGGTCCCCCCGTGTCACCGGCCGTGAGGACGAACGAGGAGCCCGTACCCGCGAAGCCGGCGTCGCTGATCCGGACGTCGGCGTCCGGATGCTCGCCGAAGGTGACGATCTGCAGCGGCTCGGCACGGCCGGCCACCGCGGCACGGACCCGCCGGGTCAGGGTGACCGCGCCCGGGTCGTCCGCGCTGACCACCAGCAGCCGGACCCGCTCGGCGGTGGCGAAGCGGAGGAAGCCGTCGGCGTAGTTCTCGGCGTTGCCCCAGTTGCTGAGGTGGTCGGGGTCGACGTTGGTGACGACCGCGACCTCGGCCGGGTACTGCAGGAACGAGCCGTCGCTCTCGTCGGCCTCGACGACCATCACCTCACCGCCGCCCAGGTGCCCGCCGGTCTTGGTGCCGGTCGGCGCACCGCCGATGACGAACGAGGGGTCCAGCCCGCAGCCGGTCAGCACGCGGGCCAGCATGGCCGTGGTGGTCGTCTTGCCGTGCGTCCCCGCCACCGCCACCCCGCGGTGGCCGAGCATCAGGGAGCCGAGCGCGGCGCTGCGGTGCAGCACCCGCAGGCCCCGCCCCCGGGCCTCGGCCAGCTCGGGGTTGTCCTCGCGGATGGCCGAGGAGGCCACCACGGTCCGGGCGTCGCCGAGCTGGTCGGCGGCGTGCCCGACGTGCACGCGGGCGCCGGCGGTCTCGAGGGCGCGGAGGTAGGCGGAGTCGCTGCGGTCGCTGCCGCTGACGCGTACGCCCAGCTGGACCAGCATGGTGGCGATCCCGTTCATCCCGGAGCCGCCGATGGCGATGAAGTGGACCGGGCCCAGCTCAGCCGCCGGGACCAGCTCGACCGGGTCAACGAGTGGCATGGGTGGAGACCTCCAACGTCCGCGACGCCAGCTCGGCCGCGGCGTCCAGCCGGGCAACACCGCGGAGGGCCGCCGTCATCCCGGCCAGCCGGTCGGTGTCTCTCAGCAGCGCCGGGATCGTCGCCTCGACCCAGGCCGGGGTGCAGTCCGCGTCGGCCAGCAGCAGGCCGGCGCCGGCCGAGACCACGTGAGCGGCGTTGCGGGCCTGCTCGCCGTTGCCGTGGGGGTAGGGCACGAAGACCGTCGGCAGGGTCACCGCAGCGGTCTCCAGGACGGTGCTGGCGCCGCAGCGGCCGAGCATCAGGTCCGCCGCGGCGTAGGCGTCCTCCATCGCGTCCACGTAGCCGAGCGGCCGGTAGACCGCCCCCGTGGCCCCGTCGGTCTGCCCCGACGTCTCCTCGGTCAGGTTCTTGGGTCCGAGGACGTGCAGCACCGAGATCCCCGCGGCGAGCAGTGCGGACCGGGCGCCGAGCACCGCGCGGTTGATACTGGCCGCGCCCTGGGAGCCGCCGCTGACCAGCAGCACCGGACCCTCGGCGGGCAGCCCGAACCCGGTGCGCGCCGGTCCCCGAGCGGCGGGCCGGTCGAGGGTGGTGATGGAGCGGCGCAGCGGCAGGCCGAGGTAGCGGGCGTGCGGCAGCGGGGTGTCGGGGAAGGACGTGTAGACGTGCCGGGTGAGCCGCGCCGCGAGCTTGTTCGCCAGGCCGGGCAGGGCGTTCTGCTCGTGCAGCACGATGGGCAGGCCGAGCCGTCGGGCGGCCAGGTAGACCGGGGTGGACACGTAGCCGCCGAAGCCCAGCACGACGTCGGCCCGGGTCCGGCGCAGCACCGCCCGCGAGGCGTCGACGGCCCGCCACAGCCGGGCGCCGACGAGGGCCTGGTCGACTCCGGGGCGGCGGGGCAGCGGGACGGGCGGGATCAGCTCGAGCGTCAGCCCGGCCGCCGGGACCACGGTGACCTCCAGCCCGCGGGCGGTGCCCACCGCCGTCAGCCGCGCGTCGGGGCGCTGCCGCTGCAGCTCCTCGGCGGTCGCGATCAGAGGCGAGGTGTGACCGGACGTGCCGCCGCCCGCGAGCACGACCGAGGGTGGGAGTCCGGTCCGGCGCGCACTCATCCGCGAGCCCGGGCGCGGCCGGTGCGCGAGCCCACCACCGTGCTGACCCGGGCGCGGCCGCCGGAGGACCGCTTGGCCAGCACCTTGCGGGCGGCCGGCTCGCGGCGGGCGCAGCCCAGGAGCAGCCCGACGGCCAGCAGGTTGGCCAGCAGGGCCGAGCCGCCGTAGGAGACCAGGGGTAGCGGCACGCCCGCGACCGGCAGCAGCCGCAGCACGACCGCCAGGTTGATCAGGGCCTGGACCATGAACCAGGTGGTGACCCCGCCCGCGATGTAGCGGGCGAACGGGTCGTCGGAGCGGGTGGCGATGCGGATGCCGGCGTAGCCCAGCACCAGGAACAACCCGAGCACCACGAGGCTGCCGAAGAGGCCGAACTCCTCGCCGAGGACGGCGAAGATGAAGTCGGTGTGGGCTTCGGGCAGGCTGCCCCACTTCTGCCGGCTGCCGCCGAGGCCGACCCCCCACCAGCCGCCGGAGGCGATGGCCTCCAGGCCGGCGTTGGTCTGGTCGTTGGCCCCGTCGAGGTCGGCGCCGGAGTTCAGGAAGGCGGCCAGCCGACGCATCCGGTTCGGGCTGGTGACGAAGAGCCCGACCACCCCGAGGCCCCCGACGCCGCCCAGCAGGCCGAGCACGCGGAGCGGGGCGCCGACGATGAACAGCACGCCCGCGACGATCGCGGCCATCACGACCGCCGTCCCCGCGTCGCCCTGGAAGACCACCAGCAGGATCAGCAGCCCGCTCACGGGCAGGTACGGGACCAGCAGGTGCATCGGCCGGTTCAACAGCCGCTGCTTGCGGGCCAGCACGTCCGCACCCCAGACGATCATGGCCAGCTTCGCGAACTCGGCCGGCTGGATGGTGAAGGCGTCCGACCCCAGGTAGAGCCAGTTCCGGTTGCCGTTGATCTCCCGCCCCAGCGAGCTGTAGGTCAGCGTGAGCAGCACCAGCGCCAGCCCCATCCCGAACCAGCCCAGGGCCCGCAGCGCCTTCGCCGGCAGCCGCATCATCACCACGGCGCCGATGACGCCCGCCACCACGAACGCGGCCTGCCGCTTCAGGTAGTGGTAGGAGTCGCCGTCGAAGTTGACGTAGGCGATGACGCTGGACGCCGACAGCACCATCATCAGCCCGAGGATCAGCAGCAGCGCGACCGAGCCCAGCACCAGGTGGTAGCTCGTCATCGGCCGGTCGAGCACCGCACGCAGCCAGCCGAGCACCTCGCGCGTCATCCCGGCACGCGGCGGGGTCGCCAGCACCTGACGCTTGTCCGAGGCCGCTGTGGGGGCGCTCTCCCGCGGGGGGACTCGCGGGGGAATCAGTGTCGCCACAGCCTGGGTGCTCCTTCTGCCGCTCGGCTACGCCGTCCCGGCCGGGCCCGTACCGGGTCCGGCCGTGAGCGCCCGGATCGCCTCGACGAAGGCGTGGCCGCGGGCGGCGTAGTCGCTGTACATGTCCTTGCTGGCGCACCCCGGGGCGAGCAGCACCACGTCGCCGGGCCGAGCCAGCGACGCAGCCGCCGCCACGGCCTGCGTCATGGCACCAGTCTCTGTTGAGGTGATGACCCGCACGGGGACCTCGGGCGCGTGTCGAGCGAGCGCGTCGGCGATCACCCCGCGGTCCACGCCGAGCAGCACCGCGCCCCGCAGCCGGTCGGCGTGGGCGCTGACGAGCTCGTCGAAGGTCGTGCCCTTGGCCTGGCCGCCGGCGATCCAGACCACCTTGCCCCCCGGGCCTCCGGTGTGCTCTGGGTCGTCGGGCCCGGTCCCGCCGAAGGCGTGCGGGGTCGCATCCGAGCCGAACGCCCGCAGGGCCGCGTCCGCGGCGTGCGGGTTGGTGGCCTTGGAGTCGTCGACCCAGCGGACGCCGTCCCGCGTGGTCACGGTCTGGATCTTGTGCGAGCCGAGGGTGACGTTGCGCAGACCGTCGCGGACCGCTGTCGGGTGCACCCCGTAGGAACGGGCCAGCGCCGCGGCGGCGAGCGCGTTGGCCACGTTGTGCGGGGCGAACGGGGTGACGTCGCTGAGCTTGGCCAGCTCGAGTGCGGAGTCGCGGCGCTGCTCGATGAACGCGCGGTCGACGAGCAGGTCCTCGACGACGCCGACCATGGACGGCCCGGGCGTCCCGAGGGTGAAGCCGATGGCGCGGGCGCCCTCGACCACCTCGGCCTCCTCGACCATCTTCTCGGTGGCAGGGTCGGCGACGTTGTAGACGCAGCTGACCGCGACCCGCTCGTAGATGCCGGCCTTGGCCGCCGCGTACGCCTCGAAGGAGCCGTGCCACTCCAGGTGGTCCGGCTGCAGGTTGAGCACGGCAGCCGAGTGCAGGGCCAGCGAGTGCGACCAGTGCAGCTGGTGGCTGGACAGCTCGACGGCCAGCACGTCGTACGGCTCGGGGTCGAGCACGATCTCCATCACCGGACGGCCGATGTTGCCGACCGCCGCGGTCCGCAGCCCCGACGCGCTGAGCATCGCGGCCAGCATCTGGGTGGTGGTGGTCTTGCCGTTGGTGCCGGTGATGCCGAGCCACGGGATCGCCTTGGCCGGCCGGCTCAGCCGCCACGCCAGCTCGACCTCGCTCCAGATCGGCACCGCGCGCTGGGCAGCCTGGGTCAGCAACGGAGCCGTCGGTGACCAGCCGGTGGTGATGACCAGGTCGGCGTCGGCGGGCAGCACCGCGGTCGACCCCGGCCCCAGCCGGACCGTCCCGCCCAGCACCTCCAGCAACGCGCCCTTGTCGGCGTTCGCCTCGCTGGCCAGATCGTCCAGCACGGTGACCCGGGCCCCGAACTGCAGCAGCCCGTCCGCCGCCGCGAAGCCGGAGACCCCGACCCCGGCCACCACGACGTGCGCCTGCGACCAGTCCGACGCGCCGTCAGCCGAGCTGAGCCAATCAGGTGAGGTCATCGGGGCACCCAATCAGGCACGGTCCGGCGCGCCGCCGGATGGAGGAGTGATGAGCGGGACACGCTTTCCGTCCCGCGAAGAGCGACGACACCGGCGGGTCTGAGCGCCGGGCACGTCCGAGCGGAGCGAGGACCAAACATCACGTTCCCGCCACCCATTCGGCGTAGAAGATGCCGAGGCCGGCGGAGACGAAGAGGCCGGCGATGATCCAGAAGCGCATCACGATGGTCACCTGAGCCCAGTTCAGCAGCTCGAAGTGGTGGTGGAACGGGGTCATCTTGAAGAGCCGGCGCGGGGTGCCGGTGATCCGGCGGGTGAGCTTGAAGTAGCTGGTCTGCAGGATGACCGACCCGACCTCGATCACCAGCAAACCGCCCAGGATCAAGAGCAGCAGCTCGGTGCGGGTGAAGATCGCCATCCCCGCCAGGGCGCCGCCGAGGGAGAGCGAGCCGGTGTCGCCCATGAAGATCTTGGCGGGCTCGGCGTTCCACCACAGGAAGCCGAAGCAGGCGCCGGCCAGGGCGATGGCCACCACCGCCAGGTCGTAGGGGTCGCGGACCTCGTAGCACTTGGGCCCGGCGGAGGCCGTGTAGGCGCAGGACTGGTTGTACTGCCAGATGTTGATCAAGGCGTAGGCGCCGAAGATCATCACGCAGGCGCCTGCGGCCAGGCCGTCCAGACCGTCGGTGAGGTTGACCCCGTTGCTGGCGGCGGCGATCAGCAGCATCACCCAGACGACGACCAGCACGATCGGCAGCTTGTCGAGCCAGCTGACGTCGCGGAGGAAGGAGATGGCCGGCGAGGCGGGGGTGATGTGGCGCTCGTCGGGGAACTGCAGGGCCAGCAGGGCGAAGATGATCGCGACGACCGACTGGCCGGCGATCTTGGCCTTGCTGCGCAGGCCCAGCGAACGCTGCTTGCTGATCTTGATGTAGTCGTCGGCGAAGCCGACGACGCCGAGCCCGGCGAAGAGGAAGAGCACGAGCATCGCCGAGGCCGACGGCACGGTCCAGGTCAGCAGGTGCGAGCCGAAGTAGGCCACGAGGACGGCGGCGATGATCACCAGGCCGCCCATGGTCGGCGTGCCGCGCTTCACGTGGTGGGAGGTGGGGCCGTCGTCGCGGATCAGCTGACCGTAGCCCTTGCGGACCAGCACCCGGATGGCCAGCGCGGTGCCCAGCAGCGTCCCGAGCAGAGCCAGCGAACCCGCGAAAACGATGGTCTTCACGCGGGATCCTCACTGCGGGCGGTCGGCTGGTCACGTGGCTCCCCAGACCCGGCGGAGACCGTCAGGGCCTCGGCCACGGTGTCCAAGGTTAAGCCACGCGAGGCTTTGACCAGCACGACGTCACCCGGCGCCAGCCGGGCGCGGACGGCGGCGAGGGCCTGCTGCTTGTCCGTGGTCGCCAGCACGGACGCCGGGTCGGCGCCGGCCGCCAGCGCTGCGTCGACCATCCCCGCCGCGTGCTCGCCGACCGCGACGATGCGGCTGACGTGCTGCTCGACGAGGTACCGGCCGAGGTCCGCGTGCTCGGCGGACGCGGTGTCGCCGAGCTCCAGCATGTCCCCGACCACGGCCCAGGTCCGGCCCCCGGACGACCGGCCCAGCTCGGCCAGGGTGGACACGGCCGCCCGCATCGAGTCGGGGTTCGCGTTGTACGCGTCGTTGATGACGACCACGCCGTCCGCGCGCTCGACCAGCTCCATCCGCCACCGGGACCGGGCCCCGGCCCGGCTCAACCTGTCGGCGATCACGCCCAGCTCCAGGCCGACCGCGGTGGCGGCGGCCGCGGCGGCGACGGCGTTGGCCACCTGGTGCCGGCCGGTCAGCCGGAGCGCCACCTCGGCCCGCTCCTCAGCCCCGCCGGCCGTCCGCGCATGCAGCCGGAAGCGGTGCCGGCCGAGCCGGTCAGCGGTCGAGTCCCCGGCCCAGAGCCCGGGGCCGTCGGGAGCACCGCGGATGGAGAAGGCGAGCACGTCGGCGGGGGTCCGGGACCGCATCGCCCAGACCCGCGGGTCGTCGGCGTTGAGCACGGCCCAACCCTCAGCCGGCAGCGCCTCGACCAGCTCGCCCTTGGCCCGGGCGATGGCGTCCTGACCGCCGAACTCCCCCACATGGGCCTGGCCGACGTTGAGCACCACCCCGACCCGGGGTGCCACGACCTGGCAGAGGTAGGCGATGTGGCCGATCCCTCGGGCGCCGAGCTCGGCCACCAGGAAGCGGGTCTCTGGCGCGACCCGGCAGGCCGTCAGCGGCACGCCGAGCTCGTTGTTCAGGTTCCCGACCGGTGCCACCGTGGGGCCGGCCGCCTCCAGCACCTGGGCCAGCAGGTCCTTGGTCGAGGTCTTGCCCTGCGAGCCGGTGATGCCGACCACCTGCAGACCGGCCGAGCCACCCTGACCCGCGCCGAGGTCGACGACGAGGCGGGCGATCCGGCCGAGCGCGGCCAGCGGGTCCTCGACGACCAGGCACGGTGCACCCGGCACGTCCCGGCTGGTCAGCGCGGCCACGGCCCCCTGTCCGAGGGAGCCGGGGACGTGGTCATGACCGTCGACCCGAGCTCCCACCAGAGCGACGAAGAGGGCGCCGGGACCCACCGCACGGGAGTCGGCCACCACCGACGTCACCAGCGCGGCCGGGTCGCCCGCCGTCAGCGGGACGCCGAGCAGGGCCACCAGGTCGCCCAGCGCCACGGGGATCACGAGGGACCTTCCCGGCTCAGGACGTCCCACTCCTCGCGTACCACCGCGGCGTCCGCGAAGGGCAGCACCTGCGCACCGACCTGCTGGCCCGTCTCGTGCCCCTTGCCCAGGACGGCGACCACGTCGTCCGGGCCGGCCAGGGCCAGGGCCTGCCGGATGGCGCTCCGCCGGTCCCCGCCGTCGATCACCCGGGCGCCGCGCAGGCCCGCCTCGGCTCGCGCCCCCCGGAGCACGATCTCGCGGATGGCGGCCGGGTCCTCCGAACGGGGGTTGTCGTCGGTCACCACGACCACCGCGGCGTCGGCGGCGGCCGCAGCGCCCATCGGAGCCCGCTTGTCCGGGTCCCGGTCCCCACCGCAGCCGAGGACGACCACGCAGCGCCGCCCGTGCAGGGCGCGCAGGGCCGCGGCGACCGCTTGCGGGGTGTGGGCGAAGTCCACCACCACGGCCGGGGCGCCGGCGGGCATCGGCACCCGCTCCATCCGGCCGGGCACCGTGGCCCCGCCGAGGCCCGCCGCGGCCGCCGTCACGTCGAAGCCGGCGAGCTCGACCATGGCCAGGGCGGTCAGGGCGTTGCGGACGTTGAAGTCCCCGGGCAGCCGGAGGGTGAAGGTGACCTCGCGACCTCCGGCGATGGCGACGACGGCCGTCTCCCCGTCCGGGAGCAGCCGGGTCGAGCACGCGCGGTAGTCGGCCCCGTCGTCTAGCAGCGAGACCGTCCGCACCTCCAGCTCGGAGGTACGACGGACCTGCGCCAGCAGCTGCCGACCGCGCGGGTCGTCGAGGTTCAGCACCACCCGCCGGGTCCGGGCAGGGGTGAAGAGCTGGGCCTTCGCGGCGAAGTAGGACTCCTCGTCACCGTGGAAGTCGAGGTGGTCCCGGCCGAAGTTCGTGAACGCGGCCACGTCGAAGTCGATCGCGTCGACCCGGCCGAGCACGAGCGCGTGCGACGAGACCTCCATCACCACCGCATCGGCGCCGGCCTCGGCCAGGTGGGCCAGCAGCGCCTGCAGCTCGGGGGACTCCGGCGTGGTGACGGTGGTCCGGGCGGCGTCCAGAGGCCGGCCGTCGAGCAGGAAGCCGATGGTGCCGACGTTGCCCGTGCGGTGACCTGCCGCGCGGAGGGCGGCGTCGAGCAGAAAGCTGGTGGTGGTCTTGCCGTTCGTGCCGGTGATGCCGAACATGGTCAGCCGCTCCGCGGGCCGGCCGTAGACCTCGGCCGCGACCTGGGCCATCACCGCCCGGACGGCATCCGCGACGAGCACGGGCAGGCCCGCCCGTGTCGCGAGGTCCAGCCCCGCCGGGTCGGTCAGCACCGCGACCGCCCCCGCCTCGGCGGCCGCGGCACCGAACGTGGCGCCGTGGTGGCGCTGCCCGGGCAGGGCCACGTACAGGTCGCCCGGCGCGACCAACCGCGAGTCCAGGGTGATCCCGCTGACCTCGACGGCGGCGTCACGGGCATCGACCGAGGACCCGGCCAGCGTCGCGAGGACCTGGAGCGGCACCGCACGGGCCGCACGCGGCCGCAGCGTGGGGACCGGAGCAGGGAGCACGGTCCGACGCTACCGACCGGAGGGGCGGCGCAGCCGGCGGAGGACGCCCGGACGGGTGCCGCGACGGCTCACCACGAGATCGGCAGGGGCTTGCGGATGGTCTTGTCCGGGGCCACCGAGTAGCGCGGCAGGGCCTGGTTCATCACGTCCAGGACGACCGGTCCGGCGGTCCCGCTGCCGGTGTCACCCTTGCGGGGGTGGGTGAGCACCACGTAGGTCATCAGCTTCGGGTCGTTCAGGGGCGCGAAGTTCACGTAGGAGGTGACGTAGCTGCCCTTCGGGTAGCAGTGGCACTTGGAGTTCGCCAGCTGGGCCGTGCCGGTCTTGCCGCCGGTGTCGTAGGCGTCCATCGCCAGGTTCTGCTGGTTGTCGACCACGGCGGCCATCAGGTCACGCACCGACGCCGAGGTGGCGGCCGAGACGATCCGCCGTGGGTTCCTCTGCGGGTTCGCCAGCTCAGTCCCGGACGCGGTGGTCTGGCTCTTGACCAGCGTGGGCGGGTTGTAGATGCCGCCGTTGATGATGCCCGCGATCGCCGCCGCCTCCTGCACGCCCGTGACCGACAGCGCCTGGCCGAAGGCGACCCGGTCCCGCTGGGCGTCGTCCATCGTGGCCGACGGGATGATCCCGGACGCCTCACCCGGCACCTCGATGCCGGTCGGGCGGCCGAGACCGAAGCTGACCAGGTAGTCGTGCAGCTGCTGCTTGCTGATCTGCCGGGTCAGGAGGGCGGTGCCGATGTTGAGGGACTTGGCCACCACGCCGCGGAGGTTGTAGTGCAGCTCCTCGTGCTCGTAGTGGTCCTTGATCATGGCGCCGCCCGAGGACAGCCGGTTCGGGATCTTCACGTGGGTCTTCATGGTCACCGCACCGGAGTCGAGCAACGCGGCCGAGGTCAGCACCTTCTCCACGCTGCCGGGCTCGTAGGTCGCGGCGGCGGCGCGGTTCCCGCGGTCGTCCTGGTCCTTCGCGGTCAGGTTCCCCGGGTCGAACGTCGGCACGTTGGCCATCGCCAGCACCTCCCCGGTCTTCACGTCCAGGGTGATCGCGAACCCGGAGTCGGCGTCGGTCTTCTCGACCGCGGCCGCCAACCGGCGCTCCGCGGTGTACTGCAGCTCGGAGTCGATGGTGAGCTGGACGTCCACGCCGTTCTGCGCCGGCGTGAGCGAGCTCCCCCCGAGCGGGATCTTGTTGCCGTTCGGCGCGCTCTCGTAGGTTTCCTTGCCCTCCACCCCGGCGAGGGAGGAGTTCAGCTCGCTCTCGATCCCGGCCACGCCGGTTCCGGCCCCGTTGACGAAGCCGACGACCGAGGCGGCGGTCGAACCGGCCGGGTAGGTACGGATCGGGTCGCTCTCGCGGAAGACCCCGTAGATGCCCCGGTTGGACAGGTCCGAGGAGAGCCGGCTGTAGGTGAGGGCCGGGACCTGCTTCTTCAGGTACACGAAGTGGGTGTTCGGCTTGGTCAGCAGCGGCAGCAGGTCGGCGGACGACATCTGGAGGTACGGGCTGAGGATCCCGGCGATCTCGACGGCGTTCTTGAGGGTCAGGGTCGGGTCGGCCGTCACCGCGACCGCCGGCTGGGTCGAGGCGAGCACGGCCCCGTTCCGGTCGGTGATCTCCCCGCGCGAGGGCAGCAGCGGCAGGGTGCGGGTGAACTGGTCCGTCGACGTCGCGGCGTAGGCCGAGGAGTCGAACCCCTGCAGCTGCAGCAGGCGGCCGGCACAGAGCGACAACCCGACGGCCACGACCAGCAGGACGGCGTGCAGCCGGCGGCCGGACGGGGCCAGCGGCAGCCGCAGGGTCGCGAGCTGGTGGCCCCAGCGCGACCGCAGCTGGGCTGCGCCGCTGCGGGCCGAGGACGAACGGGCCGAGCCGGTCGCTGAGGAACCCCGACCCGATGAGCCCCGGGCGGGCGGGCGAGCCCCGGACCGCGGCTGACGGAGCGGACGCTCGGTGCGCCCGTCGGCGCGGGGCTGATGGGCTCCCCCATGCGAGCCCGCGGCCGGGCGGGTGGTGGTCCGGCTCGGCGCGCTGGGGTGCGGACGGCGCTCCGGCATCAGCCGTGCCCCGCCGCGGTGGAGGTGGTCGCCTTCTTCTTCGTGCTCGTGGTCTTGTCGTTTGTGGCGGCCTTCTTGGCGGTGGCGACCTTCTTCTTGGCCGCCGCTTCGGCCTTGGCCTTCGCTGCGGCCGCCGCCTTGGCCTTGGCGGCCTCGACCTTGGCCTTCTTCGCCGCCTGCAGGGCCTTGGCCTTCGCCTCGATTGCGTCCGCCTTCGCCTTCGCCTTCTTCGCGGCTGCCTTGGCGGCCGCCTTCGCCTTTGCCTCGGCCTTGTTCGCGGCGATCTCTGCCGGGGTGTAGACGATCAGGCTCTTCAACTCGTCGCCCTCGACCGGCGCGGCCGGCCCGATCACCTTGCCGCTGGGGACCACCAGCAGCGCGGGGTACGGGTTGGCCCGCATCCCGAGCTCTGAGGCGCGCCGCGCGAGCTCGGGAACGGCGGAGACCACGTCGATCTGGTTCTCCAGGTCGGCCTGGGTGTACGCGAGCTCGGTGGCCTGACGGTCCAGCGTGCGGGAGGCGAAGGCCTGGTTCTGCAGGGTGGTGTTCAGCATCAGGAGACCGGCCATGCCCAAGCCGAACACACCGATCAGCACCAGCAGGAAAGGCGCGCGGGGAAGCCGGCCGGCGGGGGTCCGGACGGCACGCAGCCGTCCGGTACGCCGGTCCGCCCCGGTCCGGCGCTCTCCGGTCTCGAGCTCCCCGGTCCCGAGCTGCCCGGGTGCGACCGGTGCCCACAGTGCGCTCATGCGCCTACCTCCTGGTGCGAGCGACCCCTCGGGCCGGGCTCGTCGATACGGACAGCGGCCCGCAGCCGCGCCGATGCGGCGCGCGGGTTGAGGGCGGACTCCTCCGGGGTGGGGCGCTCGGCCCCCCGGGTGAGCAGCCGGAGCTCGGGACCCATCCCGGCCGGCACGACCGGCAGGTCGCGTGGTGCCCGGTCGGTCGAGCGGACGGCCAGCAGCTGCTTGACCAGCCGGTCCTCCAGCGAGTGGTAGGCCAGGACGGCGATCCGGCCTCCGATCGCGAGGGCCGCGACGGCGCTCGGCAGCACGGACTCGAGCGCGGCCAGCTCGGCGTTGACCTCGATCCGCAGGGCCTGGAAGGTGCGCTTGGCCGGGTGGCCGCCGGTCTTGCGGGTGGCGGCGGGGATGGCGGCGTACAGCAGCTCGACCAGCCGGCCGGAGCTGGTGAACGGCTCGCTGCTGCGGGCCTCGACGACCCGGCGGGCGATCCGGTCGGCGAAGCGCTCCTCGCCGTAACGACGCAGGATCCGGGCCAGCTCCGCCGCGCTGTAGGTGTTCAGCACCTCGGCGGCGGTCAGCTGCTGCCGTCCCATCCGCATGTCCAGCGGGGCGTCCTGGGCGTACGCGAACCCGCGGGCTGGGTCGTCGATCTGCAGCGAGGACAGCCCGAGGTCGAGCAGCACCCCCTGGACGCGAGGGTGACCCAGGTCGGCCAGAACGTCCGGCAGCTCGTCGTAGACGGCCTCGACCAGCGTCACCCGGTCGGCGTAGGGGGCGAGGCGGACCCGCGCCCGGGCCAGCGCCTGGGGGTCGCGGTCCAGGCCGATCAGTCGGGCCTGCGGGCAGGCTTCCAGCAGCGCCGCCGCGTGCCCCGCCAGGCCGAGGGTGCCGTCGACCAGGACGGGAGCGGCGTCGGCGTCGGCGTCGGCATCCGCCGGGGTGAGTGCCGGCGCGAGCAACGCCACCACCTCGGACAGCATCACGGGCACGTGCACCCGCTCGTCCGACGGCGACATCTCGACCCTTCAGCTCAGACGACCCGTGTGCGGGGGTTTCAACCCGGGGCCCGGATCGACCACCTGGCACCGGGGAAGGTGCGCCAGGGTGTCGGACCCTCGGGTTGAAGCCTCTGCACACGCGCCGCGCGTACTCGATCTCCTGCTGGTCCTGCTGGGTGGTGCTGGTCCTGCTGTCCTGCTGGGTGGTGCTGCTCGTTCGGTGGAGCTAGGTGGTGGTGCGGACGGACTGGGGAAAGCCGCCCTCGTCGAAGCTGGCGAAGCCCGCTTCCTTGTCCTGCTGGTACTGCTCGAAGCTGGCGGGGTCCCAGACCTCCAGCCGGTCGAAGACGCCGGAGACCACGCACTCCTTGTCCAGCCCCGCGTACGCCCGCAGGTGCGGCGGGATGGTGATCCGGCCCTGCTTGTCCGGCGTCTCGTCCGAGGCGCCGGCGGCCAGCATCCGCTGGTAGTCCCGCACCTGCTGGCTGGACGAGGAGCCCCCGACCGACTGCGCCAGCCGGACGAAGGTCGCCATCGGCCAGATCGCCAGGCAACGCTCCTGGAACCGCGTGATGACCAGGCCGTCGGCCAGGTTCGGGCGGTACTTGGCGGGCAGGATCAGTCGTCCCTTCTCGTCGAGCTTCGGGGTGTGCAGGCCCAGGAACACGGCTGCACCTCCCTCGCCCGTCAGTCAGTCGGTCTCGAGCCGGTACCCGGTCGGGCCGTGACCCGGTCGATACGCCCCCGCGTGCTCCAATTTCCACCACTCTACTCCACTTCCCTCCACTTGCACCCCCTGAGCACGCCGGACACCCCACCGGTGGCTCTTCCGACCCCGGCTGGCGTGCTGAAGGACCGCGTAGGGTTTGGCAGCGTCCCGATCAGAGGACGCATACGATGACCACGACCGCGACGGAGCTGACGCCCGCGCGCGGCGCGGGGACGCATACGACGTGCGGATCGACGCCGGCGGGGTCCTCACCGGACGGAGGCAGGCGTGAGTCTGAGCTACGAGAAGACCGACCTCGACGAGGCAGGCAACGCCTACTCCCTCGGTGACGTCGTCGCGGTGATGGGACAGGTGCGCGCGGCCATCGAGTCGGTGATCGAGGGCAAGCGCAGCTCGGTCGACATGGCTCTGACGGTGCTGCTCGCCGAGGGCCACCTGCTGGTCGAGGACGTGCCGGGCGTGGGCAAGACCATGCTGGCCAAGGCTCTCGGCCGCTCCATCGCCGGCTCGGTCCGCCGGATCCAGTTCACCCCCGACCTGCTCCCCTCCGACATCACGGGGGTCTCGATCTTCAACCAGGAGACCCGCGAGTTCGAGTTCAAGCCGGGTGGCATCTTCGCCAACATCGTCGTCGGCGACGAGATCAACCGCGCCTCACCGAAGACGCAGTCCGCCCTGCTCGAGTCGATGGAGGAGCGCCAGGTCAGCGTGGACGGCACCACGTACCTGCTCGAGGCGCCCTTCATGGTGGTGGCGACCCAGAACCCGATCGAGATGGAGGGCACCTATCCCCTCCCCGAGGCCCAGCGCGACCGCTTCATGGCCCGGATCGAGATGGGCTACCCGACGCCCAGCGCCGAGCTCGACATGCTCGAGTCGCACGGCACGGCGGACCCCCTGAACGACCTCTCGCCCGTCACCGACGCCGCGACCCTGCGCGGGCTGATCGACGCGGTGAAGACGATCTACGTGAGCCCGGCCGTCAAGCACTACCTCGTGCAGGTGGTGAACGCCACCCGGAACTCGCGTGACCTCCGGCTCGGCGCCTCGCCCCGGGCCACGTTGCAGCTGCTCCGCGCCAGCCGCGCGTACGCCGCCCTGGCCGGCCGTGACTACGTCAGCCCCGACGACGTCGCCGCCCTCGGCGTCTCGGTGCTCGCGCACCGGGTGCTGCTCTCGACCGAGGCCCAGCTGGCCCGCCGGACGGTGACCGACATCATCGCCGCGGCCGTCTCCTCGGTCCGCCTGCCCGACCGGCCCGGCCCCGCCGCGCGAGCCGGTGCCACGGGCCGGGTCTGAGTCCGGTGGGACGCCCCTGGCGGCTGCTCACTCCCCGGGGCCGCTTCTTCGTCGTCGTCGGTGTCGTCGGCCTGCTGACCGCCATGGTCGCCGGCCAGCGCGACATCATGCGGCTCGCCCTGCTGCTGCTCGCCCTGCCCGCCGTAGCGGCCGTGATGGTCTCCCGCGCCCGGCTGCGGCTGTCCTGCGAACGGGCGATCGAGCCCGCCGAGGTGCCCCTCGGCTCGCCGATGCGCGGCCGGATCACCCTCGGCCAGGACGGACGGCTGCCGGCCGGGATCTTGATGCTGGAGGACTCGGTCCCCCGCGAGCTGGGGCTGCGGCCCCGCTTCCTGGTGGACAAGGCCGACCTGAGCTGGCGCCGCGAGGTCGAGTACCCGCTGCTCGGCCGGGTGCGCGGCCGCTTCACGACAGGTCCGCTGATGGTCCGCACCACCGACCCGTTCGGACTGGTGCAGCTGGACCGGCAGTTCGTCGCCACCAGCGACGTGATGGTCACCCCGCAGGTCGTGGCGCTGGGGCCGATGCGGGCCTCCGGCGGGGGCGGCAGCACCGGGGAGGCCCGGCCGCACCGGATCGGGGTGGTCGGGCAGGACGACTCCCTGGTCCGGGAGTACCGCCAGGGCGACGAGGTCCGGCGGATCCACTGGCGTTCGACCGCGCACCGGGGCGAGCTGATGGTGCGGCGCGAGGAGCAGGCCTGGGACCCGAGCGCGAACCTGGTGCTGGACTCCCGGGTGGGCGCGCACGCCGGTCGCGGTCTGCACAGCTCGCTCGAGTGGGCCATCTCGGCGGCGGCCTCGGTGGCCCTGCACTTCCTCGACCAGGGCTACAGCGTCGAGATCTTCGAGGCCGACGGCCCGCTGCACATCACCGGCAGCATGGGCCAGCACAGCTCCGCGTCGGCCGAGCTGGTGATGAGCCGGCTCACCGACCTGACCCCGAAGGTGACCTCGAGCCTGCACTACGCGGTCCAGTCGGCCGCTGAGGAGCGGGCCGGCCAGCTGGTGGTGGCGGTGCTGGGACGGATGGACGCCGCGGACGCGCACACGCTGCTGCGGCTCCAGCGGAACCGCTCCCAGGGCATGGCGTTGATGCTGGATGTGGACACCTTCGCCGACACCCCGGCCAGCCCCCGGCAGCGCGCCGAGCACGAGCTCGCCGGCCAGATCCTGCGCGAGAACGCGTGGCGGGTGGTGGACGTGCCGCGCGGCCTGGGGGTCGCGGACGCATGGGCCGCCCTCGGCGAGCTGCGGGCGGTGGCCTGATGCGCGCCAGCGACCGGACCACCGCAGCCGTCGTCCTCGCCCTGTTCCTCGCCGGGTTCACCCTCGTGCCGCTGACCTCGGACCTGCGCTACCTCGGGGCGAGCTGGGGCTTCCTGTTCGTCCTCGGGGTGGCGTCGGCGCTGCTGCACCGTGCCCGGCTCTCCGCCGCCGCCGTGCTGTCGGTGCAGGTCCTGATCGGCGCGCTGCTCAGCGCCGCGCTCAGCCTGACCCTGTCCTGGACGGGCGACCCCTGGTACCTCCACTACCTCGACCTGTGGCAGGGCGGCGTCGAGCACATGCAGACCCAGGGCACGCCGATGGACCCGAACGACGGCGTCATCCTGATCTTCGCCACCGCGGTGGCGGCACTGCTCATCATCACCGACCTGCTGGCTACGGGTCTGCGCCGTCCGGCCTGGACGATCGCCCCGCTCGCGGCCCTGTTCCTGGTCCCGGCGATCGGCCTCGGCACCGACACCGGGGTGCGGAGCTTCCTGCTCGTCGCGATCGGCTACCTGGCCGTGCTGATCGCCGACGGGCTGAACACCACCGGCCGCTGGACCCGCGGTCTCTCGCGCGACTCCGCCGAGACCGTGGGGGCGACCCCGGTGGTCTGGCGGGCGGCCACCCTGATCGGCGTCCCCGCCCTGATCGGCACCCTGGTGCTCGGCTCCCTGCTGCCGACGCTGAGCCTGTCCGGCCTGGGCATCGGCAACGGCGCGGGCGGCGACGGGCCGCTGCAGCTGACCGACCCGAGTCTGGATCTGCGGCGCAACCTGAACCAGCCCCAGGACAAGGAGGTCATCGACTACCGCACCGACGCACCGGGCGGGCTCTACCTCCGGCTGGCCTCCCTGCCCCAGTTCAACTCCTCAGGCTGGGGCAACGTGCAGATCAGGCTCAACACCGGCAACCAGCTACCGGCGGTGCCCGGGCTGAGCGACACCACCGGCGAGCAGCGCAACGTCACCATCAGCGTCAAGGACTTCGCCTCGCAGTACCTCCCGATGCCCTACGCCCCGCGCGGCTTCAACGCCGCCGGGGACTGGCGCTACGACGCCAACTCCCTGACCGTGGTCAACGGAGCCAACCAGGCCTCGGCCCTGCGCAACCTCACCTACAGCGTCACCAGCGTGGACGTGACCCCGAGCGCCGCGCAGCTGGACAAGGCCGTGGCCGGCACCCCGCTCGACGCCTCCATCACGGGCGCGATCCCCAAAGACCTGCCTCAGGACCTCATCACCCTCACCCAGGACGTCGTCCGCGGCGAGGACACCCCGGCCGGCAAGGCCGCCGCCATCCAGGCGTACCTGCGCAGCGGCGCCTTCACCTACGACGTCAGGCCGCTGCCGGGCAACGGCTACAAGGCGCTGGAGAACTTCCTGCTGCGGGACAAGCGCGGGTACTGCGAGCAGTTCGCCGCCTCGATGGCGATGATGGCCCGGATCGCCGGCATCCCCTCGCGCGTCTCGGTCGGCTTCCTGCCGGGCAAGCAGGACGGCGACACCTGGCGGGTCTCGATCCGCGAGATGCACGCCTGGCCTGAGCTGTACTTCGCCGGCTACGGCTGGGTGCGCTTCGAGCCCACCCCCGGCAGCGTCACCGGCTCGGCGCCGCCCTGGACGGTGGACACGTCGAACGGACCCAGCACCAAGCCGTCGGAGGAGCCGAGCGTCAAGCCCTCGGAGGACGAGCCGTCGGCGAGCGCGCAGGCGACGCAGGCGCCGGTCGACCCGGGTACGACTTCGGGCGACACCGCCACCTTCCCGTGGGGCAAGACGCTGGCCGGCTCGGGCGTCGGACTGCTGGTGCTGCTGCTGCTGGCCGCTCCCGCCACCGTCCGGGTACGACGGCGAAGCGCCCGGCTGGCTGCCGGACAGCTGGCTGATGACCAGGTCGAGGCCGCGTGGGCGGAGATCCGCGACACGGTGCTCGACTACGGCGGCTCCTGGCCCAGCGGCTCCCCGCACGTCATCAGCGCCGAGGTGGCACACCGGCTCGACGCCGAGGAGTCTGCCGCGATGGGCCAGGTCGCAACCCTGGTCGAGCGGTCGAGGTACTCCCGTCGCTTCGACGACGCCGCCGCGGCGGCCCTGGTACCGCAGCTGACCGACGAGATCCGGCGCGGCCTCGCCGCACCCCTCAGCCGGCGCCGACGGGTCCTCGGCCTGCTGGTCCCCCGTTCTCTCTTCCGCCGCGGCGCCCGCGAGCTCTGACCCGGGCTCGTAGCCCAGCCCGGCCTGACTCAGGCCAGCAGGCCGGTCAGAGCGTTGGTGCAGAGGGTCCAGGCGGGGGTTCCGACCGTGATCGGGGCGAAGTGGTCGCCGGCGAAGGTGCTCAGCCGGCTGTCGTCGCCGGCCGCGCGGGCGGCGGCGGTGAACGTCTCGGACTGACTGAGGGGCACGTTGCTGTCCGCTCTTCCGTGCACGCAGACCGTCGGGACACCGAGCGGCAGTCGCGCCAGGGGCGAGGCGAGAGCGTAGGCGTCGGCCACGGCGTCCGGCCCGCCGCCCATCAGGTCGGGGACGGCCGTTCCGCCGACCCCGTCGCGGGCGGCGCCAGCCAGGTCCATCACGCCGGCCTGGGCCACCAGCCCGCGCAGCCGGACCACCGGGCCGGCCCCCGGAGCGCCGGCGGGCAGGCCGGGCCGCGCACCCAGCCAGCCGACGAGCTGACCGCCGGCGGAGTGCCCGAGCCCGACCACCCGGTCGAGCTGCAGTCGGTCGGCTGCGAGCCGCTGTCCGTCGGTGGCCAGAGCGTCGACCGCGGCTGCGACGTCGAGCATCGTCCGCGGCCAGCCGCCGCCACCGGCCTGCCGGCTGCTGCCGACCCGGCGGTACTCCACGTTCAACGCCGCCCAGCCCCGGCCACGGAGATCCTGGGCCAGCGGCCGGCCCAGCTCGGCCCCGTACCCGGTCCGCCAGAACCCGCCGTGCACCACCACCACGACGGGTACGGGACCCTCGCCCTCAGGCAGCGAGAGCTCGGCGAACTGGCTGGGGTGGTCGCCGTAGGTGAAGGTCGCAGGCATCGGGCTCTCCTCGGCTGGTGCGGTGGTGCCGGCCGAGCAGCCGGAGGCCCAGGCGCCCGCGCCACCGACCACGCCGGCCAGGAGCGCCCGCCGTCTCAACCGCGCCGTCCCGGAACGACAGAACGCACCCGCTCACTGAGCAGGTGCGTCCTGGGAAGCCGTGAAGTCAGAAGCCGGACTCGTCGCGGCGCTTGCGCCAGCGCTCTTCCATCTTGTCCATGAAACCCTGGTTGTCCGCGGGCCGGGAGCCCTGGGCCGTCTTGGCCCGGTCGTGGGACCGGCCGAGGTCGGCGCTGGTGCCCACGTGCTGCCAGGAGTAGATCGCGGTGACCGCGGCCGCCACCATCACGACGAAGCCGAGGACGCTGACCACGGGGTTGGTCGAGATGCCGACCACCAGCAGCGCCAGTCCCGCGAAGAAGCCGACGCCCGCCAGGGCCGCACGCCGGCGGTGCACCCGGCGTACGCCGGTCCCCCGAAGTGCGTTAACCAGCTTCGGGTCCTCGGCGGCCAAGGCCGCTTCCATCTGCTCGAGAAGCCTCTGCTCCTCGTCTGAGAGGGCCATCGGCCACCTCCCGCCAGTCTCGTCGTTCGCTCCGCCGTCATGGTACGCGCCAAATCTAGGGACTCGACGGCAGGACTGCGTACCGACGATGCTCGAGACACTTCGTGGCCAGACGACCTGCCCTGGTGGGGAGAGTCGAAGGCCAGTTTAGGTGGCGATCAGGCCAAGCGAAACGGATACCAGGAATTAGCGCGGACGAGTCAAGGCGGCACGCCGTACGGCGGTCGGACCGAACTTGCGCACGGCCGCGTCGACGGCCTGGTCGGCCTCCTGCCAGCCGTGCTCGGGGTCGGTCAGCTGCGGCTGACGGTAGGCCCGTCGGACCGGCCCGAGGCCCTCGACCCGGACGCCGACCCGCCGGATCCGGGCTCGGGTCAGGCCCATCCGCTCGTACAGGGCGACGGCAGCGCCGTAGACCTCCTCGGTCACGTCGGTCGGCGTCGCCAGCGTCACCGAGCGCGTCACCTCGGTGAAGTCGGCGAACCGCAGCGACACCGCGACCGTCCGGCCGACCAGCCCCGCCTTGCGCATCCGCCGGCTGGTCCGGTCCGCCATCCGCAGCAGCTCCCGACGGACGGTCTCCGGCTCGTCGGTGTCGCGACCGAGGGTCTCCTGGGAGCTGATGCTGCGTTCGGGCTGGGTGGCCACCACCCGCCGCCGGTCCCGTCCCCAGGCCAGCTCCTGAAGACCCCGGCCGGCGTGCGGCCCGAAGGCCCGGCGCAAGGTCGAGGCGGGGGCGTGGGCGAGCTCGCCGACCGTCTCGATGCCGAGGCCGTACAGCCTACGGGCGGTGGGCACCCCGACCCCCCACATCGCCTGCACGGGCATCGGGTGCAGGAAGGCCACGACGTCCTCGGGCAGCACCTCGACCAGACCGTCCGGCTTGGCGGCCCGCGAGGCCACCTTGGCAACGAACTTCGACGGCCCGATGCCCACCGAGCAGGTGATCGCCTGCTCGTCGGCCACCGTGGCCCGGAGCCGCTCGCCGATCGCGGCCGGCGGACCGTACATCCGCAGGCTGCCCGTGAGGTCGAGGAAGGCCTCGTCGATGGAGGCGGACTCCACCGCGGCCGAGACCCCGGCGAAGACCGCGACGATGGCCCGGGACACCTCGCCGTAGCTGTCGAAGTCCGGCGGCAGGAAGACCGCACCGGGGGCCAACCGGCGGGCCTGCCCAGACGACATACCGGAGCGGACGCCCAACGCCCGGGCCTCGTAGGTCGCCGACAGCACCACCCCGCGGTGCGAGCCTCCGACGATGACCGGCCTACCTCGCAGCTCGGGTCGCTGGCGCAGCTCGACGGAGGCGTAGAACGCGTCCATGTCGACGTGCATGATCACGGGGACCGGCGCGTCGGACCGCTCCGACTCACCGCCCCCAGCTCTCCCAGCCTCAGCCACGGCGGCGTCAGTCGACCCGGGCGAGCACGTGCAGGTGCGGCGCCAGGGCCCGGAAGGCCGGGTCCTGGCTCACCTCGGACTCGAGTGCGGCCAGGTCGGCGCGAGCGCCCGGCTGGGCGTCGAGGACCGACTCGGCCACCAGAGCCGCGATGGCCCCTACGCCGTGGCTGGCGACCACGGTGAACCCGGCCGCCTCGACCAGCCGGACGACCGAGCCGTGGTCGAAGCGGCTCCGGTCGGCGTAGGTCTGGCGAGCCAGTGCAAGGTGACCGGCCAGCGCGTGAGCGAGCACCGCGGCGTCGCGCTGGGCGACGAGCAGGCTGAGCAGACCACCCGGACGGAGCACCGCGGCCATCGCCGCGAGCGCGTCGGCGGCGGAGTCCACCACATCGAGCACCCGGTGGCAGACGACCACGTCGGCGCTGGCCGGGCCGAGGAGGTCGAGGAGGTCGGCCGCATCGCCCTGCCGGCCGGTGATCCGGCCCGTCAGGCCAGCCTCAGCGGTCCGGCGCTCGAGCGAGGCCAGTGCGTCCGGGCTCGGCTCGACCACCGTCACCCGGTGGCCGCGGCCAGCCAACGCGGTGGCGCTTCCCCCGGTACCGCCGCCGAGGTCGACGACGTCATGGCTGCGACCGCCGTCCGGCGCCAGGGCGTCCAGCTGTTCGGCCAGCAGGTCCAGTACGAAGGTCGAGGAGTCGGGCCGACGTCGTCGGTACTCAGCCACGGAGCCCTCCTCGGACACGATCGGCCGGCCGAGGACCGGCCGTCTCGGCTCGCAGCCTAGTGCTGGGCGGGCGACCGGCCACGTCGTCGTCACCGGCGACCCGCCCCGGCGGCGGGCTCGCAGACCTGCGACCGTACGGTCAGCGCCCGGTCCACCAGATCGAGGAAGCGCTCGGTACCGCGGACCAGCTCGTCGGCCTCGACCGCGCTGACCACGCCGGTCCGGCCCCCACGGACGGCGTCGCGCCGGTCCTCGGACGCGGCGTAGAAGGACGCCCACCCGGCCAGACCCGGAGCGATCTCGGCCACCGCGCGCCAGGCGTTCCGGGGCCGCCGCATCCGCTCCGGGCAGGAGCCGAGCGCGAGGACCACAGCCGCGACGCGCAGCGCAGCCAGGTGTCCGGCCAGGAAGCGGTCGTCGGGCGCGACCGTGCGCTCGGCCTCGAGCAGCGCGACCCGGGCCCGCGCCAGGTCCCCGGGCAGCCCGCTCCCGCTCACGTCGAGGCCGGCTGGAGCCACCAGCGGCCGCCCTCGTCGCAGGCGAGCCCGAACGTCTGCTGCGGACGGTCGGGGCCCTGTCCGGCCAGCACCCGCCAGGACGCGGCCCCCGGAGCCCACCGGTCCGGACGCGCCTCACGCACCAGCCAGAGCTCGTTCCGCCACAGGATCTGGGTCGGCGGTCCGGCCCCGTCCGAGAGTCCCCGGACCTCGACAGGTTCGGGGGGAGCCGGAGCCACAACCGCGGTGACGGTGGCGTGGGCAGGGAGGGCAGGTCGACGAGCGCGGACTGGGGCTGGGGACGGCATGGTGAACTCTCCCTCGAGGTGTGGTTGACAGGGGACGTGGTCGACAGGGGTTGGGGCGGCGGCCCGCCCGGCGGAAGCCCCGGCGTGGACGGGGGTCGAGGTCCGTCCACGCCGGGACACGCAAGGAGCGCGTGCCGCGAACACCCGCTGCCATGTCCTCAGGCGGCCCGGTGAGCCTTCCCCGGCTCGGTCACCCCACCGGTTCCCGGTGAGGTAATGGAACGCCTGTTCGAACACGGATCAATCTACACGGTGGCACCGACAGGTCAAGGGGTCTCCGGGGGCTCGGTCCTCGTCGGCGCGGCGGCCGCCGCCGCCCGGTCGGTGTGTCCGAGGCTCCTGCCGGGAGCGACCCGGTCGCGAACCAGCCGCTTCAACGGGCCGAGCTCGGGGAACCCGCCCTCGACCTTCCGGTCCCAGACCACCTCCTCAGCCACCCGGACCCGGAAGACCCCACCCGTACCGGGCCGCAGGGCGACCTCGCCGAGGTCGGTGCCGAACGAGGTGAGCAGCTCCGAGGCCAGCCAGGTAGCCCGCAGCAGCCAGCGGCACTGCGTGCAGTAGGTGATCTCGACCCGCGGCCGAGCGGGTTCGGGAACGGTCGGCAGCTCAGTCATGGCTCCAGCCTGGCACCTGGGTCCCGGCTCCCGGGGCGTGGCACTCGAGCCTGAACCCGGGGCCCGTCCACCCGGCCACCTACGCTGCTGCCATGCCGCGCCCCTCCGATCCCGTGGTCGTGGTGGGCGGCGGCCTGGCCGGGATGGCCGCCGCCGCTCGGCTGGCCAAGGCCGGGCACCCGGTCCAGCTCTTCGAACGGCAGCACACGCTCGGCGGGCACTGGCAGGCGTTCGACCTGCCCGGGGTCGGCCTGGTCGACGCCGCACCCGGGGTGTTCGCCTTCCCCGCCCCCTGGCGGGACCTGTTCCGCAAGAGCGGACGGCCGCTGGAGGCCGAGCTGGCGCGTTCGGGGCACGCTCTCGTCCCGGCCGAGCCCGTCCGCCACACCTTCGCCGACGGGTCTACCCTCGACCTGCCCACCGAGCGTGGCCAGCAGTACGCGGTGCTGAGCCAGGCGTACGGACCGGGCGTGGCGGCCCGCTGGCGGGACCTGCTCGACGGGCTGGACGAGGTCTGGCAGACACTGCGTCCCCTGGGCCTGGAGCGCGAGCTCGAGCACCACCGCCCGCTCCCCCGTCCGGTCCGTGCGAGGCTGCGCGCCCGCGACAACCTGGCCACGATCGCCGCGAGCCTGGCGGAGCCGCACCTGACGGCACTGGTCCGCAGCATCGCGTACCGGCACGGCGCCAGCCCCGAACGGACGCCGGCCTGGGTCGCCGTCGACCTGGTGGTCAGCCGCACCTTCGGCCGCTGGCAGGTCCAGGGCCCGGCCGACCGCCCCGGGGACACGGGCCGCTCGTCGGTCCTCGCCGAGGCGCTCGCGTCCCGGCTCGCGCTGCGGCGGGTCGCGCTGCACCCGGACGAGCCGGTCGACGCGGTCCTGGTGGAGGCCGGCCGCGCCGTCGGCGTCCGCACCCTCCGCGGTGAGACCCGCGCCGCCGCGGTCGTCGTGACCACCGACCCCCGCCGGCTCGGCGCCCTGCTGCCCGGGAACGCGGCCCTCCGGCTGCGGCGAGACCTCCGCCGACTGACCCCGGCCGAGGCGCCGACGGTGACCCACGAGCTGCGGCCCGGCCCCGGCGCGGGCGTCCGCGAGACGGTCACGCTCACCGACCGCGGCGTCCCGGTGATCAGCTACCTCCGGCCGGTGGCCGCGGGCACCCTGGTCAGCCGGCACGACTTCACCCGCACCCAGCCCGACCCCGGGGCCGGCGTGGCGTGGCGCGGTTTCCGCCAGTGGCGCCGACGTCCACCGGTCGTGCCCGATCTCCCCGGGCTCTACACGGCCAGCGCCTCCTCACCGGCGGGCAGCGCGCCGTCCTCGGTCATCCTGTCCGGCGCCCTGGCCTCCTACGCCTGTCACGACCGGTTGTCGGCCGCCGAGGACAGGTGACCTCTATATAGTGAGACGTCCACTTTCCGGCGATAGGACGAACGAGCTTGTCTTCTGCGTATCGCGAGACCGAACCCGACGAGCAGCCGGAGAGCGCTGACGACCTGGTCGAGCGCGAGCTCGCCGTCGAGCAGGCGCACGTCGACCTTGTCTACACCCGCCTCGCCGAGGCGACCCGGACCGCGCAGCAGGTCGCGTCCGCCGGCCGTTCCCTGTTCCAGTCCGACCGCGGCTCCTACGTGCGCGAGGAGGACGGGACCGGCCTGTACGAGCGTGACGTCTTCGCCTTCCAGGCGGCCAAGCGGCTGGCCGTGCTGGATTCCGAACATGAGGGCCTGGTCTTCGGCCGGCTGGACCGCACCGACGGGGAGATCCGCTACGTGGGCCGGATCGGCGTCCGTGACGCCGACTACGAGCCGCTGGTGATCGACTGGCGCGCCCGGGCGGCCGAGCCGTTCTACCGGGCCACGCCGGCCGAGCCGATGCAGGTCCTGCGGCGCCGGGTGCTGCGTTGCCAGGGGCAGGCCGTCGTCGGGATCGAGGACGACCTGCTGGACTCCCGGTCCGACGACAGCGATCTGCCGGTGATCGGCGAGGGCGCCCTGATGGCCGCGCTGTCCCGCGCCCGTGGCCACACGATGCGCGACATCGTGGCGACGATCCAGGGTGAGCAGGACGAGGCGATCCGCGCGCCGTACCAGGGCTTCACGCTGATCTCCGGTGGCCCGGGCACCGGCAAGACCGTGGTGGCGCTGCACCGGGCCGCGTACCTTCTCTACTCCAACCGGCGTCGCTTCGAGTCCGGTGGCGTGCTGGTGGTCGGACCCAGCCGGGTCTTCATGAACTACATCGAGCGGGTGCTGCCCTCCCTCGGCGAGGAGTCGGTGACCCTGCGGCCGATCGGCGCCGTGGCCGGCGACGTCGTCAGACTGGCCGGCGAGCGGGTCGACCCGGCCCCGACCGCGGCCGTGAAGGGCAGCCTGCGGATGGCCCGGGTGCTGCGCAGGCTGGTGGCCGAGCCGCCCCAGGCCGTGCCGCTCGAGCTGCGACTGACCCTGAAGGGTCACGTCCTGGTGCTGGCCGTGGACGCGTTGGCGCGGATCCGCGCGGAGGTGCTGGCCCGCCACAAGCTCAACGCCGGCCGGGAGGCGGCGGAGAAGGCTCTCCTGACCGCGCTGTGGCGGGGACGGCCGACCGAGCTGGATCTGGAGCGCGACGAGTTCGAGGACGCCGTCACCGACACGGCCGCGTTCACCATGTTCTGCCTGGCCTGGTGGCCGGCGGTCGGGGCGCCCGAGGCTCTCGCCCGGCTCCGCGACCGGGCGCTGCTGTCCCGGCTGTCCGAGCCCGTGCTGTCCAGCCAGGAGCAGGACCTGCTCGCCACGAGCTACGCCGACGCGACCGAGCACGCGCGCCGGGGCACCTGGACCGTGGCAGACGCCGCGCTGCTCGACGAGCTGGTCAACCTGCTCGGACCGGTACCGGAGTCCGAGGACCGCGAGGAGCCGCTCTTCCTGCCCGAGGACGCGGAGTACGCCGAGGTGGTCACCACGGCCGACCGGCTGTCACCGACGCGCGAGGTCGACCCGTTCGAGCTGCCGTACCAGACCTACAGCCACGTGCTGGTCGACGAGGCGCAGGACATCACGCCGATGCAGTGGCGGATGCTGCGCCGCCGCGGGGCCAGTGCGTCCTGGACGATCGTGGGCGACCCGGCCCAGAGCTCGTGGCCGGACCCGGCCGAGACGGCCAGGGCCATGTCGGAGCTGGTGGGCACCGCGCCGGTCCGACGGTTCCGGATGAGCACCAACTACCGCAGCCCGGCCGAGGTCTTCGAGCTGGCCGCGGCCGTGGTCGTCCAGGACTACCCCGAGGCCGACCTGCCCAATGCCGTCCGGTCGACCGGGGTCGCGCCGGACCTGCGCGTGGCGCCGGAGGGCAGGCTGGACGCCGCGGTGCTGACGGCCGTGCGCGACCTGCTGGCCGAGGTGGCCGGGACGGTGGGTGTCATCTGCCCGCCGACCACCGCCGACGAGGTCGCGGCAACCCTGGACGTGGCCGCCCTCGAGGGCGCCGCGCGGCTCGCCGTGGTCACCTCGCTGCAGTCCAAGGGGCTGGAGTACGACGGCGTGCTGGTGGTCGAGCCGGACCGGATCGTCGCCGAGTCCCAGGGCGGCGTGCGCTCGCTCTACGTGGCCCTGACCCGGCCGACCCAGCGGCTGGTCACTCTCGACTCCGCTAGCGGTGCAGGTTGGCGTAGATCTCTCGGGTAGCCCGCGAGCGGTTCTGGGTGTAGTAGTGCAGCCCGGGCGCGCCGGCGGCCAGCAGCGCCTCCGACATCTCGGTCGCGATCTGGATCCCGACCCTCCGGACCTCGTGCTCGTCGTCGGCCACGGCCTGCACCCGTTCGGTGACCGTGCGCGGCAGGTCGGCCCCGGACAGCTCGGCGAAGCGGGCCACCTGGCGGATGTTCGTGATCGGCATGATGCCCGGGATGATCGGCAGGTCGCAGCCGAGCGCCCGGACCCGTCTCACCAGGCTGACGTAGCTGGCGACGTCGAAGAACAGCTGCGTGATGGCGAAGCTCGCGCCCGCCTCGGCCTTCGCCACCAGGATCCGGGCGTCGAGCTCGGCGTCCGCACTGGCGGGGTGCGGGTCGGGGAAGGCGCCGACCCCCACGCAGAAGTCGCCGAGCTCACGCACCAGCGCGACCAGCTCGGTGGCGTTGGCCAGCCCCTCGGGGTGACGCACCCACGGCTCGGTCGGCCCGCCCGGCATGTCCCCGCGGATGGCCAGCACGTGCCGGACCCCGGCGGCCGCGTAGGAGCCGATCACCCGGCGTAGCTGGTCGCGGCTCTGGCTGGCGCAGGTGAGGTGGGCGACGGTCCGCAGCGTGGTGTTCTGGGCGATGGCCTCGGTCGCGGTGATGGTCCGCTCGCGGGTCGACCCGGACGCGCCGTAGGTGACCGAGATGAAGTCGGGACCGAGCGACTCGAGCTCGCGGACGGCCTGCCACAGCTGCCGGGACGAGGTCTCGTCGCGCGGCGGGAAGAACTCGAACGAGAAGAGCGGCCGGGTCGAGGTCGCCAAGACCTCCGCGATCGTGGGCAGGCGTTGCCGCAGGGCTGAGGGGGCACGGCCGGACATGCGCCCCACCTTAGTGGCGCTGCCCACCCCTCTCCGTAGGCTCGGCCTGTGGTCACAGCCGTCCCCGCCCCTGCTCCTCGCGACGCCGCCGCCGTGCTGCAGCCCGGGGCCCCGCTCTCGGCCGCGTTCACCGACGCCGTCGCCCGGGTGCTGACGACCTTCTGCGACGAGCAGGCCCCGGCGCTGGCCGCGATGGGACCCGAGCTGGCCGCCGTGCAGTCCCTGGCGACCCGGCTGCTGGCCGGCGGCAAGCGGCTCCGGCCCGCCTTCTGCGTCTGGGGCTACGTCGCTGCGGCCGGCCTGCCGACCGGGGATCCGACGGCCTTGCTGCGGGCGGCCGCCAGCCTGGACGTGCTGCACGTGAGCGCCCTGGTCCACGACGATGTGATGGACGGCTCCGACCTCCGCCGGGGACAGCCCGCCGCGCACCGTCAGTTCGAGGTCCAGCACACCGCCTCGGGCCGTCTCGGCGACCCGGCGGCGTTCGGCCGCGCCGGGGCGATCCTGCTCGGCGACCTGCTGGTGATGTGGTCGGTCCAGCTGCTGCAGCGCTGCGGGCTCGACCCGGCGGTGCTGGATGCGGCGACGCCGATCGCGGAGACCATGCGGACCGAGGTGACCTGCGGGCAGTACCTCGACATCGTCGCCCAGTCCTCCCCGCTGGGCGAGGACCCGACGCTGGCTCTCGACGAGGCGGAACGGGTGGTGGAGTACAAGTCCGCGCGCTACACCGTGCAACGCCCCTGCCAGCTGGGGGCCGCCCTCGGCGGGGGTGACGAGCGGCTGCAGGCGGCGCTCGCCGCATACGGGTCACCGCTGGGCCGGGCGTTCCAGTTCCGCGACGACGAGCTGGGGGTGTTCGGCGACAGCACGGTGACCGGCAAGCCAGCCGGTGACGACCTGCGCGAAGGCAAGCGCACCGTGCTCATCGCCCACGCGTACGCCCACGCCGGCCCGGCTGGGCAGCAGCTGCTGCGGGAGCGGCTCGGCGACCCGGCTCTCGACGCCGCCGGGGTGGCCGCGCTGCAGCAGGTGATCGACGACTCGGGCGCCCGGGACGCCGTCGAGGCCATGATCGAGCAGGGCTACCAGCGCAGCCTGGTCGCGCTGGAGGCGGCCGAGCTGACCGACGCGGGGCGCCAGGGGCTGACCGCGCTGGCCGAGGCTGCCGTCCGCCGGGTGTTCTGAGCCGTCAGCGCTGGACCCGCGAGAACGAGGCGTAGTGGTCGGCGGTCCAGAAGATCTGGCGGCTGCCGTCGCCGGTGATCAACCGGCGGGCGCCACGGTCGTCCGAGCCGGGGGTGACCACGGTGTACTCGTGGTACCAGCCGGACGGGTGGCGGGGCAGCCGGCCCTCGCGGTTGGCGAAGACGGCGCCGTCCTGGCGGTAGGGGAAGGGGCCGCCCCGGTCGATCAGGGTGACCGTCCGCCGGGCCTCGACGGGCAGCGAGGCCAGCGCGGTCTGGGGGAGCCCCGTCTCGGGGTCCGGCCCGGCTGACGCCGTGGCCGAGCCGGCGACGGTGGCCGAGCCGACGACGGTCGCGGCCGGCCTCGCGGTGGAGGTGCCGTCGTCGCCGGGTCCGAGCAGGTAGAACAGCAGCCCGAGGACGACCAGCGCCAGGACGCTCCCGACCGCCCTGGCCCGGGGGCTCACCGCCGGCGGCCGGGGCTGGCGGCGGCCGCGAAGGTGTAGCGCTCGGACTCGGCGTCGGCCCGCCAGGCGTCCCGCAGGGCGGTCGCGAGCGTCCGGGCGGCGGCCCGCGGGTCGGCCGCCTCGGTGATCGCCGCGGACACGCAGACCCGACGGGCGCCGGCCTCGAGCACGCCGGCCAGGGTGTCGGGTGTGATGCCGCCGACGGCGAACCAGGGCTTGGCGCCCATGTCGTACACCGGCGCGGCGGTGGCGGCCGCCCGGACCAGCTCCAGTCCGACGGCCGGGTAGGCCGAGTCGGGGCCGAGGTACACCGGCCCCACCGTGAGGTAGTCGAGGTCGTCGTCGGCCACGGCGTCCGCCAGCTCGGCCTGGTCATGGGTCGAGCGGCCGAGGAGCGCGTACGGGTGCGGCCGACCGGACGCCCCGGTGCGGTCCGCCTGGCCGAGGTGCAGCAGATCGGCCTGCACCTCACCCGCCAGCCCGTCCGACCCGCGCAGGCCGACGATCCCCTGGGAGGCGGCGGCCGCCTGGCGCGCGATCTCCACGGTCTGCCAACCCAGCCCGGGTGGGCGCAGCTGGACCAGGTCGACCCCACCGGCGAAGGCGGCAGCGAGGAAGTCGGCCAGGTCTCCGCGGGCCTCGCGGGCGTCGGTCACCAGGCAGAGCCGGGCCAACCGCAGCCGGGCCTCGAGCCCCTGGAGCACCGTCACGCGCTCACCCTAGTAGTCGCCGTCAGCCGGTGCTGGGCCGAGCAGCAGCCCTCAGGCCGGGACGGGGACGGCGGCGAGGCGCTCGCGGACCAGCGGCGCCACCTCGGTGGCGAACAGCTCGATCGAGCGCATCGTCTTCGCATGGTCGACGTGGCTCACGTGCAGCTCGAAGCGGCTGATCCCCAGCCGCTCGTGCAGCGTCACGATCTTGTCCGCGACCCGTTCCGGGTGGCCGAAGAACAACGCGCCCTCCGGGCCGATCAGGCCCTCCACCTGCGCATCCGACATGGGCGGCCAGCCGCGCTCACGGCCGAGCCTGGCGAAGCTGGCGCGGTAGCCGGGCAGGAAGTCGGCTCGGGCCCGCTGCTCGTCGCGGTCGAGGTAGCCGTGGCTGTGCACCGCCAGCGGGGTGGCCAGGTCGTGGCCGCCGTGGGCGAGAGCGCGGCGGTAGAGGTCGGCCAGCGGAGCGAAGGCGGCGGGCTGGCCGCCGATGATGGCCAGGGCCATCGGCAGCCCGAGGGTGCCGGCGCGGACCACCGAGTTGGGCGTGCCGCCGACCGCCACCCAGACCGGCAGCGGCCGGCCCTCGGGTCGGGGGTGCACGACGACGCCGTCCAGAGCGGCCCGGAAGCGGCCGGACCAGGTGGTCGGGCCCTCCTCGCGTAGCGCCAGCAACAGGTCGAGCTTCTCGGCGAAGAGTTCGTCATAGTCGCCCAGGGAGTAGCCGAACAGCGGGAAGGACTCGGTGAACGAGCCGCGGCCCGCCATCAGCTCGGCCCGGCCGCCCGAGACCAGGTCCAGGGTCGCGAAGTTCTGGAAGGTGCGTACCGGGTCCGCCGAGCTGAGGACGGTGACCGCGCTGCTCAGGTGGATCCGCTTCGTGGCCCCGGCGATCGTGGCCAGGATGATCTCGGGTGCCGAGGCGGCCATGTCGGGCCGGTGGTGCTCGCCGATGCCGTACACGTCCAGGCCGAGCTGGTCGGCCAGCACGCCCTCCTCGACGACCTGCCGCAGCCGCTGCCCCGGCGTGACGCCGGCCTCGCTGATCTCGGCGAAGGTGGTCAGTCCGAACTCCATGTCGCTCTCCTCACGTCCTGCAACTCAGCATAGTTGATCGCTCAATTATTCCTGGGTCAGTCCGGCGCGGTCCGGTCAGCTGAGGATCGCCGCGATGTCGTCGTTGCTGAGGCCTCGTCCCAGGTCGGCGTCGCCGTCGAGGACGCTGGCGAACAGCGTGGCCTTGCGGGCCGCGAGCTCGACGACCTTCTGCTCGACGGTGTCGACAGCAACGTAGCGGTACACCATGACCGGCCGCGTCTGGCCGATCCGGTGGGTGCGGTCGACGGCTTGGGCCTCGACCGCGGGGTTCCACCAGGGGTCGAGGACGAAGCAGTAGTCGGCCTCGGTCAGGTTCAGCCCCACCCCGCCGGCCTTCAGGCTGATCAGGAACACCGGCGCGTCGCCGTTGCGGAACCCGTCGACCACCTGCTGGCGCTTCCGCGTCCGGCCGTCGAGGTAGGCGTACGGAATGGCCTCGGCGTCCAGTCGCGCCCGGACCCGGGCGAGGAAACCGGTGAACTGGCTGAACACCAGCGCCCGGTGGCCCTCCCCGGCCACCTCGGCGAGCTGGTCGAGGAGCTGGTCGATCTTCGCCGACCCCACGCCCGCGTGGGCCGGGTCGACCAGCGCGGGGTCCAGGCTGAGCTGCCGCAGCCGGGTGAGCGAGGCGAGGACGGTGATCCGGCTCCCCTCCGGGTCCTCCTCCAGCAGCTGCAGGATCCGCTGCCGCTCCCGCTGCAGGTGGGTGTCGTAGAGGCTCCGGTGCCGCGGGGACAGCTCGACCTCGACCAGCTGCTCCTGCTTGGCGGGCAGGTCGGCCGCGACCAGCTCCTTCGTCCGACGCAGCAGCACGGGCCTGATCCGGCGCAGCAGGGCCGTCCGCACCTCCTCGTCGGCGTCCTGCTCGATCGGCTGGGCCACCATGGTCCGGAACGCCTCGGCGTGCGGGTACAGACCGGGCGCGGTGAGGAGAAGGATCGCCCACAGTTCCATCAGGTTGTTCTCCAACGGCGTCCCCGTGATCGCGAACCGGCTCTCGACGTCCAGGTCGCGCACCACCGCCCACGTCTTGCTGCGGTGGTTCTTCACCATCTGCGCCTCATCGAGCACCAGCCCGGCCCAGCCGATCGCGGCGTACTGCTCGGCTTCCAGCCGCAGCAGCGTGTACGTGGTGACCACGACGTCGGCCGGCTCGGCCCCCTCCACCCCCTCGAGCACCTGGCGCAGCGGCCACCCGCGGCGGGCCGTCGACGCCGTCACCGTCACCACCCGCAGGTCGGGGGTGAACCGGGCCGCCTCGGAGCGCCAGGTGCCGACCACGCTGGACGGCGCGACCACCAGGAACGGGGGGCGTAAGTCCTGGTCAGGCCCGGTTTCGCGGGCGCGGCTGATCATGGCGAGGGTCTGCAGCGTCTTGCCCAGGCCCATGTCGTCGGCCAGCACGCCACCGAGTGCGTGCCGGCGCAGGAAGTCCAGCCACGCGTAGCCCTGTTCCTGGTAGGGCCGCAGCGTCGCGTGCAGACCCCGCGGCAGTGGGACCGCGGGCAGCGGCTCGTCCCTCTCGGCCAGGTCGCGCAGCGCCGCCGAGGCCGTGGCCCAGTGCGCGAGCTGGCCCTCGGTGGCCCCGACCTCGCGGACCTCGGCCAGCAGGCCGTGCGCCTCACGGGTCACCCGCAGGCCGTCCTGGGGCTGGTCGACCAGTGTCCGCGCCTCCTGCACCAGTCGCGCCAGCCGGTCGAGGTCGGGCCGGTCGAGGTCGACCCAGACCCCCTTCCGCACCAGCACGACGGTGTCGCCGGACGCGAGCGCCGCCAGCACCCGCGGCAGGCCCAGAGCGATCGTGCCGTGCTCCTCGTCGTCCACCGACACGACCACCTCGAGGTCGAGCCAGTCCGTCCGGTTCTTGCGTGCCGCGGCGCCGCGCTCGGCGAACCGGACCTCCGGCACCCCGGTCACCTCACGGAAGGCCGCCGGGGCGCCGTTGGTGACGATGTCGAGGTCGGGGTGGGCCTGCAGCCGCGACAGGTGGAGGCTCGCGAACCGCATCGCCTCGGCGTCACGCAGGCGCAGCCGCGCGGTGAGGGAGCCGGGACCGTGCAGGCCGAGGCCGAGCAGCACGTCCAGGTCGTCGCCCCAGCCGAGCCGCTCGACCAGCGCGATCTCGGTCGCACGGTCGCGCCAACCCCGGGGCTGGGTCGGCCCGTCCACCGGGAACTGCTGGGTCTGGTCGCCCCGCCGGTAGTGCCAGCGCCAGTCCAGGTCCAAGCGGCCCTCGTCGTCCCAGGTCAGGTCGCCGTGCAGCGTCACCGTGGCCGGTCCGGGGAGGTCCACCGAGCCGTCGCGGGAGGCGACCGGCACGGCCTGGCTGATCGAGGGCAGGTAGTCCCCCACCAGCTCGGCCACGCCGGTGCGCTCCACCGTCAGCGGGGTCGCCTCGTCGAACCAGCTGCGCATCGTCCGCGAGACCGGCCGGTCCAGGCGCGCGAGCACCAGCCTGGCCGCCGTCCCCTCGCTCGCGCCGAAGCGCAGGACCACCCCGTGCGCGGGTTCGCCCACCAGCCGGACGTCCCGGGCGTCGCACCAGGCACCCTCCAGGCTCACTCCGGCGTGCACCGCGACGTCGTCCCCCCGGGCGCTGACGTCGACCGCCACGCCCGCCGGCGGCACGGACACCTCGGCGTCCACCTCACGGTCGGAACACATCAGCGGGATCCCGCGCTCCGCCAGCCGGTCGAGAGCCCGCCACAGACCGGGCCCGGCGCCGTGCAGGTCCAGGCCGTCGGACGTGGTGGCGAGGTACCCCCGGCGGCCGAGCAGGGCGATCTTGAGCTCCGACAGGGCGTCCAGGTCGGCGGGGTCGACGGGCGGTGAGACCTGGGCCCCGTGCCACGGCGTGGGGTACGGCTCGGTGCCCACCCGGGCCCACTCCATCCCGCCCCGCACCCAGCGCCCGCTCGCCCCCCGCCGCAGCGCCCGGACCTCGACCCGGGGTGCGCGACCCTCCTGGCCGGCGAACCCGGTGGGGCCGCGGTGCTTCGACAGCACGAGCTCCACGGCCACCGGAGCCGGAGCTGGAGCCGGGTCGGCGGCGTCGAACGAGGCCTCGTCCAGCACCGCGTCCAGCACCGAGCGCCAGTGGGGCGGACGGACGACGAGCTGGTCGCGCAGAGTCACGACCAGCGCGTACGCGTGCTTGCAGTCCTGGCCCACCGGACAGGTGCAGGACGTCCTCAGGTCGACCGCGCCGTTGGGCGTGCGGCCCGCCGAGACCCTGGTGTGGTAGGCGGCGCCCCCGCGGACGAGGCCGCTGGCGGTCAGCCGGCCGGCCGACCACTCGTGCTCGACGTGGCTGACCCGGCCGCCGCGGGCGTAGCCAGCCCCGCGCTGGCGGGTCCCCGCGTCGAAGGCGCGGTCGGCCTCCACGGCGGCGACCAGCTGAGCGACTCCCTCCACGGACGCCACGCTATGTTCCCGCGCCGACATCCCAGCGCGCCGACCGCCGACGGCACCTCGGTTACCGCCCCGTCCGCCGGGGTAGAACCAGAACATGGTCGACATCGCTGTCCTCGGTACCGGAACGATGGGTGCGCCCATGGCGCGCAACCTGCTGGCCGCCGGCCACCGCGTCCGGGTCTGGAACCGCTCCGCCGACAAGGCCGCTCCGCTGGCCGAGGACGGTGCCACCGTTGCGGGCTCCCCCGCCGAGGCGGTGGACGGTGCCGAGGTGGTGCTGACCATGCTGTTCGACCTCGACGCCACCCGACAGACCATCGTGCAGGCGGCCCCGTCCCTCGCCACGGACGCGGTGTGGGTGCAGACCGGGACGGTCGGGCCCGAGGGCACCGCCGTGCTCGCCGCGCTCGCCGCCGAGCACGGGCTCGGCTTCCTGGACGCGCCGGTGCTGGGCACCCAGAAGCCGGCCGAGGACGGCGCGCTGGTCGTGCTGGCCAGCGGCGACCCGGCGCTGCGGGACCGCGCCGAACCCGTCTTCGCGGCCATCGGCAGCCGCGTCGTCTGGGCCGGCGACCGCGCGGGGATGGCCTCGGCGCTCAAGCTCGCCTGCAACGCGTGGGTGCTGACCCTGACCACGGCCACCGCGCAGTCGCTCGTGCTGGCCTCGGCGCAGGGCGTCGAGCCGATGCTGTTCCTGGAGGCGATCGCCGGCGGCGGTACCGACAGCGCCTACGCCCAGCTCAAGGGCCGAGCGATGCTGTCGGGCTCCCTGGCGCCCGCCTTCGAGCTGGACGGAGGCCTGAAGGACCTCGGGCTGATCGTGGACGCGGCCGGGGCCGGCGCAGTCCCCGACCAGCTGCTGGCCGCGGTCCGGGAGCTGTTCGCCGAGGCGAGCGCCGGAGGCCACGGCAGCGAGGACATCGCCGCCGTGTACGCCGCCCTGCGCCCCCGCGGCTGACCGGTCGGCGGCGCGCCTGCCGGGGACCAGACCCGGCCGAGACCTAGGATCAGGGCCGAGGCCCGGACGGCCACCACCCCTGAGATGTCTGGAGCGGGCGTGACCATGACCAGCGTCGGCGACCCTCTGGTCGGACAAGTGCTCGACGGTCGCTACCAGATCACCGCCCGGCTGGCGCGCGGCGGGATGGCCACCGTCTACCAGGCCGTCGACACCAGGCTCACCCGGACCGTCGCGGTCAAGGTGATGCACGTGGGTCTGGGCGACGACGCCGAGTTCGCGCGCAAGTTCGACCGCGAGGCCCGTGCCGCGGCCCGGCTGTCCCACCCCAACGTCGTCGCCGTCTTCGACCAGGGCCAGGCCATGCTGGACGGGCACACCGTCCGGCCCTACATCGTGATGGAGTACGTCGAGGGCCCGACCCTGCGTGACGTGATCGTGCGCGAGGCGCCGATGCCGCCGCTCCGGGCGCTCGAGGTGTTCGAGCCGATGCTGGCCGCCCTCGCCGCCGCCCACGACGCCGGTCTGGTGCACCGGGACGTGAAGCCCGAGAACGTCCTGATCAGCCAGCGCGGCCAGGTCAAGGTGGCCGACTTCGGTCTGGCCAAGGCGGTCAGCTCCCAGACCTCCACCGCCACCCAGGGGCTGCTGATCGGTACCGTCTCCTACCTGCCGCCCGAGCTGGTGGTCTCCGGCCGCGCCGACGCCCGCTCCGACGTGTACAGCGCCGGGGTCGTGCTGTTCGAGCTGCTGACGGGTCGCAAGCCGCACACCGGCGAGACGCCGATCCAGGTCGCCTACGCGCACGTGCACTCCAACGTGCCGGCGCCGTCGACGGTGCTGCCCGCGGGCCGAGGGGTGGTGCCGATCCCGCCCTACCTCGACGCCTTGGTGACCAGCGCGACCGCGCGCTCCGCCGACGCCCGACCCCACGACGCGCGGGTCCTGCTGGCCCAGGTACGCCGGGTCCGCACGGCCCTGCTCGAGGGGCTGACCGACGACGAGGAGCTGACCCAGGACCTCAGTCTGGTCCGGGGACCGGTCGACGACGCCGACGGGGAGGTCACCCAGCTGGTGCCCTCGCCCGGTCAGCCCCCGGTGTCTGGTCAGACCCCGGTACTCGGTCAGGCCCCGGCACCCCGCCCCTCGCCTGCGGCCCAGGCCCCGCCGACCGTCCGGTACACCCCGACGCCGGCACCGGTGGTCCCGGTTCCGGCCCCGCGTCCGCCCGTCGCGGCGCGAGCCATCGACCAGCGTGAGCGGCAGCGCCGCAAGCGCCGGCGGGGGTGGCTGGCCCTGCTGCTGGTGCTGCTGCTGACCGCGGTGGTGGCGTTCGGCGTCTACTACTGGACCGAGGGCCGCTTCACCACCGCGCCGGCGCTGGTCACCCTGAGCAAGGCCGAGGCCGAGCAGGTCGCCGACCTCGCCGGGCTGCAGCTGCGGACCGAGGAGGCCTACAGCGAGACCGCGCCGCGCGGCACCGTCATCTCCACCGATCCCGGTCCGGGTGCCAAGGTCGTCGACGGCGGCCCGATCGAGGCCGTCGTCTCGATCGGGCCGGAGCGCTACCCGGTGCCGACCGTGGTGGGGCTCACCCAGAGCGCTGCGACCACGGCCCTGACCGGGGCTCACCTCAGCGCCGGGGACGTGACCCGGCAGTGGAACGAGACCGTGCCGGTCGGGATGGTGGTGAGCGCTGAGCCGGACGCCGGCCGAAGCGTCGCGCCACAGACGCCGGTGGCCCTGACCGTCTCCCGAGGACCGAAGCCCATCCCGATCACCGACCTCACCGGCAAGTCGGCCGACACCGTGGTCGCGGTGCTGAAGAAGCGCGGGTTCAAGGTCGTGGAGAAGACCGGCCACTCCGACACCGTCGCCGCCGGTCTGGTGCTGAGCCAGTCCCCCGACTCGGGCTCCGGCGCGAAAGGCGACATCGTCACCGTGACCCGGTCGCTCGGCCCGGTGCTGGTCACCATCCCCAACGTCCGCGCCATGGGCATCCGTGCCGCCGAGAAGGTGATGAGCGAAGCGGGCTTCAAGACCAGGGTCCGCCCGGCCGCCATCAACTACCTCGGCCTCGGCTACGTCGTCACCACCCGGCCCAGGATCCGCACCCAGGCACCGAAAGGCTCGACCATCACGCTCTACGTCGTCTGAGCCGACGCCTGGGGAGTCGCCCCGGGGTGGCGAGACGTCGCGAAGGGTCTCGAGGAACGCCGCAGACGGCTCAGAAGACGTCCATCTGGTCCAGGATTCGTTCGGCCAGATCAATGAGGGCTTCAACCTTCGGGAGCACTTCCCGGACGTCATCCTCGTGGAGCCCTGGCCGGTCCAGCCGGGGGTACTCCGACTCGTTGCGCGTCCGACGCATCCGGTTGAACGGGGTGATGACGGCACCGAGCGGAGGATCCAGCTGCGCACGCAATGCCTCGTAGACCACGACATGCCCACCGGTATGGGTCGGGCGCAGGCCCTGGTTCTCGAGCACGGCCGTCAGGGACTTCCGCGCAGCGTCATAGGCGAGCTGGTATCCACCGGGAGGGTCGAGCTTGGCGATGGCAGTCGCGGCCTGAAGATGCTGGCGCGCCTGCCGGATCAGGAAGTCGGCCTGTTCACGGCTCGGGGGCACCCGCTCCAGCCGGCCTTCGAACAGCAACTGATCGATCCTCGTCCGACCCTGGTCCCACTTCATCGGGGTTCGCCGACGACCGCAGGGATGGTCGCCAGCGCGTCTGCCGCGGTAATGGCCACGAGCGGCCTGTCCTGCACATGTCGAAGAAAGGGGTCGCTGCCCGGGTCCGCCCACCGCCCCTCACTGATCCGCCGGATGTTGACCTCACGCCTCAGGCGCCGCTCCCCTTCCTGAGCAGCATGGTCGAGGGCGTCGACGTCTGCCTCGCCCACGACCAGGATGTCGACGTCGCGGGGTTCGGCTCCATGCTCACCCCTGTACCGTGCCGCCCAGGACCCGTAGAGGTACGCCTCGCTGACGCCCTCGACCCCAGAGAGCAGCTCGGTCATCACCGGCAGCGGACCGAAAGTCACGTTCAACAGGTCAGTCAGGGGCCCCACCACTAGGCTGGAAGCAGGCCGCGATAGCGTCCGCGCGCGGCCGACCTGCTGTTCGGCGAGAAGTCCTACCTCAATGAGACGGTTCACCTCGCGGCGGACCGAGGGAAACGGCGCTTCGAGCTGACGGGCAAGGGCGGTGATGGTGAGCGTTTCGTCGCGGGCGTGGAGGTAGACCTCCGCCAGGATTCGCCCCTGAAGCGGCGACCGGAAGATCGCCAACAAGGGTGAGTGCTTAATACTCATATTCTTAACATTATCGCTCGGAGTGTGAACATTACCCACGACAGGACCGAGTGATGTCAGCCAACCGGGTCCGTGGCTCGTCGGGAGCGCTGGTCGCGCTGCTGGTGATGACGGCGGTGTGGGGCTCGACGTTCTTCGTCATCCACGACCTGCTGACCCGGCTGCCTGTGACCGACATGCTCGCGGTCCGGTTCGCGATGGCCACGGTGGCCCTGGTGCTGATCACCGGCCGTCGGCTGCGGATGAGCTGGTCCACCGTCCGGGCCGGCAGCGTGCTCGGCCTGCTGTACGGGGTGGCGCAGGTGCTGCAGACCGTCGGTCTGGCGCACACGGCCGCCAGCGTGTCCGGCTTCCTCACCGGCCTCTACGTGGTGGCCACCCCGCTGCTGGCCGCCGTGGCGCTGCGGGCTCGGGTGACGCCGACCGTATGGCTGGCCACCGGACTGGCCACGGTGGGGCTCGGCGTGCTCTCGCTGCACGGGTTCTCCGTCGGCTACGGCGAGCTGCTCACCGTCGCGTCCGCGCTGGTCTACGCCGTGCACATCATCGTGATGGGTCGGCTCAGCCGGCCCGGTGAGGCTCTCGCCCTCAGCGTCGTCCAGGTCGCGGTGATCACGCTGGTCTGTTCGGTGGCCGCCTGCTGGCCGGGCAGCGGACGTGGGGCGGGGCTGCAGCTGCCCACCTCCGCCCGGGACTGGCTGACCGTGGCCTACCTCGGCGTGGTCGCCGGCGCCCTCACCATGGTGCTGCAGACGTGGGCCCAGGCCCGGGTCGAGCCGGCCCGGGCGGCGGTGGTGATGGCGATGGAGCCGGTGTGGGCGGCGGCGTTCGCCGTCGCGTTCGGCGGCGAGCGGCTCACGATCCGGATGGTGACCGGGGGGCTCGCTATCCTCGCCGCCATGTATCTCGTCGAGCTCGCCCCCCGGCGCCGCCGGGGTGACCCCGCGGCCGAGGTCCATTCCCCGCCCGCCGTGCCCGCCGAGGAGACCTCGCCGTGAGCCGCGGTGGGCTGATCGCCCTGGTCGTCGTGCTCGTGGTCGTGGCGGTCCTCGCCCTGCTCATCGTCCGGCGCCAGCTCTACGTCCGGGGGCTGCGCAGCCGCGGCTGGAGGTTCGTGTCCAGCCCCGTGCTGGAGGCGGTGCTCGACCACCGCGCACCCCCCTTCGGGCTCGGCTTCGAGCGTTCCGTCGACGAGGAGGTGACCGGCATGACCCGGTCCGGTGTGCCGTTCCGGGTTCTCGAGTACACGGCGAAGGAGGGCGGGCCGCCCTTCGACGAGCGCATCGCCAGCCTGACGCTGCGGGTGCCGCTGCCCGAGCTGTTCGTCTCCACCGGCGCGCTCCGGACCGGTGTCCGGCAGCCGCTGGTCCCCGTCGACCCCGCCCTGCAGGTGCAGGCCGCGGACCCCGGCTACGCCCGGGGGGTGCTGAGCGCGCCGGTGCTGGCCGCCGTCGCAGCGTTCGGCCAGGCCGGCCACCGCCTCGACCTCAGCGTCGACGGCGCCCACCTGGTCGCCGTCGGCGCCCCGAAGGACCCCGACGAGCTCGAGGCCTACCTCGACGCCCTGGCCCCGGTGGCGGTGGCGATCGACCCGGCCGCCCTCGCCGGCTACGCGATCGCCCCGACGGCACCGGCCTTCGCCTTCTACGGCCGGCCCGACTGGGTGCTCATCGGCCAGGACGACACCGCCATCACCCGCTACGACCTCACCACCACGGGCTTCGGCCACACCACCGAGAAGGTGGTCCGCGGCGACAACGACGGGTTGCGCGTCGAAGGTCTGGTGCACCGCTGGAAGACCGAGCACACCGAGACCAGCACCGACAGCGAGGGCCGGACCCAGACCCGGACCGTCACCGACCACCACGACGAGGTGCTCGCCGCGGTGACGCTGCCGTTCGAGTTTCCTCTGCTGAGTGTCGACGGCGGCCGGGGTGGGGACCGGGTGCAGTTCGAGAGCGAGGCGTTCAACGACCAGTTCAAGGTCCGCAGCGCGGACAGTCGGTTCGCCTACGACGTGGTCCACCCGCGGACGATGGAGTTCCTGATGGCGGTGCGGCCACCCGGGTTCCGGATCGAGGGGCGGGTGATGCGCTTCCTGGTCTCCCAGCACGACAGCGAGCTCCTCGGATTCTGCGCCGACTTCGCCCACGACTTCTTCTCCCGGGTGCCGTCCTTCGTCTGGGACAACCTCCGGGTGACGCCACCACCGTTCCGCGCGCCGGCCGTCGGCGTCGGATCCCGGGCGACGGCATGATCACCTGGGCGCACGTCATCCTCGACCTCCCGGAGGCTGCCCGGTCGGCTGACGAGCCGTTCTGGTCGTCCGTGTTCGGCGGCTCGCTCGCTGATCCCTGGGACGGGCACCCCGAGCTCGCCAGCTTCCTGCCGCCCGCCGGAGACCGCAGCGTGCACCGTCAGCTCGTGGGCGACGGCCCGCCACGGGTGCACCTCGATCTCGAGGTCGACGACCTCCAGGCCGAGACCGAGCGGCTGCGGCTGCTCGGGGCCACGCCGGGCCGGCGGGTGGGCGAGGAGTGGGTCACGCTCAGCTCACCGGGCGGCGCGGTGTTCTGCCTGGTCATCGGGCCGGCGTCGCAGGACCGGCCGCCACCGGTAGTCGGCGCGGGCGGGGTGCGCCGTCGGCTGGTGCAGGTCTGCCTCGACATCCCGCCCGGCCGCAGCCATGAGGAAGCCGCCTTCTGGCGTTCGGTGGTGCCGTGGCGCTGGGAGGAGGTCCAGGACCCCGAGTTCCTCGGCCGGCTGGTACCGCCGCCGGGAGCGCCACTGCAGCTGCTGTTGCAGGAGCTCGGCCCCGACGACGGGGGTGCCACGGTCCGGGCCCACCTCGACGTCGGCTCCGACGACCGGGAGGCCACGGCGACCGAGCTGGTCGGGCTCGGTGCCCTCCGGCTGGGCGAGGGCGACGGCTGGGTGCTGCTGCAGGACCCGGCCGGGATGGCCTTCTGCGTCACCGCTCACCCGCCGGACCGGCCCTGAGCCTCAGAACTGGTGCGTGGTCCCGCCACGCAGGTCGACCACCCGGGTGCCGGTCATCGCGTCGACGCGGCCGCTGACGAGACCGCGACCGCGGTCGTTGAGCAGCTCGTCGTGGATGGGGAAGCCCTCCAGCGCACCGACCGCACGGACGAAGTCGATCGTCTCCTTGAGCGCCGCCCAGGGCCCGTACGCGGGGACGGCCAGCACGTCGACGCCGCTCGGCACCGTGTCGTAGGCGTCGCCGGGGTGGAAGAAGGTCGGCTCGCCTTCGGACCGCAGCACGTAGCCGACGTTGCCGATGGCCGGGATGTCGCGGTGGATGATCGCGTGCCGACCGCCCGCCGCCGTGACCAGGACGTCACCGACCGTGGTCTGCTCGTCCGGGGCCAGCGCCTGCGCGTCACCGAGCGGCGGCAGGTCCCCGGCCTGGACCTGCTGCAGGATCGACGGCTCGAGGTACACCCTCGCCTGCGGGTTGGCCGCCAGCAGGGCAGGCAGGGCGGCCGGGTCCAGGTGGTCCGGGTGCTGGTGGGTGACCAGGACGGCGTCGAGGTCGCTCAGCCCGTGCCAACCGTCCGCCAGGTTGCCCGGGTCGATCAGGATCCGAGCCGCGTCGGTCTCGACGAGGACGGCGGCGTGGCCGAGGTGTGCGATGCGCATGTCGACACGCTACTGGTCGCGGCCCTGGGCTCAACCGGCTAACCCGCCCGATCGAGTCTGGTGCTCGCCTCGATCGTCGAGAGTCAGGCCGCCAGCAGCCGGCCCAGGACCTGGCCGGCCTCGAGGCAGTCGTCGCCCGTGACGTCGAGGTGCGTGACCGCCCGGATCAGGTACGGGCCGAGCGCGGACACCAGGACGCCCTGCTCGGCGGCCGCGGCCGCGATCGGCGCGGCGGGCAGGTCGCCGGTGTGCAGCACGACGATGTTGGTCTCCAGGCTGTCCAGGTCCACCGCCGTCGGGGCGCTCTCGGCCACCGCGGTGCCCAGCCGCCGGGCGGCGATGTGGTCGTCGGCCATCCGGGTGAGCTGGTGCTCGAGGGCGTAGGCCGCTCCGGCGGCGATGACGCCGGCCTGCCGCCACCCGGCGCCCAGCCGCTTTCGCTGCACCCGGGCGCGGGCGATGTTCGCCGCCGAGCTGACCAGCACCGAACCGACCGGCGCACCGAGACCCTTGGAGAAGCAGAGGCTGACGGTGTCGAACAGCCGCCCGTAGGTCTCCAGCGGCACGCCGGTGGCGACGTGGGCGTTCCAGAGCCGCGCACCGTCGAGGTGGAAGCCGACCCCGTGCTCGCGGCAGAGGTCGCTGGTGGCCTGGAGCTGCTCGAGCGGCTGGATGGTGCCGCCGCCGAAGTTGTGGGTGTTCTCCACCGCGACCGCCGCCGTCGAGACCAGGTACGGTCCGGCCGCCGGGGACAGGATCGCGCGGACGGCATCGACCTCCAGCCGGCCCCGCTGCGACGGCCACGTCCGCATCGTCAGCCCGTGTACCGCCGCGTGCGCCCCCATCTCGGCGCGGGCGATGTGGGCCCCGACGTCGCAGAGCACCTCCTGGCCGGGCTGGGCCAGCAGCCAGACGCCGAGCAGGTTGGTCAGCGAGCCGGTCGCGCAGTACAGCCCTGCCTCGTGCCCCATCAGCTCCGCCGTCCGCCGCTCCAGCTCGAGCACGGTCGGGTCCTCCCCGTACACGTCGTCCCCCACCGGCGCCGCGGCCATGGCTGCCCGCATCCCCTCGGTCGGCCGGGTGACGGTGTCGGAGCGCAGATCGATCACCCCGCCTTTGTACCCGCCCCTTCCGGTTTGACCACGCTCGGACCGTCAGATGGTCCTCCGGCGATCGGACGAAGGGCCAGCGCGCCGACCACGAGGACCAGCCCCAGCATCACCACGTGATGGCCCAGCGCGGCCGCCGGGGTGACCTGCCCGACCAGCGGTGCGTAGGTGAACGCGAGCACTACCCGCACCAGCAGGGCCGCCAGGGCGGCCGCCGCCACGTGCCGCGCGCCCCAGCCGGCGCCGCAAGACCCCAGGACGAAGCCGACCACCGCGACCGCGTCCGTCCCCAGCACCATCGCTACCCCGACCCAGCTCTCCGGCGCCACCGACTGGACGTAGGCCAGGACCAGCGCGGATCCGAGGACCACGGGAACGCCCACCGGGGGCCGCCGGGGCTCGACCGGCGTGCGGCGCCGGGCGGGAAGGACGGCGGCAGCCACCAGGCCGAGCGCCAGCAGGCAGGTGAGGGTCAGCTGGACGGCGGAGGCCTGCGGGCCCTCGGTGCGCCGGGAGTCGATGAGTACCAGGGCGGACGCGCCGAGCCAGCCGAGCACGGCCAGCGCCAACCCGGTCCGACCGAGCCACGGACGGGCGGCGGTGCGCGGCCGGGCCGCCTCGACGAGGGCGACCGGTGCGGCGATGCTGAAGACCGCGTGTCCGCCCACGAAGTTCAGCAGGTTCACCACGCTGAGCCCCAGCGGGCGGATCAGGGTGCTGCCGTAGGTCTCCTCCCAGCCGGCGATGTCGCGGTAGTCGTCGTTGAACAGCGACTCATCGACCACCCCGGCCTGCAGCAGCCCGAAGGTCAGGCCCAGCAGCAGGATGCCGGGCCAGCCGAGTCCGTAGCGACGCGCGACCTCACGGATGACCAGCGCCGGGCAGCCGTAGAGCGGCACGAAGATCACCAGTCCGGCCAGCAGGGCGACGGCACTTCCGGTCGTGTCGTCGTAGGCGCTCAGGTACTCCGCCGAGACCGGAGCCAGGACCAGCAGGCCGATGACCGACGCGGCCGTCCACCCGCGGCGCTGGCTCCGCAGCCGACTCCTGGATTGCGGCTGTCGTGCATCCATGTTCCTCAGTGGAGCATTACTGTTCCATTCTGGTCAAGACCGCTCCTAGACTGCTGTCGTGCCCACCCCTCCGCCGGCCGGGAAGTCCGCCCGGACCCGCCGCGACCTCGTCCAGGCGGCCATCGAGAGCTGGTCGGTCGACAACACGCGGTCGCTCGGCGAGGTGGCGCACGCCGCGGGGGTCGGCCGGACGACGCTCAACCGGTACTTCCCGTCCCGGGCGGCGCTGGTGGCCGCGGTCGACGAGGAGTGCCGGATCCGGTTCGACGCCGCCATCCGCGGAGCCCGGCCGGACGCGGACGACGGCCTGGCGGCGGTGGTCCGGATGTGCGCCGAGGTGCTGCAGCTGGGTCCGGTGCTGGGGCTGATCTTCGCCGACAGCGCTCTGGTCGACCCGGACAGCTGGGGTGCCGGCTCGGGCCCGGAGGTCATGACCGCCGGGCTGCTGCGGGGGCAGCGGGACGGATCGGTCGCCTCCGACCTGCCCGCGGAGTGGATCGCCACCCACACCTGGACCACGCTGTTCGGTGCCTGGCTGGTCATCCGGTCCGAGGACGCCACCACCGCGGAGGTGACGCAGCTGCTGGCCCGGACCCTGACCGGCGGGATCAGCCGCTAGCCCTTCGACGGGCTCACGGAGCGGTCGAGGGCACGAGAGGGCGCTCGACGGCCAGGGCCGCGCGCTTGATCCGACCACTGGTCAGCCGCTCGGCCACCAGGAAGGCCAGCTCCAGGGACTGGTTGCGGTTGAGGCGGGGGTCGCAGAGGGTCTCGTACCGGTTGACCAGGTCGGCCTCGACCAGGTCGTCGCTGCCGCCGACGCATTCGGTGACGTCGTCGCCGGTGAGCTCCACGTGCACGCCGCCGGGCCAGGTCCCCAGCTCCTCGTGCACGTCGAAGAAGCCGTTGAGCTCCTCCACCACGTCGGCGAACGCCCGGGTCTTGTAGCCGTTGCGGGCCTCGAAGGTGTTGCCGTGCATCGGGTCGCAGACCCAGGCCACCTGGCGACCGCTGGCGGTCACCTTGGCCACCACCTCCGGCAGCAGGTCGCGCACCTTGCCGGCGCCCATCCGGGTGATGAAGGTGATCCGGCCCGGCTCGTGGTCCGGGTCCAGCCGGTCGGCCAGCTCGAGTGCGGTGTCGGCGGTCGTGGTCGGGCCGAGCTTCACCCCCAGCGGGTTGCGGACGTGCCGCATCAGCTCCACGTGCGCGCCGTGCAGCTGGCGGGTCCGCTCCCCGATCCAGAGGAAGTGGCCCGAGGTGCCGTACGGCAGCGAGGTGCGGGAGTCGATCCTGGTCAGCGCGTGCTCGTACTCCAGCACCAGGGCCTCGTGGCTGGAGTAGAAGTCGACGGTCCGGAAGATGTCGTCGTCGATGCCGCACGCCGCCATGAAGGCCAGCGCCCGGTCGATCTCGCCGGCCAGGGCCTGGTACTGCACGGCGGCGGAACTGAGCACGAAGTCGGCGTTCCAGCTGTGCACCCGGCGCAGGTGGGCGAAGCCGCCGGTGACGAAGGCCCTGGTCAGGTTCAGCGTAGCCGCGGAGGCGTTGTAGACCCCGAGCAGCCGTTGCGGGTCGGGCTCGCGGGAAGTGGGGTTGAAGTCGAAGCCGTTCACCGCGTCGCCGCGGTAGGCCGGCAGGGTCACGCCGTCGCGGGTCTCCGAGGCCGAGCTGCGGGGTTTCGCGTACTGGCCGGCCATCCGGCCGACCTTGACGATGGGTACCTGCGCGGCGTACGTCAGCACGACGGCCATCGAGAGCAGCGTGCGCAGCTTGCCCTGGATGTTGGCGGCCGTCACGCCCTCGAACGTCTCCGCGCAGTCGCCGCCCTGCAGCAGGAACGCCTCCCCCGCCGCGACGCTGGCCATCTTGGCCCGCAGCTCGTCGCACTCCCCGGCGAAGACCAGCGGCGGCAGCGTCCGCAGCTTGCCGATCACCGAGTCGAGCGCGCCCGCGTCGGCGTAGGTCGGCTGCTGGAGGGGGTTCAGAGCGTGCAGCTCCGCCAGCGAGGGGACCGAGGACGTTTCGAGCACGACGTACACCTTAGACGGGCCGGACCCCCCGGGCTCGCGAGATTCACCGACTGAGCAGCGAGGGGGTTCAGAGGCCTCAGGCCTGGGGCGAGACCTCGTCGCGCTCGGCGGCGGCCGCCTCGCGGGCGGCCAGCTCCTTGGCCGTCGGCGCGTACAGGTCGACGTACTCCTGGCCGGACAGCTCCATGATCGCGTACATGATCTCGTCGGTGATCGAGCGCAGGATGAAGCGGTCCTCACTCATCCCCTCGTACCGGGAGAAGTCGAGCGGGGTGCCGAACCGTACGGTCGGGCTGACGATCCGCCGGACGATCTTGCCGGGCGGCGCGATCACGTCGGTGCCGATGACCGCGGTCGGGATGACCGGCACCTTGGCCAGCAAGGCCATCCGGGCGACGCCGGTCCGGCCCTTGTAGAGGCGGCCGTCGTGGCTGCGGGTGCCCTCGGGGTAGATCCCGAACAGCTCGCCGCGCTCGAGCACCTTCAGTCCGGCGCGCAGCGCGCCCTCGCTGGCCCGGCCGCCCGTGCGGTCGATCGGTACCTGACCGGTGCCGGCGAAGAACCGCTTCTGGGCCCAGCCCTTGACCCCGACGCCGGTGAAGTAGTCCGACTTGGCCACGAACGTGACGCGGCGGTCCAGAGCCAGCGGCATGAACAGCCAGTCGGCGAAGGACAGGTGGTTGCTGGCCAGGATGGCCGCACCCGTCCGTGGGACGTTATGCACGCCCTCCTCGACGGGACGGAAGACCCTGGTGATCGCCGGCCCGAGCAGCACGTGCCGGAGCAGCCAGTAGATGCCCCGGCCGGAGGCGTGGCCCGGCTCGACGCTGACCCGTCCGTCGGCCCCCACCGAGACCAGGTCGGCGCCGGGCTCACCACTCGGCGGCAGGGGCTCGCTCACGCAGGATCCGACGCGGGCTGCGCGGCGGCCGGCGGTGCCGGGTCGGGAAGCGGCGGCACGGGCCGGCCCTCACCGGGGCGGGACAGCACGGTCACCGGGAACGGGCGTCCCTCGGCCCCGGCCGACTTGACCGAGGCGGCGTACGCGTCGACGTAGGTCTGGCCCGACAGCTGTTGGACGGCGGCCATGATCTCGTCCGTCACGTAGCGCAGCACGTCCCGGTCGTTGCCGGCGCCGGCGTACCGGCTGAAGTCGAGCGGCTCACCGATCCGCAAACCGGGCTTACGCATCATCGGGATGCCGAGCACCCGGACGAACTGGGTGTCGACCATGCCCACCGGGACCACGGGGACGCGGGTCTGCAGCACCAGCCGGGCGACGCCGGTCTTGCCCTTGTACAGCCGCCCGTCGGGCGACCGGGTGCCCTCGGGAAAGATGCCGAGCAGCTGGCCACGTCGGAGCACATCGGCGATGCCGACCATGCTGGTCGCGCTGGCGCGGCCGCCGGACCGGTCCATCGGGTGCATGCCGACGCCCTCCAGGAACCACTTCAGCACCCGGCCGCGGAATCCGCGACCCTCGAACGCCTCCGCCTTGGCCGGGAACGTCACCCGCCGGCTGATCATCGCCGGCAGCAGGTAGGTGTCCCCGGCGGAGATGTGGTTACCGACCAGGATCGCCGGCCCGGACGTGGGGATGTTCTCCCGACCCTGCACCCAGGGTCGGAACAGCACCCGGATGACCGGCACGAAGACAACCCACTTGAGCACCCAGTAGAGCACCCCGCGAGCCTAGTGGGCACCTCCGGACGTGGTGGCGTTGCGGGGTCGGACGTTCCCGTGGCGCTCGGCAACGTGTCAGGATGCGTCGGTGAGCTTCCTGCCCGGCCGCCGCCGCGTCGCGACAGTGCACGATGGGCCTACCTCGGCCGCCGTCCGGGCGGAGGCCGAGCCCTACGTCGGTGGTGCCGGACCGGTCGGGGTCCTGCTCTGCCACGGGTTCACCGGGTCCCCGCACTCGATGCGGCCGTGGGCCCAGGACCTGGAGGCGGCAGGCTTCCGGGTGCACCTACCTCGGCTACCCGGGCACGGCACCAGCTGGCAGGAGCTCAACCGCACCCGGTGGACCGACTGGTACGCCGCCGTGGACCGGGCCTTCACGGCGCTGGCCGCCGAGTGCGAGCAGGTCTTCGTCGCCGGGCTGTCGATGGGCGGCGCGCTCGCGCTGAGGCTGGCCGAGCAGTACGGGGACCAGGTGGCGGGACTGGCGCTGGTCAACCCGTGCATCAACATCGTCGACCCGCGGATCAAGGTGCTGAGGCTGCTCAGCGCTGTCCCCTCGCTACCGGGGATCGCGAACGACATCGCGATGCCGGGAGTCGACGAGGGTGGGTACGACCGCAACCCCCTGCGCGCCTTGGCCTCCCAGACCCACCTCTGGGCCGACGTACGGTCGAACCTCGGCCGCGTCTCACAGCCGGTCCTGGTCTACTGGTCGCGGCAGGACCACGTCGTCGACCCGTCGTCGCTGGCCCTGATCAAGGCCGGCGTCCGCAGTGCCGAGCTCGAGGTCGTGGTCCTGGAACGCAGCTACCATGTAGCCACGTTGGACTACGACGCAGCCGACATCTTCCGGGGCTCCGGAGAGTTCTTCCGCCGGCACGCGACATCAGGCCCTCAGGGGGGCCGGACCGAGGACCAGGGCAGTCGGGGATGACCAGGGGGGAACGGGCATGACCAGGCCGGACGAGGACGACCGCGCCTCGGTCGACCGCGCCTTCGCCGAGCTGGTGGCGGGTTACCACCTGACCGCCGACCGCCCCCCGCTGGAACAGCCGGCCGAGACCCTCAGCGACGCGGAGGCTCCCGGTGGCCGCGCCGTGCTGGAGCCGGAAGCCGGCGTCGAGCCCGACCCGCACTGGGCCGACAACCACCCGCTCTTCCACCTGCCCGCGCAGCCCCCGGCCAAGCCGCTGAACCCGATCGAGCACTACGTCCCCGAGCCGATGCCACCCCTGGGCCGGCCCGGTGTCGCCGTGCTGCTCGGCTGGCTGGGCATCGGCTGGGCCGTCCTGGTGGTGCTCGCCGCAGCCTTCGGGGCGCGGTTCCCCACCTGGGTCGGCTGGATCGCGGTGGTCGGGTTCCTCGCCGGCTTCGGGGTGCTGATCAGCCGCCTGCCCCGCCACCGTCCGCCCGACGCCGGCGACGGCGCCGTCCTCTAGCTCCCGCTCGCGCCAGCCGCCTTCCGGGGAGACTCCGGACGGTCACTTCACAGCCCTAGGAGTCGCGGCACACCCCTCCGCCGGGCGCGCGAGCGTCCGTAGGGCTGTGAAGTGGGGGTCCGGCCTAAGCCCGGACAGCGCGGATGCGCTCGCGGCGCCGGTGGCCCACTCGCGGGCGGCGCTTGCGGCGTGGCCAGAAGCCTACGCCGGCGGAGTCGGGGGGCTCGATCATGGCGTGCCGGGCGAGGTCGGCGGCCCCGATGAGGCCGGCGTCGTTGCGGAAGTGGGCGAGGACCAGCCGGGCTTCCTCGCGGAAGCCGCGACCGGTCAACGTCCGGCTGAAGGCGCGCTGGGCGGGCTGCAGCAACAGGTCGCCGGCCGCGCTGACGCCACCCCCGATGACCACGACCTCCGGGTCGAGGGCGGCCGCGAGGTCGGCGATCCCGCGACCCAGCCAGGTCCCGACGTCGGCCAGCAGCTCGATGGAGTTCGGCTCGCCGGCGATCGCGGCGGCCGTCACGTCGGGCCCGGTGATCCGGTCCGGGTCGCCGCCGCAGATCTCGAGCAGCCCGTGCGCGGCGGGTGACTTCGTCCGGGCCAGAGCGCGGGCGTCGCGGACCAGCGCGTTGCCGGAGGCGTACTGCTCCCAGCAGCCTCGGTTGCCGCACTCACACCAGTGCCCCTCAGGCACGGTGATCATGTGGCCCCACTCCCCCGCCATCCCGTAGGTGCCACGGAACAGCTGCCGGTTGATCACCAGGCCGCCGCCGATCCCGGTGCCCAGGGTGATGCAGACCATGACCGAGGCGCCCCGCCCGGCGCCGAACCGGTACTCCGCCCACGCCGCCGCGTTGGCGTCGTTGTCCACGATCAGCGGCAGCGCGATCCGCTCGCTCAGCCGGGCCTTGAGTGGCTCGGAGCGCCACGCCAGATGCGGGGAGAAACGCACCACCGCCTGCTCGTTGTCCACCCAGCCGGCCGCCCCGATGCCGACCGAGGCCACCCGGTGCCGGGCGCCGAGCTGAGCCACCAGGCCGACGATCGCCTCTTCGACGGCCTGCGGGCTGTGGGAGGGGGTGGGCAGCTGTCGACGTTCGAGGACAAGGCCCTGCTCGTCGACCACACCGGCGGCGACCTTGGTCCCGCCGATGTCGATGCCGATGCTCAGCACCGGGACGACGGGCCGCGACGCACGGCGGTGCGGAGGGGCGAGGGACACCACGCCGTCGGTCTGGTCGGGCACGGGCCACCTCTACCGGTCAGGGTGGCAGCCACAGTACGCGGCTCGGTCAGTCGAGCCCCAAGGCCCGCCGGAGCGTGGACCGGGCCCGTTCGGGGCTGTACCGGCTCAGCACGTACCGGCGGCCGGCGGCACCCATCGCCGCCGCCCGCTCCGGCTCGAGCAGCAGCCCCGTGAGGACCGCCGCGAGCCGTCCGGGGTTGCTCGCGACGACGACGTGCCCGCTCCGTCCCTCGACGAGGGTCTCCGGCGCCCCGCCGGAGTCGCCGACGACCACGGGCAGACCGCACGCGGCCGCCTCGATGGCGGCCAGACCGAGCCCTTCGGCGTTGAGCCCGGCCCAGCGGGTGCGGACGGGCAACGCGAAGACCTGCGCCGCCTGCAGCTCGGCCACGACGGCCGTTCGCGGCAGCGGACCTGTGAACCGGACGGCTGATGTCAGGTCGAGATGGGCCACCTGACGCAGCAGCGCGGTCCGTTGCGGGCCGTCACCCACCAGCACCAGCAGCGGACGGACGGCCCCGGTCGGCCACCCGTCCTGGACCGAGCGCCAGGCCGTCACCAACGCGTCCAGCCCCTTCTGGACCACGAACCGACCGACGGCGACGCAGCGCGGCCGAGGGTCGCGGGCGCCGGGCTCCGGACGGAACAGCGTCCCGTCCACCGGGGGCGCGAGCCGCAGCATCCGGGCTCGCGCCTCGACCGACAGCGCAGGCGCTATCTGCGCGGTGGTGAAGTCCGAGATCGAGGTCAGGTGGTCGCACGAGTCCCCGATCCGGCGTAGCAGCCGTCGCGCCGCGGGCACCCGCGCCCACCAGACCTCGTGCCCGTGGGTCAGTCCGACCACCCTCGTGGCGCCGGCCCGCCGCAGAGCCGGCGCGACCAGCCCGAGAGGGGCTGCCGCGCCGAGCAGCACCCGGTCCGCCCCGTGTTCCTGCAGGACCCGCACGGCTGCCCGGATGGTCGCCGGTCCGGCGGTCAGCACGGGACCGCCGCGGACCACCGGGTACCCGCGTCCGACGTCTCCCCGGCCGGTGTCGCCGCGCCTGTCGCCGGCCGGACCGGAGGCGTAGACCACGACGTCGCGGTCCAGCAGCTCACACGCGTCGGCCACGAAGGACTCGATGCCGCCGATCCGCGGCGGGAAGTCGTTGGTCAGGACCAGGGTGCGCGGCACGGTCAGGGAGCCTGGCGCTGGAGCCATCGACGCCAGCCCGTAGTCAGCGCGGACGCAGACACCCCGAGCTCGTCGCGGGCGGCGGTGTCCAGGGAGGCGCCGTCGTCGAGCGCGGTGTACAGCCGTTCCAGACCGGCCGCCGACCAGGTCGTGGCGACGTAACGACAGGCCGACCACGCCTCCGCGTAGGTCAGGTCCAGATCGGCGCGGTCGGCCCCGAACCGGTCGTCGGCCGGCAGCGCCCGGGGCGCCCCGTGCTGCCGCACCCGCTCGAGCAGCAGCTTCTGCGACCCCACGGCCGCCGCGGGGTGGGCGGTGAAGGCCACGTAGTCGGCCAACCCCTCGACCGCCCAGGTCGGCGCCGGGGAGTCGGGAGACCGGGTCGCCCGGTGCACGAGCTCGTGGGTCAGGACGGTCGCCACGCCGACCTCGGTCAGGGTGCGGGTCACGTCCGGGTTGACGACGACGCGCAGCACCGCGCTGGAGGTGGACCCCTCGGCCAGCGTCACCGCAGCGACGTCGGCGTAGCTGCCGGGAGCCGCCCCCACCACCGACTCGAAATCGGCCCGGCTGGCCGGGACTTCCACGACGGCCGCGCCGGTCCAGGTGCGGGCGACGCCGGTCCTCAGCCGGCGGCGGACCTCGCGGACGGCGTCCCGGGTGCGCTCCAACCAGCGGTCACCGGGCTGACCCGAGCCGACCAGCACGGTCAGCCGGCCGTCCTGGACGGCGTCCACCGGACCGGTCCACCAGATCGGCTCCGGCTCGGTGGTGCCGGCCGGCTCGTCGAGGGTGCCGGCGAGCAGCACCTGGCCCCGGTCGGAGGCGAAGGTCAGCCAGACGGCCTGCTCGGCCGCCGCGGACTCACCGGTCAGCCGCCAGCTGACCGTGGCCTGCTGCCTCCAGGCGTTCACGCCCAGCAGCTGTTGGCGGGACGCGGTCAGCGGCTGTGGTGCGCCTCGCAGCCGGAGCTGCAACCGGTCCAGCGGCAGGGCGGAGAGGTTGCCGTAGAGCAGCCGGGCCCGGTCGGCGAACGAGGGGTCCCGGCTCGAGATCATCGCGGCGAACGCAGTCCGGTCACCGGCCCGCGCGGCCCGGACGAGCTCGTCCACCACCGTCTGGGCCGCCGACGACGCGCTGGCCGCTGACGCTGCACTGGTTGACGGGGACGAGTTGGAGGTCGGGCCGGGTGAGCGGTCGCCAGCGGCTGTGCAGCCGCTGGCGGCCATGCCCACGGCCAGCACCAGCGCGGACAGCCGTCCCCGCCAGGTCCGGCCGCTCACGGCGAGCGCGGAGGAAGACCGCTCAGCCAGGACGGCGGGCGCCGACAAAAGGCATCGACGACAGAGCCGCGTACTTGACCACGGAACCCGTGTGGGGCGCGTGGATGATCTGGCCGTTGCCGACGTACATCCCGACGTGGCTGGGGTTGGCGGCGTTGTAGAAGAACACCAGGTCGCCCGGCTGGAGGTCGGCCTTGCTGACGACCTGGCCGACCCGGCTCTGCGCCGCGGCGATCCGCGGGATCGTCACGCCGGCGGCCTGCCAAGCCTTCATGGTCAGGCCGGAGCAGTCGAAGGAGTTCGGACCGGCGGCGGCGTAGACGTACGGCTTGCCCAGCTGATCGCGGGCAAAGGCGAGCGCTTTGGCGCCGCGACCGGTACCGGTGATGCTGGACGTGCCCGACGTGTCGTCGGTCGTCGCCGTGGTGGTGCTTGACCCGCCCTCGGCCATGGCCTGCGCGTCCGCGGCCGCCTTCTTGTCGGCGGCGGCCAGCGCGGCCTGCTCGGCGGCCGTCAGCTTGGCGAGGACCTTCTTGGACTCGGCGACCTTGGCCTCGGAGTCGGCCCGCAGCGTGGTCAGCTGCTTCTGCTGGTCGGTCAGGACCGCCAGGTCGGTCTGCGTCGAGTGCTCGAGCTCGGCGAGCGCGGCCTGCTGCTCCTGGTAGGTCTGGAGCACCGTGTTCTGGTTCTCGCTCACCTTCTCGACCGTCGAGACCTGGCTGAGCAGGTTGTCGGTGTCGGAGGTGAAGAAGATCCTGGCCGCGGTGTCGACGTTGCGGTTCTGGAACTGCGCGAGCGCGACCTGACCCACCTGACGCTTGGTCTGCGTGACCTTGGCAGTCTGCACCTGAACGTCGGACTGCTTCTGCGAGAGCTCGACCTTGCCGGCGTCGATCTGCTGCTGCACGGACACGTACTGCTGGTCGATCGCCTCGGACTCGGTCTGGAGCTGCTCGATCTGGGCCTTGGCCTCAGCCACGGTGAGAGCGGTCGGAGCCGCCTGCGCGAGCTCCGGCCCGGGAAGCGCGAAGGCGACGACGGCCAACGCCAGAGACGATCCGCCGACGACCAACCGACGCAGGACACGCGGGCCTACGGCAGCGCTGGAGCGCTGGTCGCCGCGGTTCGTCCCGCGGTGGCGTGAGGTCACGCGCACATTCCTTCCGTCGTCGAACGTCGATCTGAGAGCCAGCGGAACGGTGGGCTGACCGGGCGTCGCGGGTCCCGCAGCCGAAACCGCCTCCCCCGCACGCACCTGCTCCCCCGAGCTGGAACCTGCCCCACCGTCCGAGCAGTCCACCCGAAGCTTGAAGTGTACGGCAACGACGGTACGAGGACTTCAGGTTAGGTCACGAGTAGGTCACAGGCAAACCCACCGCTTCCCCTGGTCGGAGGCACATCAGGCGTAGTCCTGCCAGGTCAGCGGCGACTGGACTGCACGGGCGGGACGGGCACCGCGCACCAGCCGCAGCGGCGGGACCAGCCCCTGGTCGGCCAGTGCCGTCAGCGCGGCCTGCTCATCGCCATCGAGGTCGACGCCGTGCACCGGCGATCCCAGCAGCACGCTGATCACGCAGTCCTCGCACGTCGGTCCTCGGGCCACGCAGCTGTCACAGTCCACGTGCAACACGTCCATCTCGGTCTCCTCGTCTCGTCGGCCCCGCACGGAGGACTCTGCGGGAAGCCACTGACAGTTCTTGTCGCACGGGTCTGGCGTGGCCGTCTCAGCCCGTAGCCGCGGCCGTTCGCGGACCGCCGGCGGGCGCAGGATCATCACGTGACCACCCCGCCCACCGAGACCTACGTGCACGGCCACCACGCGTCCGTGCTCCGCTCACACGGCTGGCGGACGGCGGAGAACTCCGCCGCCTACCTGCTGCCCCACCTGCGTCCCGACCAGCGCCTGCTCGACGTGGGTACCGGCCCCGGCTCGATCACGGTCGACTTCGCCCACCGGCTGTCCGCGGGCTCGGTCACCGGGATCGACAACGCAGCCGCAGCCGTCGAGGCGACCCGCAATCTCGCGACCCGCGAGGGCGTCCCGGTAGAGGCGACGGTCGGCGACGTCTACGCCCTGGACTTCCCCAACGAGCACTTCGACGTCGTGCACGCCCACCAGGTGCTGCAGCACCTCGCGGACCCGGTCGCGGCGCTGGCCGGGATGCGCCGGGTCTGCCGGCCGGGCGGGATGGTGGCGGCCCGCGACGCCGACTACGCCGCTATGACCTGGTTTCCCGCCTCCCCTGGGCTCGACCGCTGGCTCGAGCTCTACCGGTCGCTGGCCCGTGCCGGGGGAGGCGAGCCCGACGCCGGCCGCCGGCTGCGGTCCTGGGCCCTCGCCGCGGGCTTCGCCGAGGTCACGAGCAGCGCCTCCGTCTGGTGCTTCGCCTCCGCCGAGGACGTCGCGTGGTGGACTCGGACGTGGGCCGAGCGGGTGACGGCGTCGACCTTCGCCGAGCAGGCGACCGCCCTCGGGCTGAGTGACGCGGAAGAGCTGGCTGAGCTCGCCCGGGCCTGGCGGGCGTGGGGCGATCAGCCCGACGCCTGGTTCAGCGTGCTGCACGGCGAGGTGCTCGCCCGCCGCTGACCGGCGAGCGTCAGCACCTGCGGGTCCGCGCCCTTCGGTCGGCCGGTAGCGTCAGGGGCACGGTCACCGGGGAGAGCGTCCCGGGCCGACGGACGAGCAGGAACCAGCCAATCTCGGGGGAGACGTGGCCAGAGCACGACGAGCGAAGGCCCGGCCGAGCCGGGTCGTGGTCCCGATCCTGGTCGCCGCCGTGGCCGTGGCGGCCGTGGTCGCGTGGCAGGTGGTGCCCCGGACCACCAACGCCCAGGCCGGGGGCCCGACCGCGGTCGCGTCCGGCTCGCCCTCGGCCAGCGCCAGCCTCAGGAGCACCCAGACCCCGAGCCCCAGCCCCGGCACCGACGCCCAGGCCGGGGACGACGCGGCGACCCAGCTGAAGAGCTGCCGTCAGCGGGTCGACCGAGCGGACACGGTCCTCGCCGCGGCCAAGACCGGCGCGACGCACTGGGCCGAGCACGTCCAGGCCCAGACCGACGCGAACGACGGCCGGATCACCGTGGCGGAGATGAACGCCATCTTCGCCCGCACCCGGCTCGCCGGTCCAGACGACCAGGACCACTACCGCAAGGCCCTGTCGGCGTACGAGGACGACGACGGCTCGTGCTCGTCGGTGGACGGCGCCTCCACGAAGGAAGCGGCCGCCCTGAGCAGCTGTCGGGACCGGCGGGACGCGCAGCGCCCGGTGTTGAAGGCCGCGGCCCCGGCGATGGCGGACTGGAAGAGCCACCTGGCGGCCATGACCCGCTCGCGGATGCACCACATGGACGACGCGGAGCAGATCTGGGTGGACGCCTGGCGGGCTGCGCCACCGCACATCAAGGCCTACGAGAAGGCGGCCGACGCCTTTGGTGGCGCGCCGGACTGCTGAGCGTCCGAGAGGTCCCGACAGGAACTGTCAGCGGTCCTGCCTAGGGTCCTCGACGTGGCCAGACCCGCACCCGCACCCGCTCTGCAGAGCTCGCTGACCGACCTCGGCACCCACCTCTCGGAGGTGACGTTCTGCGTCGTCGACCTGGAGACCACGGGCGGCGCGGAGACCGACATGATCACCGAGTTCGGGGCGGTGAAGGTCCGTGGCGGACAGGTGCTGGGTGAGTTCCAGACCCTGGTCAACCCGCGCTCGCACATCCCACCGCTGATCGCGGTCCTCACGGGGATCACCAACACCATGGTCGCCTCCGCGCCACCGCTGCGCGAGGTGCTGCCCGCCTTCCTCGCGTTCGCCGCCGGCACGGTCGTCGTAGCTCACAACGCACCTTTCGACGTCGGCTTCCTGCGGCGGGCGTGCGAGTCGCTGGACTATCCCTTTCCCCGCTGGCCGGTGCTCGACACCGCGGCCCTGGCCCGGCAGATCCTGCTGCGGGACGAGGTCCGCAACTGCAAGCTGCGCACCCTGTCGGCGCACTTCCGCACCGCCGTCACGCCCAACCACCGCGCCCTGACCGACGCGCAGGCGACCGTCGACGTGCTGCACGGGCTGATCGAGCGCGTCGGCAACCTCGGCGTCGGCACCATCGAGGACCTGCAGGAGTTCACCCGACGCGTCTCCCCGCAGCGCCGGGCCAAGCGCACCTGGGCGGCGGACCTGCCGGAGCGCCCCGGGGTGTACCTGTTCGTGTCCGAGCACGAGGGCGAGCGCCAGGTCCTCTACGTCGGCAAGTCCAAGAACCTCCGGACCCGGGTGCGAAGCTACTTCACCGCCGCCGAGAAGCGGCCGCGGATCGATGAGATGGTCCGGGTCGCGACCGGCGTCGAGGCCGTCCCCTGTGCCACCGGCCTGCAGGCCGACGTGACCGAGCTGCGGCTGATCGCCGCGCACTCCCCCCGCTACAACCGCCGGTCCAAGCACCCCGACCGGATGCAGTGGATCAAGATCACCGAAGAGGCGTTTCCCCGGCTGTCGGTCGTGCGGACGGTGCGCGAGGACGGCGCCACCTACTTCGGCCCGTTCTCCCGCCGTCAGGCGGCCGAGGACGTGGTGCTCGCGGTCTACGACAGCTTCCCGCTGCGGCAGTGCACGCCCCGGCTCAGCGCGGCGGGTACCGGAACGGCCTGCGCCCTGGCCGGAATGGGCCGCTGCTGCGCCCCCTGCGACGGCAGCGTCTCCCCTGACGCCTACGGCGGGATCGTCGCCCAGGTCCGCGACACGTTCTCCGCCGACGCCCGGCCGGCCGTCGCGGGCGTGCGGACGCGACTGCTCCGGCTGGTCGACCAGCAGCGCTTCGAGGAGGCGGCAACCATCCGGCGACGGCTGGAGACCCTGACCCGCACCGGGGCCCGCTTCCACCGCGTCGCCAGCCTGGCCCGCTGTGCCGAGATCGTCGCAGCCCGACGGGACGGGCCGGACTGGGAGATCCACGTCGTCCGGCACGGCCGGCTGGCGGCCTCGGGGCGGGCCGGCCCGCACGACGTCCCGCAGGCGGTGGCGCGCGCGCTCCGGGCCACGGCGGAGAGCGTGCTGCCGTCGCCGGCTCCGCTGCCGGCCGCCAGCATTGAGGAGGCGGAGCGGATCTGCGACTGGCTGGAGCAGCCGGGCGTGCGGCTGATCGAGATCACCGGCGACTGGGCCTGGCCGCTGCACGCGGTGATCGACCACGAGACGCTGGTGACGCACGCCCTCGGCGCCGGGCTGGACGCCCGGCCGACGGCGGCGACCGAGAGCTTAGGGTGACGGCCATGTCCCCCGACCTCGACCGCCTGTGGCACCTCGGGGTGGAGTCGGCCCGCTTCCGGGCGGTGCTGCAGGACGCCGCACCCGACGCCCGGGTTCCCACCTGTCCCGACTGGGACGTCGCCGACCTGGTCTGGCACCTGACCGAGGTGCAGTACTTCTGGGCGGCGGTGGTCCGGCAGCAGCAGACCGACCTCGACCGGGTCGACACCGAGAACCTGACCCGGCCGGTGAAGTACCGCGAGCTGTTGCGGCTGTCCGACCGCTGCACCCGCGACCTGGTCGCGGTCCTGCGGCGCACCCCGCCCGGCACGCCGGTCTGGACATGGGCCGAGGACCAGTCGGCGGGCTTCGTGCTGCGGCGGCAGGCCCATGAGGCCCTGATCCACCGGGTCGACGCCGAGTGCGTGACCGACGAGCGCAGCGGGATGGACCCAACCTTGGCGGCCGACGGCGTCGACGAGGCCTTGCGGGTGATGTTCGGCGGGGCTCCGTCCTGGGCTGAGCTGACCGTCGACGAGCACGCGGCCGTCCGCGTCACCTGTACCGACACCGGGCACGCCTGGCACGTCAGCCTGGCCCGGTACGCCGGCACCGACGAGGAGGGGACGGACCAGGCCGGGGGCACGCTCCAGATCGCCCTCCTCGACCCCGGCACCCCGACGGCGGCCCACGTCAGCGCCGCCGCTGCCGACCTCGACTGCTGGCTGTGGGGCCGGCCGCCGCCGGGCGAGGTGAACCTGTCGGGCGACGTCGCGGTGCTCGCGGGTCTCCGTGAGGTGGTCTCGGCCGGCGTCCAGTGATCGCACGGGCGCACCGGCCGCCGACCTGCCGCGCACTACGATGAGCCGCATGGTAACCGCCATCGTCTTCGTCAAGGCCGACGTGGCCCGCATCCCTCAGGTCGGCGAGGGCATCGCCGCCCTGACCGGGGTGAGCGAGGTCTACTCCGTGACGGGTGCGATCGACCTGATCGCGATGGTCCGGGTCGCCCAGCTCGACCAGGTCGCCGCCGTCGTCACCGACCACCTCAACCGGGTGCCGGGCGTGCTGAGCACCGAGACCCACATCGCGTTCCAGGCCTACTCCGCCCACGATCTCGAGGCGGCCTTCTCCCTTGGCGGTTAGCACCCGCACCCTGACCCTCGTGGTGATCGCGCTCGCGGTCGTCCTCGCGGTCGCGGTCGTCGTGGCCCTGTTCATGCTGCGGACGCCTCCGGTGGCCCCGGTCCCGCTGCCGACGGTGTCCGCCGCCTGAACCCAGGCGAGGGACACCGTCGGCTCTGTCGGGCGTCCTAGAACAGCTGCAGCTTGGCGACCACCGCGAGGCCGCAGAGGACCACGACCCCGAGCAGCCCGACCACCTGGATCGTGCCGCGGTTGCGCCGCGGCGCGTACGCCATGATCGCCCCCACCAGGGCACCGACGACGATGCCGCCGACCAGGGTGAGCCAGCCGAAGCTGTCGAAGCCGATCAGGATCGCGTAGAGCACGAGCAGGACGAGCAGGCCGACGTCGCCACGGATGTCCTCACCGCCCTTGTGCTTGCCGATCGCGTTGGCCGCCAGCAGCCCGATCACCGCCGCCGAGGCCGCGAGGGCAGCCCCGCTGAAGGGGCCGAGGACGAAGAACAGGGTGCTGCCGCCGAGCCCGGCCGCCAGGTACAGCGCCAGAAAGCGCCAGCCGCCCATCTCGGCTTCGATCGCCCGTCCGGCGAGCCAGAGCACGAGCAGGTTCATCAGCAGACCCAGGATGGTCCCCGACGTGAAGGCCGCCGTGACCAGGCGCCAGAACTGACCACCGGCGACGTCGAAGTTGCTCATCACCATCAGGCCCTGGAGCAGGTTGGCGCTGATCAGGTCCAGCACGTAGACCGCGACGAGGACGCCCATCACCACCTTGGTGGCCGTCCCCCCGCCGGTGGTCAGGGTCCGGCCGAAGGAGCGTTTCGGCAGCCTGCCGCCGGTCTGGCCCCGACCGACACACCTCGGACACTGGAACCCGACCGACGCCGGCTGCATGCACTCTCCGCAGATGGGCCGCCGGCAGCGCTGGCACCGGATCCCGGTGCTCCGCTCCGGATGGCGGTAGCACCCGTCGAACCCGGGCGGGGAGAAGTCGGGGCCGGCCGGGCTGGAGCTCACTCGGTGACGTCGACGGAGGTCATGACGACCTCGTCCACCGGACGGTCGCCGCGCGCCGTCCGGACCTTGCCGATGGCGTCGACGACGTCGCGGCCGGCCTGGTCGGCCACCTCGCCGAAGATCGTGTGCCGGCGGTTCAGGTGCGGCGTCGGGCCGAGGGTGATGAAGAACTGGGAGCCGTTGGTGCCGGGACCGGCGTTCGCCATCGCCAGCAGGTAGGGCTTGCTGAAGGCGAGCTCGGGGTGGAACTCGTCGGCGAAGGTGTAGCCCGGGCCACCGGTGCCGGTGCCTAGCGGGTCGCCGCCCTGGATCATGAAGCCGTCGATGATGCGGTGGAAGACGACGCCGTCGTAGAACTTGCCGGTGGTCGGCTTGCCGGTCTTCGGGTCGGCGTACTCCTTCGTGCCGGTGGCGAGCCCCACGAAGTTGGCGACGGTCTTCGGGGCGTGGTCACCGAAGAGGTTGATCGTGATGTCACCGTGGTTGGTGTGGAGGATGGCGGTCTGGGCCACGTCGGGGCACCTCTCTGCTGGTTCGTCGTGCTCGTCAGGTGGCAGGCGGCGCAGGACGCGCCGTCCGCCGGGCGGTCGGTGCCCGCAGGCGCCGACGCCGGACCATCCTCCCAGACGCGCCAAGCCGGGCGCACCTTCCAGGGCCGGGGAGCGGCGGGCGGGGGCCCCGCACGCGACGCCCGACGACCGCTGAGCGGTACGGTGGCCAGACAAGGGGCAGCCGTCGCAGTCCCGCCCCCGACTCGTGTTCGCCGAGTCGCCAACCGCCTCGTCACCCCACGGAGGAAACGTGAAGCGCAAGACACGCGTCGACGCCGCCCCGAGCAGGCTCCCGGTCGCTGAGCTCGCCCAGTCCGCCGGCGACAGGATCGTCCCGCTGGCCCAGGGAGCAGCCGCCAGGGCCGTCCCGTTCGCCCAGGGCGCAGCCGCCAAGGCTGTACCGCTGGCCCACACCGCGGCAGAGCGCGTCGCCCCGCTGGCCAACCAGGCGGTCTCGTTCGCCGCCCCCTACGCCCAGCAGGCGGTGGACGCCGTCACCCCCTACGCCCAGCAGGCCGCCGACGCGGTGTCGCCCTACGCGCACACGGTCGCCGACAAGGTCGGCCCCTACGCGGAACGGCTCGCGCCGCTGGCCGCCGGTGGCGCCCTGGCTGCCCACGAGGCCGCCGAGCGGATCGGGCCGGCCGTCGAGGCCGTCAAGGAGAAGGTGTCCGACGAGCTGCTGCCGCGGGTCTCGACGGCCCTGACCGCCGCAGCTGCCTCGCCGATCGCGGTGGAGGCGAGCCGACGTGGCCGGGCGGCCTACGCCGCCGCCCGCGGTGAGCTCAGCCTGCCCGAGGTCGAGGAGAAGAAGGGTGGCAGCTGGGTCAAGCGGCTCGCCGTCGTCGCCGCCGTGGCCGGGGTCGTGGCCCTGGTGGCTCGCCGCTTCCTCGGCGGCAGCAAGGACTCGGGCTGGCAGGCCGCGCGCCCGTCGGCCCCGTACGTCCCCGCAGCGCCCGCACCGACGCCGGCCCCCACCAGCACCGCCGACGCCGACGCCGCCGCTGTCGCCACGGAGGACCTGGCTTCGGTCGAGGTCACCGACGTCGACGAGTCGGGCGACCTGGCGGCCGAGACCACACCCGACGTGGCCACCGAGAGCACCGAGGTGACCGAGGACGCCGCTTCGGACGACACGGTCCTGGCCGACCCCGAGCCGACGCCCGAGATCAGCGAGACCCCCTCGCCGTACGGACCGGGCTCCTACATCGGCACTGAGCCGCCGGAGGGCTTCTCCATCAAGGGCAACGAGAACTCGATGAAGTTCCACCTGCCCGGCGGTCGGGGCTACAACCAGACCATCGCGGAGGTCTGGTTCGACAGCGAAGAAGCCGCGGAGAGCGCTGGCTTCGTCCGCGCGCAGCACTGACACCCGCACGCTCTGAGCGCTGCCCTCGCCGGTTTTCGGCGGGGGCAGCGCTTTCTGTCCCAACTGGTGAGATTCTGGGCTTCGCTCGTTAACATCCGACCCCTTCGCCGGGCCCTCCCTTCATAGAGGACCACGACGAAGGGAAGACCATGACCACCGCGACCTGGGTCGACGCCGGACCGTTCCGGACCCACCTGCAGCACCTGATGACCACCGGCGACCTCACCGCGACGGAGGTGGCGGCGCTCGCCGGCATCTCTCCCCGGGCCACCGACTCCCTGCTGGTCGGCCGACACGGCCGACCGGTGCGGCGAATCAGCCACGCCACGGCCAGGGCCCTCTACGACGTCCGGCCGCAGCACGCCGAAGGGTTGCGCAGCCGCCACGTCCCTGCGGCCGAGTCGCAGCGCCGGCTGCTCCGGCTGCTCGCCGCGGGGGCGACGGTGGCCGAGCTGGCCGAACGACTGGGAACGGTTCCCGACACCGTGGCCGACCTGGTGGACGGCTCGCTGCTCTGGTGTCCCGCCCTCCTCGCCCTACGTCTGGTGACGCTCGTCCGGGTTCAGCCGCCGGCCGTCATCTGCTCGGGCGCGCCGCAGCCCGCCGCGGCGCAGCGGGCGGCGTGAGCGCGAGGGAGCTGAGGGTCCCTGGTGTCGTGGTGTCGACACTCCTGGGCGCCCAGGCACCTCGGCACCGCGTCACTAGGATCTCGGCGTGACGCCGTCGCCGCTGCTGCTGCTCAGCCTGGCCGTGGTGCTGACGGGCCTGGTGAGCGCGGCGCTGGTACGCCCCGTGCTCCGCTGGCTGCCGGAGCCGGAGGAACCGCCGACCGACGGTCCGAAGACCGCCTACGCGAGCCTCGCGCGGCACCGGTTCGTCCTCGGCTGCGGGCTCTGCTCGGCCCTGGCGGCCGCGGTCGCCTGGACCACCCTGCCGGTCGAGGTGCAGCCGTTGTGGTCGGTGCTCTCGGTCGGCGGGGTGCTGCTGGCGGCGATCGACGCCGGCACGACCTGGCTGCCGCTGCCCCTAGTGCGGCTGGTGTGGGCCGCGATGGCCGCCGCAGCCCTGGCCGGAGCCGCTCTGGCCGGCAGCTGGCCCATGTTGCTCCGGGCCACGGTCGGAGCGGGTGTGGCCGGAGGGATGTACTTCGTGGTCTGGTGGGTCTCCCGCGGCGGGTTCGGCTTCGGCGACGTCCGGTTCGCGCCGCTGTTGGGGGCGGCCTCGGCGGCCGAGAGCAGCCAGCTGTTGCTCGGGGCTCTGGTCGCCGGCTCCCTGGTCGGAGGGCTGCAGGGCCTCGTCCGGCTGGTCGCCCGTCGTCGCGGCGGCTTCCCCTACGCACCGGCCATGCTGGGCGGCAGCTACCTGGCGGCCCTGGCGCAGTCGCTGCTGCGGTGAGCGGTCACGCCGGTACGCGCCGCCGGGTGCACAGGCTCACGAGGCGGTGACGGCGGCCTGGCGGAGTACGTAGAGCAGAGCGCGGCCGTACGCGTCGGCCGCGTCGGCCTCCGGGCTGGTGTGGAAAGCCCGGCCCGGTCCGCTGACCGTGACCTCGTAGCCGGCGGCCGAGGCATCCAGGGACAGGAACCAGGAGCCGAGCAGGTCGCGCAGCTGGTCCTCGCGCGGCAGCCACACCACGGCGTCGGACTCGACCGAGTCCAGCGCCCATTCCACGGTGCCGTTGAAGTGGAAGCGGGTCTCGTCGTAGGCCGTGACCAGCTCGACGACCATGTCGCTGAGGGTGAAGACCGACTCCGAGATCTCCGGCCGCGGGATGAAGAACTGGTCGCCGTTGGCCGGGGTCCAGGTCAGCAGCGAAGCCAGCTCGGTGGCGAGGTCGCGTGAGATCACCCCAGAAGTATGGCCGCCCACCCCAGACCGGGCGGTAGCCGTCGACGTGGTCGTCCTTGTCGCCCCGGCTACGCTCGCGACGTGAGCGCTGCCCCGCGGCCAGGCTGGTACCCGGACCCGGCGGGTACCTCCGAGCTGTACCGGTGGTGGGACGGCGCCGGTTGGACGGACGCGATCAGCGAGTCCCCCCGTGCCCCGAGCCCGCGGACCTCGCTGCCGGCCGAAGCCGGTGACGAGCTCGCGCGGCGGCGTCCATCCCGTTTCCGGGCCGTGGTCGCGCTGGTGCTCTGCCTGGCGCTGTTCCTCAGCGCCACGGTCGGGGTGGGTCTGATCATCTGGCACGACCCGCCGATGGTGAAGCGCGGCAGCCGCCAACCGGCGTCGACGCCCGCCACGCCTGCCGCCAGCCTACCGACCGGTCTGCCGGACTCGGGCTCGCTGGACGAGAAGACCCGCGAGGCCCGGATCGGGGCCGCCACCATGCGGCTGCCGGAGGCGCCGTACGGGCTGATGTCGCGGCCGATGACGGTCGCCGGACTGCTCGACGTCTTCTTCATCGCCGACGCGCCGGTCCACCCCGCCTACGACGGGTCGGACAGCTGGTCGTCCGCCGTGCTGCTCGGAAGGCTCGCCGGACCGGGAGCGGAGTCGGACCTGCGGACGCGCGCCGACGAGACCCTGCAGGGCCTGAGCCGAACCTTCTACCGCAGCCGAGCGACCCGGCTCGACCACGTGGTGGTCGCCGACCACGCCGTCGACGGCCACCCGGGCCTGCAGGTCACAGCCCGGGTGCACTACGACATCGAACGGCTGCCGAGCCGCTACGACGAGCTGACGGCGGTGCTCGTCGGCCTGGACGACGGGTCGGTCGTCGCCGCGGTGAGCTCGGTGCCGAACGACGCGGACTCCGCCGTCACCACCTGCGCGGCGGCGTCACTGCGAACGCTGGCGATCGGCTGAGCCGGCCTCCGAACGCGACCTCGCCGAGGCCTTCGTCGGGCTAGGAGGCGCGGGCAGCCTGCGTCGCGGCGACCCAGCGGGCCAGGGTGTCCTTCGCGGCACCGGACGTGACCGAATCCTCCGCCCGGACGAGCTGGGTCGCGAGCTGGTCGGCCAGCCGGTCCGGCTCGGGGCCCGCCTCGGCCACCAGGGTGGCGGCGGCGTTGAGCAGCACGATGTCGCGGACCGGGCCGGGCGCCCCGTCCAGCAGGTCCCCGACGACGGCGGCGTTGTGCGCGGCGTCCCCGCCCACCAGGTCGGCCGCGGTCGCCCGGGCCAGTCCGAGGTCGAGCGGCTCCAGCGTGGTCCGGGTCACCGAGCCGCCGGCGTGGACCCAGACGTCGGAGGCCGTCGTGGTGGTCAGCTCGTCCAGCCCGTCGCCGCCGTGCACCACCAGGCCCTGGTGGCCGCGGGCCGCGAAGACGCCCGCCATCAGCTCGGCCATCCGGGCGTCGGCGACCCCCACCGCCTGGGCGCGGGGCTGAGCCGGGTTGGCCAGCGGCCCGAGGAAGTTGAAGGTCGTCGGGATGCCGAGCTCGCGCCGCACGGCCGAGGCGTGACGCAGACCGGCGTGGTAGTGGGGAGCGAAGAGGAAGGCGATGCCCGCCGCGTCGACGACCTGCTGCTGAGCCGTCGGCGCCAGGTCCAGGACGACACCGAGCGCCTCGAGCACATCGGCCGAGCCGCAGGCCGAGGAGGCCGCACGGTTGCCGTGCTTGACCACCCGCGCCCCGGCGCCGGCCGCGACGATGGCGGCCATCGTCGAGATGTTGACGGTGTTCGCGCGGTCCCCGCCCGAGCCGACCACGTCGACGGCCGAGCCGGTGATCTGGATCGGGGTGGCGAAGGCGAGCATGGCGTCGGCGAGGCCCGCCATCTCCTCGACGGTCTCGCCCTTGCTGCGCAGCGCGACGGCGAAGGCCGCCAGCTGGGCCTGCGTCGTGCCGCCGCCGAGGATCTGCTCCATCGCCCAGGACATCTGGTCGTGGGTGAGGTCGCGACGCTGCACCAGTGCGCCGAGCAGCTCAGACCACGTCACGGCGCGCTCAGGCTCGGGCGGTGCTGGCGTCGGACCCGCGCAGCAGGCGGGCGACGACGTCGGGGAGCCGCATCGGGTCCACCGGGTGCGCGAGTACGCCGTCGGCACGCGACCAGGTGGCCAGCCACGCGTCATCCCGGCGGGCGGTCAGCACCAGCACCGGCGGGCAGTCGAAGATCTCGTCCTTGAGCTGGCGGCACAGACCCATCCCGCCCGGCACCGCCTCGCCGTCGAGGATCGCGAGGTCGATCCCGCCCGCGTCCATCGCGCTGAGCACCGCCGGCTGGGTGGCGACCTCGAGCACCTTGACGGGCGGCAGGTCCTGGGCCACCCTGCGGCCCAGCGCCAGCCGCACGTTCTCCCGGGTCAGCCGGTCCGAGGCGTACAGCAGGATCACCGCGGCCGCCTCCGGGGCGTCTGAGGGCGGGGTGGTCGCTGCGCTGCTCATCTGAGAATCGTCTCCACATCACTGGTCGGCCGGGTCGAGCCTAGGGCATGTCCCCCTCGCCCCGAGGACCGCTTGACGCCTCTGCGCGCGCCCCTAGGTGACCCATTTCCATCCTGAGGCAATAATGAGCGCGTGGCCTCACATTCGCACGCCGTCTCCGGCTCGATGACCAAGCCGGAGAGCTCTCTGCACCCGCTCCCGCAGTCCCGTCTCCGGGGCCGTCCGGGCCGTCCCGACATGGTCGCCGTGGGCACCATCGTCTGGCTCGCCTCGGAGCTGATGTTCTTCGCGGCACTGTTCGCGGCCTACTTCACGATCCGCAACGTGACCAACGCCCAGGCCGCGGGCGGCGGCTTCGAGAGCCTGTGGCATCAGCGGACCGAGCTCCTCAACGTGCACTTCGCGATCATCAACACCAGCGTGCTGGTCGCGAGCTCCTTCACCTGCCAGATGGGCGTCTTCGCCGCCGAGCGCGGCCAGGTCTCGCGTGCCGGCTCCCTGCTGGCCATCAAGAGCTGGGGGCTGCGCGAGTGGTACGTGCTCACGTTCGTGATGGGCGCCTTCTTCATCGGCGGCCAGACCTATGAGTACGCGTCGCTGATCCACGAAGCGTCCATGACCCTCTCCAGCGACGTCTACGGCTCGGTCTTCTACCTGGCCACCGGTTTCCACGGGCTGCACGTCACCGGCGGTCTGATCGCCTTCGTGCTGCTGCTCGGCCGTACCTTCCTCGCCCGCACCTTCACCCACGAGCAGGCGGTGAGTGCCATCGTGGTCTCCTACTACTGGCACTTCGTCGACGTGGTCTGGATCGCGCTCTTCGGTGTGATCTACCTCCTGAAATAAGCCGGGCTCCGGCTCGTCCGGGCGCATCCGCCTCCCGGGTCACAACCGAATACCTGTCAGCCCGCTCAGCAAGACCACGAGCAGATCCGAGAGGCACCTTCCGTGCGATTCCTGTCCTCAAGACGACGACACCCGGCAGCGAAGGCCTTGCTGCTGGTGCTCGGGCTGTTCGTCATGGGTGCCCTCTACACCGTCCTGGCGCCTGCGACGCAGGTCTCGGCCGACACCACCACCAGCCAGCAGGTGGCTGAGGGCAAGGCGCTGTTCGCCGTCGGCTGCGCGTCGTGCCACGGCCTGAACGGCGAGGGCCAGGTCGGTGCCGGCAGCGGCGTCGAAACCGGTGGCGACACCACCACCGAGATCCAGGGCCCCTCGCTCGTCGGCGTCGGCGCTGCGGCGGTCGACTTCCAGGTCTCCTCCGGGCGGATGCCGCTGGCCAAGCCCGAGGCGCAAGCCCCGGTCAAGCCGAACCGCTACACCCCGGAGGAGGTCGCGGCCCTCGAGGCCTACGTCGCCTCCCTCGGCCCCGGCCCAGACGTCCCGGCCCCCGCCGACTACGACCCGTCCGGCGTCAGCGCCGAGGACGTCGCGCGCGGCGGCGAGCTCTTCCGGACCAACTGCTCGGCCTGCCACAACTTCGAGGGCGCCGGCGGCGCGCTGCCCGGCGGCAAGTACGCACCCTCGCTCTACGGCGTCCCTGACCGCCGGATCTATGAGGCCATGATCACCGGCCCGCAGCAGATGCCGGTCTTCTCCGACGGCGTGGTCCGCCCCGAGGACAAGCGGGCGATCATCGCCTACCTCAACACCCTGCACAGCCAGCCGAACGAGGGCGGACTCAACCTGGGCGGGCTCGGCCCGGTCTCGGAGGGCCTGTGGGCCTGGATCCTCGGCCTGGGCACCCTGATGGGTATCGCCGTCTGGATCGCAGCCAAGGGAGCAAAGGCAAAATGACCGACCTCAGCCACCGCGACGGCAACCGCGTCGACCCCGAGGCCCAGCACGCGGCCGAGCTCGACACGGTGCGGGACCCGCGCTACCCCGTGCCCGACCCGGGCATGGAGGAGCACCTCCCCCGGTTGACCGACGTCGACGAGAAGGCGAACGACCGGGCAACCCGTCAGGTCGCGACGATGTTCGGCATCGTGCCCGTTCTCGCCATCGGCTTCGTCGTCATCTACTTCGCGGTGCCGACCTCGCTGTTCGTGCACTTCGGCTTCATCGACGCCAACGCCAAGAACCTCGGACTCGGCATCACGGCGGGCATGTCGCTGCTGCTGATCGGCGTCGGTGCGGTGCAGTGGGGCCGGCAGCTGATGGACGACCACGAGATGGTCGACCACCGGCACGGCGCGGCCTCCACCGAGGAGGACGTGACGTACGTGCTCCGCGAGCTCGAGGCGGGGACCGACGAGTCCCAGATCCGCCGCCGCAAGATCCTCGGCTACAGCCTGGTCGGAGCCCTGGGTGCGCTGGCGCTGCCGCTGATCGTCAGCTTCGCCGACCTCGGCCCGAAGCCGACCAAGCGGCTCCGGGCGGCGACCATCGGCACCACGATCTGGAAAGAGGGCATCCGCCTCTGCCACGACGTCACCTTCGAGCCGATCAAGGCCAGCGAGATGGTCATCGGCCAGCTGGTGAACGCGCAGCCTGAGAACCTCAAGGATCTCGAAGGCACTGACGAGCTCACCCAGCGCGCGAAGGCGTCGATCATCATCGTCCGGATGGACCCGAACTCCATCAAGATCCCTGCCTCGCGTGAGTCCTGGCAGGTCGGCGGGATCCTGTGCTATTCCAAGATCTGCACGCACGTCGGCTGCCCCATCAGCCTGTGGGAGCAGCAGACGCACCACCTGCTGTGTCCCTGTCACCAGTCGACCTTTGACCTCGGCAACTCAGGTCTGGTCGTCTTCGGCCCGGCAGCTCGTTCGCTGCCGCAGCTGCCCATCACCACCGACGCCGACGGCTACCTCGTCGCCCGCAGTGGTTTCACCGTTCCGGTCGGCCCGAGCTACTTCGAGCGGAATTCCCAGCATGACTTCAAAGAAGGTGACAACTGATGGCCAAATCAGCACCGACCGTCGAGGGCGGGCAGGCTGTCGAAGGGCATGTGCCCGACAAGGAGCTCGGCCCGGTCTTCAAGGCCGCGTCCGGCCCCGCCAAGTGGGCGGACGAGCGCTTGGGCGTCGCCACCCTCAGCCGGCCGTTCATCCGCAAGGTGTTCCCCGACCACTGGTCGTTCCTGCTGGGTGAGGTCGCGCTGTACTCCTTCATCGTGCTGCTGATCACCGGGGTGTTCCTGACGATCTGGTTCAAGCCGTCGATGGGTGAGGTCGAGTACGAGGGCACCTACCAGCTGCTCCGCGGCCTGCCCATGTCGGAGGCCTACGCCTCGACGCTGAGCCTGTCCTTCGACATCCGGGGCGGCCTGCTCGTCCGCCAGATGCACCACTGGGCCGCGGCCCTGTTCCTGGCGGCGATGCTGACCCACCTGCTGCGCGTCTTCTTCACCGGCGCGTTCCGCAAGCCCCGCGAGCTCAACTGGATCCTCGGCGTCGGCCTGCTGCTGCTGGGCATCATCGAGGGCTTCGCAGGCTACTCACTTCCAGACGACCTGCTCTCGGGCACCGGCCTGCGGTTCGTCGACGGCCTGGTCCGCTCGATCCCGCTGATCGGCACCTGGGTCGAGTTCTTCGTCTTCGGTGGCGAGTTCCCGGGCAGCCTGATCGTGCCCCGGCTGTACATGGTCCACATCCTGCTCATCCCGGCGCTGATCCTCGGCCTGATCGCCGCGCACCTGGCGCTGGTCGTCTACCACAAGCACTGCCAGTTCCCCGGCCCGGGCCGCAACGAGGGCAACGTCGTCGGCTACCCGGTCTTCCCGGTCTACATGGCCAAGGCCGGTGGCTTCTTCTTCATCGTGTTCGGCGTCATCGCCCTGATGGGCGGTCTGATGCAGATCAACCCGGTCTGGGTCTTCGGTCCGTACAACCCCTCGCAGGTCACGGCGGGCTCCCAGCCCGACTGGTACATGGGCTTCGTCGAGGGCGCGATCCGGATCATGCCGAACTGGGAGTGGCACCTCGGTGGCACCACCTGGTCGTGGAACGTGGCGATTCCGGGCGTGGGTCTGCTGGGTCTGTTCTTCGTGGTGCTGGCGGCCTACCCGTTCGTCGAGGGCTGGGTGACCGGTGACAAGACCGAGCACCACATCCTCGAGCGCCCCCGCAACAACCCGACGCGCACCGCATTCGGCGTCGCGGCGATGACCTGCTACGGCATGTTCTGGATCGGCGGCGGCAACGACCTGGTGGCGACCCAGTTCCACGTGTCCCTGAACACGGTCACCTACGTCCTGCGGGTGGCGGTCTTCCTGGCTCCGGTCCTGGCCTTCCTCATCACCAAGCGGATTTGCATCGGCCTCCAGCGGGCCGACCGGGACCGGCTGCTGCACGGCGCCGAGACCGGCGTCATCGAGCGGGACCCGTCCGGCTCCTACTCCGAGCGGCACGCCCCGATCAGCACCGGCGAGGCCTACACCCTCACCCAGCACGCTCAGAACCCGGCGTTGCTGCCGGCCGCCGACACCGACGTGTCTCCGCGGAAGCTGCGGCTGGAGCAGCTGCGGCGTCGGGCGACGCGGTTCTACTTCGTCGACGACCTGCGCAAGCCGACGGCGACCGAGCTCGAGGAGGCCGCGCACCACGGCGGCCATGGGGCCACCAGCGGCGAGGACGGCGACGGCCACGAGATCAGCAACGGCAACGGGCACCACGCCATCTCCTCGGGGGTCGGACACCAGAACGCTGCCGACTAGCAGCGCCGCCAAGCCGGCACCGGACGCTCTCGATCCCCCTCGGGGATCGGGAGCGTCTTTGCGTTCCCCGACGTACGGCTGGTCGGCCGAGCTGTGCGTTCGGTCACGTCGGGACTCGACTGGCAACGATCTGGGGGCCCGACGCGTTGTGCCGGACTGGACGACGACCTGCCGCGAGGCGGTCGACCACGCCCGAGACGAACTGAGGACATGAGCACCGACCTACGACCCGCGCCCCTTCACGAGCCCGGGGCCCCTCGGCCCGCGGCCACCAAACCCAAGATCGACCTGTCGTTCACCCAAGTGGCGGGCGGCGCCCTGGCGGCGATGACCGCAGCCTTTCTCGGCTCCCGGCTCAGCGTGGCCGGAACCGTCGTCGGCGCCGCCATGGCCAGTGTCGTGGCCGCGGTGGCGAGCAACCTCTACACGGCGTCGCTGCAGACCACCCGCGAGAAGGTGCAGACAGTGTTCCGCGGCCGCACGGCCGGCTCCGGGGTGCCGGTGAGCCTCGAGCCGCGTCCCGACGCTGACCAGGCGCCGAGCCTGTCTTCGGCGGCCGGGCACGCCCCTGCTGCGGCCGTCCCCGTCCGGAGCCGCATCCAGTGGCGCAGCGTCGTCGTCGGCGCGCTGGCCGCGTTCGCTCTGGCCGTGGCCGTGCTGACCGGTCTGGAGCTGGCCAGCGGCCAGTCGCTGTCCGGGGGTCAGGGCACCACCATCAGCCAGGTGGCCGAGCAGAAGCCGGCCGCCGACCCCACGACCGACCCGACCACCGCAGCCACGGCCTCCCCCAGCGCGACCGCCTCGGAGAGCCCTGAGCCTTCCGCGAGCGCCAGCGGCAGCAGCGAGCCCAGCGCGACGCCCAGCGCGGCCGAGCCGACCTCCTCGGCCAGCGACGCTCCCTCGAGCAGCCCGACCCCCAGCGACACCGCCACCCCCAGCGCGGGTGACGGAAGCGCTGATGAGGGGTCCGGGACGGAAGCTCAGGGCTGAGTCAGCCATCCAGGACGAGATCGTGTAGCGATCTGCCGCATACTCGCGGCACATCGCTACTCGTTGTCGGCGTCGAGGGCCGCGGCGGCCCAGGCCCGGTGCACCGGTGAGCGGTCCAGCTCAGTGCCCAGATGTCGGAGCAGTACGGAGCCGGGCTCGGGCAGCGCGAACCGCACCAGGTCCTCGCCGGATGCTGCCGGCAACGGTGCCCCCAGGGCCAGCACGCTGTCCAGCACCCGCCAGGGGCCCAGCATGCCCGGCAGCCGGCGGTGCCGGGCGGGGTCCAGGTCGAGGTCCTCGACCAGGACCGGCGCTCCCGCTCGCGTGACCTCGGTCCGGCTGCGGACCCGGCCTCCCGTCTGGCCGGCCCGGCCCAGCACGAGGGTCTCGCGGATCAGCGCCCGCGCCTCGACGGCCAGGTCCAGCCTCACGGTGCGGGTCACATCGGTCCCGTCGCCCACCACGAACGGCGCCCCGCTCCAGCGCAGCCGGCCGCCCTCGCCGACGCGGACCCGGACGTCCCACCGCGCCGGTCGGCCACGGCCGTCGTAGGCCACGGTGCCGGCCACGTCGAAGAGCTCCAGCGTCGCCCCCGGGCCGACCTCGACGTCGAGCTCCACGACGTCACCGCCGAGTAGCAGCGCCGTGGTGGCGAGCAGCCCGATCCGGCAGCGGTCGACCGGGCCGTGCACCTGCTGGGGACGGAGCAGACCGCTGCGCAGCCGCGTCCGGTGTCGCGGCCCGTCGAGAGACACCGCGACCCGTGCGGGCTCGGCGGTCGCCACGGTCAATGCGTGTGGACCTCGCCCGAGGCGTGCAGATGGACGTGAGCGTCGGCGTTGGCGTGGGAGTGCGGTGCCATCGGACCGGGGTCGGTGGCGACGTGCTGGCCGGCCCGGAAGCGGTCCAGCGTCTCCAGCACCCAGGCCCGCAGCTCCGCCACCGAGGCTGGGTCGGTGCGGGACAGGGCGATCACCCGGCCGCCGTCCCGGGCGTGCTCGGCGTCGTGGACCATCTGCGCCACGTCGACGCCGACGTAGGGAGCGAGGTCGGTCTTGTTGACCACCAGCACGTCGGCGCGGGCGATCCCCGGTCCGCCCTTGCGGGCCACGTCTCCCCCGCCGGCCACATCGAGGACGAAGAACTGTGCGTCGACCAGGGCCGGGCTGAAGGTGGCCGTCAGGTTGTCACCGCCGGACTCCACCAGCACCAGGTCGACAGGGTCGAAGTCCCGCTCCAGGTCCTCCACGGCGAGCAGGTTCTGGCTGACGTCGTCGCGGATCGCGGTGTGCGGACAGGCGCCGGTCTCGACGGCCCGGATCCGCTCGGGGTCCAGCACGCCGGCCGAGCGCAGGAACCGCGCGTCCTCGTCGGTGTAGATGTCGTTCGTGATCACGGCGACACTGAGCACCTTCCCGAGCTCCCGGCAGAGCAGCGCGATCAGGGAGCTCTTCCCGGTGCCGACCGGACCGGCAACCCCCAGCCGGAGGGCTCTGGCCGGCGGGGCCGGCGCGGTGGGTGGGATGTCTGGGCTCTCAGGCACGGAACAGTCGCCTCTCGGTGTCACGGTGTCGTTGCCCCCACTGCTCGACCAGAGGGGCACTCGGGGCAGGCAGGTCGGTCGAGGAGGTCAGGGCCGACACCCGCTGCACCAGCGCCTCGACCTCCGCTGAGGCTCCGACGGCCCAGGCGACGCTCTGGCTGGGGTCGAAGGGCACCAGTTTGAGCGCGGCCGCCAGCACCGTCTGCACGTCGTCGAAGGCGACGAGTCGGGCCGTCTCCGTGGCCGAGCTGCCGGCGGCCGCCGCGGTGACGCCGACGACCACGGCCCGGCACCAGGTCCGGCGGGCGTCAGCCAGCTCGGCCAGGTCCCAGACGGTGGCGGCCATCCGGAGGTAGCTGCGGCCGAGGAGGTCGGCGGCTTCGCGCAGGGCGTCGGACACCGTCCGGGCCCGCCAGGCAGCGTCCAGCCCGACCAGAGCCGGCAGCCGGGCGCCCGGTGCACCAGCGAGCCACAGCGACCTCGCCACCACCGCCACCGCCGCCTCGACCTCGGTGACCGTGCGCAGCCGGACGGTCACGTAGTCGGGCACCTCGGCGAGCCGCATCCCGCCGCCGGTGAGCGCCGGTTCCACCCCGGCGGACTGGGTGTGCGCGCCGCTCGGCAGCCGCCCGTCCGCCAGCAGCATCGTCAGGTACGGGGCGCTCATCAGGGTCGGGACCATCAGAAGAGGTGGTAGAGCTGCGCGAGGGGCAGCACGCGGGCCGGGTCGGGGGTGATCTCGGTGCCGTCGACCTCGATCCGGTGGGTCTCGGGGTCGATCACGATCGCGGGCAGGGTGTCGTTCAGCACCATGTCGGCCTTGCCCACGTCGCGGGTCGACCGGGTGGCGACCAGCGTCCGCCGCAGGCCGAGCTCCTCGGCCAGGCCCGCCTCCAGGGCGGCCGGGGCCACGTAGCTCTGCGAGCGGTAGGAACCGCTGTCGTAGTAGAGCGCCGGTCGCATCAGCACCGGCTGGGGGGTGGGGATGGACGCGTTCGGGTCGCCGAGCGCGCCCACGACGATGCCGCCGCCCTTGATCACGAGGCTCGGCCGGACGCCGAAGAAGCGCGGCTCCCACAGCACCAGGTCGGCCAGCTTGCCGACGGCGACCGAGCCGATCTCGTGATCGACGCCGTGGCTGATGGCCGGGTTGATCGTGTACTTGGCCACGTAGCGGCGGGCGCGGAAGTTGTCCGCGGGCAACCCGCCCGCCAGCTCGCCGCGGACGTGCTTCATCACGTGCGCGACCTGCCAGGTACGGGTGATGACCTCACCGATCCGGCCCATCGCCTGGGCGTCGGAGGAGGTGATGGAGATGGCCCCCATGTCGTGCAGGTGGTCCTCGGCGGCGATCGTGCTGGCCCGGATCCGCGACTCGGCGAAGGCCAGGTCCTCGGGCACGGCCGGGTTCAGGTGGTGGCAGACCATGAGCATGTCGAGGTGCTCGGCCACGGTGTTGACGGTGTGCGGCAGCGTCGGGTTGGTCGAACCGGGAAGGACGTGCGGCAGCCCGGCGATGGTCAGGATGTCCGGCGCGTGGCCGCCGCCCGCACCTTCGACGTGGAAGGCGCAGATGCTGCGGCCGCCGATGGCCCGGACCGTGTCGGCGACGAACCCGGCCTCGTTGAGGGAGTCGGCGTGCAGGGCCACCTGCAGGCCCCACTCCTCGGCCCCCCGGAGGGCGGCGTCGATGGCCGCCGGGGTGGAGCCCCAGTCCTCGTGCACCTTGTAGCCGCCGGCGCCGGCGAGGGCCTGCTCCTCGAACGCCGGCATCGAGACGGTGTTGCCCTTACCCAGCAGCAGCAGGTTGACGGGGTAGGAGTCCAGCGCCCGGTGCGTCTGCTTGAGGTGCCAGGCCCCCGGGGTGACGGTGGTGGCCTTGGAGCCCTCGGAGGGTCCGGTGCCGCCACCGCCCAGCGTGGTCAGCCCGGCGGCCAGCGCCTCCGAGATCTGGGACGGGGACAGGAAGTGGACGTGGGAGTCGAAGCCGCCCGCGGTGAGGATCTTGCCTTCGCCGGAGATGACGTCGGTGCCGGGGCCGATCACCAGGGCCGGGTCCACGCCGTCGGCGAGGTCGGGGTTGCCGCTGCGGCCCAGGCCGGCGATCCGGCCGTCCCGGAGGCCGACGTCGGCGCGGACGATCCCCCAGTGGTCGAGGACCACCACGTTGGTGATGACCGTGTCCAACGCACCCTCGGCGGAGGTGACCAGCGACTGGTTGCCCGACTCGCGGATCGATTTCCCGCCACCGAAGACCGACTCCTCACCACCGAAGGTGAGGTCCTGCTCGATCTCGATCCAGAGGTCGGTGTCGCCCAGGCGGATCTGGTCACCGGCGGTGGGGCCGAAGATCGCCGCGTAGTCCTCGCGGCTGATCCGGCTCACCGGGCCTCCCCCACCGCAGCCTGGTCAGGGGTCTTGACCTGGATGCCGGGTACGGATCGGGCGCCCCGCAGCGCCACGACGCCCACCGTGCGCGAGACGCCGGGTTCGAAGCGGACCGACGTCCCGGCCGCGATGTCCAGCCGGAAGCCGGCCGCCGCGGCTCGGTTGAACTCCAGTCCGGCGTTGACCTCGGGTAGGTGGATGTGGGAGCCGATCTGGATCGGCCGGTCGGCGGTGTTGGTGAACGTCAGCTCGCCCCGCTCGTCCGGGCGGCGGTCCGCGTTCAGCTCCAGCTCACCGGGAGCCACCCGGATCGCTCCCGGTCCCGTGCTCGACACTCCGGCCACCTCAGGTCCTCTCCTGCTACTGGATGGGCTGGTGCAGGGTGACAAGCTTGCGCCCGTCCGGAAAGGTGGCCTCGATCTGCACGTCGGGGATCATCTCCGCGACGCCGTCCATCACCTCGGCCCGGGTGAGCACCTCGCGCCCGGACGACATCAGCTCCTCGACGCCGGCTCCCTCCCGCGCGCGTTCGATCACCCAGGTGCTCAGCAAAGCCACCGACTCGGGGTAGTTCAGCTTGACTCCGCGGGCCAGCCGGTCCCGGGCCACCATCCCGGCGACCGCCTGCAGCAGCTTCTCGGTCTCCGACGGCATCAGGTTCATGGGGGCTCCCTCCGCGCTTCGACGTGACCACCTCAGCGGGCCGGTCGATCAATTACCCCGGTGGATCAGTTGGCACCGTACCGAGCCATTGTTTCGTCGGCGTTGCGGATCCGGGGCTCGCGCCGCGGCCGCACGAACCTACCCGACGCCGTGGCCCTCGGGCACGACCTCGTCCGGCTGGGGGGCCGGCGGCGGAGTGCCGTCGCCGAAGGGACGGCCGCCCAGCTGCTCACGGTGGTGCTCGGTCAGCCAGCCGCTGAGGTCGGGGCCGACGGGTACGACCCCGGTGGGGTTGATGTCGCTGTGGACGATGTAGTAGTGCTGCTTGATCTGCACGAAGTCGGTCGTGTCTCCGAAACCGGGGGTCTGGAAGAGGTCGCGGGCGTACGCCCACAGGACGGGCATCTCCGACAGCTTCTCCCGGTTGCACTTGAAGTGGCCGTGGTAGACGGCGTCGAAGCGGGCGAGCGTCGTGAAGAGCCGGATGTCCGCCTCGGTGATGGCGTCCCCGACCAGGTAGCGCTGGCCGGCGAGCCGCTCGCTGAGCCAGTCCAGAGCGGTGAAGAGCCGGTCGTAGGCCTTCTCGTAGGACTCCTGCGAGCCGGCGAAGCCGCACCGGTAGACACCGTTGTTCACCTCGGTGAAGACCCGGTGGCTGACCTCCTCGATCTCGTCGCGGCGGGCTTCGGGGTACAGGTCGGGTGCGCCCTCGCGGTGGAACTCGGTCCACTCGGTCTCGAAGTCGACGGTGATCTGGGGAAAGTTGTTGGTGACCACGGCTCTCGTCGGGATGTCGACCACCGCCGGCACGGTGATGCCCCGCTCGTAGTCGGGAAACCTGGCGAAGTAGGCCTCCTGCAACCGCTCGTAGCCGAGCACCGGGTCCCGACCGCCCGGGTCGAGGTCGAAGGTCCAGCTGCGCGCGTCGTGGGTCGGGCCGCACATCCCCATCGAGATGGCGTCCTCGAGCCCGAGCAGCCGACGGACGATGATGGTCCGGTTCGCCCACGGACAGGCGCGGGCGACGACGAGCCGGTAGCGGCCCGCCTCGACGGGGTAGCCGTCCCGTCCGTCGCGGGTGATCCTGGTGGCGATGTAGTTGGTGTCCCGGGTGAACTCGCTGCCGGTGGTCACGTACGCACCGGTCGTGCCATGGTCCTCGCTCATCTGGTCAACCTACCCAGCCGGCCCGAGCCGGGCGTCCTGGGCTCAGCCGCCCGCGGACGGCGAGGCGGTGGGGGTGGCGCTGGTGGTCGGGGACACGGTGGGCGTGGCGCTGGCGGTAGGCGTGGCGCTGGCGGTAGGCGTGGCGCTTGCGGTCGGGGTGGCGGTGGGGTCGGGCGTGGGAGTGGCGGCAGGGCGCGATCTCGCGTTGGCCCTCGCCTGATCGCTGCCCGCGGACACCGGCACGGTGTAGGAGGTCGTCGGGGACTCGACGGTGTTGCCGGCCGGGTCGGTCGCCTGGATGGAGTAGGCGTACGTCTGGCCGACGGTGACGGCGGAGTCGGTCCAGGTCAGGGTCTTGCGGTTCCAGAACAGCGCAGCCACCTTCATCACCGGCGACACCGGCGTCCCGTCCCGCAGCACCTGGTAGCTCAGCGTCCGGTCGTCCCGGTCGACGTTGGTCTCCCAGCTGAGGGTCACGCCACCGTCGGGCCCCGCCACCGGCTGGGGAGCCGTGCTGTCGTCCACGAGCCGCGGACCCTGCTGCTGCTGAGGCACCGCTGCCGCCACCGCGAAGCGGACCAGACCCTGCTGCGGCGTGCCGTTCGCGGCGGTGAACTCGCCACCGGCGGAGATGTAGGTGCCGTTTCCGACGATGGACCAGGCGGCCTGGTCCTGACCGGTGTAGGTCCCGATGGTGAGGTCCGGAAACCAGTTGTAGAGGGCCGGGGCAGGCTGGCCGGCGAAGTCGCCGTACTTCCACTTGGCACTGACCTGGCCGTTGTGTGCCACGGTGCCCTTGGCGGCCTTGGTCATCGCGAGGGCGCGCTGCCAGCGCGTCCGGGGGCTCGTGTCGGGAAAGCCGCCGATGTTGGCGCAGTAGTGGGCGTGGCCGACGACGTAGATCGTGTTGCCGATCGGCGCCACGCCGTAGGTGTCGCCGTGGCAGTCCTCGAGCCAACGGATCGAGCCGTCGTCCGGGTCGACGGCGAACGTCCCTTCGAAGTTGCCCTGACCGTAGGCGTAGCCGGTGCCGTAGACCGTGTCCTTGTCGACCGCCAGGCTCAGGATGGCCGCGCTCTGGCCGGCGTCACGGACGACGCTGTTGACCTTCCACGTCATGGTCTTGCCGGTCGAGACCGCGATGGCCCCCATCCCGTACGCGGCCTTGTCGTTGATCGTGGTGAACATGCCACCGGCGATGATCTTCTTGTGGTCGGGGGTGGCGACCAGGGCGTTGACGCCGTCCGAGGCCACCGGGGCCCAGCTCGTGAGCTTGCCGGTGGTGCTGCTCACGGCGGCCAGACGGCTCCGGAGCTTCGTCCCGGCTTGGGTGAACCAGCCGCCGACGTAGACGTTCTTGCCCACCACGGCGATGGCGTTGACCCGGGAGTTGAAGGACGGGGCGACCGGGCGCAGGGCACCGGTACGGGGGTTGAAGGCGGCGAAGTGGTTGCGGGTGGCCGTACCCACCTTGGTGAAGTCGCCTCCGACGTAGAGCGTCTTGTGGTCGGGCGAGACCGCAATGGCCTTGATCTGGCCGTTCAGGGCCATCGGCTTGAAGGCGGTGTCGAGCTTGCCCGAGACGATGTCGTAGGCGAGCAGGTTCTTGCGGGCGGTGGTGGAGGTGCCGGGCGCGGCCCCGGCCGGACGGGCGGTGGTGAACTCGCCGGCGGCGTAGACGGTGTTGCCGATCATCGCCTGCGTCCACACCACCCCGTCGATCTGCACGGTGGGAAGAGCGTCGGCCGTGACCACGGCAGACGAACGGGACGCGACAGCCGGCACGGTCTTGGGCAGCGCCTGAGCCGTACCGGGCGTCAGGGCCAGGCCGGTCAGCAGTGCCGTACCCATCGCCGCGGACGCGAGAACGCGACCAGCGCGGACCAATCCGTCCTTCATGAGATAGCTCCCAACTCGAGCCGACGCGGGTCTCTCGGCCCGGCGTCGACGAGCGGGCCCGAACGGAAATGTTACGGCCCGTCGGTCCAGCGTTGCCGCAGAGACAGATCTCCCCCGGCTCAGGACAGGGTCAGGAATCGCCAAAGTCGGCGGGCTTGAGGACAATGAACGCGTGCGATTCCTGACCACGCCCCCGGCCCATGACCTCACCTATTCCGACGTGTTCATGGTGCCCCGACGCTCCTCGGTCACCTCCCGCCTCGACGTCGACCTGGCGAGCACCGACGGCGTCGGCACCACCCTGCCGCTGGTCGTGGCGAACATGACCGCCGTCTCCGGTCGCCGGATGGCCGAGACCGTCGCCCGGCGGGGCGGGGTGGCGATCATCCCCCAGGACATCCCCACCGACGTCGTCGCGTCGGTCGTGGCCCGGGTGAAGGGCTCGCACCCGCTGTTCGACACCCCGGTCTCGGTCGCGCCGCACACCACGGTCGGTGAGGCGTTGTCGCTGCTGCCCAAGCGGGCCCACGGGATCGCGGTGGTGGTCGAGGACGGCCGACCGGTCGGCACCGTCAGCGAGGCGGACGCCGCCGGGGTCGACCGGTTCGCCCAGGTCCACGAGGTGATGTCGGACGACGTCTTGACCCTCACGGCCGACAGCACGCCGGTCGCGACCTTCGACGCGCTGACCAGCCGTCACCTCGAGGCCGCCCTGGTGGTCGAGCAGGGCCGGCTGCTCGGGGTGCTGACACGCAAGTCTGCGCTTCGCTCCACGCTCTACCGACCGGCGCTCGACCCGGACGGGCGGCTGATGATCGGTGCCGCGGTGGGCATCAACGGGGACGTGGCCGGTCGCGCCGAGGCGTTGCTCGCCGCCGGGATCGACGTCCTCGTCGTCGACACTGCTCACGGCCACCAGGAGAAGATGCTGCAGGTGCTGAAGAGCGTCCGCGAGGTCCGGGACCGGCTGGCTGAGGAGCGCGGTCGACGGGTCCCGCTGGTCGCCGGCAACGTCGTCTCCGCCGACGGAGTGCGGGATCTGGTCGACGCGGGCGCTGACGTGGTCAAGGTCGGGGTCGGACCCGGCGCCATGTGCACCACCCGGATGATGACCGGCGTCGGTCGGCCGCAGTTCAGTGCGGTGCTCGAGTGCGCCGAGGCGGCCCGCGAGGCCGGCCGCTCGATCTGGGCCGACGGTGGCGTCCGCTACCCCCGCGACGTCGCCCTGGCCCTGGCCGCGGGAGCCGGCAGCGTGATGATCGGGTCCTGGTTCGCCGGCACCTACGAGAGCACCGGCAACCTGATGACCGATGCGCAGGGCCGGCAGTACAAGGAGTCCTACGGGATGGCCTCGGCCCGCGCGGTCAAGGTGCGGACCAAGGACTCCTCCGGCTTCGACCGCGCCCGCGCCGGCCTCTTCGAGGAGGGCATCTCCTCCTCGCGGATGTACCTCGACCCCGAACGCCCGAGCGTGGAGGACCTGATCGACTCGATCGTCGCGGGCGTGCGGAGCAGCTGCACCTACGCCGGCGCCTCCAGCCTGGAGGAGTTCGCGCGCTTCGCCGTCGTCGGCGTCCAGTCGAACTCCGGGTACGACGAAGGCCGCCCGCTCAGCACCAGCTGGTGAGCGCTCCCGGATAGGGCCTACGCCGAGGCGAACCGCTTGGCCGACCGCGCCCGAGCCTTGGCCGCCTCCTCCTCGCGGTTCTTCGGCGGCGTCGTCGGCACCAGATCGGCCAGCAGATGCTCTGTCGCGTGCGCGATGTCGTGCACCGCCCGGTCGAACGCCTCCTGGTTGGCTTTCGACGGCTTGCTCGTCCCCGCGATCTTGCGCACGTACTGCAACGCAGCATCATGCACCTCGGACCCCGTCGCCGGCGGCTCGAAGTTGTTCAACGGTCGAATGTTGCGGCACATGCCGTCATTCTCGCGCCCTTCGACAAGCTCAGGGAACGGGGTGACACAGGAGAGGCGCAACCTCGTCGAGGCCCTCGACAAGCTCACGGCGCCTAACAGAGGCCGCCAGCCAGACTCCAGAGGCACCGGCTCGACCGCGCCCCCGCGAGCGTCGGGCAGGTCAGGCTCGGGCCCTGTCTGGACGACCGAGCGAGGGCGACACGCTTTTCCGTCGTCCGAACGAGGAAGGAAGACAGGGTCTTGAGGCCCACGACCTAGCCCGAGAGCGAGCGGGGGAACCTCAGTGCGCGTGGTCGCCGCGGTAGAACTCGTACAGCAGGCCGGTCAGGCTGATCGCACCGGCTCCGAAACCGAGGATGGTGAGCCACCAGCCGAAGACCGGGCCGAGGCAGACCAGGGTAAAGGTCATGGCGACGAAGAGCGGCCAGATCGACTGAGGAGGAAAGAACCCCAGCTCGCCGGCACCCTCGGCGATCTCGCCGGCCTTCTTGTCTTCGGGCCGCGCGTCGAGCCGACGGCTGATCAGGGCCAGGTAGCCACCGATCATCAGGACCAGGAAGAAGGTCATGATCAGGGCTGCGGTTCCCGTGGCGTCCCGGGACAGGATCCAGTAGATCGGCGTCACCACCGCCACGAAGAAAGCCAGTGCGGCGAAGACCCAGGACTCGGTCTTCATCGGGGCTCCCCCGGCTTCGGCGACTGGCTCGGGTGGTCACGCTCGTAGGAGGCCGTCGGGTCGTCGGTCGTGCCGTCGACGCGGGCCTTCAGCTCCTCGGACCGCCCGTGGTCCTCGGCGGAGTCGACCAGGGTGTCGGCAAGCTTGCCGTCGGTACCCTCGTACTCACTCAGCGCGACCTCCGGGTGGTGCAGGTCGAAGGCCGGGGCCTCGGACCGGATCCGCGGGATCGAGGTGAAGTTGTGCCGCGGCGGCGGGGACGAGGTCGCCCACTCCAGCGAGCGGCCCCAGCCCCACGGGTCGTCGTTGTTGACCAGCGGTGAGTTGCGCGACTTCCACACGTTGTAGAAGAACGGGATCATCGATGCGCCGAGCAGGAAGGCACCGGCGGAGGAGATCTGGTTCAGCACGGTGAAGCCCTCGTTGGGCAGGTAGTCCGCGTACCGGCGGGGCATGCCCTCGGCGCCGAGCCAGTGCTGAACGAGGAAGGTCGTGTGGAAGCCGATGAAGAGCAGCCAGAAGTGGACCTTGCCCAGCGTCTCGTCGAGCATCCGCCCGGTGAACTTCGGCCACCAGAAGTAGAAGCCGGCGAACATCGCGAACACCACGGTGCCGAACACCACGTAGTGGAAGTGCGCGACCACGAAGTAGGAGTCCGAGAGCGCGAAGTCCAGCGGCGGGCTCGCCAGCACCACACCGGTCAGACCACCGAAGAGGAAGGTGGTCAGGAAGCCGACGGCCCAGAGCATGGGCGTTCGCATCGCGATGTTGCCGCCCCACATCGTGCCGATCCAGTTGAAGAACTTCACCCCGGTGGGCACCGCGATCAGGAACGTCATGAAGGAGAAGAACGGCAGGTTGACCGCGCCGGTGACGTACATGTGGTGGGCCCAGACGGCCACCGACAGTGCGGCGATCATCAGCGTGGCACCGACCAGACCGACGTAGCCGAACAGCGGCTTACGGCTGAAGACCGGCAGGATCTCCGTGATGATCCCGAAGAACGGCAACGCGATGATGTAGACCTCGGGGTGCCCGAAGAACCAGAACAGGTGCTGCCACAGGATCGGCCCGCCGTTGACGGCGTCGAAGACGTGAGCACCGAGCTTGCGGTCGGCCTCGAGAACCAGGAGGGCCGCAGCGAGGATCGGGAAGGCGATCAGGACCAGGATCGAGGTGACCAGGATGTTCCAGGTGAAGATCGGCATCCGGAACATCGTCATGCCGGGGGCCCGCATGCAGAGGATCGTGGTGATGAAGTTGACCGCGCCCAGGATCGTGCCCAGACCGGCCATGTAGAGGCCCATGATCCACAGGTCCCCGCCGACGCCGGGTGAGTTCACCGAGTCGCTCAGCGGGGTGTAGGCGAACCAGCCGAAGCTGGCGGCGCCGGACGGTGAGAGGAAGCCCGAGACGGTGACGAGCGCGCCGAAGAGGTAGAGCCAGTAGGACAGCATGTTGAGCCGCGGGAAGGCGACGTCAGGCGAGCCGATCTGCAGCGGCATGATCGCGTTGGCGAAGCCGGCGAACAGCGGGGTCGCGAACAGCAGCAACATGATCGTGCCGTGCATGGTGAAGAACTGGTTGTAGGTCTCGCGCGACAGGTACTGCAGGCCGGGGAACGCGAGCTCGGCACGGATGCCGAGGGCGAGCAGGCCGCCCAGCAGGAAGAACGCCATCGAGGTGATGAAGTACAGGTTGCCGATCACCTTGTGGTCGGTGGTGACGACCCACTTCCAGGAGATCGTCCCGAGCTCTCGACGCGCGGGCGCGATCTCGCGGACCGTCGCGGTGCGCTGCAGCGTGGTCATCGGTCGCCGACCTCTTCTCCCTGGTAGATCTTCGCCGAGCCCTGGGGGTCGGCGTTGCTGGCGCCCTTGGCCTCGCCGACCTGACCCTTGGCGGCCAGCGTCTTGAGGTAGGCGGTGTACTCGTCCTCGGTGACCACGTGGACGTTGAACAGCATCGACTGGTGGTAGGTGCCGCACAGCTCGGCGCACTTGCCCCGGTAGGTACCGATCCGGTTCGGGGTGATCTCGATGTTGTTGTTGCGGCCCGGGATGATGTCCCGCTTCTCGTAGAAGGCCGGAACCCAGAACGAGTGGTTGACGTCGGGCGAGGAGAGGTTGAAGCGGACCGACTTGTTGACCGGGAGATAGAGGTCGGGCGTCGCCTGGATGGTGCCGACCTCGTAGACGTCGGCCCCGACGGCCGGGTCCTGCGCCGACTTGTAGTTGAAAGTCCATGACCATTTCTGGCCGACGACGTCCACCGTGACGTCAGGGTTCTTCGACTCCGCCGTCACAGCGTTCTGCGCCAGGATCGTGTAGTAGAAGAGGACGCCGATGACGACGAACGGGGCGATCGTGTAGAAGATCTCCATCGGCAGGTTGTAGCGGTTCTGCCGAGGCATCTCGTTGGTGTGGGACCGGTAGCGGATCACGACCCAACCGATCAGTCCCCAGACGAAGACGCCGATCGTCCCGGCCGCGATCCAGGTGCCGATCCACAGGTGGGCGATCTCGGGCGCCTGAGCGCTGGCCGCCTGCGGCAGACCGAGGCGCTTGAGCGCCGCCACGTCCTGGGACGAACAGCCGGTGAGGACGAGCAGAACCGCCCCCGTGGCGAGGACCACTCCCCGCCGCACCCAGGACGACGCCACCTGCTGAGCGGGCCGTGCCGTGCGAAGACCCACGTCGTGCCTTTCGTCGAAGCTGTCCCCCGGGCCGCCGGCCCAGTCCTGCGACCTCACCCTAACCCAGCCCGGCGACGAAGCGCCTGCTGGTCGCGCGCCCGCGGGAACGCGCCGGGAACGCTGCTTCGGGGAGAAGTGCACGTCAGTGGTTCAGCCCGGCAGGGCGACGCGGATGCACGAGCTGGGACAGTGACCGGCCGGTGACCAGCGGGTGACATCCGCCCGACGTCGCACACAGGTGCTGGCCGCGCAGGCGTGGACGTGTCACGCTGTCCCCGCTGGGCTTGGGGCGTGATCCGCCCTGCTCGCCTCCGCCCCTACCGCTTCGTCGAAGGAACTCCGTGACCCATCTCCGTGCACCGAGAATCCGTACCAGCCTCGTCGCTCTTGCCACCGCCTCCGGACTGCTCCTGGTGGGCGCGGCCTGCGCCCCGCCCGCGGCCGCACCGGCCGCCTCCAGCTCGACCGGTGCCGCTACGGCCACGTCCGCGGCCGACGTGGGCGGGATGGACGGCCTGGTGAAGGCCGCGCAGGCCGAGGGCACGCTCAACGTCATCGCACTGCCCCCGGACTGGGCCAACTACGGCAAGGTCATCGAGGCGTTCAAGGCCAAGTACAACCTCAAGGTCGAGTCTGCCCAGCCCGACGCGGCCAGCCAGGAGGAGATCAACGCCGCCAAGCAGCTGAAGGGCACCGACCGCGCCCCGGACGTCTTCGACCTCGGCCAGTCCGTCGCGCTGGCCAACACCGACCTGTTCGCCCCGTACAAGGTGTCGACCTTCGACAGCATCGACTCCTCGTTCAAGGACCCGAACGGCACCTGGGTCAACGACTACGGCGGGTACATGGCGATCGGCTACGACAGCAAGAAGGTTCCCGACGTCACCTCGGTGGCCGACCTGCTCAAGCCCGAGTTCAAGGGCAAGGTCGCCCTCAACGGTGACCCGACCCAGGCGGGCGCCGCGTTCAGCGGCGTGGTCATGGCCTCGGTCGCCAACGGCGGCTCGGCCGATGACATCCAGCCCGGCATCGACTTCTTCGGCTCGCTCAAGAAGGCCGGCAACTTCCTGCCCGTCGACCCGACCGGGGCCACGATCGAGTCCGGCCAGACCCCTGTCGTCATCGACTGGGACTACACCAACGCCGCGGAGACGGCCAAGCTGCCCAGCTGGAAGGTGATCGTCCCCTCGAACGCCCAGGTCGGTGGCTACTACTACCAGGCGATCAGCAAGGACGCCCCCCACCCGGCGGCCGCGCGGCTGTGGGAGGAGTTTCTCTACTCCGACGAGGGCCAGAACCTCTACCTCGGCGGGGGCGCCCGTCCGGTCCGAGCCGACGCGATGGAGAAGGCCGGGACGATCGACAAGGCCGCGTTCGCCAAGCTGCCGAAGGTGACAGGGACGCCGGTGCTGCTGACCACCGAGCAGACCACGAAGGCCGCCGGCGTGCTCAGCAAGGAATGGGCCAAGGTCACGGGCTGAGGGGACCCACGATGACCGCCAGCACCCTCCTCGGCTCGGCGACCGGCAGCGCGACCGGCCCCGCGGCCCCCGCCCCGGGCCGGGGACGGGGCCGGATCCGTCGGCTGAGCGCCGCGCTCGGGGTCGTGCCCTTCCTCGCGTACCTGGTGATCTTCCTGGTGATCCCCACCCTCACGGTGGTGGTGGGCGCCTTCGTGGAGAAGGGCCGCCCGAGCCTGGCGAACCTGCGCGACCTCGGCGACTCCGCCGTGTTCACCTCGCTGGCCAACAGCGTGGCGCTCTCGGCGGTGACCGCGTTGATCGGCGGCGTCGTCGGCGCCCTGCTGGCGTATGCGGTGGTGACCGGCCCCGCGGACGGGCTGCTGCGGCGGCTGGTCACCAGCATCTGCGGCGTGCTCGCGCAGTTCGGCGGCGTCACGCTGGCGTTCGCGTTCATCGCGACGCTGGGCATCTCCGGCGTGGTGTCGGTCTGGCTGGACGCCCACCTCGGCACCAGCATGACCAGCAGCACCTGGCTCTTCGGGCTGAAGGGACTGGTGCTGGTCTACGCCTACTTCCAGATCCCGCTGATGGTCATCGTCTTCCTGCCGGCGCTCGACGGCATCCGCGTGCAGTGGCGCGAGGCCGCGGAGAACCTCGGCGCCACCACCTGGCAGTACTGGCGCCTCGTCGGGCTGCCGCTGCTGACGCCGGCCTTCCTCGGCTCGGTGCTGCTGCTGTTCGCCAACGCCTTCGCCGCCTACGCCACCGCGGCCGCCCTCGTCAGCCAGGGCAACCCGATCATCCCGCTGTGGATCCGGTCGGCCCTGACCAGCGAGGTCGTCCTCGGCCACGCGAACTTCGCCTACGCGCTCGCCCTCGAGATGATCGCGATCGTGGCCCTGGTCATGACCGGGTACAGCCTGCTGCTCAAGCGGACCTCCCGGTGGCTGGGATGACCGCCACACCCGCCCTGGCCGCGTCCGGATCTGCTGCCCGGTCGCCCCGGCAGCGGGCCCGGACCCGGCTCCGGGTGTTCCGGGTCGTCGTCCTCGTGCTGACCGGCGCGTTCTTCGTCATCCCCCTGCTGGCGATGCTGGGCTTCAGCACCCGCGTCCTCGGCGGCGAGGGCCGGACCTGGGCGGCCTGGAAGCTGCTCGTGACCGACCCGCTGCTGCGCGGGGCGATCGGCACCTCACTGGTGCTGTCGCTGCTCACGGTGCTCGGGATGCTGGTGCTGCTCGTCCCGACCCTGATCTGGGTCCGGCTGCGCGTGCAGTGGCTGGCCCGGACGGTGGAGTTCCTCTGCCTGCTGCCGCTCACCGTGCCCCCGCTGGTCATCATCGTCGGGCTGACGAACGTGACCGCCTGGCTCGCCTACCTGTTCGGCGACACCCCCAACTGGCTCGCCTTCCTCTACGTCGTGCTGGTGCTGCCGTACGCCTACCGCGCCCTGGACGCGGGGCTGTCGGCCATCAACGTCGCCACCCTGGCCGAGGCGGCCCGCAGCCTGGGTGCCGGTTGGTTCACCGTGATCGCCCGGGTCATCGTCCCGAACATCAAGACCGCACTGATCTCGGCCTCGTTCATCTCCATCGCGCTGGTGCTCGGTGAGTACACCTTCGCCTCGCTGCTGAACTTCAACACCCTGCAGGTCGTCATCGCCCAGCAGAGCAAGGCGAACGCCCAGGAGTCGGTGGCCGCCTCGCTCGCCTCCATCCTGTTCGCGGCGGTGCTGCTGATCGGCCTGTCGTTCGTGAGCGGCGGCCGTCGCGCCCGGCGCACCGTCGGGAACGCCCTCGTCCCCGCGCCACCAACCCAGGCCACCGCCGCCACTCCTGGAGCCAACTCGTGACCGCACCCAGCACCGCCCGCTCCTCCGCGACCGACCGGACCTCGGTCGAGGTCCGGCTGGAGGACCTCCGCCGCACCTACGGCACGGTGCACGCTCTGGACGGGCTGTCGATCACCCTCGCGGCCGGTGAGCTCGTCGCCCTGCTCGGCCCCTCCGGCTGCGGCAAGACGACCGCGCTCCGCATCCTCGCCGGCCTCGACGAGCCGACCTCGGGCCGGGTCGTCGTGGGCGGGCGGGACCTGACCGCCGTACCGGCGAACAAGCGCGACATGGGGATGGTCTTCCAGGCGTACTCGCTCTTCCCGCACCTCACCTCGCGGGCGAACGTCGAGTTCGGTCTCAAGCTGCGCGGCGTCAACGCGGCCAAGCGGCGGACCCGGGCGATGGAGATGCTGGAGCTGGTCGGGCTGGCGGTGCACGCCGAGCGCTACGCCAACCAGCTCTCCGGCGGCCAGCAGCAGCGGGTGGCCCTGGCCCGGGCGCTCGCCTTCCAGCCGTCGGTGTTGTTGCTCGACGAGCCGTTGTCGGCGCTGGACGCCAAGGTGCGGGCCCAGCTGCGCGACGAGATCCGCCGGGTCCAGCTGGAGGTGGGGACCACCACGCTGTTCGTCACCCACGACCAGGACGAGGCCCTGGCCATGGCCGACCGGGTCGGGGTGATGAACGCCGGCCGGCTCGAGCAGCTGGACGCTCCACAGGTGTTGTACTCGGCGCCGAGGAACACCTTCGTGGCCGACTTCGTCGGGTTGATGAACCGGGTGCCGGCCGAGGTCGTCGACGGCTCGGTGAGCGTGCTGGGCTCGCGCGTGCCCACCCTGGACGGTTCCATCCGGACCGGTCGCGGCCTCGCGCTGATCAGGCCGGAGCAGCTGGTGCTGACCAGGGGCGAGGGCGGCGGCGCCCGGGTGGTGTCGGTGTCGTTCCAGGGCCCGATCTCACGGGCGACCGTCCGGACGGCCGACGGCACCGACCTGGTCGCTCAGCTGAGCGGCTCGGCCGCTGCGGGCCTCGCCGAGGGAGCGCCTGTCTCGGTGGCGGTGGACGCGGCCGGCCTGCTCGTCACCGCCCCCTGACCGACGCGACGCTGCTGCCCAGGGCCGACGTCCGAAACGACAGAGCTCCCTGCCCCCGGACTCGGTGGGGGCAGAGAGCTCTGGTCGTGGGCCGAGCGCGAGGCTCAGCGCAGGCGGGTCAGTGGAAGCTGTCGCCGCAGGCGCAGGAGCCGGTCGCGTTCGGGTTGTCGATCGTGAAGCCCTGCTTCTCGATCGTGTCGACGAAGTCGATGGTGGCGCCCATCAGGTACGGCGCGCTCATCCGGTCGGTGACCACGTTGACGCCGCTGAAGTCCTTGACGACGTCGCCCTCGAGGCTCCGCTCGTCGAAGAAGAGCTGGTAACGCAGGCCCGAGCAGCCACCGGGCTGGACGGCGACGCGGAGAGCCAGGTCGTCACGACCCTCGCCCTCGATCAGCGACTTCACCTTGTGCGCCGCGACGTCGGTCAGCAGCACGCCGTCGGCCAGGGCAGGCATCCCGAGGTTGGTCTGGTCAGTTGCCGTCATATCTGTCTCCCGCTGAGTTGGCACGTCCGTCAGGGTGGGAACCGGACCTGACCAGCGACTATTCCCACTGACCCCGGCTCTGCCTGTCGGCCCAGTGTAGAGCGAGCACGGACCCCGTCCAAGCCTCACGGCCGGCGTCGGGATGGGCCGGGAGCTCACCACGACCAGGACCGGCCGACCCGGCGAGCGGTGACGGCCAGCTCCGTGGCGCCGAAGTCGCCGTCGACCGGGGCGTCCCCGGTGGCCTCGCGCACGGCGTAGGCGGCCTCGATCCCGATGGTCCGCATCTCCCGCGCGCCCACCAGCACCTCACCCGCCACCAGGATGCACGGCCGCAGCGCCTCGCCGGCCCGGTGCGCCACCTCGGTGACCACCCCGCCGCCCCGCGCGGCGAAGTCGAAGACGCCGCAGCCGGTGACCACCAGGTCGGGCGCCGACCGGCCGTCGCCGAGCGGGCCGGCGGCCAGGCCGAGGGCCGGCCCGGTGCTCAGCCGACCTCCCAGCGCGAGGACGGCCAGACCCAGGCCTCCGCAGGCGCCGGCTCCGGGGGCGGACGCCTGCTCCGGCGCCGCCAGCCGCGCCAACCGCTCGAGGTCGGCGTCGGTACGCAGCAGCACCTCGGCGTCCAGGCCGGCAGTCCGACCGTGCCGCGAGGTGATCCCGCGCAGCCCGAGCAGCGGCTGCCCCAGCTCGTCCGCCGGCACGACCCCGACGAGGTCGACGCCCGCCAGCAGCTCCCGCGCCGGTCCGACGTCGAGCCGCTGCAGACCGGACAGCCCCCTCACCCCGTCGGTGAGCGATACGTCCGCCGTGGCGCCGAGGGCGGCGAGCAGCCCGGCGCCCCCGTCGTGCACGGCCAGACCGGTGAGGTCGAGGTGGACCTGCCGCAGCGGGCCGCGGGCGAGCAGGGTGGACAGCGCCTCGCCCAGCGGGCCCGAGCCTGCGGTGAGCGGCAGTCCGGGCAGCGGGGTCGACGCGCGCTCCACCCGCAGCACGGCCCGGCCGCTGGCCACGGCCGCCGTGACCACGACACCCTCGCCGACGGAGGTCTGCAGCGGCGCTCCCCAGGAGTCGGCGGTGGCGCGGGCGAAACCGGCGCCGGCGACCCCGACGGGGGTGACGACCACCTGGGCGCGTGGCCACCCTTCGGCCAGCGCGCTCCCCGCCTGGAGGCTCGACATCGCGCCGACGGCGTCGCTCACCACCAGCACCCGCATGCCGACATCCTGGCAGCACCGTCGGCCGACTTCCCTGGCCGAGTGCCGGCGAGGCGTGCCGGGGTCGGTCCCGTGACCGAGGACCCGACGCCGCTCGACTGGACGGAGCTGCTCGCCGACCAGTGCGGCTGGCTCTGGTCGGTGCAGGTCCCGCCCCGGCTGACCGGCCTCGCCGACGAGGAGTACTTCTGGGAGCCGGTGCCCGGCTGCTGGAGCGTCCGGCCTCGGGGCCGCGGGGTGGCCGAGGAGGTCGGCGCGGGTGCGATGGTCCTCGACGTCGCGTTCCCCGCACCCGACCCGGCTCCGGTCACGACCATCGCCTGGCGCCTCGCGCACCTGCTGGTCGGGGTGTTCGGGGAGCGCAACGCGCGGTACTTCGGGGGGCCGGACGTCAGCTACCACTCGACCGACTACCCCCCGACGGCCGCCGACCCTCTGCACCGCCTCGACCGGGAGGTCGACCGGTGGCTGGCCGGCGTCCGCGGCTTGACGGGCGCCGACCTGGTCCAACACTGTCGCGAACCGGGGTTCGAGTCCGACCCGATGGCCGGCCTGGTCCAGCACATCAACCGCGAGGCGATCCATCACTGTGCCGAGATCGCCCTGCTCCGCGATCTCTTCGCCCACCGCCCCCGCCCCGCCCCGGGGGCCACCTCATGACGGTCACTTCACAGCCGGGCGGACGACTTCACACCCTGGGGCGCAGGCCGAGAGAGTCCGTAGGGGTGTGAAGTGACCGTCAGGCCTCGAGGCAGCGTCCGGGGCGGGCAGGGGTGGGAGGAGCGGGCGGAGCCGGAGGTCAGCCGGGGATGAGGCCTTCGTCGGAGGTGCTGAGGAGCTCGCGGATCTCCTCCAGGGTGGCGTCGCCGCTGGGCAGGATCAGGTCGGAGTCGGCGAGCTCGTCGTCGGGGACCGGGGTGCCGACGGAGCGGACCTCCTGCAGCAGAGCGAGCAGGGCCGAGCTCAGCTCGGTCTCGTCGTCGGTGGACACAGCGTCCTCGACGGCGTCGTCCAGCCGGTTCAGGTCCGACAGAGCGCCGTCGTCGACCCGCCACTGACCCTCGTTCAAGATCCGGACGATCATCGGAGGTCACCCGCGTTCGGCTGGGCTTCCGGCTGCACCTGCGTCACCGGCGGCGCGACCGGGGTGGTCGTGGACGGCTGGCTGGCGATCGCCGGCGTGCTCTGGCTGGGTCCGGCACCGATGGAGGCCTTCATCCGGGACAGCTCGTCCTCGACGTCGGAGGTCGACGCGAGCTGCTCGAGCTCCAGGGTGATGTCGTCCTTGGCCATGCCGGTCGGGTCGTCGAGGGCCCCGCTGGCCAGCAGCTCGTCGATCGCCCCGGCCCGGGCCTGCATCTGCTGGGTCTTGTCCTCGGCCCGCTGGATGGCCAGGCCGACGTCGCCCATCTCCTCACTGATGCCGGAGAAGGCCTCGTTGATCCGGGTCTGCGCCTCGGCCGCGGAGTAGGTGGCCTTGATGGTCTCCTTCCGGGTGCGGAAGGCGTCCACCTTGGCCTGCAGCCGCTGGCTGGCCCGGGTGAGCTTCTCCTCCTCACCCTGCAGCTGCGCGTGCTGGGCCTGCAGGTCGCTCAGCTGCTGCTGCACCCCCGAGCGGCGGGTGAGCGCCTCGCGGGCCAGGTCCTCGCGGCCCACCTCGAGCGCCTTCTGCGCCTGGGCGGTGAGCTTGTCGGCCTGGGTCGAGAGCTGGGTGGCCTGCAGCTCGACCCGCTTGCGGCTGGTGGCCACGTCGGCCACGCCACGACGCACCTTCTGCAGCAGCTCGAGCTGGCGCTGGTAGGAGTAGTCCAGCGTCTGCCGGGGGTCCTCCATCTTGTCCAGGGCCTGGTCGGTCTTGGCGCGGAAGATCAAGGAGATGCGCTGGAAAATGCCGCTCATGTGAGGTCAGCTGGTCCTTCCGAGGGTTCGTCGGCAGCGCCGGTCACGACGCGCCTAGGCTTCCACCGTATCTCGGCAGCCCGACCGGGGACAGGCAGCCGAGCAGCCTGGCCGCACGGGGTTTCGTCTTTGGGTGGAACCCCTGAGAGACTCGGGGCACTCCCCGGACGCCCCTGAGAGGCGCGCAGCGCGACCTGAGCCGCCGGGGCCAGCACCGAGAGGCACCCGTGTCACCTTTCCGTCGAAACAGCACCCGCCAGGGCAGCACTCCCATCACCCCCAGCGAGTCGACCCCGGTCGTCCCCGCCGGGTCGACCGGCTCGGCCAAGAAGGACCGACCCACGCCCAGCCGGCGTGAGGCCGAGGCGGCCCGCCGGCAGCGGGCGATCACCACCCTGACGCCCAAGGAGTCCCGCCGGCTGACCAGCCAGCAGAACCGCACCCAGCGGATGAAGGCCGTCAACGCCCGTGAGAGCACGCCCGAGAAGGCGCTGATGCGCGACTACGTGGACGCCCGCTTCAGCCTCGGTGAGTTCCTGCTGCCGAGCCTCGTGGTCATCCTCGCGCTGAGCTTCCTGGCCACTGCGGTCCCCTCGATCACCTCGATCAGCACCCTGCTGATGTACGCCTTCATCCTGCTCGTGCTGTTCGACGCCTGGCGGATGTGGCGGGGCTTCAAGCAGGTGCTGTCCCAGCGCCAGCCGAACGCCTCCACCCGCGGCCTGATGATGTACGGCGTCAACCGGATGATCCAGATCCGACGCTTCCGGATGCCGGCACCCCGGCTGAAGCGCGGCGACACCTACTGACCACACGCCCGGCCCCTACGGCCGAGACCCGACGGCAGAACTGTCAGTGGGGCGGGGTTGACTGGTCAGCGCAGATGCACCCGAGACGAGTGAGGTAGATCAGATGGAGTTCCGGTATCTCGGCCACAGTGGGCTGAAGGTGTCCGCGATCAGCTACGGCAACTGGGTCACCCACGGGTCCCAGGTGGAGGCCGAGCAGGCGACCGCCTGCGTCCGGGCCGCCCTGGAGGCCGGCATCACGACCTTCGACACTGCTGACGTCTACGCCAACGGGGCCGCCGAGACGATCCTCGGCGACGCGCTGGCCGGCGAGCGTCGGGAGAGCCTGGAGATCTTCACCAAGGTCTACTTCCCCACCGGACCCAAGGGACCGAACGACACCGGCCTCTCACGCAAGCACATCTCGGAGTCCATCAACGCCTCGCTACGGCGGCTGCGGACCGACCACGTCGACCTGTACCAGGCGCACCGCTACGACTACGAGACGCCGCTGGAAGAGACCATGAAGGCGTTCGCCGACGTCGTCCGCGCCGGTAAGGCCTTCTACATCGGGGTCAGCGAGTGGACGCCCGACCAGCTGCGCGCCGGGCACGCCCTGGCGGGCGACCTCGGCTTCCAGCTCGTGTCCAACCAGCCGAAGTACAACGCTCTCTTCCGGGTGATCGAGGCGGAGGTCGTGCCGACGTCTCGTGAGCTGGGCATCAGCCAGGTCGTGTTCTCCCCCATCGACCAGGGCGTCCTGACCGGCAAGTACCAGCCGGGCCAGCCCCCGCCGGAAGGTTCGCGCGCCACCGACACTGCGGGCGGCGGAGCCAACTTCATCAAGGGCTCGATGTCGAACGAGGTGCTGACCCGCGTGCAGAAGCTCGCCCCCCTGGCCGAGGCCGAAGGGCTGAGCATGGCCCAACTCGCCGTGGCCTGGGTGCTGCAGAACGACAACGTCGCGTCGGCGATCACGGGCGGTTCGCGGCCCGAGCAGGTGCACGACAACGCGGCCGCCGCCGGCAAGAAGCTCCTCCCGGAGACGATGGCCGGGATCGACGAGGCCCTCGGCGACGTCGTGCAGGCCGACGGCTCGATCGTCGGCGACATGTCGCCGAAGACCCGGGTGGTCTGAGCCGCTGATGAGCCCAGCGGCAGGGTCGACCGGAGGCTGGCACTGGATCGCCGACCGCGACCCCGGCGGCGGTGCACTCGACCAGGGCTTCCCGACCCAGGGGGAGGCGGAGTCCTGGCTGGGCGAGGTCTACCCCGACCTGCTGGCCCAGGGGGTACGGGCGGTCACCCTGCACGAGGCCGACCGCGTCGTCTACGGACCGATGAGCCTGGACGTCGACTGACGCCGCTCGGCTAGGGTCACCAGGTGCCGACGCCGCCGTACATCACCAAGCTCCGCCTGGCCTACGGCTCAGGCCCGCTGCTGCTGCCGGGCGTGTGCGGTGTGGTGTTGCGGGACGACCCGGCGACCGGGCGGCAGCAGCTGCTGCTGGGCAGGCGCAGCGACACCGGCCGCTGGGCTCTGCCGGCCGGCATCGTGGAGCCGGGCGAGCAGCCCGCGACCACGCTGGTGCGTGAGCTGTGGGAGGAGACCCGGGTGGTGGTCACCGTCGAGCGGCTGGCCTGGGTCGTCGCCCAGCCAGAGCTGGTCTATCCCAACGGCGACCGGTGCCAGTTCATCACGTCGGTGTTCCGGTGCCGCTACGTCAGCGGCGAGGCCGCGGTCGGCGACGAGGAGTCCTCCGCCGTCGACTGGTTCGACCTCGACGCGCTGCCGGAGCTCCAGACGAAGGAGCGCGACGCCATCGACACGGCGCTGAGCGAGCGTCAGGAGTGTCGCTTCGAGGTCTGAGCCGCGCTCAGGTTCGCGAGCGGCGGAGCTCGCCGCGAAGCAGGACGGCGCCGAAACCGGCCACCAGCAGACCCCCGGCGGCAATCACCGGGCGGGCGTTGCGGACGTCGGCGGCGCGCTGCTCGTAGGTCTGCGTGCCGTTGTCCCCGGCCTTGGCGCAGGTGTCGCCGGGCTGCATCACCACGCCGCGGCAGGTGACCGAGGGGGAGGCTCCGACGGTGAACGGGTAGACGAGCACCAGCAGCCCCACCACGACCACCAGCACATGGGCCGCCAGGACTGCTCGTCGGCGTGCGACCGGGGACCCGGTGGAGTGGACGGCGGTCACGGCTCGCGCACCCCGGCCGAGACGAAGGGGGGCTTCGTCACCACGAAACCCTCCGAGCGACGACGCACCTCGACGGCGACCGGGGCTCCCTCGGTCAGGTCGGGGCGCAGCAGGGCCAGGGCGATGCCGGTCTTCAGGGTCGGGGAGAACGTGCCGGAGGTGACGACGCCGGCCGGCTCGCCGTCGGCGTCGAGGACGGTCATGCCCGGCCGGGGGATGCCGCGGCCCACGGCTTTGAGCCCGCGGAGCAGCCGAGCCGGTCCGGCCGCCTTCTCCGCCCGCAGCGCGGTGGCGCCGAAGAAGGTCTCCTTGCCCCAGCCGACGGCCCAGCCCAGGCGGGCCTGGACGGGGGTGATGCTCGGGGAGAGGTCCTGCCCGTGCAGCGGGTAGCCCATCTCGGTGCGCAGGGTGTCCCGGGCGCCGAGTCCCGCCGGCTGCATCCCGTACGGCTCACCCGCGACCCGGAGCGCGTCCCAGAGAGCGGGCGCCGCGGCCGAAGGGGTCACCAGCTCGTAGCCGCGTTCGCCGGTGTAGCCGGTCCGGCAGACGATCACCGGGGCGCCGGCGTTCTCGGCCAGCACGAAGGACATGTAGGCGTGACCGCTGGGGAGCCCGGCCCCTCCGAGCACGCTGTCGGCGTGCGGTCCCTGGACCGCCAGCACCGCGTGCGCGTCGTGCTCGTCGATCACGGTGACGTCGGCGGGCGCGGCGGCGCGGAGCAGCTGCACCACCTGAGCCCCGTTGGCGGCGTTGGGGATCAGGAAGACCTCCTCAGGTCTCACCAGGTAGGCGACCAGGTCGTCCACCACCCCGCCCTCGTCGGTGCAGATCAGCGTGTACTGGGCCTGACCGGGGACGAGCTTGCCGAGATCGGCGGTCAGACAGCGGTTGACGAACTCGGCCGCACCCGGACCGCTCACCCGGGCCTTGCCGAGGTGGCTGACGTCGAAGATCCCGACCGCCGAGCGGACGGCGTGGTGCTCGGCCAGCACGCCGGCACCCGCGTACTCCAGCGGCATCGACCAGCCGCCGAAGGGGGCGAACTTGGCTCCCGCGGCCACGTGACGATCGTGCAGGGGCGAGACCCGCGTGGCGTCCTGGCTCAGCTCTGCTGCTCGATTCATCGAGGCGAACCTATCGCACGGCTCCTCAGCGGGGCCGGTTAGCCTGAGCGAGCCAACGGGCTGCCCAGGCGGGGCGGCGCGACGACCCGAAAGGTGGGCTCTCCGGTGCCTGCTCCTGCTCTGCCCACCCTCTCGGTGTCCCCGGGGCTGCCCCGTCGAGCGGACCTGCTGGTGGTCGGGCTGGCCGAGGCCGGGCTCCGCGGGGTGCCGGACTCGGTCGAGCAGGCCTACGTCAAGCGGTTCGGGGTCGGGGTCGCGGAGATGGCGACGTCCCTCGGGGCACGGACGGCCGCCGGCTCCCGACGGACCCTGCCCCCGACCGGCGACGGCCCGCAGCTGATGGTGATCGGGCTCGGCGCGGGTGAGCCGGGCTCCGAGGACCTGCGTCAGGCCGCGGGCTCGGCCGTCCGTCAGGCGGGGGCGTCCGCGGCCGAGGGCCGGGCGATCGCGGTGGTCATCTCGTTCGGCACCACCTCGCTCAGCGAGCTCGAGGCGGTCGCCGAGGGGGCGCTGATCGGCAGCTACCGGTACGCACCGGTCAGCGGCAAGGAACCGAGGCCCCTGCCGGTGGAGAGTGTGGCCGTGGTGCACGCGGGATCGACGCGGGTCGCCGGTTCTGCCGACGTCACCGCCGTCGCCCCCGTGGTGGCCCGTGCCGTGGTGACGACCCGCGAGTGGGTCAACGTGCCGCCGAACCTGCTCTACCCGGAGTCCTTCGCCGACGAGGCGCGGGCCTTGGTCAAGGACGCCAAGATCACCATCGAGGTGCTCGACGGACCGGCGCTGACGAAGGGCGGCTACGGAGGGATCCTCGCCGTCGGTGGTGGCTCCTCACGGCCGCCTCGGCTGGTCCGGCTCAGCTACCGGCCGCGCGGCGCGAAACAGCATCTCGCGCTGGTCGGCAAGGGCATCACCTTCGACTCCGGCGGGTTGAACCTCAAGCCCGGCGAGAGCATGTACACGATGAAGTGCGACATGGCCGGCGCCGCGGCCGTGCTGGCCGCCACCCACGCGATCGCCCGCCTCGGGCTGGCGGTCAACGTGACGACCTACGCGGCCCTGGCCGAGAACCTGCCCTCCGACACCGCCTACCGGCCCTCGGACGTCCTCACCATGTACGGCGGCACCACCGTCGAGAACGGCAACACCGACGCGGAGGGCCGGATCGTCATGGCCGACGCCCTGGTCCGGGCCGGAGAGGATGCCCCGGACCTCGTCGTGGACGTGGCCACCCTGACCGGTGCCTGCATCGTGGCGCTGGGCGACCGGACGGCCGGCTTGATGGCCACCGACGACGAGACCGCCGACCGGGTGCTGGACGCGGCCGAGGCGGCGGGCGAGGACTTCTGGCAGCTGCCCATCCCGCGGGAGACCCGGGGCAAGCTCGACTCGAAGGTGGCCGACCTGAAGTCGACCGGGAGCGACAAGACGGGAGGCGCCCTCGTGGCGGCGGCCTTCCTCCGCGAGTTCGTGCCGGCCGGCATCCCGTGGGCACACCTCGACATCGCCGGCCCGGCCTACTTCGACGGCAAGCCGTACGGCTACGTCGGTCCGGGCGGCACCGGCGTCGGCGTGCGGACGCTGATCGCGCTCGCGCGCTCCATGACCAGCTGAGCGACCCTTCCGCGATGCCAGGGCCGGGCTCGGACGGGCCGTGCTGGCGGCTCCCGGCGGCAGGCGGTCCATCTGAGGTCACGCCCCCGCCGCGCCAGCACGGCCCAAGCGGTACGCAGCCCCTGAGGGACGGGGTGTCCTGCACCATTCCGGCCCGCCGACGTCCCGCTCCATCTCGGTTCGAAGCCAGGTGCCGGGCCGGATGGGTGGGGCCGGACAGCGGCCGGGCAGGTGCTCGGCAAGCGGCCTCAGCGCAGGTCGGGGTGCTTCTTGTGACGCGTGTTGTAGTCCCGCATCCGCTGCGGGTACCCGACGACGGCCGCGTCGTAGCCCGGGATCTGCAGGTGCCCGGCGAAGGCGTGGCCCCACTCCGGGGACGGGATGACGCGTCGCGTCCACTCCCCGTCGTAGGCGACGAGCAGCAGGGTGACCCGGGTGACCGAGGTCTGCGGCTCGATGAACGCCTCGACACCGCGGTGGGTCCGCGCGAACTCGGTCAGGTGGGCGGTCACGGCGTCGTCGACGGTGCGGTCGTCGGCGGCGACCCGCCGGCTGCGCTTGACCCGCCGCGCCGTCCGGCTCATCCATCCCATCTGACCAGTATGGCAACACCCTCCCCCGTCGGCCGGAAATCGCTCTGGTCCGCCGACTCCGGGCGCGGTCGGAGGGTCCTGACAAGATGGCGGCATGGACTTCGACCTGGTCGTGCTGGGTGCCGGCAGCGGCGGCTACGCCTGTGCCCTGCGAGCCGCGCAGCTGGGGATGAACGTGGGCCTGGTGGAACGCGACCTCGTGGGCGGCACCTGCCTGCACCGCGGCTGCATCCCCACGAAAGCACTGCTGCACGCGGCCGAGGTGGCCGATGCCGCCCGTGAGGGCAGCCGCTTCGGCGTCCACGCCACCGTGGACAGCATCGACCTGGCCGGCGTCCAGTCCTACTCCGATGCTGTGGTGGCCAAGCTCTACCAGGGCCTCACCGGGCTGGTGAGGTCCCGCGGCATCACGGTGGTCAGGGGCGAGGGGCGGTTGGTGCTGGCCGACGGCAAGCCGGCGGTCGGGGTCGCCGGCGAGGTCCACCGGGCGCCGTACGTCGTGCTCGGCTCCGGCTCGAGGACCCGGACGCTGCCCGGCGTCGAGGTCGACGGCGAGGTCGTCCTGACCAGCGACTCCGCCCTGCGGCTCGCTCAGCTGCCCGGCTCAGCCATCGTGCTGGGCGGCGGAGTGATCGGCTGCGAGTTCGCGTCGGCCTGGCGTTCCTTCGGGGTCGAGGTCACCGTCGTCGAGGCGCTGCCGCGGCTGCTGCCGACCGAGGAGCCGGCCTCCTCCGCCGCGCTGGAACGGGCGTTCCGGAAGCGCGGCATCACCGCCCTGACCGGCGTCGCCCTGCGCTCCTGCGCCCGGACCGGGAAGGGCGTGGACGTCGAGCTGGCCGACGGCAGGACGCTCACCGCCGACGTGCTGCTGGTGGCCGTCGGCCGGGCTCCGGCCACCGCCGGACTGGGCTACGCCGAGGCCGGGGTGGCCCTGGACCGCGGGTTCGTCACCGTGGACGGGCGGCTGGAGACGAGCGTGCCGGGCGTCTTCGCCGTCGGCGACCTGGTCTCCGGGCTGCAGCTGGCCCACCGCGGGTTCGCCCACGGCATGTTCGTGGCCGAGGAGGTGGCGCACCGGACCGGACGCCTCGAGGCCGCGCCCGTGCTGGTGGCCGACCGCGACATCCCGCGGGTCACCTACAGCGACCCCGAGGTCGCCTCCGTCGGCTTGACCGAGGAGCAGGCCCGGGCCGAGCACGGCGACGTCGAGACCCTCACCTACGACCTCTCCGGCAACGGGCGTTCCCAGATCCTGCGCACCGCCGGCTTCGTCAAGCTCATCCGACGCGTGGACGGACCAGTGGTCGGGGTGCACCTGGTGGGCGCCCGGGTCGGCGAGCTGATCGGTGAGGCGCAGCTGATCACCGGCTGGGACGCCTACCCCGAGGAGGTGGCGGCCATGCCGCACGCGCACCCGACCCAGCACGAGGCCCTCGGCGAGGCGCACCTCGCCCTGGCCGGCCGGCCGCTGCACGTGCACGGGTAGCAGTCCCAACCGTCGCCGCGTGGATCCTCCCCCGCGCCACGGGAGGACCGTCGAGACCCCGGCACCCGCCCGCTAGGCTGACTCGCAGCCAGGACCAGGTAAGCCGATGAAGGAGTCACGAACAACGATGTCGACCGATGTAACTCTTCCCGCCCTGGGCGAAAGCGTCACCGAAGGCACCGTGACCCGGTGGCTCAAGCAGGTCGGCGACACGATCGCGGCCGACGAGCCGTTGCTCGAGGTCTCCACCGACAAGGTCGACACCGAGATCCCCTCCCCGACCGCCGGCGTCCTGCTCGAGATCAAGGCGGCTGAGGACGAGACCGTCGAGGTCGGCGCCGTACTGGCCGTGATCGGCGAGGAGAGCGAGGCGGGCGGCACGGCCGACGAGCCTCCGTCGGAGGCACCCGAGGAGGCTGCCGCGACCACCGAGCCCGAGCCGGAGTCCCAGGCCGACGAGGAGATCGCCGACGAGAACCCCCCGGCCCCCACCCCGGAGGCCACCCAGGGCGCCAGCAGCAGTGGCAGGACCGAGGTCACGCTGCCGGCCCTCGGCGAGAGCGTCACCGAGGGCACCGTCAGCCGGTGGCTGAAGCGGGTCGGCGACACCATCGAGACCGACGAGCCGCTGCTCGAGGTCTCCACCGACAAGGTCGACACCGAGATCCCCTCCCCCACCTCCGGCACGGTGCTGGAGATCCGGGTGCAGGAGGACGAGACCGTGGAGGTCGGCGCGGTGCTGGCCGTCGTCGGCGACGCGTCAGCCGCCGGCAGCGCCCCGGCCGGGGACGCGGCTCCCGCGGCGAACTCGTCCGAGGAGGTCGCTCCGCACGGCGACGACGCCAACGAGGCATCGAGCCAGGGTGAGGAGTCCGTCCCCGAGGCGACCGCGAAGGTCACCGACGGCACCGAGGTCGCCGACCAGGCCGCTGCGGGTGACGAGGGCGGCCAGGCCCCGATCCCCGCCCCGGAGCCGAAGCCGGAGCCGGAGCCCGAAGCTGAGGCCGAGCCCGCCCCGGCGCCCCGCACCCCGGCCGCGGCCGACCCGCAGCCCGAGCGCCACGGGCCCGCCGAGCCCGCCGGCCGGTCCTCCACCCCGGTTGCGGCTGAGGGCGACTCGGTCTACGTGACTCCGCTGGTGCGCAAGCTGGCCAAGGAGCACGACGTCGACCTGGCGTCGGTCACCGGTACCGGGGTCGGCGGTCGGATCCGTAAGCAGGACGTGCTGGCCGCAGCCGAGGCCGCCAAGGAAGCCGCCCGGGTCGCCGCCGAGCAGGCCAAGGCCGCACCGGCAGCCCAGGCTGCTCCGACACCCGCGGCCACGCCGGCTGCGGCCGCCGCCGCCGCACCGAGCTCTCTGCGGGGCACCACGGAGAAGATGTCGCGACTGCGCAAGACCATCGCCCGTCGCATGGTCGAGTCGCTGCAGGTCTCGGCCCAGCTCACCGCGACCGTCGAGGTCGACCTGACCGCGATCTCGCGCATCCGGGCCCGGGCCAAGGACGACTTCAAGCGCCGAGAGGGGGCGAGCCTGTCCTACCTGCCCTTCATCACCAAGGCCGCCGTCGAGGCGCTCAAGGTGTTCCCGAAGGTGAACGCCACCATCGACACCGAGGCCGGCGAGGTCACCTACCCGAGTGCCGAGCACATCGGGATCGCCGTGGACACCGAGAAGGGGCTACTCGTCCCCGTGATCAAGGACGCCGGCGACCTCAACATCGCCGGCCTGGCCAAGAAGATCGGCGACCTGGCCTCGCGGACCCGGTCGAACAAGGTGACGCCGGACGAGCTCAGCGGCGGGACGTTCACCATCACCAACTACGGGTCGGCCGGCACGCTGATGGACTCCCCGATCATCAACCAGCCGCAGGTCGCCATCCTCGGCACCGGCGCCCTGGTGAAGCGGCCCGTGGTGATCCAGGACCCGAGGCTGGGCGAGGTGATCGCGGTCCGCGACATGATGTACCTCTCGATGTCCTACGACCACAGGATCGTGGACGGGGCGGACGCCGCCCGCTTCCTGAGTGCGCTGAAGGCGCGGCTCGAGGAGGGCGACTTCGGCGGCGAGCTCGGGTTCTGATGGTGCCGCACCTTCCGTGGAGCCTCCGGCGATGACGACCTGGCTGCTGGCCGGTGCATCGGGGTTCCTCGGGACGGCGCTCCGGGTCCGGCTGGCGAGCGAGGGCCACGACGTCCGTCGCCTCGTCCGGCGCGAGCCGGCGGCGTCGTCCGAGGGCCGATGGGACCCCGACGCCGGCCAGCTCGACCCAGCGCTGCTGGACGGCGTCGACGTGGTGGTCAACCTGGCGGGGGCAGGCGTGTTCACCCGGCCCTGGACGCCGGCCCGGCGCGAGCTGCTGCTCAGCTCCCGGGTCGATACGACCGGCACGCTGGCTCGGGCCCTCGCGGCGCGCGCCGGCGACGGCCGTCCCCGGGTGCTGCTGCAGGCCAGCGGCATCGCCTGGTACGGCACCGAGAGCCGGGACGCCCCGGCCACGGAGGAGACCCCGGCGGCCCCGGACTTCCTGGCCCAGCTGAGTGCCCGGTGGGAGGCGGCGGCGCAACCGGCCGTCGACGCGGGCGTCCGGACCGTGTTCCTGCGGACCAGCCCGGTCCTGGACCGCAGCGGTGGGTCCTTCGTGCCGATGAACCTGGCCTGGTCCGCCGGCCTCGGCACCACGCTGGGCAGCGGCCGGCAGCGGATGCCGATGATCAGTCTGGAGGACTACCTCGGGGTCGCGCTGTGGGCCGCGGCCACCCCCTCGGCTTCGGGCCCGTACAACCTCACGATCCCCAGGCCGACGACCAACGCCGAGTTCACCGACTCCCTGGCCTCGGCCCTGCACCGGCCAAGGCTGCTCAAGGCCCCGGCCTTCGTACTGCGCCGGGCCCTGGGCGAGCTGTCCGAGCAGCTCGTCGGTGACTGCTGGGTGCTGCCCCACCGGCTGACCACCGACGGCTACGTGTTCGCCGCCGCCGACGTCGACCAGACCATCGCCGCCGCCCTCCATCGCTGACGTCACCGCACCGCTCACTCGTCGCCGACGACAACCTGTTCGTCCTCGCACCGAGTTGAGGGCAGATCCACAGCCTGCGCCCAGGTGCCGGGCCCGGGCTTCGCCCTAGGATCGCCGCATGGCTCTCGACTTCCTCCACCTCGGACTGGGTACCGAGCTCTGCGACTACGAGCAGACCTGGCAGCTGCAGCGGACGCTGCACGCCGAGGTCGCCGCAGGAGAGCGCCCCGACACCGTCCTGGTCCTCGAGCACGCCGAGGTCTACACCGCCGGCAAGCGGACCGAGGCGCACGAGCGTCCGCTCGACTCCTCGATCCCGGTCGTCGAGGTGGACCGTGGTGGCAAGATCACCTGGCACGGACCGGGTCAGCTGGTCGTCTACCCGATCATCCGGCTGCCGGAGGCGCTCGGCGTCGTCGACTACGTCCGCCGGCTGGAGGAGGCGATGATCGCTCTCTTCGCCGAGGAGTACGGGCTGGCCACCGGCCGGGTCCGCGGCCGCTCCGGCGTCTGGTTGGCGGCCGGTGACGCACGACCCGAGCGGAAGATCGCCGCCATCGGCGTCCGGGTCGCGTCCGGCACGACGATGCACGGCCTGGCCATCAACGTGGACCCGGAGATGAGCGGTTTCGCCGGGATCGTCCCCTGCGGGCTGAGCGACGTCGGCGTGACCTCGATGGCCGCCGAGCTGGGTGAGTCCCCGAGCCTGCCCGAGGTGACCCACCTGCTGCGTCCGCACCTGGAGCGCTACCTCGCGTTCGAGCCGTACGAGCAGTCCCCCGCCCTTCGGCGGGCTCATGGATCCGACGAGACCGTCGACCGTGTCACCGTCGCGGCCACCACCCTGCGATCGGTTCCCGAGGCCACCTACGGGCTGACGGTCGGGGCCGCCTGACACGACCCAGGTAGGACGAATGCGGCACCGCGTTCCTCTAGGGTGAGGCACCTCCCCACCCGAAAGGCCGCTCATGTCGGTGACCGTCCCCCGCCGGGCCCTGCCCACGGCCCCGCGCGGCTACGCCATCGAGGTCACCGACCTCCGCAAGTCCTACCGCACCCGCAAGGGCCGCCACCAGGCCGTCGGCGGGCTCGACCTCAAGGTGCCGCTGGGTGGCGTGCACGGGTTCCTGGGGCCGAACGGGTCGGGCAAGACCACGACGATCCGGATGGTGCTGGGCCTGATCCGGGCCGACTCCGGCCACATCCGCGTCTTCGAAGCCGACGTGCCGACGGCCCTGCCCCGGGTGATCGGCCGGATCGGCGCGATCGTCGAGCAGCCGAAGTTCTTCCCCGCTTTCTCCGGCCGCCGCAACCTGGAGCTGCTCGCCACCGCGATCGGCACCCCGCGCAAGCGGGTCGACGAGGTGCTCGACGAGGTGGGCCTGCTCGGCCGCGAGAAGGACGCCTTCCGCAAGTACTCCCTCGGCATGAAGCAGCGGCTGGCCATCGCCGGCACGCTGCTCAAGGACCCGGACCTGCTGATCTTCGACGAGCCGACCAACGGCCTCGACCCGGCCGGCATCCATGAGATCCGGGCCACCATGCGCGGTCTGGCCGACCGCGGCAAGACCGTCCTGGTCTCCAGCCACATCCTGAGCGAGGTGTCTCTGGTCGCCGACACCGTCTCGATCATCGGCCGCGGCAAGCTGCTGGCCGAGGGCGAGGTCGACGACATCATCGCCTCCCGGGGGGGCCAGGCCGTCCGGATCGGCGTGGCCGACCCGGCGCGCGCCGCCTCCATCCTGGCTCCGGCCGGCTTCTCGGTCACCCCGCTGCCGCAGTCACGGATGGAGGTGCGGGCCACGACCGACCGTCCGGGTGAGCCGGGCGGCTTCGACCCGGCCCGGATCACCTGGCTGCTCGCCCAGCAGGGGCTGTTCGTCTTCGAGCTGATGCCGATCCAGGCCGACCTGGAGTCGGTGTTCCTCGACCTGACCGCCGAGGAGCACCTCGGGGCCAGCCATCCGGGCGGGCCACCCGGGCCACCCCCACCCCAGGCAGCACCGAGCCGAGCACACGAAGGCCCGCGATGATCGCCCTCCTCCGCGCGGAGCTGCTGCGGGTGCGCAGCCGGAAGCTCACCTGGATCGCGCTGGGCTGCGTGCTGCTGATCGTCGCGCTCACCCAGGTGGCGGTCTACACGTCGGTCCGACCACTCAGCAACAACGAGCGGGCGCAGGCGCAGACGAACTACGAGCAGTCCAAGGCCGACTACGACCAGCACAAGGACGAGTACGCCAAGGAGGCGCAGGACTGCATCGACCAGGGGAACCCGCCCGAGGCCTGCGAGTACACCGAGCCCCAGCTCGAGGACTACGCGACGCGCTCGGTGTCCTCCTTCTCCGAGATGGCCAACCTTGCGGTCACCGTCGGCGTCTTCGTCTCGGGCTTGGCCCTGCTCTTCCTGAGCGCTTCCCTGATCGGCGCGGAATTCTCCAGCGGCTCGATGGCGAACTGGCTCAGCTTCGTGCCGCAGCGGGCCAAGGTGTACGCGTCCAAGCTCGGCGCCCTGGCGCTCGTCGGCATGGTCGCGACAGCGGTGGTCTCGGGCCTGTCGGTGGGGCTGACCTTGCTGGTGAGCAGGATCGCCGGAGCCTCGGTCTCTGACCTGGGCAAGGTCGATGCGGCCGCGGCCCGGGGCATCGTCATCGGTCTGGTCGCGGTGGTGATCGGCTTCTCGCTGGCGATGCTGACCCGGCACACGATCGCGGCGTCCGGCACCCTGCTCGGCTACTTCTTCTTACGGTTCGTCTTCACGATCGTGATGTACGCGGTACCGGTGCTGCAGCAGGGTCAACGGTTCATGCCCGAGAACAACGCGTTGGCCCTGCTCAACCACGGGGCCACATACACCACCGAGGTCCGGGTCGCGACGGCCGATGGCGTCGAGGTGAACACGATCGAGCACACGATCACACTGGCCCAGGCCTCGGTCTACTGGGTGGTGCTGGTGGTGGTGCTGCTGGCGGTCAGCTACCTCGTCTTCCGCCGCCGGGACGTCAATTGAGGACCTGAGCCGACGGGTAGTCTGACCCGGTGACAATCGCTCCGGAGGGTCGCCGGCTGCTGCGGCTGGAAGTCCGCAACGCTGCCGTGCCGATCGAGAAGAAGCCGTCGTGGATCAAGACCACGGCGAAGATGGGCCCGGAGTACCGCGAGCTGCAGGCGATGGTGAAGTCGGAGGAGCTGCACACCGTCTGCCAGTCGGCCGGCTGCCCCAACATCTTCGAGTGCTGGGAGGACCGCGAGGCCACCTTCCTCATCGGGGGCGACCAGTGCACCCGCCGCTGCGACTTCTGCCAGATCGACACCGGCAAGCCGGCCGACTTCGACGCGGGTGAGCCGTTGCGTGTCGCGGAGTCGATCCAGAAGATGAACCTGCGCTACGCCACCGTCACCGGGGTCTGCCGCGACGACCTGCCTGATGAGGGCATCTGGCTCTACAGCGAGACCATCCGTCAGATCCACGGGCTGAACCCCGACACCGGGGTGGAGATGCTCGCCCCGGACTTCTCCGGCAACACCGAGTACCTCGACGAGCTGTTCAGCACCCGGCCCGAGGTGTTCGCCCACAACGTCGAGACGGTGCCACGGATCTTCAAGCGGATCCGGCCGGGCTTCCGGTACGAGCGCTCTCTCGGGGTGCTCAGCGCCTCCCGCGACGCCGGCCTGGTCACCAAGTCGAACCTGATCCTGGGCATGGGTGAGACCCGGCAGGAGGTCAGCGAGGCCCTGCGCGACCTGCACGAGGCCGGCACCGAGCTGATCACCATCACCCAGTACCTGCGGCCCTCCCCGCGGCACCATCCGGTGGAGCGCTGGGTCAAGCCCGAGGAGTTCGTCGAGTTGAGCGCCGAGGCGACCGAGATCGGCTTCGCCGGGGTGATGAGCGGTCCGCTGGTCCGCTCGTCCTACCGGGCCGGTCGGCTGTACCGTCAGGCTCTGGAATCTCGCTACGCCACCACGTCAGGAGCGCGTCATGGCTGACCGCCCGACCCGCAAGACCGGGTCCACCGCGCTGCCCCCTCGCAAGTCCGCGTCCTCGGCCGTGCCGCCGCGCAAGAGCGGCGCCACCCCCCTGCCGCCCCGGACTGCGGCCCAGCAGCGGCCGGTCGCCGTCGTCCCCCCGTCTGCCAAGGAGGTCAAGGGCGCCGCCCGGGACGCCAAGCGGGCCGAGCGGGAGCGGAAGAAGAACAGCACCGACCCGGCCGACATGGGCCGGGTGAAGCAGGTCCAGCGCGCCTACCAGCTGACCCACGAGTTCGATCCGAAGCTGCCCTACGTCATGCTCGGCGCGCTGCTGCTGCCGGTGGTGCTGGGCCTGGTCATCGGGCTGTTGACCGGTCACGCCGTCTACGCCGCTGTGCTGGGTCTGCTGGTCGGGGTGCTGCTCGCCATGATCGTGCTGGTCCGGCGGGCCAAGGCGGCCACCTACCGCCGCTACGCCGGCCAGGCCGGCTCGGCCGAGGTCGCCCTGCAGATGCTGCCCAAGCAGTGGATCTCCTCACCGGTGATCGCCGCCAACCGCACCAGCGACGTCGTGCACCGCACCCTGGGGCCGGGCGGCCTGGTGCTGATCGGCGAGGGCGAGCCGGGCCGGGTTCGTCAGCTGCTGGCCGGCGAGGTCCGCAAGCACGAGCGGGTCGCCTACGGCGTCAAGGTCCACACCATCGTGATGGGCGACAGCGCGGGGCAGGTGCCTCTCAGCCAGCTGGCGGACCACATCCGCAAGCTGCCGAAGACGCTGCAGGCCAACCAGGTCACCGACGTGAAGGCCCGGTTGCGCGCGCTCGACGCGGTCCGGCCCCCGATCCCGGTCCCCAAGGGCCCGATGCCCACCAGCGCCCGCCAGGCGCGCGGCTCGCGTCAGGCGATGCGCGGCCGCTGATCACCGGCCAAGGGCGGCAACACCCCGGTGCACGAGGTGGGCGAGGGCGGCTCCGCCCAGGGCAGCCACACAGCCGCCGGCGAAGCCCGCCACGAGCAGCGCGGACTGGCCGTTGATCCCCAGACCCAGGATCGCCACCGCGGCGACCGCGAGGCAGCCGATGACCGCGAGCAGGGCGAGCACGTCCAGAACGTTCCATCCCGCGCCGGAGGTCGGAGGCCTGGCGGGCGCCAGCCCCGGGGCCGGAGCCAGCGGCAGGTCCTGGAGCAGGCGGCGGAGGTCGAGCACGGTCCCGGCCGTCATGGCCGCACTCAACCGGGCGTCCAGGTCCTCGGGACTGAGCCGGCCGGCCGCGAAGTGGGTCGACAGCTGGTCACAGACAGCGCTCCGGTCGGCGTCGCCGGCGCGTTGGTGCAGCGCGGTCGTGGGAAGCGGTACCAGCGGGCGCGAAGAGTCCATGGAGCTACCTTCGGCCCTCGTCTCGACGCAGACCAGGGCTGCGGCCGAGGTCCAGACCAGGGACCGAGGGCCGCGACGATGAATCGAGACCCCGGTCGCAGAGCCCGGGCTTGACGACGAGAGGAGACCCGATGGCCAACCTGGTCAACGCCGAGCACATCACGATGACCTACGGCACTCGCGTCCTGCTGGACGACCTCAGCCTGGGCCTGTCCCGCGGTGACGTGATCGGCGTCGTCGGCCGCAACGGCGACGGCAAGACGACGTTGCTGCGCATCCTGACCGGGCTCACCGAGCCCGATGCCGGTCGGGTCACCCGGACCGGCGCGGTCTCCATCGGCTACCTGCACCAGGCCGACGACTTCTCCGCGGACGCCTCGGTACGGGACGTCATCGTGGGCGGTCGCCCCGACCACGTCTGGGCGGCGGACGCCGGCACCCGCGCCGTCGTCGAGCACCTGCTGGCCGACGTCGACCTCGACGCCGCCGTCGGCTCGCTCAGCGGCGGGGAGCGGCGGCGGACCGCGCTGGTCGCGCTGATGCTCGGGCCGCACGACCTGCTCGTCCTCGACGAGCCGACCAACCACCTGGACGTCGAGGCCGTCGCCTGGCTCGCCGAGCACCTCCGCGCCCTCCAGGCCCGCGACATCGCGATGCTCGTGGTCAGCCACGACCGCTGGTTCCTCGACGCCATCTGCACCCGGATCTGGGAGGTGCACGACGGTGTCGTCGACTCCTACGACGGGGGGTACGCCGCGTACGTGCTGGCCCGGGCCGAGCGCGCCCGGCAGGCGGCCGGGATGGCCGCACGACGGAAGAACCTGCTGCGCAAGGAGCTGGCCTGGCTGCGTCGCGGCGCACCCGCCCGTACGTCCAAGCCGAAGTTCCGGATCGACGCCGCAACCACCTTGATCGCCGACGAGCCGCCGCCGCGGGACAGCCTGGCGCTGGAGCGGTTCTCGGTCAGCCGGCTGGGCAAGGACGTCTTCGACCTCGTCCGGGTCGGACTGGGCGTCGGGGAGGGCGAGCGACGGCGCGAGCTGCTCCGCGACCTCAGCTGGTCGATCGGACCCGGCCAGCGGATCGGCCTGATCGGGGTCAACGGCGCGGGCAAGACCACGCTGCTGCGGCTGCTGACCGGCGAGGTCGCACCCGACACCGGCACGGTCAGACGCGGCCGGACGCTGGCCATCGGACACCTCTCCCAGAACGTGCTCGAGCTGCGGGGCTCGGAGCGGGTGCTCGAGTCGGTCAACGAGATGCGCCGCTCGACGCAGCTGGCCTCGGGCAAGGAGACCTCGACCAGCACCCTGCTGGAGGACTTCGGCTTCACCGGCGACAAGCTCACCACCCGGCTGGGTGACTTGTCGGGTGGTGAACGCCGGCGGCTCCAGTTCCTGCGACTGCTGCTCAGCGAGCCGAACGTGCTGCTGCTCGACGAGCCCACCAACGACCTCGACATCGACACCCTCACGGTGATCGAGGACTACCTCGACAGCTGGCCCGGCACCCTGGTGGTGGTCTCGCACGACCGGTACTTCCTCGAGCGCGTCTGCGACGTCACCTACGCCCTGATGGGCGACGGCCGCTGCGTGCTGCTGCCGGGCGGCGTCGAGCAGTACCTGGAGACCCGACGGACGTCGGCGCCCACCGCGGGACCGGGCGCGTCGGCGGCCGCGGCAGCCCCACCCTCGACGTCGACGCAGGCCCGGCAGGCGAAGAAGACCCTGGCCCGGGTCGAGCAGCAGCTGGGCAAGGTCGACAGCCGGATCGCGCGGCTGCACACCCAGATGGCCGAGGCCGCCAGCGACTACTCCCGGCTCACCGGTCTGCAGCGGGATCTGGACGCCCTCACGGCGGAGAAGGACGGGCTGGAACTGACCTGGCTGGAGGCGGCCGAGGAGGTGGGCTGAGCCCCGTTTCCTGAGCCTGTCGGCAGGCGTGGGTAGGTTAAGACCATGGCAGTGACGACGTCAGAGCTCACCACCACGGCCCTGACCGAGCTGGTCGAGGCCCTGGGCGGCGCGGTCCGGACCGACGCGGTGACGTGTGAGAACTACCGCCAGGACTGGGCCCGCGACCCCAGCGCCGGGACGCCGATCGCCGTGGTCCGGGCCCGGACGGCGGCCGACGTGCAGCAGGCGGTGCGCTGGGCCTCGGCCCACGGCGTCCCGGTGGTGCCGCGCGGTGCGGGTAGCGGGCTGTCCGGCGGGTCCTCGGCCGTGGACGGCGGCATCGTGATCAGCCTGGAGCGGATGCGAGCGGTCGAGATCGACGTCGAGACCCGGGTGGCCGTGGTCGAGCCGGGCGCCCTGAACGTCGAGGTCAAGGCCGCGGCCGCTCAGCACGGGCTCTGGTACCCGCCGGACCCCTCCTCCTACGAGATCTGCTCCATCGGCGGCAACGTCGCCACCAACGCGGGCGGGCTGTGCTGCGTGAAGTACGGCGTCACCACCGACTACGTCCTGGGCATGGACGTGGTGCTGGCCGACGGCACCCTGATCACCCTCGGCGGGAAGCGGATCAAGGACGTCGCGGGCCTGAGCCTGCTCAAGCTCTTCGTGGGCAGCGAGGGGACGCTGGGCATCATCACCCGGGTGCTGCTGCGGCTCATTCCCGCGCAGCCGCCGCGGGCGACCCTGGTGGCGAGCTTTCCCACGGTCGGGGACGCGGCGCGCGCGGTGGTGGCGATCGGCCGGACGGTCCGGCCGTCGATGCTTGAGCTGATGGACTCCCCCTCGGTCAACGCCGTCGAGGACTACCGGCCGATGGGCCTCGACCGGAGCGCCGGCGCGCTGCTGATCGCCCAGTCCGACGCCCCCGCCTCCGCGGCGGGCACCGAGGTGGCAGCGATCGAGGCGGCCTGCCGGGCGGCCGGCTGCGACGACGTCTTCGTCACCGACGACCCGACCGAGGGCGAGATGTTCTGCGCGGCCCGACGACTCGCGTTCACCGCGATCGAGGCCCGCGGGACCCTGATGCTGGAGGACGTCGGCGTCCCGGTGCCGCTGCTGCCGGAGCTGGTCACGGGGGTGGCGGCGATCGCGGCGGCGCTCGACGTCGAGGTGCCGGTGGTGGCGCACGCCGGGGACGGCAACACCCACCCGATCATCGTCTTCGACGCGACCGACGTTGCCGCGGCCGCCCGGGCCCAGCAGGCGTTCGAGCAGATCATGACGCTCGCGCTCAGCCTCGGCGGCACGATCACCGGCGAGCACGGGGTCGGCCGGACCAAGAAGGGGGCGCTGCCGGCCCAGCTCGGCGCGGACGTGATGGCGCTGACCCGCCGGATCAAGGACGCCCTCGACCCGGCCGGGATCCTCAACCCCGGCGCGGTGCTGTGAACCTCACAGGCTGCTGCCAGCCGGGTTCGGCGGCTGATACCTGGTCGACACACCCCTGAAACCCAGCCCCGCCAGGATGGCCAAGGCTGCGGGGAGCAGCCGTCCACCAGCGAAGGGATGCCGATGCCGTACCAGGCGGAGTACATCTGGATCGACGGCACCAAGCCGTCCCCGATCATGCGTAACAAGACCCGGATCGTCGCCGACGGCAAGGAGCCCGACATCTGGGGCTTCGACGGCTCGAGCACCAACCAGGCTCCCGGTGCCAACTCCGACTGCGTGCTGCGACCGGTCTTCACCTGTCCGGACCCGATCCGCGGCGGCAGCAACATCCTCGTGCTCTGCGAGGTCGAGCTGACCGACTTCACCCCGCACCCGACGAACACCCGGGCGTTCTGCGTCGAGGCGGCCGAGAAGTACGCCGACCAGAGCCCGATGTTCGGCATCGAGCAGGAGTACACCTTCATGCAGAACGGCCGCCCGCTGGGCTGGCCCGAGAACGGCTACCCCGCCCCGCAGGGCCCGTACTACTGCGGTACCGGTGGCGAGAAGATGGTGGGGCGCGAGATCATCGAGGCGCACACCCAGGCCTGCCTGGACGCCGGCCTCGCGATCGAGGGCACCAACGCCGAGGTCATGATGGCGCAGTGGGAGTTCCAGATCGGGGTCTTGCCGGCCCCAGCCATCGGCGACCAGATGTGGGTGGCCCGTTGGCTGCTGCACCGCATCGCCGAGGACTACAGCGTGGTCGTCAGCTTCGACGCCAAGCCGATGAAGGGTGACTGGAACGGCGCCGGCGCGCACACCAACTTCTCGACCAAGGCCACGATGGAGGGCTACGACGCCATCGTCACCGCGTGCGAGGCGCTCGGCCGCAAGGCCAAGGAGCACGTGCTCGCCTACGGCGCCGGCATCGAGGACCGCCTGACCGGTGCGCACGAGACGGCTTCGTGGGAGAGCTTCAGCTGGGGCGCCTCCGACCGTGGCGCCTCGATCCGCATCCCGTGGGCCGTCGAGAAGGCAAAAAAGGGCTGGCTCGAGGACCGTCGTCCCAACGCCAACATGGACCCCTACGTCGTCGCCGGCATGATCATCAACACCTGCTGCGAGGCCCTAGCCGAGTCCGAGTAGGTCGCGGTTGCTTTCCGTGAACGATCCTGACGCGACTATGCGTCAGGATCGTTCACGCTGACCACAGGTCGGCGTCGCTGGCAAGCCGACAGCGCGAACAGCGCAGCAGCTCACCGTCCCAGCCGCGTCGCACCAGGGCCGAGCCGACCTGTGTGGCGACCAGGCAGGGGCGGTCGCTGACGTCGATCCACCCGTAGCGAAGGCTGAAGAGGTCTCCGAGGGCGAACTGGTTGTCGCGCCACATGTCGCGGAAGCGGCCCTCCCCCTCGTGACCCAGGCGCCCGTCCAGCTCGACGAGGAGTGACCAGTCGTCGTAGCCGACGTCGCTCACGTAGGGCAGCCCTCGTCGAGAGGCCTGCCTCGTGCCCTTCGGCAGCCCGTGGGGACGCTCGACGTTGCGGAGGTAGCTCAGCTCCAGCGACGACTCGGCACCTTCCGCGACGTCGCCCAGCAGCTGACGCATGAACCCCCGGTGCGGGTGCCGAGGCCGCTCGGCCAGGGCGACCGCGATGCGGGAGGCCCTCGTGCGCCGGAGCTGTACCGCCCGGGTCACCAGGCGGACGACCTCACCGGGGTCGGCCACGGCGGCCAGGTCCAGCACCGCTTCCTCGATGAGCAGCCGCGGCGGCGAGCCGGTCGAGCGGGAAGAACGAACGCCAGGACTCTCCCGGACGAACCTCCACGGACCGTCGGTGCGAAAGCGCCCCGTCCGCGGCACGAGGATGTCCACCGGATCCGGCGCCTCGGGCCGAAGGTCATGCAGATGCCCCGATGCCTCTGGTCCAAGCCGAGCCGACGGCCCGCCCAACAGCACCCCGGCCCAGGCGAGGGTGGCCCACGACGGAGGAAGCGGGTTCGTCGCGTAGACGCCGACCCCCACGCTCTGCCAGGTGCCGGACCGGACGAGCCGGCTCACCACGTGGTCGGTCAGTCCGAGGCCGAGAGCCTGCTCACGGCTGACGGCCCCGTCCTGGAGCATGGCGAGGCGCTGCAGTGCGGCGGGGACTTCCTGGCGGCTGTGCACGGGGCCATCGTGGTCGCCCAAGAGGTCCTGGAGGGGCCACCGGCCGGACCTGTGGAAAGCGGACACACTCTCCGCAGCCGGTGGACAACTCCCCGTGAACGATCCTGACGCGTAGTCGCGTCAGGATCGCACCAAGAAGGGGGTCGAGGCTCAGTAGCGGGCGGCAACCAGGGGGTCGGGCTCGTCGATCTCGTGCAGCGCGAAGAGGACGATGTCGGCGAGGCTCATCTCCATCCGGAGGTTCCCCTCGTCGTCGGCCTGGAAGAACGGGCCGACCATGCCGAGCGTGCGCCAGGACTTCTCCACCGAGGCGGAGATGCCGAGCAGGGCAGCGCTGGAGCCCACGATGCCGGCGAGGATGTCGCGCTGCGACCAGTCCGGCGAGCAGCGCGCCACCTCGCGGATCAGGGCGCTCCGGCGGCGGCCGTTGCCGCGGAGCAGAGCGATCACCTTCTGGTGGATGGTGTCCGGAGCCGGAGCCTCGAGAGCTGCAGGCGCCTCGGGCTCGCTCGCGTGCTGGGCGGCGAAGTGGTCGAGGACGGCCCGAGCCGCGGTGAGGTCAGCAGCACTGCTCGGGTCGAATGTTACGGACACGTTAATCATGGCTCATGTGTACCAGCGGCCCAGGGTCCCGACAACCTGAACCGGTCCCGATCGGGTAACGAGTCAGCGGCGGCTGACGACAACCGTGCCGACCGCCAGGTCGTGCAGCCCACGCCGGTCCGCGCCGACGATCATCGGCGGCAGGGCGAGCGAGACCAGGGCCGCTCGGGTGACCGCACGGACGAGGCCGAGGGGGACCCGGTCGAGCCGGACCACGGCGATCCGACAGATCAGCTGGCCGAAGCTGCCGCCGGCCACCGCGGTCAGCAGCGCCGACTCCACGAAGAACGTGGCGAGGATCATCCAGGACCGCCAGCCGCCGCCGGTCAGCACGCCCGAGCCGAAGAACCCGACGGCGATCAGCATGCAGACCGCCCAGTCGAGCACCAGGGCCGCCACCCGCGCCCGCCAGGAGGCCAGGGCCCCGCGACCGTCCGGCGGCAGGCCCAGCCGTTCGCCCGGGTAGTCCCCACCCGGTGCGGGATCGGTCCGGAGATCTGCCATCTCTCGAGGCTACTGCGGAGGACCAGCCCGAGCCGGCTCCTGCTCCGGCTGGGGCTGCGCGGCGATCGACCTCACCGGAGCGGACCGCCGACGGCGCCGGACCACCAGCACCGCCACCGCCGCAGCCAGCAGTGCCGCGACTCCCGCCGCGATGCTCCAGCCCGTCACCCCGACCGACGCCGAGGATGACGCAGCGGGCGCGGCCGATGCGGCCGATGCGGCCGACGCGGCGGCGGCTCCGGCCGGCAGCTCGTCGGAGTCGGTGGCGCAGACCAGCGGGGGCCCCGACGGCGTCGCCCGGACGCAGGCCACCGACGCCAGCCGCAGCAGGTCGGGTGCCGGGTGGCTACCGACCTCCAACGTGGTGGAGACCGTCCGGTGACCGGTCGCCGGCACGTCGAGGGTCCAGCTCACCTGCCCCCGGCCGACCTTCCCGCTCGAGCCGGCCGAGACCAGCCGTGCCCCCTCCGGCACGGTCTGGCTGAGCCGCAGGGTCTTCAGTTTCGCCGTGCCGAGGTTGGTCACGGTGACGGTGTAGCGACTACGGCCGCCCGGGGTCGCGGAGCTCTGACCGTTGTCCATGGCCACGCTCAGCTGGGGCTGCGCCGCCTTCGCCTCGGCCGCCGTCGGGCCGAGCCAGGAGCCGAGGGGTCCGAGCACGAGGGGCAGGGCGAGCAGCAGCGGCAGCGCAGCCGCGCGTCCGCGACCGGGTCTGAACCGGCGACGGGGACGGGCCCGGGGGGCTTCGGTCATCGGGTTCTCCTCACTGGGTGGCGACGACGTAGTCGAGGGTGCCGGAGTAGGTGTCCGAGCTGACGTCAGGGATCTGGATCTGGGCGTCGTTGCTGACGGCGTCACCGCCGGGTGCCGAGGCACTGTCGCTACCGCCGACCCTGGTCGCGGTCGTGGCCGAGAGCGGGGTCCACGCCGAGGTCCCGTTCGCGCGTACCTCCAGCAAGTCGATCGGGATCGTGTCGGTATTGCCGGGCGAGCTGCCGCGCAGCTGGTCGTCCTCGGCCTGGACCGTCACGGAGTAGCCCGAGAGGCTGTTGGTGACCACCGTGCCGACCACGGCGTCGTCCAGGCTGACCGTGTCGCCCGGCTGGCCCGTCAGGGTGAACGACGAGGACAGCCCGCTCAGCTCCAGCGTGCCGGCGTCGACCGTCGTCGAGGTCGTGCAGAGCGGGTTGTTGCCGCCGTCGACGCAGGTCGCGCCAGGACTCGGCGAGAACACCCGGTTGCTGAGCACGAACACGGAATCGACCTGCGCCGGCGTCACCGTCACGGAGTAGCTGAGGACCACCGACGCCCCGATCGCCAGCGGTCCGGACCACGTCAGCACACCGTTCTCGAGACTGACGCCGCCACTCGTCGCCGTCGCATCCTCGTTGTAGCCGGCGTGGTCCAGCACCGCACTGAGGTCGTCGGTCAGCGCGGCGGCCGCGTAGTCGGCCTCGCCGGTGTTGGTGGCGGTGACGGTGTAGGAGAGCGACTGTCCGGCGACGACGTGGGTGGCGCTCGCCGTCTTGGTGATCCTCAGCTCGGGAACCTTGACCACGGTCGTGACCGAGCACAGCGCATCGGTGCTGCCACCGGGGCAGTTGCTGCCCACCTCCGGCGCGACGACGGCGGCGTCGAGGCTCTGGTCGCCCGTGCTGGGGAGGTTCGTCGTCACCGAGAACGTGACGGTCGCCTCGTCACCCTGGGCCAGCGAACCGCTCCACGTCAGGGTCTGGTCGGCGTACGTCACGGTGCCGGCGCCGACGACCACGCCTGCCGGGTCGAAGGTGGCGTCGTCCAGCACGTCGGCCAGGGAGACGGCCGCCGTCGCGCCGACGTAGTCCGTCTCGCCTGAGTTCAGTAGGCGAAGGGTGTACGCGACCTGCCCGCCGGCGGTCACGGTGGCCGGGGCGGCGCTCAGCCGAACCGTCAGGCCGGGGACCCGCACCTGGACGGTCGCGGAGCAGCCCGTCGTCCCTGCCGTGGGACAGGTGCTGCCGGGCGCCGTCGAGACGACGGTGGCGACCAGCTGCTTGTCCCCGGTGACCGGGTCGTGCACGGTGACGGAGTACGTGACGGTAGCGCTGGCACCCACCGCCAGATCGCCGGTCCACCTCAGCTGCCCGTCGGCGTAGCCGAGGCTGCCGCCGCCGGTGGTCACGTGTGCGTCGCCGGCGTAGTCGGCGTCGGTGAGCAGGCCGTTCAGCGAGCTCGTGACCCTCGCCCCGGTGTAGGGCGTCTCGCCGGTGTTGGCGATCAGCACCGTGAAGGTGACCAACCCGCCCGGGGTGGTGGTTGGCGCCCCGGCCACGACCGAGACCGCCAGCGCCGGTACCAGCACCGCCACGTCCGCGGCGCAGAGCGAGCTGTCGCTGCCCGGCCGACAGGTGCTGCCCGCGGCGTCGTTGGTGACGCTGGCCGCGAGCCGGTGGTCGCCGGTGTCGGGCTCACGAACCCGGACGCTGTAGACGATCGTGGCCTGCTGACCCGGCAGCAGGGTCCCCGTCCAGCTCACGTTCGGCGCGCTGTAGGTCGCGACACCCGAGGAGGAGGCGACTTGGCCGTTGAAGGTGGCATCGTCCAGCACGCCGGCCAGTGAGGCGGTCGTCGTCGTGCCGAGGTAGATCCGCTGCCCCGTGTTGTTCAGCCGGATCGTGAAGGTGACCCGGTCGCCCGGAGTGGTCGTGGCCGAGTCGGCGGTGATGGAGACCGACAGCGCTGGCACCTGGACGGTCACCGTACTCGTGCACGGGTTGTCGGGCGGGCAGGTGCTACCGGGTGCGGGCGAGCTCACCGACGTGAGCAGGGAACGGTTGCCCGGGTCGGGGTCCCGGACGGTGACGCTGTAGGTGATCGACTCCGAGTGGCCGACGGCCAGGTCGCCGGTCCAGGTCAGGTTGGGCGCCAGGTAGCCGACCGCGCCGGTGGCCACGGCGGCATCGGCGTTGTAGATCGCGTCGTCGAGCACTCCGCCGAGCGCGATGGACACCGACGCTCCCGCATAGTCCGCCTGACCGGAGTTGGTCACCGTCACGGTGTAGGTGACGACCGCCCCCGGGTAGGCCGTGGTGCTGTCCGCCGCGACACTGACGTCCAGCGCCGGGATCAGCACCGTGACCATGCTCGAGCAGGTGGGACCGGGGTCAGCGGACGCGCAGCTGCTGCCGAGGTCTTCCGAGGTCACGGCGTCCACCAGGTTGAGGTCGCCGTTGTCGGGCGCCTGCACCCGCACGCTGAAGGTGACGGTGACCGGACCGGCACCCACCGCGAGGTCTCCGCTCCAGGTCAGCGTCGACCCGATGACGGACACGGTCCCCACCCCGCCGGAAGAGACGTCAGCGTTGTAGGTCGCGTCGTCGAGCACCCCGGACAGGTCGTCGGCGACCGTGGCGCCGGTGTAGGCCGTCTCGCCCGTGTTGGCGATGGTGAGGGTGTAGCCCACCGTCGCCCCCGGAGTCGCGGTGGTCCGGTTGGCGGTCGTGACGATGCTCAGCCCGGGGGTCAGGACTGGGACGTCGATCAGGCACTCCGGGTCGGTGCTGGCGGGCGGGCAGTTGCTGGGCACATCGGTGGTGGCGATCCGCGTCCGCAGATGGCGGTTGCCGCCCGGGTCCAGCGGGTTGTCCACGGTGACCGAGCCGGTCGTCACCACACTGGCCCCGACGGCCAGGTCGCCCGTCCAGGTCAGCAGCCCCGTGTCGGGGTCGAGACCGAGGCTGCCCGAGCTGGGAGTCGCGTCACCGTTGTACCTCGCGTCGTCGAAGACATCCCGGCCGTCGATCGTGATGTGCACCCCGTAGAGCGGCACCTGACCGACGTTGGTGTACGTCTCGGTGAAGCGGACGACGTCGTTCGGCGCGGCGCGGCCGACTCGCCACGTCGGACAGGTGCAGGCTGGCGATGGGTACCGAGCTGGCGCACCGGTCGGCGGTCCCGCTGACGCAGGAGCTGCCGAGGGAGTCGGAGGTGGCGGTCTGGTCCAGACGGAAGTCACCCCCGACCGGATCGTCCACCGTCACGGAGTAGGTGACCACCGCACCCTCCCCCGGCGCCAGGGAGCCGGCCCAGCCCAGCACCCCGTTGGCGACCGTCACCTCCCCGTCGTCACGGCCGTCCACGATCGCGGCGTCGCCGTCGTAGCTGGCGTCGTCCAGGACGTCGGCCAGGGCCACGCTCACCTGCGCGGCGGCGTACGTGGTCTCACCGTCGTTGGCGATGGTGATGGTGGTGGTGACCACCTGGCCGGGCTGGGCGGTGACGTGGTCGCTCTGGACGGAGAACTGCAGGCCCGGCTGGAGGACGTTGACCTCGCTGAAACAGGCCGCGTCGGCGGAGTCCGCCGGACAGTTGCTGCCCACGGCTGCCGTGCTGACCTGGTCGACCAGGTAACGGTTACCGGCCTCCGCCGTCGACACCTGGACCGAGTAGACGATGGTGACGCTCTGCGCCACCGCCACGTCACCGGTCCAGGTGAGGGTGTTGCCGTTCAGGTCGAGGTCGCCGCTGGTGGCCGTGGCGTCGGCCCCCCAGTCGGCGTCGTCGAGCACGTCGGTGAGGTCGTCGGTGACCACGGCGCCGGGGTAGGGCGTCTCACCGGAGTCGGTGACGGTGACGGTGTAGGTGACCACGTCACCCGGCGCGGCCTGCTCGACATCGGCGCTCTTGGCGATGGTCAGCTCAGGCAGCAGAACCGGCAGGGACGAGCTGCACCTCGGGTCGGGGCTACCGGCCTGACAGTTGTTGCCGAGCGCGCTCGAGCTCGACGTCGCGGTGATGTTCCGGTTTCCGGTGTCCGGGTTCTTGACCACGAGGGTGCCGGTCAGGAAGACGCTGCCGCCGACGGGGATGTCGCCGGTCCAGGTGAGGGTGGTCGCCGTCAGCACGAGCGAGCCCGACGTGGCGGTCTGATCCCCGACGGGTACGGCGTCGTCGGAGGAATCGGCGGTCGGGGAGGAGACGGAGATGCCGTGGTAGGCGTACCGGCCGGTGTTGGTGAACAGGGCGTTGAGCCTGATCGTCGAGCCCGGGGTCGTGCTGGTCTGGGTGTAGTAGCGCTCGATCACGAGTGCGGCCACCGGCACCTGGCTGCCGCAGCGGGGATCGGTGCTGCCGGCCAGGCAGTTGTTGCTGGCGGCCGGTGCCGTGGAGGTCAAGCTGCTGGTCAGGATCATGTCCCCGGGCGTAGGCGTGGAGGCAAGCACACGCACGGCGTAGCTCACGGTGACGCTGTCCCCCGCCGGCACGTTCCCGATCCAGGAGATGCTCGAGCCTGTCAGGGAGACTGTGCCCGTGCTGGCGGTCACGGTGCCTTCGATCTCGGCGTCGTCGAGAATGCCGTCCAAGGAGTCGGTGAAGTCGGCCCCGTCCACCTCCGTCGCGCTGGAGTTGACGGCGGTCACCGTGTAGTGGACGACCGAGCCGGCCGTCGTGGCGAGGACGTCCGCGGTCTTGGTGAGGGTCAGCGTGACGGCGTTGGTCACCGCCACGTCCGCGGTGCAGCGGGTGTCGGTGCTCAAGGAGGCGCAGTTGCTGCCGGTGGTCGGGGAGATGACCGTGTTGGTGAGGTTCAGGTCACCGGTTGAGGGGTCGTCGATGGTCACCGAGTACGTCAGGGTCGCGGAGGCACCCGGGCTCAGGTTGCCGGACCAGCTCAGGACTCCCGAGGCGTAGCCGACGGTCCCCGGTCCGCTCAAGGCAGCGTCCGCGTCGTACCCGGCGTCGTCCAGCACCCCGTCCAGTGAGTCGCTGAACGAGGCGCCCGAGTACGACGTCTGACCGGAGTTGGTCACGGTGACCGAGTAGCCGACCGTGCTGCCCAGCGTCGCGTTCCGCACCGAGGCGGTCTTGACGATGGTGAGCTGCTGGGTGAGGACCACCACCGTGGACCGGCAGGCCGCCGCCGTGCCCCCGGTGGGGCAGGTGCTGCCCGGGGTGTCGGAGGTGACCACGTTCACCATGGTCTTGTCGCCCGACGCCGGGCTGGTGGCAGTGAGGGAGTAGGTGATGGTGGCGGTCTGCCCGACCGCCAGGTCCCCGGACCAGGAGAGCACGGCGGCGGAGTAGGTCACCGTCCCCCGGTTCACGAACGCGTCCAGGTTGTAGCTGGCGTCGTCGAGCACCCCGGCCAGGGAGTCGCTCACCGAGGCGCCGGTGTAGGCGGTCTCGCCGCTGTTGGCGATCGTGATGGTGTAGCCGACGGTGCCGCCGGCCACCGTGGCCGAGGTGTTGGCGGTCTTGGTGATCGTCAGTGCCGGGACGAGCACCGTCACCGAGAACGTGCACGCCGGGTCCGTCGTCGCGTCCGGGCAGTTGTTACCCGGCGCACTCGAGACGAGCGTGGCGGTGATCACCTTGTTGCCCGGGTCCGGATCCTTGACCCGCAGCGTCCGGGTGCCGGTGACCGTCCCGCCGACGGGGATGTCGCCGGTCCAGATCAACGAGGTGGCCGTCCGGTTCAGGGTGCCGGAGCTGGTGGTCTGGTCACCGGTCGGGTTGGTGTCATCGGAGGTGTCGGCCCGCGGGCTGACGACGCTGATGCCGGTGTAGGGGACCTGGCCGGTATTGGCCCAGGTGGTGGCGACGTGGACCAGCGAGCCCGGCGTGGTCGTCGCCTCGGCGGCCGTCTGCGTAAGCACCAGGCGCGCGACCGGTACGTCGGTCGAGCACCGGGCGTCCGCCCCTCCGCTGGGACAGTTGTTGCCGCGGGCGCTCGAGACGACCGTGGACCGCACCCGGTTGTCGCCACCGTCAGCGGTGTGCACGGTCACCGCGTACGTGAGGGTGGCGGACCCACCCGGGGCGAGTGGCCCGGTCCAGCTGATGACCCCACTGCTGAATCCGGCGGTGCCGCTGCTCGCGGCTACCGACCCCGCGTCGTAGGTGGCGTCGTCCAGGGTGCGGGACAGCGACGTGGAGAAGGAGGCCGCCGGGTAGGCCGTCGCCCCCGAGTTGCTCACCGTCACCGTGGTGAGGATTCCCGCGCCCGGGGTCGTGGTCACCGCGTTGGTGCTCGTGGTGATGGTGAGCCCCGGAACGGTCACGCCGACCGTCGCGGTGCAGGACGGGCTCGCGCTCCGGGCCGGGCAGGTGCTCCCGGCCGAGCTGGAGACGACCCGGTTGACCAGCTGCTTGTTCCCGGGATCGGGGTCCCGGACGGTCACGGAGAAGGTCAGGGTCACCGAGGCCCCGCCCGCCAGCGGTCCCGACCAGGTCAGCGTCGGGGCGCTGTAGGAGAGGGTGCCTGAGCCGGTGTCCGCCGTGGCGTCGCCGTTGTAGACCGCGTCACCCAGCAGGCCGCCCAGGTCGTCGGTGACCACCGCCGGCGCAAACGCGGTCTCACCGGTGTTGGTCGCCACGACGGTGTACGTCACGACGTCGCCTGGCGTGACGGTGGTCGCGTCGGCGGTGGTGCTGAGGGTCAGACCGGGCACCAGCACGGCGACGCTGGTGTGGCAGGACGAGCCGGCGTCGGCGGTGGGACACGTGCTCCCGGCCGCCGGGGAGGTCGCACTGGTGACCAGGGTCTTGTTCCCGGTCACCGGGTCGTTCACCCGGAAGGAAGCCGTGACTGTCGCGCTCTGGCCCGCGCTGAGGCTCAACGTCCACCGGATCGAGGAGGCGCCCTCGGCCAGGGTGCCGGTGCTCGCGGTGCGGTCGTTCTGGTAGGTGGCGTCGTCGACGACGTCGCTGATGTCGATCGTCACCACCGCGCCGGAGTAGCTGGTCTGTCCGGTGTTGACGACGGTGGTCGTGTAGCGGACCCGGGCGCCCGGGGTCGTCGTGGCTCCGGCGTCGACGGTGTTGGTGAGGGTCAGCGCCGGGATCAGCACGGGGACGGTGGTCGTGCAGCGTGGATCGCTGCCCCCCGACCGGCAGGTGCTGCCCGGGGTGGCGGAGACGGCGGTGCTGGTCAGGCTGAGGTCACCGGGGTCGGGCTGACGGACCGTGACCGCGTAGGTGATGGTGGCGGTGGCCCCGACGGCCAGGTCACCGCTCCAGCTGATCGTCGGGCTCGCGTAGGAGGCCGTGCCCGGGGTGGCGCTGACGTCGCCGTTGTAGGTGGCGTCGTCGAGCACGCCGCTGAGCGGAACGCTCACCGCGGCCCCGGTGTAGGCGGTCTGGCCGCTGTTGGTGACCAGCACCGTGTAGTGCACGACCGAGCCGGGCGTGGTGCTGCCGACGTCGGCCGACGCCGCGATGGTCAGAGCGGGGACCAGCACCAGGACGGTCGTGGAACAGGCGGTCGTCGTGCTGCCCGCCGGGCAGGTGCTGCCGGCCGCCGCCGACGAGGCGACTGCGGTGAGCGACTTGTCTCCCGGGTCGGGGTCGCCGACCGTCACCGTGGACGTCAGCGTGACCGTCGCTCCCACCGCGATGGTCCCCGTCCACGTCACCGTGCCCGACGCGTAGCTGTAGCTGCCGGCGCTGGCGGTGGTGCCGACGTAGGTCGCGTCGTCCAGTGAGCCGTTGAGCGCAAGCGCTGCCGTGGTGCCGGTGTAGGCCGTCTGGCCGGTGTTGGCCAGCGTCACGGCGAACGCGACCGTGCTGCCCGGCGTGGTCGTGCTGGTGTCGGCCGAGATGCTGATCGCCAGGGCAGGCACCAACACCGGGACGGTCGAGGAGCACGAGGCGGCGGGGCTGCCACTGGGGCAGGTGCTCCCGGCCGCGGAAGACACCGCGGTCACGGTGAGCGAACGGTTACCCGGGTCGGGATCGAGGACCCGCACCGAGAAGCTGACGGTGACACTCGCGCCCACGGCCAGCGGCCCCGTCCAGGTCAGGGTCGGGCTCGAGTACGCCACGGCGCCCGCGGTCGCCGCCGCGTTGCCCAGATAGGTCGCGTCATCGAGCAGGCCGCTCAGGTTCTGGCTGACGCCGGTGCTGGCGTACGCCGTCTGGCCGGTGTTCGCGATCACCACGCTGTAGCTCACCGTGCTGCCCGGGGTGGTGCTGCTGGTGTTCGCCGTGGTGGTGACCGAGAGCCCGGACACCGTGACGGCTGCCGTGCAGGCGCTGGTGCGCTGCGACCCGCTGCAGCTGGTGCTGGCATAGATCCCGTCGACCTGGCCGGTCAGGATCTGGTTGCCGGGGTCGGGACTGGCCACCGTGACGGTGTAGGTGAGGGTCGCGCTCTGGCCGGCGTTCAGGGGGATCGCCCAGTCCAGGGTCGAGCCGCTGTAGGAGACACTGCCGGCGCTGGCCGAGGCGTTGGCGTTGTACGTGGCGTCGTCGAGCACGTCGGCCAGCGGGTCGTAGAAGTGGGTGTTCTCGTAGGAGGTGCTCGAGATGTTGGTCGCGGTGAGGGTGAAGGTGACCGTGCCGCCCGGGGCGACACTGGTGGGGCTGGCGGTCTTGACCAGCTGGACGGGCGGCACGTCGACCACCAGGGTGACCGGATCGTCCGCGGTCTGGCCCTTGGCGTCGGTCGCTCTGACGGTGAAGGAGTAGCTGCCCTGGTTCGTCTGGCCCGACAGCACCCCGGCGGTCGAGAGGCTCACCCCCGAGGGGAGCGATCCGCTCACCACCGCGTAGCTGAACGGGCTGGTGCCCCCGGTCGCGACGAAGTTGACGGCGAAACCGGCCTGCTGGTACTGCTTCGGCGGTGTCGAGGTCAGCGTGGGCAGCGGGGCGATGACGATGCTCGCCGTCCTGGTCGCGACCTGGTTGTTCGCGTCCACGACCCGGACCGTCACCGAGAACGTGCCGGACGCGGTCGGGGTACCAGCGACCAGCCCGGTCGAGGTGTTGAGGCTCAGGCCCCCCGGCAGGCTGCCCGCGCTGATCGACCAGGTGATCGGGCTGGTGCCGCCACTGAGGGTGGGCTGCTGGCTGTAGGCGACGCCCACCTCGCCTGCCGCCGGGCTGAACGCGATGCTGGGCTGGGCGGCGATCACCAGGGTGACGTCACGGGTGGCGGTCTGGCCGCTGGCGTCGGTCACCCTGACGGTGAAAGAGTTCGAGCCCGCTGCGGTAGGCGTGCCGCTCAGCATGCCGCTGCTCCCACCGAGGGTGAGGCCGGCAGGCAGCGTGCCGCTGAGGACCGTCCAGGTGAAGGGGCCGGTGCCGCCGTTCACGGTCAGCTGCTGGCTGTACGCGACCGCGACCTGGCCCGCCGGCGGGGTCGGGAAGCTCAGGGTGGGGTTGTCATGAGGGGTGACGGCAGCCGACGCTGACGAGTCGGGGCCGGTGGTCGCGGTGCCGGTCTGCAGGATCTCGACCCCGTAGACGACCGGGTCGGACTTGGGGGTGTGGGTGAAGGTGAGGTTGACCGTGCCGTCACTGGTCGTGGTGAACTCACGCATGGTGCCGATCCGGTTCCCGCCTGCCGCCGCGATGACGTCGAACGCCGGGAGCACGGTCGTCCCCTCCAGCGCGACATCGAAAACACGGCTGCCCACGGTGGTCGTGCCGGAGTACTGGTTGGCGAAGAACAAGCGCACCTTGATCGGGATGCCCGAAGCGACGGGGATGGCGTAGGCCATCTCGTTTCCGGCGTCCCAGCCGTAGCGTTCGGTGTAGAACAGGGCCAGCGGGGTGGTCGAGGGGACGGTCGAGTCGACGCCGTCGATCGACCCGAAGCCGGTCGCGGCGGAGGCACCGCTGCGGTAGGAGCCGTTGTCCACCCAGCTCGGGCCACCGTCGACGGTGGCCACCGTGCCGGCACTGGCGATCCGGTTGACGACGGTGGTGCCCGAGTTGTTCTGGGCCGCCACCGTGAACGTGTAGGCGGTGCCCGGGGTGAGCCCGGTCAGGGTGCGGGTGGTCGCGGTACCGGTGAAGGTCTGCGGTGTCTGGGCGGTGGAGCCGATGTAGGGGGTGACCACGTAGCCGGTGATCGCACTGTTCCCGGTACTGGTGGGGGCGGCCCAGCTGAGGGTCGCCGAGGTGGTGCCCGCAGTCACCGAGCCGATCGTCGGCGCGTTCAGCGCAGCGTAGGGGGTGACCGGGTTGGACGCCGCGCTGGCCGTCCCGGTGCCGTTCGCGTTCAGCGCGGCGATGGTGAAGGTGTAGATGCTGCCGGCGGTCAGGTTGTTCAGCGTCCGGGTCTTGGCCGAGGGGTCCACGGTGATGGTGGCCTGCGCGGTGCCACCGAGGTACGGGGTGATCACGTAGCCGGTGATCGTGGAGCCGTTGCTCGCCGGCGCCGTCCAGGTGAGCACCGCGCTGGTCAGGCCCGCCGTCGCCGTCGGTGTCGCGACCGTGGCCGGCCGAGCCGTCACCACGACGGTGAGCGACCGGGTGTCGGTCTGGTTGCTGGCGTCGGACACCTGCACGGTGAAGGTCGAGCTGCCGACCGTGGTCGGGGTCCCGCTCAACAAGCCGGCCGAGCTCAGGGTCAGTCCCGCCGGCAGGCTGCCGGTCGTCACCGACCAGGTGAACGGCGCCGTCCCGGCGCTGTTGGTCAGCTGGTAGCCGAACGCGCTCCCCACGACCCCGGCCGGCGGGGTGGTCGAGGTCACCGTGGGGTTCGCGTTCGGCGTGACCGATGACGAGGCGGCCGACTGGGCACCGGTCCCCGCCGCGTTCTGCGCGGCCACGGTGAAGGTGTAGGCGGTCCCGGCGGCCAACCCTGTGACCGTCTGCGTGGTGGCGGTGCTGGCGAACGTCGTGGCGGTCTGGGCCGTAGAACCGATGTAGGGGGTCACGACGTAACCGGTGACCGCCCGGCCGTTGTTGCTGGCCGGGGCCGTCCAGGACACGGTCACCCGAGTGTCCCCGGCCGTCACGCTGCTGATCGCCGGCGCCGCCGGCACGTCGTAGGCGGTCACCGCGTTGGACGGCTGACTAGCCGCACCGGTCCCGTTCGCGTTCACCGCCGCCACCGTGAACGTGTAGGAGCCGCCTGCGGTCAGGCCCGTGATGGTGCGCGCGGTGACACTGGCGTCGAAGCTCGTCGGCGTCTGCGCCAGCCCGGACAGGTACGGGGTCACGCTGTACCCGGTGATCGTCGAACCGTTGCTGGCCGGCGCCGTCCAGGACACCGTCGCGCTCGTCACCCCCGCCGCCGCGGTCGGGGGCGCGGGTGCCGCCGGTGTCGTCGAGCCCACCACGAGGGTGACCGTCCTGGTCGCGGTCTGGCTGCTGGCGTCACTCACCTGCACGGTGAACGTCGAGCTGGCGGCGGTCGTCGGGGTGCCGCTCAACAGGCCGGCCGAGGACAAGGAGATCCCCGCCGGCAGGGTGCCGCTGGCCACCGACCAGGTGAAGGGGGACGTGCCGTCGTTGACCGTCAGCTGCGTGCTGTAGGCCGTCCCGACCACCCCCGGCGGCGGGGCCGCGAAGGTGAGCGTCGGATTCGCGTTCGGGGTCGCCGAGGTCGAGGCCACCGACGGCGTTCCGGTCCCGGCGGCGTTCTGCGCCGCCACCTTGAACGTGTACGCCGTCCCCGCGGTCAACGCCACGATCGTCTGCGTCGTCGCGGTGCTGGAGAACGTCGTCCCCGCCTGAGCCGTCGAGCCGATGTAGGGAGTCACCACGTACCCGGTGATCGCGCTGCCCCCGGTGCTGGCCGGAGCGGACCAGGTCAGGGTCACCCGGCTGTCTCCCGCGGTCGCCGCCGTGATCGTCGGCGCGCCGGGGACGTCGAACGGGGTGACGGCGGTCGACTGCGCGCTCGCCGGCGAGGTGCCGATGGGGTTCACCGCCGCCACGGTGAAGCGGTAGGCGCTGCCGGGGGTGAGGCCGGTCAGGGTCCGCGTCGTCGTGCTGGCGTTGTCGCTGACCGGGGTCTGCGCGACACCGTCCTTGTACGGGGTCACCACGTACCCGGTGATGTTGCTGCCCCCGTTGCTCGACGGCGCCGCCCACGTGACCGTGACGCTGCTGCCGCCCGCGGTGGCGCTCGGGCTGACCGGCGCGGTCGGCGCGGTGCCGGCCAGGGCCGCGACCGCGGCGTCGTCGAGAACGTAGGAGTAGGCGCGGACGTCGTCGATCGCGCCGTTCCAGAAGCCGACGGCCGCACCACCCACCTTGCCCCGGCCGATGATGAAGTTGCCCGTCGCGTTCCACCCGGTGGTGTAGCTCACCGAGGCCTGCTTGACCCCGTTGACGTAGAGGGTCAACGTCTTGGCGACGCTGTCGTAGACACCGACGAGGTGGTACCAGGTGCCAGAGACCGCGGCAGCCGTCGAGTTGGAGGCGGCATAGACAGGGCTGGCCACGTCGGCCGACGAGCGGTTGAAGGCCCACCTACCGCCATCCGTCAGCTGCAGGTAGAAGCCGCTTGAGTAGTTCGCCCCGTCGACCGAGGCCACCATGTTGTACCCGCTCGTGTCCCCGTCAGGACGGGCCCAGGCGCTCACCGAGAAGCTCTTGGACGTGTCGATGACACTGCTCGAGGGGTAGGCGTGCGCGTTGGTGCCGTTGAACAGGAGGCCGTAGGTGCCGATCTCCCCCGGCGTCCAGGCCGGTGAGTTTTGCAGGGTGGCGGTGTAGCCGTTGGTCGAGTCGTCGGCCGTGGTCGCCCCGCTGCCCTCTTCGAACTTCCACCGCGCCGACTCGGTCACTTGTTCGACGTCGCTCGCCGACAGGGCACCGGAGTAGACCGAGACGTCGTCGGTCGTGCCGTTCACGAAGTCGACCGAGCCACCGAACTTCCCCCGCCCGACCGCCAGGGTCCCGGTCGCCGCCCAGGTGCCGCTGGCCGTCGTGGTCTGCTGCAAGCGGCCGTTCTGGTACAACGCGACGGTGTTGGCCGTCGAGTCGTACACCCCCACGAGGTGGTACCACTGCCCCAACACGGGCACGGTCCCGCCTGCGACGTAGGTCGCGGCGGCGGTCGAGTCGGAGGCGAGGTGGGTGAAGGCGAACTTGCCCGTGTCGCCCCGGAGCTGAAGGTAGAAGCCACTGACCTGGCTGCCGTCCTGGCTCACGAACGTCTGGTAGCCGCTCGAGCTGTTCAGCTTGACCCAGGCCGAGACGGTGTAGCTGGAGCTCGTGGTGAGCACCGAGCTCGCTGATGCCGCTGAGCCGTTGGAGCCGTTGGTGGCCAGCGCCGACGCGCCCTGGATCGGCGTCGTCGACCACCCGGCTGTACCGGACAGGGTGAGCGGCTTGCTGCCCACCGAGTCGGCAGCCGTCGTCCCACTGCCCGCGTCGAACTTCCACCGCCCGATCAGGCCCGACGGAGTGCCCGCAGCCGCGGGAGCGGCCGGGGTGACGCCGGTGACCGCGAGCAGGCCGGCAGCCAGGGTGAGCACGACCACGCCCGCCGTGCGCCGGATCAACCGGTCCTCCAGGGGGCGTACCCAAGAGCGGCCCTCAGGCATCACCGCTGCTCACTGCGGACGACGCTGCGGGGACGACCGCCGGTGCTGTGCGTCGTCGACGTAGCCGGAGGAGCAACAGCACCACCAGCAGCGCGGCGAGCACGCCGAGGGCCAGCGGCCACGGGAAGACGACTACCCGGATGGTGCTCGTCTGGAGGGTGCCGTCGGCGTTCGGGAAGGACACCGACGGGTGGCAGATGCACACCAGAGGTGGCTGCCAGGTGGTGCTGGTGTCGCGGGAGGTACCCCGCGGCACGGTGAAGTCGGGAAAGCTGGCTGGCTTGCCGGCGGCGTGCACGGTGATGGCGGTGGGGCCGCGGAAGTCGCGGTGCACGGTGCCGCGGTTCTCTACCGAGAGGGACAGTGGCACGGTGCCGCCGGCGGTCACGGACGGGGCGGAGAAGTGGGTGAGCACGACCGTGTCCTCGACCGGACCGGGGACGGTCACGTACACCGGGGTGGCCACGCCCCGGTTGATGGCGATGTTGCCGGCCGCGCGGCCCGAAGGCACCATAAAGACGATGGCGGCCTGGTGGTCCCCCGGCTCGGTCCGATCAGGCGGCCGGACAGTTGCGGTGACGACCTGCGCGGCTCCGGGCTGAACCACGAACTGCCTGGGGCTGATCGTCAACCAGCTCTCCGCGCCGAAGGGGGCCGCCTTCTGGTAGGCCATGCTGCCGTCGGGCCGGGCGACGAAGTTGCGCTTGTCGACCATCACGGTGAGCGCGTGCTCGCCACGGTTGACCGCCGTGAACTGCTGTGAGCGCTCGATGTCGGCGGCATCGATCACCAGGCGCGTCGGACTGACCGTCAACGAGAACGGCGTGGGCTTGGTGCCGTAGGAGACGGACGCGCTCGGCTGGGGGGCCGGTGAGGGCGAGACGGCGACCGCCGTCGCCGGGCCGAGTCCGCCCGCGAGGACGGCGCCCACTACGGCGGCAAGGAGGCGGAGGAGCCGAGGCCGAGCAGGTCCCGAGGAGGAGCTCACCCCGCTAGAGCGTGGTGGCGATGTAGTTGAGCGTCACCGAGTAGGTGTCGACGTTCACGAACGGGATGTCGACGGAGTAGTCGTTGCCGATGACGTCCCCGCCGTCATCGGAGCGCGAGTCCTGGGTGTGCACGGTCACCGGGGTCGTGTCGCTGAGCTGGGTATAGGTCGGGGTCCCGTTCTCCCGCACGCTGAGAGCGTCGATCGGGATGGTATCGGGGTTCGCAACGGTGTCGGCCGGGTCCAGGACGTCCGACGCGGCCTCGACCGTCACGTCGTACCCCGCGACGTTGTTCGTCTCGACGTTCATGGTGACGGCGTTGAGGGTGGCGACGGTCGCTCCCGGGATGCCCGTGAGGGTGAAGCCCGACGTCAGCCCGGTCAGCGTGATGACGGACGACACAGCGACGTTCGCCGTCGTCGAGTCGGAGTCGGTCAGGGGCACCGCCGACGCGGGCAGCACGCTGGAGGTGGCCAGAGCAGCGGCGAGGACGGTCAGCGCGGCGACGCAGGGCAGACGCTGGGAACGACCGGACGTGCGGGCCGAACGACCGGAGCGGGGACCGGCCAGGGTTGCAGACATCGGGGACGCCTTCTGTAGGTGGTAGATGGACCGCCCCCGGATGCGCAGCATGCTACAACAGGTGTCGCGCCGTTTACCACGTAAGCGGAATCAATGGGTTCCGAGGTCCTGCACCTGCGTGTCGGGCGCGGGACCTTGGTCGGGGACCGCTCTGGCCGCTGTGGACTGCCGACGGCCATAATGGCGACCAGTGCCGCAGGCGGGCCCGCCCGGCACCCGACTCCACCGGAGGAGACCCATGTTCCAAGGCGCCGACGACCTGTTGGCCTACGTGCGCGACGAGGGGGTCGAGATCATCGACGTCCGGTTCTGCGACCTGCCCGGCATGATGCAGCACTTCACCGTCCCCGCCGGCTCCTTCGGGCCGGAGGTCTTCGAGGACGGTCTCGCCTTCGACGGCTCCTCGATCCGCGGCTTCCAGAAGATCCACGAGTCGGACATGGCCCTGCTGCCCGACCCGACGACGGCCTACCTGGACCCCTTCCGCAAGGTCAAGACGCTCTGCCTGAACTTCTTCGTGCACGACCCGTTGACCAAGGAGCCCTACAGTCGCGACCCGCGCAACATCGCACGTAAGGCCGAGAACTATCTCGCCTCCACCGGCATCGGTGACACCGCCTTCTTCGCCCCCGAGGCGGAGTTCTACGTCTTCGACGACGTGCGCTACGAGACCAAGGCCAACACCGGCTACTACGCGATCGACTCCGTGGCCGGGGCCTGGAACACGGGCCGGATCGAGGAGGGTGGCAACCGCGGTTACAAGGTCAAGTACAAGGGCGGTTACTTCCCGTTGCCGCCGGTCGACCACTTCGCCGACCTGCGCGACGACATGACCCTCCACCTCGAGGCTTCCGGCCTCACCGTGGAGCGCGCGCACCACGAGGTGGGCACGGCCGGCCAGGCCGAGATCAACTACCGGTTCAACACGATGTTGGCCGCCGGCGACGACGTGCAGAAATTCAAGTACATCATCAAGAACACCGCCTGGGCGGCCGGAAAAACGGCGACGTTCATGCCCAAGCCCATCTTCGGCGACAACGGTTCGGGCATGCACGTGCACTCGTCGATCTGGAATGACGGCGTCCCGCTGTTCTACGACGAGGCCGGCTACGGCGGGCTCTCGGACCTGGCCCGCTGGTACATCGGCGGCGTCCTCAAGCACGCGCCCTCGATCCTGGCCTTCACCAACCCGAGCGTGAACTCCTACCACCGACTGGTGCCCGGCTTCGAGGCCCCGGTCAACCTGGTCTACAGCTCGCGCAACCGCTCAGCCGCGATGCGGATCCCGATCACCGGCTCGAACCCGAAGGCCAAGCGCGTCGAGTTCCGCTGCCCCGACCCGTCCTCGAACCCGTACCTGGCGTTCGCGGCCATCCTGATGGCCGGCATCGACGGCATCCAGTCCAAGACCGAGCCACTGGCCCCGGTGGACAAGGACCTCTACGAGCTGCCGCCCGAGGAGCACGCCTCCGTCCCCACCGTCCCCGACAGCCTGGGCGGCGTCCTCGACACCTTGGAGGCCGACCACGACTTCCTGCTGGGCGGCGACGTCTTCACCCCCGACCTGATCGAGACCTGGGTCGAGCTGAAGCGCGCCGACATCGACGCCGTCCGGCTGCGTCCGCACCCGCACGAGTTCGAGCTCTACTACGACTGCTAGGCCCGGATATCTGACGGCTGCGCCCTGAAACGCCGACCCCAGGGGGCCAGAACGACCCGATCGGGCTCGTTCTGGGCACCTGGGGTCGAGAGATCAGGGCGGAGGGCTTCAGGTCTGGACGGTCGTAGCCTGCTGGACGGCCTCGAGCTGCTGGGCACCCTGCAGCAGAGCGGCGGCGAGCTGGCGGGCCTCCAGGGCGGTGAGCCGGACCATGTCGTCGGCGCCGAGCCACAGCTCCGGCTCCTCCACCCAGACGACGCGGCCGCTGGCCGCGTCGACGGTCTCGAGAGTGTGCACCGAGACGCCGACCTCCTTGTGCGCCGTGCCGAGCAGGTGCAGGTCCTCGACCTCGAAGTGCTCGTCGAGGGCCTCGTGCCAGCGGCTCGGGTAACCGGGGATGACCTCGGCGTCGAAGCCGTGGCCGTGCTGGTTGACACACCAAGGCGGGCAGGGGTGGGACGTCGGTACGTGGAGGCCGAAGCCGAGCAGGTTCCCGCGTTCGTCGCGGTGGAGATTGGTCATGGTCGTCTCTCCTGGATGGTCTAATCCGGTTGAGGTCTGTTCTGGTCCGGGCATGGGCTCAGTCGCTTGGCGGGCGGCCGGGTGGGCGTGAGGACGACCACCCGGCCTGGGCCGCCGACCGTCCTCCCCCGAGGGTCAGCCGGCGACCGTGATGCTGACGCTAGGAGCGCGACCTCAGGCGAAGGTCAGGCCGCGGTCGGCACCACCTGAGGTCTGCCTCAAGATGTGCTGCTTTGCCGTCCCAGGCCCGGGAGCGGTGTCTCGGCGAGGGCCCGATCGGCGATCACCGGCGAGCGGTGGCCGCCGTCACCTCCTGGGCCGACGTCGAGCAGCTGCGGCCCGGCGGCGACTACGCAGGTTAATGCTCGCCATCGAGCATTCAGGCAGCGGCTATATTCAGGAAGTGCCGCTAGTCTGACATTGTGGATCTCGAAATGTTCGGCATTGCCAGTCCGGGCAACCTGGTTCCCATTGCTGGTGTCGATCCGCGGGGTGGGTCGTGGCACCATCGCGCCTTCCTGCCCTCGCCCCTCGCCAACGAGGAGCCGGCCCTGCTGGCCGCGACCTATCGGCAGGTTGCCCGCACCCGTGCTGCGTTGGCTGCCCTGGACAGCACCGCACGACAGCTACCGAACCCCGGACTGCTGAGACGCCCCACCTTGAACCGTGAGGCACAGAGCACCTCGGCGTTGGAGGGCACCTATGCGCCGCTGAGCGACGTGCTGGTCGAGGACCTGGACGATCCCTCCTCGGTGGAGGTTCGCGAGATCCTGAACTACGTGGTCATGGCGGAGTACGCGTTCAGCTGGATGCAGTCAGGAGGGCCGCTGAACGTCGGGCTTCTCGCTGATCTGCAAGCCATGCTGGTCCGGAGAACGCCCGGCGAAGGGCCGTCGTCCGGACGTATCCGCGACGTCCAGGTAGTCATCGGTCACCGGCCGGACGCTCCACCATCCGCGCTGCCGATCCACGCTTCTCGGTTCGTCCCCTCGCCTCCCGGACCGGATCTCGAGGCGCGGGTGCGTGACTTGCTCTCCTGGATCGGTCAGGGGGGTATCGAAGAGGTCGACCCGGTGGTTGCCGCCGCCGTGGCTCACTACCAGTTCGAGAGCTTGCACCCGTTCCACGACGGCAACGGTCGACTGGGACGGCTGCTGGTGGTGCTCCAGCTGCTGCTGACCGGTGTGCTTTCCGAACCGACCCTCACGGTCTCCCCTTGGTTCGAGTCGCGACGATCGGAGTACTACGACCGACTCTTCGCGGTGAGCACCGAGGGAGCCTGGGACGCCTGGGTCCACTTCTTCGCCGCCGGGCTCGAGCAGTCAGCCCGAGATACCCATCAGCAGCTGCAGCGACTGCTCGCTGTCCAGGATGAGCTCAAGGAGAGGGTGCGAGCGTCGCCGCTGCGCGCTGACAATGCCCTCAAGCTCGTCGACGTGTCGGTGGCCCGACCCTCCTTCACCGCTCGTCAGGTGGAGGCCGATCTTGCGATCTCCTACGCCCGCGCCAACGGTCTCATCGCGCAGTTGGTCGAGCTGGGCATCCTCGAGCCGGTCCGGAAGTCGACCAACTACGACCGTCGTTTCCGGGCACCGCGCATCCACGCGGTCCTTCTCGACCCCGGTCCAGGCTCTAGCGTCTGGCGATGACCAGTGCCGTCGAGTACCCGCAGCGGATCGCCATGGTCAGCGTGCACACCTCGCCACTGGCCGAGCCGGGGGTCGGGGACGCGGGCGGACTGAACGTCTACGTCGCCGAGGTGGCGCGCCGGCTCGGGGAGCGCGGCATCGAGGTCGACGTGTTCACCCGCGCCGAGGACGACGGTCCCGACGTCGTCGAGGTCAACGAGCACACGCGTGTCGTCCAGGTCGAGGCCGGTCCCCGCTCCCCCGTGGCCAAGGAGGAGCTGCCGGCGCTGCTGCCGGCGTTCACCGAGGCGCTCGGCCGACGGCTGGCGGGCCATGAGCTGCTGCACAGCCACTACTGGCTCTCGGGCCTGGTCGGCCTGGAGCTCGCCGACCGCTGCGGCCTGCCCCTGGTGCACACCATGCACACGATGGCCCGGGTCAAGAACACCGCCCTCGGGCAGGGACAGACTCCGGAGCCGGCCGTCCGCGACCGCGGCGAGGCGGCCATCGTGGCCGGCGCCGACGTACTGACCGCGAACACCGTCGACGAGGCCGCCGAGCTGGAGCACCACTACGGCGCCCAGCCGGAGCAGGTGGTGGTGGTGCCGCCGGGGGTCGACCTGCACACCTTCCACCCCTGCAACCAGCCGAAGTCGCGCGCTCAGCTGGGCGTCGGGCAGGACGACCAGGTGGTCCTCTTCGTCGGCCGGATCCAGCCGCTCAAGGCCCCGGACGTGCTGGTTCGCGCGGTGGCCGAGCTGGTGGACCGGCAGCCGGGCCGACGGGACCGGCTACGGCTGATCATCATCGGCAGTCCCAGCGGGCCGCAGTCGGAGTGGTCGCGGAACCTGGTGCCCCTGGTCGAGTCCCTCGGCGTGGCGGACCTGGTCGAGCTGCGACCGCACTCCCCGCGCGCCGAGCTCTTCCGCTGGTACTGCGTCGCCGATGTGGTCGGGGTCCCCTCGCACAACGAGTCGTTCGGCCTGGTGGCCCTGGAGGCCCAGGCCTGCGGACGGCCGGTGGTGGCCACCGACGTGGGCGGCCTGCGGCACGCCGTCCGTGACGGTCAGACCGGCCTGCTGGTCCGCGGGCACGAGCCCGGCGCCTGGGCCGACGCGCTGGCCGCCGTCCTGGACGACCCGGCCACCCACGCGCGTCTCGGCGCGAACGCCGCCGCCCACGCCTCCCGCTTCAGCTGGGACAACAGCGCCGCCGCCACCCTCGCGGCCTACCACGCGGCGACCGTCCGCCGCGGGGCGTCACGTTGACCGTGGCAGCCCCGGACCCGTCCCCGCTCCCTGAGCCTATCGAAGGACGCCGATGACCTCCCTGCCCCTCACCCTCGACCCCGGTGCGGCGGTGCCGATGTCGGAGCAGCTCAGCACCCAGCTGGTCGCGCTGGTCGAGTCCGGCACGCTGGCCGCCGGTGCCCGGCTGCCGGCCGTCCGGGCGCTGGCCGCCGAGCTCGGCGTCGCCCCCGGCACGGTGGCCAAGGTCTACCGCGGGCTGGAGCAGGAGGGTTTCCTGACCACCGCCGGCCGGCTGGGCACGGTCGTGGCCGACCTCCACCCGGGCGCCACGGAGCAGACCCGACGAGCGATCCGGGCCGCCGTCCAGCCGCTGCTGGACCAGGGCCTCTCCCCCGCTGCCGTGCTGCGCCTGGTCCGATCGGTGCTCGAGGAGTAGCCGGCGACCGTTTGGCCCCACCTGCCACGGGTACCTCACAGCTTCGACACATCTCCCCGAGGTCTCTGAGGTCATGCTCCATGTCCAACCCCGCTTCGCCCACGGTCTCCGACTCCCGCACCGCCGGTCGCGCCACCTCCGGTCGAACGGCGGTGCAGAAGGCCGCGGCCCTCGTCGGCATCGTCTTCCTGGCCGTCGGCGTGCTCGGCTTCATCCCCGGCATCACCACGCACTACGGCTCGATGAGCATCGCCGGCCACATGTCCGAGGCCAGGCTGCTGGGCCTGTTCCAGGTCTCGGTGCTGCACAACGTCGTCCACCTGCTGTTCGGCATCGCAGGCCTGGCCCTGGCCCGCACGATCGGCGCCGCCAAGTCCTACCTGGTGATCGGCGGGATCATCTACGCCGTCCTCTTCGTCTACGGCGTGGCCGTGCCGATGACGTCCGGGGCCAACTTCGTCCCGATGAACACCGCCGACAACGTCCTGCATGCGGCGCTGGCCGTCGGCATGATCGTGCTCGGCGCGCTGCTGACCCGCCGTCCCGACCTGGAGCAGCACACCAGCGTCGCCTGATCGAGCAGTCAGACGCCCCAGAAGACCCGGTCGACGACGCCGCGGGCCCGGCGGGTGACGCGGAAGTAGTCCGCCAGCAGGTGCGAGGACTCGGCGCGGCCGTAGCCCAACAGCTCGGCCAGCGCGGCGAGCTCACGGGTGTCGGTGGGCAGGGAGTCCGAGCCGCGGCCCCGGACCAGCATGATCTGGTTGCGGATCCGGCCGGCCAGCATCCAGGCGGCCTCGAGGTGGCCGGCGTCGGTGCCGTCGAGCAGGCCGGCGTCGCGGGCCGCCCGCAACGCGACGATGGTCCGGGACGACCGCAGCTCCGGCACCTCGTGGGCGTGCTGCAGCTGCAGCAGCTGAACCGTCCACTCGACGTCGGCGAGCCCGCCCGGGCCGAGCTTGGTGTGGGTGGCCGGATTGGCTCCACGCGGCAGCCGTTCGGCCTCCACCCGGGCCTTCAGCTTGCGGATCTCGCCCAGCTGGCTGGGCGTCAGGCCCGCCGCCGGCCAGCGGCGGCCGTCGATCTCGGCCATTAGCTCGGCGCCGAGCTCGGCGTCACCGGCCAGCGAGTCCGCCCGGACCAGGGCCTGCAGCTCCCAGGTGGAGGACCAGCGGGCGTAGTAGTTGCGGTACGCGGTCAACGAGCGGATCAGGGCGCCGCCCTTGCCCTCGGGGCGAAGGTCAGCGTCGACGACCAGGGCCGGGTCGACCCCGGGCCGGGCCAGCAGCCGGCGCACCTCGCTGATCACCGCGGCGGACGCGCGGGTGGGGTCGGGCTCACGGCCCCCATCGCCCATGACGAACCGCGCGCCGGAGGCGTCGCCCATGACGAACATCGCGTCGGCGTCGGAGGCGTAGGAGAGCTCGTGACCGCCCCAGCGGCCCATCGCCACCACGGCGATCGGCGGTACCACGCCGTCCCCGCCGGCCGCGGTGCGGACCACGCGGAGGGCGGCGTCGATCGTGGCTGAGGCGAGGTCGGTCAGGGCGGACCCGACCTCGAGCACGTCGAGCTCACCGAGCAGGTCGGCGGCGGCCACCCGGAACAGCTCCCGGCGCCGGATCGCCCGGATCGCCTCCACCCCCGCGGCGACCCCGTTCTGCCGGCGAGCGGCCGCCTGCATCTCCGTACTCAGCTCCACGAGGCTGTGCGGTCGGAGCTCCTGCTCCCTCGCGAGCATCTGGACGGTCTGCGGGGCCCGGGTGAGCAGTGAGACGGCGTAGCGGCTGGAAGCCAGGATCCGCGCCAACCGCTCGGCCATCGCTCCCTCGTCGCGGAGCGCCCGCAGGTACCAGGGGGTGGTGCCGAGAGCCTCGGAGACCTGGCGGAAGGCGAGCAGGCCCGAGTCGGGGTTGGGCGCGTCCGCGAACCAGCCCAGCATCGCCGGCAGCAGCTGACGCTGGATCTCAGCCTGCCGCGTGACGCCCTGGCCCAGCGCGGCGATGTGCCGGAGCGCGGCCTGGGGGTCGGCGTAGCCCAGCGCCTTGAGCCGGTCCAGTGCGGCGTCGGTGGTCAGCCGCAGCTCGGGGCTGGGGATCCGGGCCACGACGTCGAGCAGGGGGGAGTAGAAGAGCCGTTCGTGCAGCCGACGGACGCGGGCCGCGCAGTGCCGCCAGGTCGAGACCAGCTCCGCCGCCGGGTTCGCGTAGCCCAGCGAGCGGCCGAGGCGACGCAGGTCGGCCTCGCCGTCGGGCAGCACGTGCGTCCGCCGCAGCTGGTGGAGCTGGATCCGGTGCTCGACGGTGCGCAGGAACCGGTAGGCCAGGCCGAAGCCTTTGCCGTCCTCACGACCGACGTAGCCGTTGTCGACCAGCGCCTTGAGCGCGAGCAACGTGGGCCGGACCCGAAGCCGTTCGTCGACCCGGCCGTGCACCAGCTGCAGCAGCTGGACGGAGAACTCGACGTCGCGGAGCCCGCCCTCGCCCAGCTTCAGCTCCCGGCCCTGCTCACGCGCGGGGATGTGGGCCACCACCCGCAACCGCATCGCCTGGGTGTCGGCGACGAAGTTCTCGCGCTCGGCCGCTCGCCACACCATCGGGGAGACCATGTCGACGAACGCCTGGCCGAGCGCGAGGTCACCGGCGCACGGCCGCGCCTTGAGCATCGCCTGGAACTCCCAGGTCTTGGCCCAGCGCTCGTAGTAGGCCTGGTGGCTGGCGAGCCGGCGGACCAGCTGGCCCGCACGCCCCTCGGGCCGCAGCGCCGCGTCGACCTCCCAGATCGTGCCCGCGGCGGTGTGCGCGGAGCAGATGCGGCTCAGCTCGGCCGCCATCCGGGTGGCCGCGTTGACGGCGGCCTCGACGGCGATCAGCGGCTCGCCGCCGGCGTCGAGAACCGGCTCGGCCACGAAGAGGACGTCCACGTCGCTGACGTAGTTGAGCTCCTGCGCCCCGCACTTGCCCAGGCCGACGACCGCGAGGCGGGTCTGCCGCGCGGCCTCGCCTCCTTTGGCGCGGGCGATCGCCAGGGCCGCCTCCAGGGTGGCGTCGGCGAGGTCGGAGAGCTCGTCGGCGACCTCGTCCACCACCTCGATCGGCTCGGGCGAGCAGAGGTCGCGGGCGGCGATCCGCAGCAGCTCGCCGCGGTAGGCGATCCGCAGCGCGTCGCCGGTCAGCTCGGTGGCCACCGGCATCGCCGCGTCGGGATCGGCCCCGGTGACCCGGACCAGCTGGGCGCGCAGCGCGGCGGCCGGCACCTTGTCCAGCTCACGGTCGAGCAGGTCGAGGTGCTCGGGGTGGGCGTTGAGGTGCTGGGCCAGGGAGGCGCTGGCACCGAGGACCGTCACCAGGTGCCGGGCCAGCAGCGGCGAGGCGGCCAGCCGGGCGGGCAGCTCGGGCACCTGGTCGTACAGCCGGTCCAGGCCCACCAGGGCGAGATCGGGGTCGGCGGCCCGGGCCAGCAGCTCGAGCACCGGCTCCTGCGCGCTGTCCCAGCCCTGCACCACGGCGAGCGCTCCCCCGGCATCGGCGAAGCCGCGCCGGGCCAGGGTGCCCTGGGTGGTCTCCAGCCGTGTCACACCGAGATGTTACCGGCGCGTTAAGCCCCGTCCCCCACTGTCGAGGCGGCGCCGCTCCAGCGGTTCGGGGCGGTCCGAGCGCGCCCGGCGTGGCAGCACCGGCACCAGCTGCGTCGGCGCCGTCATCGCCGACGCCCGACGGGCCCACGGAACCCGGTCGGGGCTGAGGTCGACGCTCATCCCGGCGGCCGCGGCCAGCACCGAGCCGAGGCCCTCCGCCCGCGCGGCGGCCAGCCACGGCGCCACCGACTGGCCCGGCAGGTGGTGGGTGAGCAGGGTGTGGTCGACCTGGGCGGCCAGGGCCAGCCGTGCTGCCTGCGCCGCGCTGGAGAGGAAGCGGGCCTGGTGCCGGGGCACGACGTCGGTGTAGGTGGCCTCGACCACCAGGACGTCGGCGCCCCTGGCCAGCGGCACCCGCTCGGCGGCGTCGCCGCTGTCCCCGGTGTACGCGACGACGTGGCCGGCGGCGCTGATCCGGAACCCGGCGTTGGCGACGTGGTGCGGCAGCAGGGCCGCCTCGACGTGGAACGGCCCGACCTCGCAGGCGTCGCCGTCGCGCAGCTCGGTCAGCGCGACCGACCGGCTCAGCGACCGGCTGCGGCCGGCGCGTAGCAGGTCGGCCAGCGCGCCGTGCGGCGCGTACACCGGCAGCGGTCCGCAGCCGCCCGCCGTCGCCCGGGCCATCAGCAGGGCGGGGAGGTCGGCGCAGTGGTCGAGGTGACCGTGGCTGATCAGGACGGCGTCGACCGCGTCGGCGGCGTGCAGCCCGAGCAGCTGCGGCAGCACGGCGTACCCGGGATCGATGAGGACGGTCGCGCCCTCGTGCTCGAGGAGGTAGCCGCTGCAGGCCTGCTGGGGCGTGGGCCAGGCGCCACCGCCGCCCAGGATCGTGAGTCTCACCGCGAGGTCTCCTCAGCTGCGACCCCGAGCCGTGCGCCGATCGTAGCGAGGTGGTGCCGGCGCCGCCAGACCTCGACCGCGGGGTAACGTTCCTGATCTGATGGCGGGTCCCGGGGCGAGCAGGCGACAAGCGCCGGACGCGGCCCTGGTCGAGCAGTCCCACGCGATCCCCGACGCCGCCGAGGGCCTGGCGCTGATGGTCTGGCGGTCCTTGCTGCAGAGCCTCGCCACCTCCGCGATCGAGCGACCGCTGGCGCTGGAGTCGCTCCTGGCCAGGCTGCCTCGGCTGGTCGGACCCGGTCGCGTCCCGACCGAGGGACGGGACCGTGCCGAGCTGCTGGCCGCGCTGGAGCTCGCGCTGGCGACGCCCGGTCCTGCCGTCGTCGCGACCCGGGTCGGGGCGGCCACCCGGGAGGACGCGGTGCTGCTGCACCTGGTCGCCCTGGTGCTCGACGTGGACGCCCAGAACCGTTCCCGCCCACCAGGCACGGAACCGGTGGCCCTGGTCCGCGGCGCCGTTCGCCACGTCAGCCGGGCGCTCGCCGGCGTGCTGGCGGACCGGCACCCGGGCCGCTCGGTCGAGGTCCGCATCCCCCCGTACGCGGCCGTCCAGTGCGCGATCGGCGACCCGGGCCCGCGGCACACCCGCGGCACCCCGCCCAACGTCGTCGAGACCGACGCCATCACCTTCCTCGGTCTGGCCGGCGGGGCTCTGAGCTGGTCCGCGGCGGTGGCCTCGGGCGCGGTGCACGCCTCCGGGCTCCGGGCCGACCTGAGCTCGGTCCTGCCCCTGACCGTCGTTCGGGACTAAAGTCCTGAATCTGCCCGTAGATGCGGCGGGTTCTTTACCTCCCCCGCCGCCGTTCCTAGCATTTGAGGGTGACCAGCTCCCGTGGGCCAGAAGGTGCCCCGCGCCAACAGGCACGGCCTTCGGAGGTCGTGGGGATTCCGCACGGTGTCGTTCCCATCGACTCGATGGAGCAGCGGCTCCGGCTGCTCGTCACGTCGTTGCGGGACGTCTCGCGCGAGCTGACCGTGGCTGGCCGGCTGCGTTCGATGGTCGAGCTGGCCGCAGCCATCGGCAACGCCGCCTACGCAGCCTTCGCCGTCCGGCTGCCCGACGGCACGGTCGACCGCTTTGTCTTCAGCTCCTACGTTCCCGGCGAGCTCCGAGCGATGCAGGGCATCCTCGCCGCGCACGGTGTCGGTGACGCCGAGCAGCTGCCACTGGCGCTGGGTCGGACCAGCCGGTCCCGCCTCTCGGCCGGCCGCCGGGGGAACGAGGAGATCGGCGGCGACCTGATCGACCTGCCCGTCCAGACCCACCTCGGGCTGAGCGGCAACCTGTACGCGATGCGCCCGATGGGCGGCGCCGTGTTCTCCGAACAGGACCAGCAGCTGCTCGCGGACTTCGTGGACAGTTCGGCAGCGGGCATCAACAACGCCACCCAGCTGGAGGAGGCGTGGCGCCGCCAGCACTGGCTGATCGCCTCCAGCGAGATCAGCCGCAAGCTGCTGGGTGGCGTCGAGGACGAGGACGAGATCCTGCGGAGCGTGGCGGAGAGCGTCCAGCTGCTCGCCGACGCGCGCACGGTGACCGTCTGCATCCCCAGCGAGGACGACCCGGACCTGATGGACGTCCGTGTGGCGGCCGGCCTCGGCGCAGCAGAGCTCGAGAACCGGCGGTACGAGGCGGCCGGTAGCCTCACCGAGCGAGCCATCCTCGCCGGCACCGTGCAGATGATCGTGGCCGGCGAGCTGCCGTGCATCCATTCCGAGGTGACCGGCGAGGTCGACCTCGGTCACGTCATCTCGCTACCCCTGACGGGCCGGTTGAGCACCCAGGGCGCCATCATGGTCAGCCGCGCGGCCGACCAACCGAGTTTCGCCGCCAGCGACATCGTGATGGCCGGCGACTTCGCCACCCAGGCGGCGCTGGCCCTCGAGCTGGCTGAGGCCCGCTCCGCTCAGCACACGCTGGAGGCGCGCGAGGACCGGGAGCGGATCGCGGAGAGCGTCCAGGACCAGGTGGTCCAGCGGCTCTTCTCGATCGGGTTGAGCCTGCAGAGCACCGCGCGGGGCGAGGTCAGCGGCCCCGGCCGTGAGCGGGTGAGCCAGGCCATCGCCGACATCGACGAGACGATCCGACAGGTGCGTTCCTCGATCGACCCGCACACCGCGGGACGCCCCTCGGTCGGCTACGAGCTGCACGCGGTGGCCCTGGCGGCCGCGGCTGAGGTGGAGGCGTTGCTGGGCTTCCGCCCGGCAGTCGTGCTCACCGGTTCGTTCGACCAGCTGCCGCCGATCGGAGCCGATGTCGCCGACATCCTCCGGACTGCTCTTGCCGACCTGGCCGAGCACAGCCGCCCCACCTCGGTCCAGATCGAGCTCGTCGGGGAGGGCGAGGGTTTCAGCCTGGTGCTGACCGACGACGGAGCCGGCTTCGGCCAGCGCAGCTGGGGACTGAGCCAGCTGTGGCAGCAGGCCGAGCAGCTGGGCCGCACCCTGAACGTCGAGCAGGCCGGCAGAGGGCTGCGGCTGCGCTGGACCTTCGCCGCCCACTGAGCTGACGATGCGCCCCGTCACTCAGGGCTGAGCGTCAGGCCGGAGCGATGCTCGCCCGACGCTGTCGGTACGCGGCCGCCTTGGCCCGGTCGCCGCAGCCCTTCATGCCGCACCAGCGACGGCGCTGCCCTCGCGAGCGGTCCACGAACGGCCGCGTGCAGGTCGTGTCGGCACACCAGTGCAGCGCCCGCCGGTCCGGGCTGCCGGCCAGGTCGAGGGCGTCGGTGGCCAGCTCGGCGAGGACGGCGTCGAGGTCGCCCCGACGACGCAGCGTCCCGTCCGGCTCGAGGTCGAGCACCGGGCGCGGCCGGGCGGCGGCCGCGTTCACGGCCTGGAGGTCGGCCGGATCGGGAGCGGCCCCGTCGATCAGCGCGCTGACCAGGCCGAACATCGACTCCCGCAGCTGACGCGCGTCCCTCAGCCGGGCCCCGTCGACCGTCACCTGGTCGTCGACCAGGCCGGAGGCCCTCACCCAGGCCACGAGGTCTGCGGGAGTCCGCAGCTGCTCCTGCTGTGCGGTGCGCCGTTCGGAGACCGTCGCGACGAAGTCGAGCGCCCGACGATCGGCGATGAACTCGAACATGTCACCACCTTGACAGGTGACGGACGTGTCAGCAAGGGTAGCGTCACCGGTTCAGCCGGTGACGACAATCGAGAGGCACCTCATGACGAAGCAGCCCGGAGCGCCGCGCGGCCGCATGCTCCTCTACCTCGCCGCGGCCGTCCTGGTCCGGCTCGCCGACGAGGGCGCACGGGTGGCGCTGCTGCTGCTCGCGCTGGAGCGGACGGGCAGCGCAGGCCGCGGCGGCGTGCTGGTCGCCGCCCTGCTGGTCCCGCACGTCGTCGCGGCACCGGTCGTCGGGCTGCTCACCGACCGGGCCCGGCGGCCCGGACGCGTGCTCGCGGTGGCTGCGGTCGGCTTCGCGGCCTGCCTCGCCACGGCGGCTCTCGGGCTGGGCCGGCTCCCGTTCGGGCTGGTGCTGGCGGTGCTGCTGGTCGGCGGCTGCTGTGGACCAGCCCTGACCGGCGGCGTGACCAGCCAGCTGCAGACGCTGGTCGCCCCGGCCGCACTGCCCCGCGCCTACGGGTTCGACTCGCTCACCTACAACACCGCCGGCGTCGCCGGGCCGGCACTCGCGGCCGTGCTCGCCACCGCCCTCTCCGCGGCCGGGGCCACCTGGGTCCTCGCGGCCGCAGCCGCCGTGAGCGCGTTGCTGCTGGCCGGCTTGCCGCTCGGGTCGCGGCGGACGAACACCGCCCGGCCCGCCGTTACCGCCGGGGTCACGGTGATGCTGCGAGAGCCGGTACTGGCGAAGGTGACCCTGGCGACCAGCCTTGCTCAGCTCGGGGGCGGTGCCCTGCCCGTCGTGATTGCCGTGTTGACGGCCCGCCAGCACCACCCGTCCGCGACCGGCTGGCTGCTGACGGCGGTGGCCGCCGGCGGCCTGGTCGGCTCGCTGCTCTGGACGTGGCGTCCGGTCCGCGCGGAGCGGGCCGGTCTGGTGGTGATGGTCAGCCTGCTCGGGGTCGGGCTGCCGCTGGTGGCGGCTGCCGGTCTGCGGTCGCTGCCCGGACTGGCGGTCCTGCTCGCCGTGTCCGGCGCCTTCCTCGGGCCGCTGACCGGAGCACTCTTCACCGTCAGGCAGCAGCACGCGCCCGAAGAGCTGCGAGCGTCGGTCTTCACCCTCGGCGCCGGGGTCAAGATGAGCTGCGCCGCCGCCGGGGCCGCGCTGGCCGGAGTGTTCGCAGGCCTGCCGACAACCACCCTGCTGCTCGGCGTCGGTGCCGCGCCGCTGGTCGCCGGCGGGTTCGGACTGCTGGGGCTCCGAGCGCTCGGGCCGCGTCAGCCGCCGGTCAGAGCACGGGCAGCAGGCGCTGCAGCTCCATCGGCGTGACCTGGCGCCGGTACTCCTCGAACTCGGCCCGCTTGTTGCGCAGGAAAAAATCGAAGACGTGCTCGCCCAGGGTCTCGGCCACCAGCTCCGAACGCTCCATGGCCCGGATCGCCTCGTCGAGGTTGCGCGGCAGCGGTGAGATGCCCAGCGCCTGCCGCTCCCGCTCGGTCAACGACCAGACGTCGTCCTCGGCTCCCTCGGGCAGCTCGTACTCGCCCTCGATCCCGGCCAGGCCGGCGGTGAGCATCAGCGCGAACGCCAAGTACGGGTTGGCGGCGGAGTCGATCGAGCGCAGCTCGATCCGGGCCGAGGCGCCCTTGTTGGGCTTGTACATCGGCACCCGGACCAGGGCCGAACGGTTGTTGCGGCCCCAGCAGATGTAGCTCGGCGCCTCGCCGCCGCCAGCCAGCCGCTTGTAGGAGTTGACCCACTGGTTGGTCACCGCGGTGATCTCGCCGGCGTGCCGCAGCAACCCGGCGATGAAGTGGCGGGCGACCTTGGACAGGTGGTGCTCGGCACTCGCGTCGTAGAAGGCGTTGTTGTCGCCCTCGAACAGCGACATGTGCGTGTGCATCCCCGAGCCCGGGTGCTCGGTGAAGGGCTTGGGCATGAACGAGGCGTGGATGCCCTGCGACAGGGCCACCTCCTTCACCACCACCCGGAACGTCATCAGGTTGTCGGCGGTGGACAGCGCGTCGGCGTAGCGCAGGTCGATCTCCTGCTGGCCGGGACCGCCCTCGTGGTGGGAGAACTCGACCGAGATGCCCATCTGCTCGAGCATGGTGATCGCCTTGCGTCGGAAGTCGCTGCCCAGGCTCTGCGGGGTGTGGTCGAAGTAACCCGACTGGTCGACGGGCACCGGCGGAACGCTGGGGTCCAGCGGGTCCTTGAAGAGGAAGAACTCGACCTCGGGGTGGGTGTAGAAGGTGAAGCCGAGGTCGGCGGCCTTCTTCAGCGCGCGCTTGAGCACGTAGCGCGGGTCGGCGTAGGAGGGTGAGCCGTCGGGCATCGAGATGTCGCAGAACATCCGGCCCGTCGCCGGGCTCGAGTCCCGCCACGGCAGGATCTGGAACGTCGAGGGGTCGGGGTGGGCGACCATGTCGGACTCGTAGACCCGCGCGAAGCCCTCGATGGCCGAGCCGTCGAAGCCCATGCCCTCGGCGAATGCGCCCTCGAGCTCGGCGGGCGCGATGGCCACCGACTTCAGGAAGCCCAGCACGTCGGTGAACCAGAGGCGGACGAACCGGACGTCGCGTTCCTCGATGGCCCGGAGCACGAACTCGGTTTGCTTGTCCACGGCCTCAGTCTGCCGTCCGGTACGTAACGTCGGCGTTACGACGACGCACGTGTCGGGGGGCCGGTCAGAAGCGCCGGTTGGCCAGCACCGGTATCGCTCGCCTGGCCGCCTCGACCAGGCTCAGGTCGAGGTCGTGGAGAAGCAGCCCGGGCTCGGGACCGAGCGCCGCGAGAGTCTCACCCGTCGGACCGACGACTGCGCTGTACCCGATGCCGGTCGGAGCCGTCCCCGCCGGGCTGAGACCGAGGGCGGCCGGATCGGCCTGACCGCAGGCGAGCACGAAGGTGGTGGTGTCCAGGGCCCGGGCGCGGGTCAGCAGCTGCCACTGCTCGACCTTGCCCGGACCGGCATCCCACGAGGCAGCGACACCGATGACGTCGGCGCCGTCCTCGGCCAACGCGGTGTAGAGGCCCGGGAACCGGACGTCGTAGCAGGTGGTGAGGCCGACGCTCACGCCGGCGACGTCCAGGACCAGCGGCTTGTCCCCCGGCGCCACCGTGTCGGACTCGGCGAACCCGTACGCGTCGTAGAGGTGGATCTTGTCGTAGGCCGCGTCGACGTCCGGTCCGGTGACGAGCAGGGTGTTGAGCACCCGGCCGTCCTCGGCGGGGGTGAACATGCCGACGGCCACGGTGGTGCCGTTGTCGGCGGCGAGACGTCGGACGGCCGTCGCCCACAGCCCGTCCAGCGGCTCGGCCACCTCGGCCAGGTTGCGCCCGAAGCAGCGCATCGTCGCCTCCGGAAAAACCACCAGCGCAGCCCCCTGCTCGGCCGCCTGCTGCGTGTAGTCCGCCACGAGCTCGAGATTGGCCGCCGGGTCCGGACCGCTGAGGATCTGCGCGAGAGCGATGCGCACGTCAGCCGACCAGGTCGTCGACGGCAATGCTGTCCTCGGCGAACGGCAAAGCCACCTGCTCGCCGGAGCGGTACTCCACGCGCTGCCGGTCACCACTCGCGTGCGGGTCGGTGTGGACGTAGACGACCTCCGGCGAGACCACCCAGTACACCGGCCAAGCCGCGGCGCCGTCGACGCGGGCCTTGATCGTGAGGTCGGCCATCAGCGTCTCGTCCGACATTCCGACGACCAGCAGGACGTCCGGCGCCCAGGTGGACAGCCGGCGGCCGAGCGTCCCCGTCGGGTTTGCGCCGTCCCGGCGCACCCAGCAGTCCGGGTCGGGCAGCGACGTCCCGCTGGGCAGCATCGAGGTCGTCGGTCGCAGGCCCCGGCTGCCCAACGCGAGGATCACCCTCCCCACGGCCTCACCAGGCCAGTCCCCCATCGCCACCGGCCAGACCTCGCCCTCGACCAGCTCGGCCCGGGAGTCGAACACGCTGGCCTCCCACGCGCCCACGAACTCGCCGGCGTTCCAGCGGTAGTTCGCCACGGTTGCCGTCATGCCCTCAGCGTAGGGCGGGGAACCGGCGGTCGACGGGTTGTCCACAGGGTCATCCTCGCGCACCCGCTGGCCCCAGGACAGGGCGGCCGTGATGCCGACGGACGGCGTGGACGTCGTCCCGGTCGGCCCCTGCGCTCGGCTCCGAGAGGCGAGCTGTGGCGAGCGGTGCGATCGATTCCTTCGAGCTGGTACGCAGCGGAAGCACACCGCGCTCACCGAGCACACAAGACCCCTCGCCCATGTCAACACGAGCGTCCCCGACGGTCTTACGGTCTGCCGTGACCGTCGTCCGGGTCAGCCGTCCGGGTCAGTCGTCCGGGTCAGCCGGCCGGAGCTGCCGCCTGACGAGCCAGCGCTGCGGACCGTAGCCCACCCTCGGCCAACCCGACGCCGACGGCGAGGGCGGTGACGACGGCGAGGGCCACCAGGGCAGGGCCGAGGGCCATCACCGGGACCAGGACCAGGGCGAGCACGGCGCCTCCGAGGCGCAGCGCCGACCACTCCCTCGCCACCCGCCCCCAGATCACGCTGGTCGCGACCAGGTAGAGGGCGAGCCCGCCACCCAGGGCTGTCGCGGCGAACCCGCCGAGCCGGTGGTCCGAGCCGACCTCGTGCATGGCCAGCTCGACCCCGAGGGCGACGATCAGGACGCCAGCCACCAGGGGCAGGTGAAGGTAGGTGTACACGTCGGTCGCGGCGTTGACCCGGTCGACACCGGTGCGGGCGTTGAGGGCGTGCTCGGCTCTCGGCGCCAGGTGGTGGAAGTAGTTCCACCACAGGCCCACGGCCAGACCGACCGCCAGCAGCGACCCGAGGAGGATCGGGATGTCGATCGGCAGCTCGGCGACCCCCACCCCGATGGCCACGATCGACTCCCCGAGGGCGAGGATCACGATCAGGCCGTGCCGCTCGGAGAAGTGGGCCATCGAGTTCACTCGCCAGTCGCCTCCGTGCGAGGTCACGAAGACCAGCACCCCCTCCACCAGGACCGCGGCGAACCAGAGCCAGGTCTGCGCGTGACCGCCGATCACCGCCCCGACCACGAGCAGGACCGCGACCGGGACGCTGGCCAGGCCCATGGTGCGCACGACCTGCCGCCGGAGCCCGGCGTCTGCGCCGGCCGCGACGACGTAGACGGTCGCGTGGGTGAGGACGACCAGCTCGAAGGCCACCACGAAGACGGCCGGGGCGTGGAGACCGCCCTCGAGGTCCTCGAACGTCTCCGGGATGACCAGCGACACCACGAACATCGCCGCCATGGCCACGACCACCGCGATCCTGGTCAGACCGCGGTCGGCATGGGCCTGGTTGGCCAGCCAGGTGTAGGAGACCCAGGACCACCAGAGCATCCCGAGCACGGCCATCCCCTGCAGCACGGCCTCCGCACTGTGCCCGTGCACCATCAGCTCGGTGATCTGGGTGAAGGCGAAGACGTAGACGAGGTCGAACAGCAGCTCCAGGGTGGTGACGCGGTCCCCCTCCTGCGCCGTCTCGGTGGTCAGCAGGCGAGAGGTGCGGAAGCCGGCGAGCGGACGGCGGGAGCTCACCTGAGCGACCCTAGCGAGGCTCGACGCCGCTGGCGAGACTCTCGGCGCCGCCGCCCGGCATCCGCTGACCAAGGCTCCCTCGATGCCGACAACGCACGTTCAGAGCCCGATCACGCCCACGGGGGAGCACTGGTCAGCGGCCCTCGCCGGTTCCAGCGCCTGGTGCGGCAGACTGCAACGCGTGAACTTCGACTCGGTGTACGACCAGGGCTTCGTCCGGGTCGCGGCGTGCACGACGCCGGTCAGCATCGCCGATCCCCGGGCGAACGCCGCCGCCGTGATCGCCCAGGCACGGCTCTGCGCCGAGGAAGGCGTCGGTGTCGCCCTGTTCCCCGAGCTGTGCCTGAGCGGCTACTCGATCGAGGACCTGTTCCTGCAGGAGGTGGTGCTCGACGAGGTCGAGGCAGCCGTCGCCGAGCTGGTCGCCGCGTCGTCCAGCCTGCCGACGCTGCTGGTCGTCGGCGCTCCGCTCCGTCAGGGGAGCCGGCTGCTCAACACCGCGGTCGTCATCCACCACGGGTCCGTGCTCGGGGTCGTACCGAAGTCCTACCTGCCGACGTACCGGGAGTTCTACGAGCGCCGGCACTTCGCGCCCGGCGACGACCGGGCCGGCCAGACCATCGTGCTGGACGGGGTCGAGGTGCCGTTCGGACCGGACCTGCTGTTCCGCGCCACCGACGTGTCGGGGCTGGTCGTGCACGTGGAGATCTGCGAGGACATGTGGGTTCCGGTGCCGCCGAGCGCGCCCGCGGCCCTGGCCGGGGCGACGGTGCTGCTCAACCTGTCCGGCAGCCCCATCACCGTCGGCCGGGCCGAGGACCGGCGGCTGCTGGTCCGGTCGGCGTCCGCCCGGTGCCTGGCCGCGTACGTCTACGCGGCGGCCGGCGCCGGGGAGTCCAGCACCGACCTGTCCTGGGACGGGCAGACGATGGTCTACGAGCTGGGCGAGCTGCTGGCCGAGACCGAGCGCTTCACCCCCACCGACCAGCGCGCGGTCGCCGACGTGGACCTGATGCGGCTGCGGCAGGAGCGGATTCGCCAAGGCACGTTCGACGACAACCGGCGGACGCTGGACCCTCGGGGCGGCCAGCCGTTCCGTACCGTCGACTTCGCCCTCGACCCGCCGCGGACCGACCTCGGGCTGCGGCGTCGCGTCGACCGGTACCCCTTCGTGCCCGACAACCCGGCGCGGCTGGCGCAGGACTGCTACGAGGCGTACAACATCCAGGTCTCGGCGCTGCAGCAGCGGCTGGACGCCATCGGCGGTCCCAGGCTGGTGATCGGGGTGTCCGGCGGCCTGGACTCCACCCACGCCCTGATCGTCGCGGCAAAGGCGATGGACCTGCTGGGCCGACCCCGCAGCGACATCCTCGCCTTCACGATGCCCGGCTTCGCCACCAGCGCCGGCACGAAGGACAGCGCCACCCGGCTCTCGCACGCCCTGGGCGTCACCTTCGCCGAGCTCGACATCCGCCCGGCCGCCCGTCAGCTGCTGGCCGACATGGACCACCCGTTCGCCGGGGGCGAGCCCGTCTACGACGTCACGTTCGAGAACGTCCAGGCCGGGCTGCGCACCGACTACCTCTTCCGGCTGGCCAACCAGCGCGGCGGGATCGTGCTGGGCACCGGTGACCTGAGCGAGCTGGCGCTGGGCTGGTGCACGTACGGGGTGGGCGACCAGATGTCGCACTACGGCGTCAACGCCGGCGTGCCCAAGACCCTGATCCAGCACCTGATCCGCTGGGTGGTCGGCACGGGACAGTTCACCGACGACACCAACCAGGTGCTGCAGGCGATCGTCGAGCAGGAGATCTCCCCCGAGCTGGTCCCGGTCGCCGAGGGCGAGCGGCCGCAGAGCACCGAGGAGAAGGTCGGACCGTACGCGCTGCAGGACTTCACCCTGTTCCACGTGCTGCGCTACGGCTTCCCGCCCAGCCGGATCGCCTTCCTGGCCCGGCACGCCTGGTCCGACGTCGAGGCCGGCGACTGGCCGCCCGGCTTCGACGCCGACCAGCGACGTTCCTACGACCTGCCGACGATCCGGCACTGGCTCGACGTCTTCCTGCGCCGCTACTTCGGCTTCGCCCAGTTCAAGCGCTCGGCCCTGCCGAACGGCCCGAAGGTGGTCGCGGGCGGCTCGCTGTCCCCGCGCAGCGAGTGGCGGGCCCCCTCCGACGGCAACGCCCGCGCCTGGCTGGATGAGCTCGACCGCAACGTCCCCCGCTGATCCTCGACTTGTCAGACACCAGTTGGCCTCGGGGACAACTGGAGTCTGACAAGTCGGCGTGGGGACGCCCCTCAGGCGGTCAGGCCGCCTTGTCCTCGGCGACGACCTCCATCTTCTCCAGGTACGGCGAGCCGAAGGTGGTGGCCATGGCGACGTCGCCGGCGTCGCGGCCGCGGCCGATCAGCACCCGGCCCTTGCGGCGCTCGTTGTTGCGCGGGTCGAAGGTGTACCAGCGGTCGCCGAGGTAGACCTCCATCCAGGCCGCGAAATCCATCGGTGAGGGCTTCACGTCCACCTCGATCTCCGGCAGGTAGCCGAAGACGTAGCGGGCCGGGATGTTGAGCGCCCGGCAGAGCGAGACCGCCAGGTGGGTGAAGTCGCGGCACACCCCGTAGCCGGACGCGTGCACGTCGGCCGCGGTGGAGCGCGGGGTGCTGGAGCCGTACTGGAAGGTCAGGTGGCTGTTGACGTAGTCGCAGATCGCCTGCACGCGCCGGTAGCCGGGCTCGACGCTGCCGAACCGGTTCCACGCCTCCTTGCCCAGCACGTCCGGCAGGGCGTAACGGCTGGGCAGGGTGAAGATGAGCACGTCGTCAGGCAGGTCCTGCGGCGCGATCTCCGGAGCGTCCTCGTCGGCGTCCTCGACCGCGTCCGGGACCACGACCGTCGCGTGGTAGCCGATCACCGAACGACCGGCGCTGATCGTCGTCCGGCGGCAGGGGTTGCCGTAGACGTCGGCGTACACCGTGGTGGCGACGTCCGGCTCGAAGGTCCAACCGGACTCGACCACCTCCACGTCCTGGTCGGCGCGCGGCTCGACCTGGAAGACCGTGGGGATGTCGAACCGGGACTGGTGGACGAACTCGCATCCGATGGAGAGGGTGCGGGTGCTCACCGACTCAGACGCCCGGGTTGTGCTCGGAGTCGGGCTCCACGGCACCTGCGTCCTCCACGGTCACGCCGGACAGCGGGTCGCCGTCGCCGGTGCCGGTGGGCTCGGAGTCCTCGGCGCCGACGGACGCGGCGGCCTCGGTGACGCTGTCGGCGGCCTTGGTCACGACGTCGGCGACCGGGTCGGGCAGCTTCGCCGCGTTCTCCTTGACCAGGCCCGCGACGTTGCCCACGGTCTCCTGCACCTTCGGGCTGCTCGCGAGCTTCTCGGCCTGGGCGCGGAGCTTGTCGGCCTGGACCTTCAGCTCGTCGAAGCGGGTGCGGCCGGCCCGGGTGCCCAGCACGTAGCCGACGCCGCCGGCGAGCCCGGCCACCAGCACTGTCCTGATCTTGACGATCTTCATCGCGTCTCCTCCGAAGGGTGCGGAACTGCTCGGACGCACGACGGCGGCGCCCGGAACCGGCAGTTTACGATGAGCCCGACCGGCCCCGACGAGGGGAGCCACCGCCGAAACCCGGGCGTAACGAGCGGGCCCGCCGAGGAGGCAGACGATGGCCGTACGCCGGCTCAGGGCCCGCGGCCAGGCCTCCCCTGCGGTGGTCTGGGAGCGTTACGAACGGATCGCCCTGTGGCCCACGTGGTCGCCCCAGATCTGGCGGGTGGAGGCCGACGCGCCGCGGATCGGCGCCGGCGTGCACGGCACCGTCGTGGTCCCGGGCGGACTCGGGCTGCCGTTCACCGTGACGGCGGTCGACCCGGCCGCCCGCAGCTGGACGTGGGTGGTCCGGCTCGGACCGGTCGCGCTGACCCTCACCCACGCGGTGCAGGCCGCTGCCGTCGGCTCGGGCACCACGCTGATGATGGAGGGGCCCGGCGCCCTCCTGCTCGGCTACGCCCCGGTCGCCGGGGTGGCCCTACGCCGGCTCGTCGCCCGCTGACCAGGCTCAGGAGACCGCGACCTTCAGTCGTCGTTCCAGCGCGGGTCGTTGTCGAAGGTCTCGTTGCGCTCGGCGACCTTGTCCAGGGCGCGCTCGGCCTCCTCCTGGCTCGCGTAGGGGCCCAGCCGGTCCGCCGACTTCCCGGCCCGACCGTCCTGCACCGCCGACTTGGACTTGAGGTCGTACCACCACTCACCATCCGCCATGGGCTGAGGCTACCGCTGGGGCTCGGTCACTACGCTTGCCGGTCGTGACCTCGATCCTGCCCGCCCGGGTGTCCCCCGCCCGGCCGGTGCCCGCGGCCATCACCCGCCCCGCGTACGTGGGTCATCCGGCTCCGCAGCCGTACGAGGGCCCAGACGTCCAGTCGCCGGAGACGGTGGCCAGGATGCGCGTCGCCGGACGGATCGCCGCCCGCGCCATCCGGGCAGCGGCCGCGGCGATCGCGCCGGGGGTGACCACCGACGAGCTCTACCGGGTGGCGCACGAGTACCTGGTCGACGCAGGCGCCTACCCCTCGACGCTGGGCTACCGCGGCTTCCCGAAGTCGTGCTGCACCTCGGTCAACGAGGTCGTCTGCCACGGCATCCCGGACGCGCGACCGCTCGCCGAGGGCGACCTGGTCAAGATCGACATCACCGCCTACGTCGACGGCGTGCACGGCGACTCCTGCGCGACGTATCCCTGCGGCGAGCCGGACGAGGCGTCCCGGCTGCTGAGCGAGCGCACCGCCGAGGCCCTGCGTCGGGGCATCGCTGCGGTCCGGCCGGGCCGGCAGGTGAACGTCATCGGGCGGGTGATCGAGAGCTACGCGCGCCGTTTCGGCTACGGCGTGGTGCGCGAGTACACCGGCCACGGCGTCCACACGGCGTTCCACTCCGGGCTGGTCATCCCCCACTACGACGACCCGCGGCGGGACACGGTGATGCGGCCCGGGATGACCTTCACCATCGAGCCGATGCTGACCCTGGGGACCGAGCGGTGGCGCCTGCGGGACGACGGCTGGACCGTCGTCACCGCCGACGGCAGCCGCTCCGCGCAGTTCGAGCACTCCCTCGTGGTCACCGAGACCGGTGCCGAGATCCTGACCCTGCCGTGATCCCTGGACAGACTGTCCGAGGGCTCGGGCCCTCTGACGTGGCGACAACTCGGTTAGAGTGACGCCCGGACGAGTCGGTCAGGCGGTCGCGGTCACCTTCCGGGGTGGTCGAGGAAAGTCCGGACTCCACAGAGCACGGTGGTGGGTAACGCCCACCCGGGGTGACCCGCGGGACAGTGCCACAGAGAACAGACCGCCCTCGCGGCAACGCGGGGGTAAGGGTGAAACGGTGGTGTAAGAGACCACCAGCACCCCAGGTGACTGGGGTGGCTCGGTAAACCCCACCGGGAGCAAGACCAAGAGGACACGCGTGCGTGTCTGCGGAGGCGTCCGAGGGCTGCTCGCCCGAGTCTCCGGGTAGGTCGCACCAGGCCGCTGGCAACAGCGGTCGCAGATGGATGATCGCCCCCGGCCCTCGGGCCGGAGACAGAATCCGGCTTATCGACCGACTCGTCCCCACAGCCTCCCGCCAGGGGCCGCCCGCTCAGCCGGTCGGACCACGAGGACGGGAGTCAGGCGATCGAGCCCGAGAAGTACGCGGTGTGGTGGTCGATGTCGGGGGTGAACCCCAGCACGACGTCGTCCTGGTCCTTCACCGGGATGCTGAAGGTGCTCGAGATGACCTCGTCCTTCCCCGACGCGATGCTGCCGGACAGGCCCCTGTCGTGCTGCCCGGGCAGACCGATCGGGTCGGCGGGCTCCTTGTCCGGACCGTAGGAGAGCTCGTAGTCGCCCACGAGCTCCGACATCCGGTGCTTCGACCCGTTCTCGACGCGCACGGTCAGCTGGACCCAGGGGGTGCCCTTCTTCAGCCGGGCTCCGGCGGTGACGTCCTTGGCCGTGACCGTGCCGTGCCTGACCTTCGTGATCTCGATCCGGACGCCGTCCTTGTAGGTGTACGCGTCGTCGAAGGAGGTGTTCTTGCTGTCGGAGGTGTCGTCGCCCTGCTCCTCCACACTGCCGTCGTCGGACGGCTTGGAGGTGGCCGACGGGCTCTTCCTCGGAGTTGCAGTGCTCGAAGGCAGGGGGCTCGAAGGCAGGGGGCTCGAAGGCAGGGGGCTCGAGGGCAGGGGACTGGACAGGGCGGTACCGGAGGTGACCGGACCGGCGGGAGCGGCCGAGGTGCACGCCGCCAGCGCGGTGAGGCCAACGGCCACGGTGACAGCGAGCAGTCGGCGCACGGGTACCTCCAGGACAGGAACGATGGTGATCCACAGCATGGGGCAGCGACGCGGCTCGTGCACAGCCTGCGAGCACGTCGCAGTTGTCCACAGCTTCCGCGCGGCCGGTCGACGACGGCCGGTTGGCTGCGTACGGTTCCGTCATGACACGCAGCGCACTGCGCCGTGTCCTCGGGAGCTGGCGACGACGCGTCTACGACGTGGCGTCCTCACGCCGCCGACGACACCGGTTCCTCGACGAGATCGCCCAGGCCCGTAGGACGGGGCTGCCCGTGAAGGTCAACCTCGGTGCCGGCCGACGCGGGCTGCCCGGCTGGGTGAACACCGACATCTCCTGGCCCTGCCCGGCGTACCTGGACGCGACCGCGCCGTGGCCGGTGCCCACCAGCAGCCTGCGCTTCGTCTACGGCGACAACATGATCGAGCACTTGACGCTGCCCCAGAGCCGCGACCTGCTCAGACAGGCCTACGTCGCGCTGGCGCCGGGAGGGGTGATCCGGCTGTCCACGCCGGACGTCGAGGCCAGCGCCCGGAGCTACCTCGAGAACGGGGACCTGGCCCGGCTGGGCATGGCCCGCAACGCCGAGCTCGGCCACGTGCTCGAGCACCCCGTCCAGCTGCTGGCCGAGGTCTACGTGGGTGCGGAGCACTACCTCGGCTTCTGCTACGACTACGCGGCGCTCGCCGCCGAGCTCGGTGCCGTCGGCTTCGAGGTCCACCGGTGTCGGGCCGGGGAGAGCAGCCATCCCGAGCTGCAGGGGCTGGAGTACCGGATGCACCCGGCCGAGGTCGCCACCCAGCTCTGCGTGGAAGGCACCAAGCCCGACGAGGACGCTACGACCAGTCGGCGCCCCGACCCCCGCGCCGGGCCTTGACCTGCGAGCGGAGCTGCTTAGCCTTCAGCCGCCGTTCGACCGAGCCCCGGGTGGTCGCGGTCCGCCGTCGGCGAGGGGCTGGCGCGGCCAGGGCCTGCCGGAGCTGGCGGACCAGCCGTTCCCGCGCGGCCTGCCGGTTGCGTAGCTGCGCCCGGTACTCCGAGGCGGCCACCACCAGGGCGCCGTCGACGAGCGCGCCGGCCAGCCGAGCGTGCAACCGCTCCTGGAGGGCCGGGCTGAGCCGGGCCACCGCGGGCGAGGCGTCCGGTCGCCAGATCAGCTCGGCCCGGCTGTCGGTGGTGTTGACGCCCTGACCACCGGGTCCGGGCGAGCGGGAGAAACGCCACCGCAGCTCGTCGGGCTCGAGCACGAAACCCTCCGTCACCGGCAGCGGACCGTCCACCCTCATGCTCGGAAGCCTAGGCACGACCGCTGGTGTCCCTGCTTGGCCGGCCGGGCAGACTGAGCGCGTGCCGGAGCTGCCCGAGGTCGAGAGCGCCCGCGCAGCCATCGAACGCGCGGGGCTGCGCCGCAGGATCGCCGAGGTCGACGACGCGGACACCTGGGAGTGCCGGCCGCACCCGCCCGGCGAGATCCGCGACGCGCTCGTCGGCCGTACGCTCACCGGCGCCTTCCGTCGAGGCAAGTCGATGTGGTGCGAGACCTCCGGCGTCGGCCGGTCCCGCCGGCCCGGTCCGGTGCTCGGCGTGCACCTCGGGATGAGCGGTCGGATCCTGATCACCTCTTCTCGCGGAGAGCTGACCGAGGGCGGGGACTGGGAGGGTGGGCGCTACGGCCAAGGTGGCGAGCGGCCCGAGCGCAAGCCGGTATGGGACCGCTTCACCCTGACCTTCACCGACGGTGGGACGCTGCGGCTCTTCGACAAGCGGCGGCTCGGCCGGGTCCGGCTGGATCCCGACCTCAGCGCCCTGGGACCGGACGCTCAAACGGTCGGCGCGGACGAGCTCGCCGAGCGCGTGGGTCGCGGCCGCGCTCCCCTCAAGGCGCGGCTGCTGGACCAGACCGTGGTGGCCGGGGTCGGCAACCTGCTGGCTGATGAGACCCTGTGGCAGGCGCGGCTCTCGCCCCGGCGGCCGGCCGACGAGCTCAGCCCCGCCGAGCTGCGGACCCTGCACGACGCCCTGCACGCGGCAACGCTGGCCGCCATCGAGCACGGCGGCGTGCACACCGGCGAGGTGATCGACTTCCGGGGCCAGGGCCGGCACTGCCCGCGGTGCGGGGCCGAGATGCAGGTCGCGACGGTCGGCGGCCGGACCACCTGGTGGTGCCCGCAGGAGCAGCGCTAGCCGGGACGACGAGCAGCGCCGGTGAGAACTGCGGGGTACGATCGCCGGACCTCGAACCCCGCTCACCGAACGAAGGCGTCGACCGTGCGAACTCCCCCCTCGCGCACCGCCCACGGCACCGTCCTGGCGGGCGCCCTCTGTGCGCTGCTGACCCTGGCCGCCGCGCCGGCCGGAGCGGAGACGCCGTCCCCAGCCCCCTCCCCCACACCGCCGTCCGCGTCACCTTCCCCTGCGCCCTCCGCGGACCCGGGACCACCGACGGCGCCGACCCCCACCCCCACGGCGTCGACCGGGGTCGACACCACGACCAGCCCGACTCCGGCGCCCACCCCGAGCGGTCGAGTGGTGCCCCAGACGGAGTCCGACCCGGGCAGCCTCACGCTGCGGGTCGCCGCGCTCGGTAGCCCGGTGGCCGGCCGGTTCTATGAGGACCTCGGGCGCTACGGCTTCTCGGGCCAGGTGAGCGGCATCGCCGACGGCAGCGCGATCGAGGTCTACCGCCGGTCCGCCAGCGGCACCTGGGCGAAGGTGGCGACCGCCACGGTCGCATCGGGCGTCTACGCCACCAGCCTCCCGGTGACGGCCAAGGGCGTGACGAGCTTCCAGGCCACGACGGGCGGCGCCCCGGGCAGCGGGGACGAGGTGTCCAGCGCGGCGGCCCGGGTGACCGTCGCTGACTCCACCGTGCACCTGACCGTGCCCGCAGGAGTCAACAGCCTCAAGAACCCGACGCTCAAGGGCTCGGTCAGTCCGGCCCGGGCCGGCGTCCACCTCCACCTCGCGGTCCGCATCGGCAGCACCTACAAGGTCGTGGCCTCGCCCGTCACCAACGCCCGAGGGCAGTTCAGCGCGACCTTCGCGCACGGCCGCACCCACCTGGCCCGTTACCGCGTCCGGACCGCGTTCCACGCGGCCAACCGGGACCGCTGGGAGACCAGCGCCAGCCATGTCCTCCGCCGCGTCGCCGTCCTGGACGCGGTGGCCACCGACACCACCAAGGCCGACGTGGCCGACACCTACCGCCGGGGCTGCCCGGTGGGACGGTCGAAGCTCCAGACCGTCCGGATGAACTACTACGGCTTCGACCACCGGATGCACCGGGGTGTGCTCATCATCCGCACCGACCTGGTGCCGGAGATCACCCGCTCGTTCCGCGCCGGACTGGCGGCGCGGTACCCGATCGCCAAGATGAAGAACCCGAACGCGTACGGCGGCAACGACCCCAAGCAGATGAAGGCCAACAACACCAGTGGCTTCAACTGCCGCAAGGTCGTCGGCAACCCGTACGCGCAGTCGCCGCACTCCTACGGCATCGCCATCGACGTCAACACCGTGCAGAACCCCTACCGCGACGGTCACGGGAAGTGGTGGCCCTCGAACGGCAAGAAGTACCGCGACCGCAGCCCGCTGAAGAAGGGGATGCTGGGCAAGTTCTCGACCCTGACCAAGAAGCTCACCAGCGAGGACTTCTTCTGGGGCGGCCGCTGGAACCCGGGCCGGGACTACCAGCACTTCGAGTACCGGCCGTGAGCGCGTGCCGGAGCGCCTGACGCGCGGGCCGGCTGTCGCGCCGACCCTGCTGGCGGCGCTGGCGCTCGCCCTGGTCGGCGGCTGCTCGGCCCCGGCACCCGCGGCGCCGCAGCCCAGCCCGGCCGCCACGTCGACCGCGCCGTCCCCCACAGCGTCGAGCTCGAGCCCCGACCCGGCCCTCGTGCCGGACGAACCGACCACGACCAACACCCTGCCCCCACCACCGGAGCCCACCGCCCCAGCGCCCTCGAGCGCCGGTGACCTCGAGGCGTCCGCCCTGCCCGTCCCGGCCGGCTGGCGGACGGTCGCCCGCACGGGCAGCGAGGAGGAGGGCTACCGCGGTAACGGCACCTGGGTGCACGCCCGCGACCCGCGCTACGCAGCCCAGGACGTCATCACCATCGGCTGTGCCGACGTCACCCGCGACGACTACCCCGACCCGGTGGCGGCGCTCGCCGGGGACTATGTCGACGCGGCGGACCATCCCGGCGTCGGGCTGGCGCTGCAGTTCGCCGACGCCGACGCCGCCGGCCGCTACTGGACGCGGTACGTCGACCAGGTCCGCGCCTGCACCACCCTGGACGACCCGGTGCACACCGAGCTGGTCGCCGCCTCGTCGACCGGGCCCGACGGGCTGATCGACCGCCGGACCTACCCCGACAGCAGGTGGACCGAGGTCGCCCGACGCTCCGGCGCCCGGGTCACCCTCGTGATCCTGACCGACGCCGGCCCCCGGCTCACGACGACCGAGGCCCGCCGGTTGATCGAGCAGCTGGGCTGAGCTCCTCCACCTGGGGGCGAGGCGGTGACGACGACGTCACCGGACCGTTCACGGCTTCGCCGTGGCCAGCTCGAAGGTGACCGCGCCGGCCTCGAAGGAGGCGGTGGCGAGGCGGACGGAGACCTCATGCCCCAGCGGCAGGTCCGGCCCGACCACCTTCGCCTCGACGGCCGGCGCGGCGAGCATGACGACGCCGCGCTGCCGCGACCTGTCGACCTCGATCACCGTCGCGGGGAACACCTCACCGATCCGGCCGGCGAGCAGCCCGACCTCCACCAGGTCGATCACCGCCCGCTCGTACGCGCTCGCGCGGTGGCCGGCGGCCGCCATCTCGGCCGGCAGGGCGTCGAGCGCGCGGGTGACCCACTCCGGTACCGGGGTGCCGGAGCAGAGCGCGAGGCAGACCTCCCCGGCGTAGCGGTCGACCAGCCGGCGCAGCGGAGCGGTGCAGTGGGCGTAGTCGATGGCCAACGCCGAGTGCTCCGCGTCCTCGGGCACGCTGCCGGAGAACGCCTGGTAGCCCGCGCCGCGGAACAGTGTGGTGCACGCGTTCAGCATCGCCGCCTCGGCGGCGACGTGCGGATCGAGCCGACGGACGAACTCCGGGTAGTCCAGCTCGGCCGGCCAGGCGATGTGCAGCGCCTTCGCGGTCTGGCGCAGCCGGCGGAGCGAGCCGGCGTCCGCGGGTGGCATGGTGCGCAGGATGCCGATCTGGCCGTAGAGCATCAGGTGTGCGGCGGCCATCCCGGTGAGCAGCGAGATCTGCGCGTTCCAGCCCTCAACCGGCAGTGGCGCCCGGAACTCCAGCCGCCAGCCGTCCTCAGCCGGGACCACCTCCTGCTCGGGGATCTGCAGGCTGACGCCGCCGCGCTCGCGCTCACGCTGCTCGCGCCACCTCCCGACCACCCGGAGCAGGGCCAGCGACTCCCGCGCCGAGCCTGAGTCGATCTCGGCCTGGACGCCGGGATAGTCGAGCTGTTCGCGGCTGCGCACGAGCGCCCGGACGACCTCGGCGTCGGTCATCTGCCCGCCCGCGTCCAGCCGCAGCGTCCACAGCAGGGCCGGCCGGACCTGGTCCGGCAGCAGGCTGGCGGCTCCCTCGCTCAGCGCCGGCGGGTGCAGCGGGGTGCGGTGGTCCGGCGCGTAGAGGGTCATCCCCCGGCGGTGCGCCTCCTGGTCGACCGGGTCGCCGGCGGTGACGAAGGCGGCGACGTCGGCGATGGCGTAGGAGACGACGAAGCCATCTTCGGCTCGGGCGATGTGCAGCGCCTGGTCGAGGTCGCGCGACCCGGCCGGGTCGATCGTGACCAGCTCGAGGTCGGTCCGGTCCAGCGTCGGCAACCGCGGGGCCGCAGCAGCCCGCTCGGCCGCGGCGGTGACGTCGGCCGGGAAGCCGTCCGGCACCTGCTGCTCGGAGCGGATCCGGGCCAGCCCTGCCGCCAGCTCCGGCGGCACGACGACGGGCAGCTCGACCTTGCGCGCAGGCATGGCCGCAGACTACAAGGCCCCTACCGGCCGACCAGCTGCTCGAGCACGAACCTGACGTGGCTCCGTGCCTCGTCGGGGGCCCTGACGTCCCGAGCCCGCGCCGTCACAGACCCGACTCGGGCGTCCGGACCAGGATCCGGCCGCACTCCTCGCAGCGCAGCACCTCATCCGGCGGGGCGGCGGCGAAGGCCCGCAGGTCGGCGGAGTTGAGCTCGAGCCGGCAGCCGGTGCAACGCCGGGCCCGCAGCTCGGCGGCCCCGATGCCGGCGTGGGTGCCGCCGATCTTGTCGTAGAGCGTGACCAGCGGGCCGGGCAGCAGCGGCACGATCCCTTCCCGCACGGTCTGCCGGTCCGCCATCTCGAGCTCGAGCTCGCGCAGCTGCCGGTCGCGCTTGGCCGAGAGGACGCCCAGCTGGCTGTCGATCTCGGCGGCCTCCATCCGCAGCCTGTCGCGACCCTCGGTGGCCGTCTCCAGCTGCTCCATCACCTCCAGCTCGGCGTCCTCGAGGTTGTCGATCCGGCGTTTGAGGTGGTCGATCTCCTCGATCATCGAGTTCAGCGCGCGGGGGTCGGCGATCGTGCCGTCGGCCACCCGGTGCTGGTTGCGGCTGAGGCGCTCGCGTACCGGCTCGAGGTCGTTCTCCGCCCGCCGCTGCTCACGCTCCAGGTCCGAGACGACGGTGTCCGCCCCGACCAGGTCCGACGCCAGGGAGGTGAGGCTGGAGTGCAGCCGCTGGATCTCGAGGAGCTCGGGGAGCGTCCGGCGGCGGTGTGCCAGCTGGGCCAGCGCCGTGTCCACCGCCTGCAGGTCGAGCAGACGCCGTTGGTCGGCTGGGTCGGCTTTGATCGCGAGCTCCCTCCACGACGGGCGCCGCCGCAGGCCCCCGGATGCGCTAACCCTACGTCTCTCACGCTCGCGATCGCCTCCCGTGGGCCGGGAATGAATCTGTCCCATGTCTGGTTGCCGCCAGCACACACCGTCGTGCCTGCCGCTCCGTTCGCCGGAGCCGATTTCGACCCTCCGAGGACGACGCATGACCACCATCGCCGAACCCACCACGTCCGCTGCCCTGTCGCAGGCCGCTGCGGGGACCACAGCCTCCGCCACCCACTTCGTCGGCCGCCGCTACCTCCAGCTGGTCCTGGTGCTGGGCGCGCTCAGCGCCATCGGTCCGCTGACCATCGACACCTACCTGCCGGCCCTGCCGCGGCTGAGCGCCGACCTGGGCGCCAGCGACTCCCAGGCCCAGCTCACCATCACCGGCCTGATCGTCGGGATGGGTCTCGGCCAGCTGGTGATCGGTCCGCTCTCCGACGCTCTCGGTCGGCGGAAGCCGCTGCTGGTCGGGCTCGCGCTGCACGGCGCGATGTCGGTGCTCTGCGCACTGGCCCCTTCGATCACCCTGCTCGCCCTCACCCGGACCCTGCAGGGCGTCGGCGGCGCGGCCGTGGCCGTGGTGTCGATGGCGATCGTCCGCGACCTGTTCAGCGGCGTCAAGGCGGCCCAGCTGCTCTCCCGGCTGATGCTCGTCGTCGGCGTAGCGCCGGTGCTGGCTCCCTCGCTGGGCAGCGCACTGCTGACCCTCACCTCCTGGCGCGGCATCTTCGTGGTCCTCGCGGTCGCCGCGGTGGCCCTCCTCGTCCTCGCGCTGGTGGCCCTGCCCGAGACGCTGCCGACCGTTCGGCGCTCCCGCGCCAGCCTGGGCGGCTCGCTGCGGGCCTACCGCGGGCTGTTCGGTGACCGGCTGTTCGTCGTGATGGTGCTGGTCTCCGGCTTCAGCTTCGCCACCCTGTTCGCCTACATCTCCGGCGCGCCGTTCCTGCTGCAGGAGCTGTACGGGCTCACGCCGCAGCAGTTCGGGCTCGCGTTCAGCGTCAACGCGTTCGGCCTCATCCTGATGACCCAGCTGAACCCGGTCCTGATCCGCCGGGTGAGCCCGGTCAGGGTGCTGATGGTCGCCGTGGCCGTGTCCACGGTCGCCTCGGCCGCCCTGGTCGCCACCGCCCTCACCGGCTTCGGCGGCCTGCTCGGCTTCCTGGTGCCGCTGTGGTTCGTGGTGGCGTCCGCCGGCCTCTCGTTCCCGAACGCCCCGGCGATCGCCCTCAACCGGCACGGCGAGTCCGCCGGCAGCGCCGCCGCCCTGCTCGGCTCGGCCCAGTTCGTCCTGGGCGGGATGATCGCGCCCCTGGTCGGCGCCCTCGCCGACGGCACCGCCGTCCCGATGGCCGCCGTGCTGCTGGGGACCAGCGCCGTCGGTCTGGCGCTGCTGCTCACCTCCCGCCGGAGCCTGACCAGCGTCTCCTACGAGTAGCGCCTGCCGGCGCGGGCTGGGGTGACTCCTAGACCCGGGCGTTCCAGCGCTCGAGGGCCGGCTCGCCCTTCTCCTGGCCCAGGACCGAGATGGTGCTGGTGTCCAGGGGAAAGTGCAGGCCGAGGCGGAGGTCGAAGCCGAGCCAGCGCATCGCCAGGGCCCGCAGGGCGTGCCCGTGGCCGAAGCAGATGGCCCGCTCGACGCCGGAGTCGCGGACCCGGGCGACCACCCGGTCCAGCCGTTCGGTGACCTGGTCGGCGGACTCGCCGTTCGGGACGGGGTGGGTCCAGATCGTCCAGCCGGGGACGTCCTGCTGGATGTCGTCGCTGGTGCGGCCCTCGTAGTCGCCGTAGGCCCACTCGGCCAGGTCGTCGTCCAGGACCGGTTCGTGTGCCCCGGTGAAGCCCGCCAGCTCGGCGGTGTGCCGGGCCCGGCGTCGCGGGCTGCTCAGCACCAGCCCGAAGTCGTCCGGCCTCAGGTGCCCGCACAGGGCCAGAGCCTGCTCCTCGCCGTGCCCGGTCAGCGGCAGGTCGGTCACGGAGGTGTGCCGGCCGTTGGCACTCCATTCGGTCTGGCCGTGCCGGACCACCCAGAGATCGGTCACGCGCGGAGTCTCTCCGGGCCGGCTTCGCTCATCGGGATCAGCCCGGCCCACACCGACCAGTGCTCACCCGCCTGAAGCCGCTGCACGATCACCCGTTGGAGGCTCGTCCGCTGCGGCAGGGTGTCGAGATCGACCTCGCCCCGGCGCGCGAAGGTGAAGAACAGCGCGTCCTCGTCCCCGGGCATGGGGTCACCGTACAGGTGCCACCGACGCTGGAAACGGGCCATGTTGGACGCCGGGTCCAGGGCCTGGGCCAGCGCCGGGTCGAGCAGCCAGCTGTGGCACCAGAAGTCGGTCGCGGGACGTTCCGGGAAATGCCGCGGGAAGAAGGTGGCCGCCCGCGCGAACGAGTCGTCCACGGCCGCCGCGTCGAGCCGTCCGGACTGCGGGATGTGGGTGGAGACGACCCAGCCGGTCGGCAGCAGCTCGAGGTTGAACTGGAGCCGGCCGAGCCAGTACAGCGAGCCCGACCAGGCCACCGGGACCCACCAGTACGTGTGCAGCCCGAAACTTCCGTAGGTCTGCCGGTGCACCCAGACCTGCTGGCCGAGCTCGGTCAGGGTCTGGGCGCTGACCTCCTCGGGCACCCCGCGAGAGCGGTGGAACGCCACCAGGTCCGGCGCGGTGGCCACCAGGGCCAGCAGCGGCAGCACGCCCACGCCGTACGGGTCGGCCGAGACGTCAAAGTCGGGCCAGAGGTCGCGGTCGGGTTCCCCGGGAAAACGGCCCACCACCCCACGCAACGCGGTCGCCAGCCGGTCCACCACGGCCAGCTGGTCCGGCGCGTCCCGCACCTGCACCAGCACCGCCTCGAGATCGGACCGGTCGTCGGGGCGCAGGCCCAGCCGGTCCAGCCAGCCGGGGAGCTCGAGGCCCAGCAGCAAGTCGTCGGTGGCGGGCATCTGCACACCCTAGAGGCGTGGGAGCGGGTGCAAGAATGCAGACATGAGCGATCGTCAGCCTGCCCTGCCGAACCGCCAGACCCCGTTCTCTGACGCGTTCAAGCAGTTCATCGGGGAGGGCTGGGCCCCCTACCCGGCCGAGCCACCCGCGCCGCTGCCGGCCTCGGACGTGGCGGGCGCGCGCCGGGACGCCGTCAGCGCCCTCTTCCCCGGTGACCGGGTCGTGGTCGGGGCCGGCGGGCTCACCGTCCGCTCCAACGACACCGACCACCGCTTCCGGCCGCACTCGGCGTTCGCACACCTCACCGGGCTGGGCACCGACCGCGAACCCGACGCCGTCCTGGTGCTGGAGCCGGTCGACGGTGGCCACGAGTCGACGCTGTACTTCCGCCCGCGCGCGCCCCGGGACTCTACGGAGTTCTACGCCAGCAGCCGGTACGGCGAGATGTGGGTGGGCCGGCGGCCCTCGCTGGACGAGCTCGCCGCTCTCTGCGGCATCGCCTGCGCGCCGGTGGACGAGCTGCCCGACCGGCTGGCCAAGGACGCCGACACCGTCGGGATCCGGACGCTGACCGAGACCCTCGACGGTCCCGTGGCCGAACGGCTCGCCGAGGTCCGCGGCGACGAGGCGGCGGTCGCCGAGGCGGACGAGGAGCTCCGGGTCGCGCTGAGCGAGCTGCGCCTGGTCAAGGACGCCTTCGAGATCGAGCAGCTGCGGGAGGCGTGTCGCCAGACGGCCGAGGGCTTTGCCGCCGTCGTGGCCGACCTGCCGGCGGCCGTCGAGCGGGGCCGAGGCGAGCGCTGGGTCGAGGGGGTCTTCGGCCTGCACGCCCGACACGTCGGCAACGCGGTCGGCTACGACACGATCGCCGCCGCCGGCGACCACGCCTGCACCCTGCACTGGATCCGCAACGACGGCGACGTGCGGCCGGGGGACCTGCTGCTGCTGGACGCCGGAGTTGAGCTGGACAGCCTGTACACCGCCGACGTCACCCGCACGCTGCCCATCTCGGGTGAGTTCAGCGACGCCCAGCGCCGGGTCTACGAGGCGGTCCTGGAGGCTCAGGACGCCGGCATCGCCGCCGCCCAGCCGGGCGCGACCTTCTCCGACGTCCACCGGGCGGCGGTCGCGGTCATCGCCCGGCACCTGGCCGACTGGGGCCTGCTACCGGTCAGCGCCGAGGAGTCGCTGACCGAGGAGGGCGGCCAGCACCGCCGCTGGATGGTGCACGGGACGTCGCACCACCTGGGCATCGACGTGCACGACTGCGCGCAGGCGCGCCGCGAGAACTACCGGGAGGGCACGCTGACCCCCGGGATGGTGCTGACGGTCGAGCCCGGGCTCTACTTCAAGTCCGACGACCTGCTGGTTCCCGAGGACCTGCGCGGCATCGGCGTCCGGATCGAGGACGACATCGTGATCACCGAGGACGGCAACGAGAACCTCTCCGCCCAGCTGCCCCGCAGCAGCACCGAGGTCGAAGCCTGGATGGCCTCGATCTGGGGCCCGGCCACGGCCGCGCCCACCCGAGACTGACGCCGATGACCACCACGCCCCAGCGCCGCCACCTGCCGCACCTCCCGGCGCTGAACCGGCGGCTGGAGCCGACGGGCGCGTCGACGAGGAGCGCGGACTCGGTGGTGGCGTGGGCCTGGTACGTCAACGGGGTCCGCCGCCCCGTGGGCAGCCTCTCCCTCGCCGCCCGGCAGGCCCAGGCCGGCGAGGGGTTCGTCTGGCTCGGGCTGAAGGACCCGTTGGACGCGGACCTGGCGGCCCTGGCCAAGCAGTTCGACCTGCACCCGCTGGCCGTCGAGGACGCCGCGTACGGCCACACCCGGTCTAAGCTCGAGGTCTTCGGCGACACCTTGTTCATGGTCGTGTCCACCGTGGCCTACGTCGACCACGAGGAGCTGACCGAGAGCTCGGAGGTCGTCGCCACCGGGCAGGTGATGGTCTTCCTCGGCGAGGGGTTCGTGATCACCGTCCGGCGCGGTGAGCACGCGCAGCTGAGCGCGCTGCGGCGCTCGTTGGAGGCCGACCCCGCCCGGCTGTCGCGGGGGCCGTCGGAGGTGCTGTACGCGGTGGCCGACAAGATCATCGACGACTACCTCGGCGTGGTGCACGAGTTCGAGACCGACGTGGACGAGGTCGAGACCCGCGTCTTCTCCCGCGGCGGCCAGCACGAGGTGGACCGGGTCTACCAGCTCAAGCGGGAGCTGATCGAGTTCAAGCGCTCCGTCTTCCCGCTCGGCGGACCGCTGCTGCGGCTGGCCACCCGGGAGCTCCCCGGCGTGCCCGAGGACAGCCGCGCCTACTTCCGCGAGCTGGCCGACCACCACACCGAGGCGAAGGAGGCCGTCGCCTCGTTCGACGAGGTGCTGAGCTCGATCCTGCAGGCCGGACTGGCCCGGGCCTCGGTCGCCGACAACGAGGACATGCGCAAGATCTCCGCCTGGGTGGCCATCGTCGCCGTCCCGACCATGGTGGCCGGGATCTACGGCATGAACTTCAAGTACATGCCCGAGCTGGAGTGGCACGACGGCTACTTCTTCACCCTCGGCCTGATCGCGGCGATCATGATCGGCCTCTACCTCGGCTTCAAGCGGAACCGCTGGCTCTGAGCTCGTCGCCGCCCGCCTTCACGCGGAACCGCCGGCCGCCGGCAGCTGCAGCCGGAGCTGCTGAAGCCCGTCCCGCATCCGTGTCTTGAGCGTGCTGAGGGGGATGCCGGCCAGCGCGGCCGCCTCCTGGGGGGAGCGTCGCTGCAGGTACACCAGGCTGAGCGCTTCCCGTTGCCGCGGGCTGATCAGGGCCAGCATCGGCCCCACCTGCTCGGCGTCGAGGCGCGCCACCACCTGGTCGGCGTGGTCGTCCTCCAGGAAGTCCGGCGCCCCCGAGGTGTAGCGCCGCTCCTGGCCGATGGTGCGGGTGATGGACCGGACCCGGTCGATGGCGCGGCGGCGGGCGATCATCGTGATCCAGCCCAGCACGGACGCCCGCTCGGGGCAGTAACGCTCGGCCTGCTGCCACACCTCGAGGTAGGTCTCCTGGGTGACCTCGGAGGCCAGCTCGGGACAGCGGACCACCCGCAGCACCACGGCGCGCACCCGACCACGGGTCCGCAGGTGCAGCTCCTCGAAAGACCCCTCGACCCCGTGCCGCGCCTCGCGCAGCAGCTGCTCGAGCGGGCATCCCGGTTCCATCAGCAGGACCGGATCGATCGGACCCGACATACCGGCTCTCCTCGGTGTTCGTTTGGTCGACCACACGAACCCGAGAACCCCAGTATGCACACCTCGCGACCCGTTCGTGCGCGACCGCACCGCGCACGACCGATCCGTGACCTGGCTGAGAGCCGAACCGGCACTTCACAGCGTCGCCGGACAATCCCGGGCCCGCGGCGCGACGAAGGACGGGTGACGCTTTGCCGAAGGAGCAACCCATGACCCAGCCTCGCGCGGACGCCGCCCGAATCCTCGCCCACGTGGAGCGGCTCGGCGAACGCCACCCACCCGTCGACCTGGCCACGGCCGACTACAGCGCGCGCGACGCGGACGCTCTCCGACGGCGCTTCGCCGGGCCGCTGCAGTACATGGCCCGGGTAGAGATGGAGGTCGAGCGGAACGTGCTCGAGCTGGCGATGATGCTGCCCGGGGTGAGCGAGACCGACCGGCTCTTCTACGCCGACGTCTGGGGGCCCCAGGAGGAGCACCACGGCATCCTGCTCGACACCCTCGGCCAGCAGCTCGGCATGGCGCCGGCCACGCCCGACCTCACCGTCGCGCCACGGATCCGGGTGCTCGGCGCGCTCTCCCACCTCCCGGTGGTGCACGAGGTGATCCGGCTGCTCTACTACCTCACCGGTGCCGCCACCGAGAAGTCCGCGATGCTCGCCTACCAGGCGATGAGCACCGGCCTGGGCGAGATGGGCGAGACCGCGATCAAGAACACCGTGGTCGACCCCATCAAGGTCCAGGAGCCGGGTCACTTCGCGTTCTACCGGCTGAGCGCCACCGAGATGGTGCAGCGCGGCGTCCTCGCGCCGTGGCAGCTGCACCTGGCCCGCATCCTGCGCTCCAAGACCTTCGGCCTCGTCGGGGCCAAGACCCGCGAACAGCGCACCCAGTTCGGCAGCGTCCTGGTCGAGCTGGGTCTCGAGGAGAACATCGAGCACCACCTCCGCGACATCGTCCGCGTGGAGACGTCCCTGCTGGACGCCCGCCACGAGGGGCTCGCGGTGCCGGCGTACGCGCTGGCCGCCTTCCGCGACGCCGCGGAGCTCTACCACGAGAAGCTCCGGCTGGCTGCCTGAGCAGGGCCGGCGCCCGTCCGAGCCCCGGCTCAGCTGAGGTCAGCGCAACTCGGCGGGCGGGCCCTGGCCCGGGTCGAGATCGAGCTGCAGCAGGGCGACGTCGTGCCAGGTGTCGAACTTCCAGCCGACCTGCCGCAGGACCCCCACCGACTCGAAGCCGAACGCGCGGTGCAGCCCGGCACTGGCGTCGTTGGGCAGGGTCATGGCCGCGGTCGCGGTCTGGTAGCCGCGCTCACGCAGCCGGGTCAGCAGCGCCTCGTAGAGCTGCCGGCCGCCACCCGTGCCCTGCCGACCCAACCCCAGGTAGACGCTCACCTCGCAGGCCCAGCGGTAGGCCTCCCGGCTCTTGTACAGCCCTCCGTAGGCGTAGCCCAGCAGCTGGTCGTCCTCCTCCAGCACCAGCCACGCGTGCCCGGCCTGGGCGACGGCGATCCGGCTCGCCATCTCGGTCACGGTCGGCGGCTCCGTCTCGAACGAGACCGCCGTCTGGCGCACATAAGGGGCATAGATCCCCGCACAGGCGGCCGCGTCCGCCGGCGTCGCGTCGCGGACCACCCGGGCGCTCACGCGGGGAGGCTATCGCGTCAGTGCGGCCGCGCGCCGACTCAGGTAGCGCTGCTCGGGCAGGCTGGCCGTCAGCGAGGCCGCACGGGCGTAGTCGCGGGCCGCACCTTCCGCGTCGCCGACCAGCTCGAGCAGGTGCGCCCGCGCCGCGAAGCTGCGGTGGTACCGCTGCATCGCCGGGTCCGCCAGCAACGCCTCCACCATCGCCAGGCCCGCGCCGGGACCTTCGGCCATGGCCACCGCCACGGCGCGGTTGAGCGTGACGGCAGGACCGGGGGCCACCCGCTCGAGCATCGCGTAGAGCCGGCTGATCTGGGGCCAGTCGGTCGCCGCCCAGGTCAGGGCCTCCGCGTGCACCGCGGTGATCGCCGCCTGCAGCTGGAAGCGGCCGACGTGGCCCCGCGGCAGCACCAGCTCCAGCAGGGCCACCCCTTCGGCCACCAGGTCGGCGTCCCAGCGGGTCCGGTCCTGCTCGGCCAGCGGGACGAGGTCGCCGGAGCCGTCGGTCCGCGTCGCCTGACGCGCCTGGGTGAGCAGCATCAGCGCCAGCGCGCCGGCGACCTCGTCGTGGTCGGGCAGGGCCTGGCGCAGCTGACGGGTGAGCCGGATCGCCTCGCCGGTCAGCTCGTCGTCGACGAGCGCGCTGCCCGAGCTGGCCGTGTACCCCTCGTTGAACACCAGGTGCAGCACGTCCAGCACCGCGGCGACACGCTCGGGCAGTTCACTCGCCGACGGCCGCGCGAACGTGGCGCCCGCTGCACGCAAGCTGGCCCGGGCCCGGCTCAGCCGCTGGGCCATCGTCGACTCGGGCACCAGGAAGGCCGCCGCGACCTGCGCGGTGGTCAGGCCCGACACCGCCCGCAGCGTCAGCGCCACCTGGGACGGGCGGGTCAGCGACGGGTGGCAGCAGAGCAGGACGAGCTGCAGGCTGTCGTCGGTCGGGGGCTGGTCCGCGTCGGCGGCGGGGGCGGCGAGAGCGGGCGGCCGAGCGCCGGCGTCAGCCTTCTCGCGTCCGGCGCGGGCACGTTCGGCCCGGATGTGGTCGACCAGACGCCGCGACGCGACGCGGATCAGCCAGCCCCGCGGGTTGTCCGGCGTCCCGTCCCTCGGCCACTGGACGGACGCGGCGGCCAGCGCCTCCTGAGCCGCGTCCTCGCAGTCCTCGAGGTCGCGGTGGCGACGCAGCAGGGCACCCAGGACGTGCGGCGACTCCCGCCGCCACACGTCCTCCAGCCCGTCCCGCGGAGCGAGGGTCACTGGTCCTCGCCACCGCCTCCCATCACCGGACGCAGCTCGACCGTCTCGCCGGGCCCCGAGAACAGGGCCGCGACCGCCTCGGCGCGTTCGCGGGTCTCGACGTCGATGAGGAAGAAGCCGGCCAGGTGCTCCTTCGTCTCCGAGTACGGCCCGTCGGTGGCCAGCGGCTCACCGGTCCGCCAGCGGTAGAGCGTCGCGGTGGACGGGTCGCCCAGGGCCTGGCCGCCGAGCAGCTCGCCGCGCTCCGACATCTCCTCGAGGACCCGGTCGAAGTCGGCTCCCAGCCGGGCCCGCTCCTCGGCAGGCAGCGCCTGGTGCTCGGCCACGAAGTCGCTGGTCGGGTGTCCCCAGGGCTGGGGGTTGGAGTGGATCAGGATGACGTACTTCACGGTGGCGCTCCTCGGCGGTCACGGGGGCCCGGTTGACCCTCCGCCGAGACGTCGGAGCCGCAGACGTCATCTCGACACGCGGCCGGGGCTGCTCGAGGGGGGCCTACTCGAAGCCGGGTCTACTCGAAGGCGGCGGCGCGGGCGCCGGGCAGCCGGAGCAACATCTCGCGGGCCTGAGCGGCGACCTTGTGCTCGCAGAGCACCTCGTACTTGGTGGCGACGGTCTGGGTGACCGAGGTGAAGTCACGCTTGCCCCGGGTCGCCGCGTAGCCCAGGGCGCCGATGCCCACGGCGAAGATCACCGCAGTCACCAGGGCCAGCACGAACAACGCCAGGAATCCCTGTGGACGTAGAAAAACGAAGATCAACAACGACACGAGGACGCCGGTCGTGAGCCCCGACTGCACCCCGGCCAGGATCACCGTGCTCCAGCTGCGGCGACCGAGCACCCGCTCGACCGACTTGAGCTCGGTCCCCACGATGGCGAGGTTCTGCACCTCGAACTTCTCGTCGGAGAGGAAGTCCACCGCCTTCTGCGCGTCGGCGTAGCTGGAGTAGATGCCCACCGACTGGGGGAACTGAAGCTCGAAGATCGAACCCAGCGGCCGTTGCTGCGACATGCTCATCTGTCCTCCTGGAGGCGAGGAGTCAAATCTAGCGGCTGATGCTGACCGTTGCCTGTGAGCGAGCCGGCGAACTACCCCGGTGGGGCGAAGACGCAGAACTCGTTGCCGTCGGGGTCGGCCAGCACGTCCCAGGCGATCTCGTCGTCGCGGGTCCGGAGCAGCCGCGCCCCGGCGGCGACCGCGTCGGCCGGGTCGCCGCATACGTCCCAGTGCACCCGGTTCTTGACCTGCTTGGCCTCGGGAACGGCCTGGAAGACCAGCTCCCAGGGCATTCCCGGGACACCTTCGAGCCAGCAGAAGCCCTGCTCGGTGTCTCGCTGGACGGGAACGCCGAAGCGGTCGGCCCACCAGGCGGCGATCCGCTCGGGGTCGGCTGCGTCGACGACCAGCTCGTACAGGCGGTAGCGCGGCAGCTGGTCGGCCGGCCGGACGAAGGCACAGAGCTCGCCGCCCTCCGGGTCGCGCATCAGCGTCCAGTGCGGCAGCTCCCGGGTGACCTCGGCTCCCAGCCCGACCAGGTCCCCGACCGAGCCGACGAGGAGGTCCAGGTGCACGCGCTGCTTCACGGTCTGCGGCTCGGGCACCGCGTTGACCCAGAGCGTGTGGGCAGGGTCGTCGTCGTGCAGCCGGTAGAGGTCCCCGCGCCGCTCCGCGGTGAGGCCCAGCGCCGCGCTCCAGAACCGGGCGGCCAGGGCGGCGTCCACGGCGTCCAGGCACAGGTCCTGGTAGCGCAGCCGACCAGCCACACCCTCGACGGGACTCACGGGCCTCCCCTCCACGGTCCCCAGGATCCTCGGGGGACCCGCCGGCCGCACGTCGTCACCGTAGCGCGCGCCCGCGCGGGGCCCGGCGGCTGGGAGGCCCTATGCTGACCGGCCATGCGCGCGCTGTTGATCACCGCCCCGGGCGAGGCGGAGGTCCGTGAGGTGCCGGCGCCGCGGGCGCACGGTGGCGAGGTGGTCGTCGAGGTCGAGCAGGCCGGGGTCTGCGGCACCGACATGGAGCTGTTCCACGGCACGCTGTCCTACATCCGCGACGGCTTCACGACCTTCCCCATCCGACCCGGGCACGAGTGGTGCGGCCGCGTCCGGTCGGTCGGCGCCGGGGTCAACCACGCGCTCGTCGGGCAGCGGGTGATCGCCGACACCATGCTCGGCTGCCGCCGCTGCGCCCGTTGCCGGGCCGGCCGGCACCACCTGTGCGCGATCCGCACCGAGATCGGTATCCGGGGAGACCAGCCCGGGGCGCTGGCCGAGCGGCTCGTCGTCCCGGCCTGGGCGTTGCACCCCATCCCCGAGGTGCTGAGCCCGGCGGCCGGTGCGCTGGTCGAGCCCGGGGGGACGGCTCTGCGCGCCGTCCGCGCGGCCGGGCTGACCGGCGGTGAGGAGGTCCTCGTGCTCGGAGGCGGGACGATCGGCCTGCTCTGCGCCGCGTTCGCCGCCGTGAGCGGCGCCCGGGTCACCGTGGCCGACCCGCGTCCGGAGGGGCTCGCGCTGGCCGGTCGCTACGGCGCCGCAGCCGTCGCGGTCGACGACCTGCCCGACGAGCCGGCCTTCGAGGTGGTGGTGGACGCCAGCGGCGCCGCCGAGAGCCCGGCGCGCGGCGTCCAGCTGACCGAACCGGGTGGGCGCCTGGTGCTGGTCGGGCTGCCCGGTCAGCCCGCCATGATCGACAGTCGGGAGCTGGTCTTCGGCGACCTGACGGTGTCCGGCCTGCTCGGCGCCTCCGCCGGTCTGGAGGGGGCGATCGTCTGGTACGCCGCCGGCGAGGTGGTGCCTGATGACCTGGTGGCCGCCGTGGTGGGGCTGGCCGAGATCCCCGACGTGCTCCGCGGGGTCCGACCGGCCGGGGCCGGGCCCGGCCCGAAGATCCACGTCCAGCCCACACGGCACGGCTAGCTTCGCCGGGCAGCCGTCACTGCGGGCGTCCTGCTGCGGGATACTCGACCCGTGGCAGCCTCCAACGCGACGTCGGTCTTCATCTCCCGGATCCGGGGGCTGCCGGTGCTGGACGCCGGCGGGGACCAGGTCGGCAAGGTGCGCGACGTCGTCATCCAGCGCCGGGCCGCCGGACGGCCGCCCCGGGTGAAGGGACTGGTCGTCGAGCAGTTCGCCCGACAGCGGATCTTCGTCCCGATGGGCTCGGTGCAGCGGCTCGACGCCGTCCAGGCGACGGTCAGCGGACCGGTGAACACCAAGCGCTTCGAGCGACGCGAGTCCGAGACGCTGGTGATCGACGACCTCTTCGACCTCACCGTCGACCGGCTCGACCACCCTGAGAGCGCGACGATCTTCGACGTGGCCATGCGACCGGCGCGGACGCTGGAGTGGGAGCTCTCGGAGGTGGCCCTGCGGCTGGGGGCCAAGCCCGGCCGCTTCAGCCGGCGCAGCAACCACACGACCATCGTCGACTGGTCGACCATCACCATGCTCAGCGTCGACCACAGCCAGGGGACGGAGCAGACGCTCGCCCAGCTGGACGAGATGAAGGCCGCCGACGTCGCCCGCGAGCTGCACGAGATGTCCCCCGAACGGCGCGCCGAGATCGCGTCGGCGCTGGACGACGGCAAGCTCGCCGATGCGCTCGAGGAGCTGCCCGAGGACGAGCAGGTGCTGCTTATCACCGCGCTCGACCCCGACCGGGCGGCCGACGTGCTGGAGGAGATGGACCGCGACGACGCCGCCGACCTGATCGCCGAGCTCGCCCCCGAGTTGGCCGAGGTGCTGCTGGCCCGGATGGAGCCTGAGGACGCCAAGGACGTCCGACGGCTGCTCAACTACGCCGAGTTCACCGCCGGCGGCATGATGACGCCGGAGCCGGTGATACTGCCGCCCGACGCCACCGTCGCCGAGGCGCTGGCCCGGGTCCGCGACGTCGAGCTCACCCCGGCCCTGGCCTGCATGGTCTACGTCTGCCGGGCGCCGCTGGAGACCCCGACCGGCCGGTTCATCGGGGCCGTGCACTTCCAGCGGCTGCTGCGCGAACCGCCGTCGACCCTCGTCTCGGCCCTGATCGACAGCGACCTCGAGCCGCTGTCCGCCGGTGGCAACCTGCACGCCGTCAGCCGCTACTTCGCCACCTACAACCTCGTCAACGCCCCCGTCGTGGACGGCGAGCACCGGCTGATCGGTGCCGTCACCGTCGACGACGTGCTCGACCACGTGCTGCCGCAGGACTGGCGCGGCACGCAGCTGGACGGGCTGGCGGCTGCCTCGCCGGTGAGCCGTGGCTAGGGCCGAGCGGGCCTCGGCGCGGCTGAACACCCCGGGCGGCCGCCGTCGACGCTTCGAGATGCCGCGGTTCGAGTTCGACCGGGACGCCTTCGGCCAGTTCGCCGAGGGGTTCGCCCGCTTCATGGGGACAGCCCGGTTCCTGGCCTGGATGACGGTCATCGTCGTCGTCTGGGTGCTGTGGAACGTGCCGGCCGGGCCGGCGCGGCCCCGCTTCGACGACTACCCGTTCATCTTCTTGACCCTGGTGCTGTCGCTGCAGGCCTCCTACGCCGCGCCCCTGATCCTGCTGGCGCAGAACCGGCAGGAGGCGCGTGACCGGGTCGGGCTGGACGCCGACCGCGCCCAGAACGCGCAGAACCGGGCCGACATGGACTTCCTGGCCCGAGAGATCGCCAGCCTGCGCAACTCCGTCGGAGAGCTGGCCACCCGCGACTACGTCCGATCCGAGCTGCGCGCCGAGCTGCGGACGATCCTGGCCGAGCTGGACGCCGCCGAGGACGCCCGACCAGGTGCGCGCGAGGGCGAGAACGGCCACCGCTCGAGCAGCCGCGAATCCGAACGCCGCTGAGGTCCCGACGAACGAAGTCAGCCCGCTGGTGCGCCTCACCTAGGCTTGGGGGCATGTCCGCCGCTGTTCTCGACCACCCCCTGCTGCCCTCGATCAACGCCGCCCTGGCTCGCGTCGACGACCCCGAGATCAAGCGGCCGATCACCGAGCTGAAGATGGTCAACGCCGTCGAGGTGGACGCGGAGGGCCGGGCCCGGATCGAGGTGCTGCTCACGGTCTCCGGCTGCCCGATGAGGGACACGCTGACCCGCGAGGTCACCGCGGCGGTCTCGTCGGTGGCGGGCGTGACGGCGGTGCGCGTCGACCTCGGCGTGATGAGCGACGAGCAGCGCGTCGCCCTCCGCGAGCAGCTCAAGGGCGGCCAGCCCGACCGCGAGATCCCGTTCGCCCGGCCGGACACGCTGACCACGGTGATCGCGGTCGCCTCGGGCAAGGGCGGGGTCGGCAAGTCCTCGGTGACGGTGAACCTGGCTCTCGCGCTCGCCGCAGCCGGCCGCAGCGTCGGGGTGCTCGACGCCGATATCTACGGCCACTCCGTCCCGGCGATGCTCGGCATCGCCGACGCCCGTCCCACCTCGGTCGAGGACATGATCCTGCCGGTGCCGACGCTGGGTCTGAAGGTGATGTCCATCGGCATGCTGAAGCCGCGGCGCGACCAGGTGATCGCCTGGCGCGGACCGATCCTCGACCGGGCGCTGACCCAGATGCTGGCCGACGTCTACTGGGGCGACCTGGACTACCTGCTGCTCGACCTGCCGCCCGGGACCGGTGATGTGGCCATCTCCCTGGGCCAGAAGCTGCCGAACGCGGAGGTGCTGGTGGTGACCACCCCGCAGGCCGCGGCCGCCGAGGTCGCCGAGCGCGCCGGCACGATGGCCTCGATGATGAACCAGCGGGTGATCGGGGTGGTGGAGAACATGTCCTACCTCGCCGCCACCTGCCCGCACTGCGGCGAGGAGCAGCGGCACGAGGTCTTCGGCAGCGGCGGCGGCCAGGACACCGCCGACACCCTGACCACCCGGCTGGGCTACCCGGTCCCCTTGCTGGCGCAGGTGCCGCTGGACCCGCAGCTGCGGGCGGGCGGAGACGAGGGCGTCCCCGTGGTCAGCGGGGCGCCGGGCCTGCCCGCCGCCCGCGCGCTGCAGGCCCTGGCCGACGGTCTGGACCGGCGCGGACGCAACCTCGTTGGCCGCCAGCTCGGCCTCGCCCCCGCCGGTCGATAGGCGATCGGCGGACCTTGTGCTGAGGAGTCGTTCGTCGTCCAACGACTTCTCGACACAAGATCTGCGCTCAGGTCGCGTCGGGGTCGAACGGCGTCCGCGGCTCCGACGAGACGGCCGCGGTGACCGGGTCGCCGTCCCGGGCGCCCTCGATGGCGGCACTGATGTCGCCGGCGGCGCCGGTGACGGTGGTCGACACATCGGTCAGCTCGGCCTTGACGTCGGCGACGATCGGCTGAACCTCGTCCAGCAGGTGCTTCTGGACGAAGGCCTTCGGGTTGAGGTCGCGGAAGTCCAGGTTCTCGAAACCCGGACCGAGCTCCTTGCTGAGCTGGTCCTGCGCGTTCCCGGCGAGGGTGCGCACGTACTGGACGATCCGGGCGGCCTTTCGGGCCAGGTCGGGCAGCCGCTCGGGTCCGAAGAGGATGATCGCGAGGACCAGGAGCAGCAGGAACTCGGGCGCGTTGACGTCGAGCAGCAGGGGCGTCATCAGCATCGGGGACGATCCTAGGTTCACGTCAGCCCTCCTTGCTGCCCAGGGTGACCTGGGCCGAGCGGCGGGACGTGCCGCGGGAGTACGTGAGCGTCACGACGTCCTTGGGCTGGTGGGTGCGGACGGTGACGATCAGCTCCTCCATCGTGGTCACGGCCTGGCCGTCGATCGCGCTGATCACGTCGCCCGACCGCAGTCCTGCGGTGGCCGCGGGGCCGCCGGTCTCGACCGTCTCGAGCTGGACCCCCGACCCCGAGCCGTCGGCGACGGTCGCGCCGATCACCGGGTAGCGGGCCTTGCCCCGGGCGATCAGCTGCCGGCCGATCGAGGTGGCCTGGTCGATCGGGATCGCGAAGCCCAGGCCGATGTTGCCCGTCTGGCCCTCGCTCTGTCCGAGGGTGAGGATCGCCGAGTTGACCCCGATCACCCGCCCGCCGGCGTCCACCAACGGGCCGCCGGAGTTGCCCGGGTTGATCGGGGCGTCGGTCTGGATGGCGTTGATGTAGGCGGTGGGGGCGTCCGCGGCCGAGCTGGCGTTCACCACGACCGGACGGTCCTTCGCGCTGACGATGCCCTGGGTGACGGTGCCGGGCAGGCCCAGCGGCGCGCCGACCGCGATCACCGGCTGACCCACCTGGACACTGGCCGAGCGGCCGACCGGCAGAGCCGTGAGCCCGCTCGGGTCGACCTTGATCACGGCCAGGTCGTAGGAGGGGCTGCGGCCCAGCAGCGTGGCCGTCCGGCGCTTCCCGTTCGCGAGGACGACCCGGATCTTGCTGCCGTCAGCGGCCGCGGCCACGACGTGGTTGTTGGTCATGATCCGGCCGGCCCCGTCCAGGACGAAGCCCGAGCCGGTGCCGTTGCCCACCTGGATCATCACCGTGGCGGGCACGACCCGCTTGGCGATCTCGACCGTGTTCGCCTGGGTGGGTGCCGGCGGCAGCGGGCTGGCGGAGACGGACGGCTCCGGGGTCGGTGAGTCGCTGGCCGGGGCCGCGGTGGTGCGGGCGGGAGGCGCCACGGACGGCGCCGCCGCGGACTGCTCGGCCAGCCGCGCCCCTCCGTAGCCGGCGGTACCGCCGACCACCAGGGCGGTCAGCGCGGCGACCGCGACGACGGCCGCCGCCCGCGGACCGCGTCGGCCCGGTCCGGGCAGCGCAGTGGCCGCGACCGGTACACCGGAGCCGTACGGCGGTTCGGGCAGCGGGGCGGCGGGGGTCCAGGCGGGCGGGGTGGCGTCGAACCCGGGACCCCGGGGGGTGTAGGAGGAGTCGTCCTCGGGCGGACCGAAGGGGCCGTAGTAGCGGTCACCGTGGGCAGGACCGTCCCGGCCCTCGTCGGACGACGTCAAGCTACCCATCCCTCCACGGCCGCTAGCCCGTCACGTCGGCGAGAATCCGTCCCCAACCCGCTCGAATCTTGTCCATCGTAGTTGGCCGGGGCGCCGGCTCGTGGGGCAATGACGCGACCGCTGCGGCCAGCAGGTCGGCCGACCCGTCGGTGACCACGGTGACCACGGTGCCGCCGGACTGCCAGCTGGCCACGCTCGAGGTGCCGCGCTGCACGTAGGCGCCGAGGGTCGCGTCCCAGGTGGAGCCGCTCGGGGCCTCACTCAGCCGTCCGCGCTGCTCGAAGACGCTGACCGTCTGCAGGCCATCGCTGTAGACCAGGTGCAGGGCGGTCGGGGTGCCCGAGCTGCTCCGCAGCCGGACCAGGCTGAGCCGGTCCAGCGTGGTCGGGCAGAGCCAGCCGCTGCGGTCGAGCTCGGGAACGGCGGCGAGGGTGAGCACCGTGTCGGTCGGCGGCAGCAGCGCCAGCTGGGCGGGCCGCACCACCGGCACGCCGCGCGCGCCGAGCAGCTGCAGTGAGGTGAAGGCCACCTGCAGCGCCGGTCGGCCCTGCGCGTCGAAGCTCTGCTGGGCGAGCACGAGCCCGCTGGCGTCGTCGACCCACCACCGGGCCGCGATCCGGCCCTGCCGGCGGGCCTCGACCATGGTCGCGGACCGCTGGGCGGCTCGGGCCCCCGCCCAGGCACGCAGGGTGTAGTTGTCCTCCAGCAGGTCCACCAGGTCGGAGTCCGCCACCCGGGCGGTCGAGACCTGCCGGGTGAAGCCCTGGCTGACCAGCTGACCGGCCGCGTCGAGCACCCGCGACCAGGTGCCCTGACCGGCGACGGACTGGATCTCGACGGTCGCGCTGACGGGGTGGCCGGCCGAGCTGGCGAGGAAGGACTGCCGCCCGGTGTAGCCGACCGTGTCGGCCACGGCGGCGGCTCGTTCCATCGTCTGACGGGTCTCGGCCGCGGAGAGGGCACGGCTACCGCCCGCCTTCGGGAAGCCGGCCGCCAGAGCGGCGCCGCCGCTGGCGGGGGCACTGCCGAGCGTCGCCGTCCGGGCCGACATCACCGCGCTCACCGCGTCGCCCGCCAGGGGGAACTGGGCCAGGACGGCACTGAACTCGGTCCGCGCCTCCGCTCCCGGGTCGGCTACCTCGGCCAGGGCGGCGGGCGGGGCCGAGACGTAGCCGACCACCGCCACGGAGACGACGGTCGCTCCGGCCGCCACGGCTGCGGCGGTCCGTCGGAGCCGCTGGGTGCGGCGGCGGCTGGTCAGGGAGCCCGGTCGGGTCCGCCGGAACGGCCGGCTCCACAGCGGGACCGCCGCCTCGGTACCGGCGATGGAGACCAGGCGCTGGGCCAGCTCGCTGGGCGCCTCGGCGCCAGCCGGGCTTCGCAGGGCGTCCCGCAGCCGGCGCAGGTCGGCCACGTCGGAGCGGCAGGACGGGCAGTGGACCAGGTGCGACAGCAGCAGCTCCCGACGCGTGAGGTCGAGTGCGCCGTCGACGAGGGCGGAACGCTCCTCGGCGAGATCAGCACAGGAGCCGCTCCGGGGTGAGCGGCTGCGACTCACCGCACCCGCTCCCGCGTGACGCGGGACCGCCGGATCTCCCCCGGCTCGACCGCCACGCCGAGGTACCGTGCCCGGTCCCCGGTCGGCCGCCGGTGGGCCAGCGCCGTCCGCAGCTGGGCCCGACCGCGGTGGATGCGGCTGCGGACCGTCCCGATCTTGATGTCGAGCACGGAGCTGATCTCCTCATAGCTCAGGCCCTCGATGTCGCACAGCACCACCGCGGCCCGGAACTCCGGGGTCAGGGCGGCCAGCGCCGCAGCCACGTCGTGGTCCAGGTCCGCGTCGGCCAGCTGCTCCGAGGGGGTCGGCCACGCGCTCCGCAGCCGCTCCTCGGCGCCCTCGCCCAGCCCGTCGAAGCGGATCTTCTGCCGCCGGCGCGCGCCGTCGAGAAAGAGGTTGGTGGTGATCCGGTGCAGCCAGCCCTCGAAGGTGCCCGGCTGGAAGCGGTGCAGGGACCGGAACACCCGGATGAACACGTCCTGGGTCAGGTCCTCGGCGTCGTGGGCGTTGCCGGTCAGCCGGTACGCCAGGCGGTACACCCTGGCGCTGTGGTCGCGCACGATCTCTTCCCAGCTGGGCGGCACCCACGCCTCGACGTCGGGATCAGGGGCCGCGGCTTCACTGATCGGCGGAGCGTCGACCGGGGGCTGCCAGTGCGTCGGGTCCGGTGCAGGCCACTGCTGCGTCGTCGCCATCAGGTCGCTCTCCTCGGGGTCGGCGCGACCCGGGACAGATGTCGCGCCATAGCCAGCGTGGGCGATGACGCTGGCAGGGCGCTGGCCCGAACCTGTCAACCACCTGTGCATGCGTCCTGCCTCCTCGTCGGCACAACGGCCCGGAGCCGCGCCGCGTTCCCCTCAGCCGGGAACCGGCAGCCCGACCGCCGTCAGGCACGTGGCCAGAGCGGCCCGCTCGGTCGGGGTGGCCGGTACCAGGGGCAGCCGCAGGCCGCCGACCGGGCGGCCCAGCAGGTCGAGACCCGCCTTGACCAGGATCGCTCCCGAGGTCGCGAAGATACCGGTGTACAGGGGCAGCAGCCGCCGGTGCAGCGCCAGCGCCCGGCCGACGTCACCGGTCAGGTAGGCCTCGATCAGCTCCTTGGTCGGCGGCCCGACGAAGTGGGTGGAGGTGCCGACCACGCCCACCGCCCCGATCGCGAGCAGCGGCAGGGTGAGGGCGTCGTCTCCGCAGTAGTAGGCGAGGTCGGTCTCGGCGGTGACCCGCGCCGACGCGGCGAGGTCACTCTTGGCGTCCTTCACCGCCACGATGTGGGGGTGCTCGGCCAGCCGCAGCATGGTGTCGGTGGCGATCGGCACGCCGGAGCGGTGCGGGATGTCGTAGAGCATCACGGGGATGTCGGTGGCGTCGGCCACCGTACGGAAGTGGGCGAGCAGGCCCGTCTGCGGTGGCTTGGAGTAGTAGGGCGTGACGACGAGCAGGCCCGCGACGCCGAGCTTGGCCGCCTCGGCTGCGAGCTCGCAGGTGTGGGCAGTGTCGAAGGTGCCGACGCCGGCGACGACCGCGGCCCGGTCGCCGACCGTGTCCAGCACCACCCGCAGCAGGTCGGCCTTCTCCGTGTCGCTGGTGGTGGGCGACTCACCACCGGTGCCGTTGACGACCAGGCCGTCGTGCTGCTGCTCGTCGACCAGGTAGCTGGCCAGCTCGGCGGCCCGGTCGAGGTCGACGTCGCCGTCGGGGGTGAACGGGGTGACCATGGCGGTCAGCAGACGACCGAACGGCGGTGCAGTCATGGCCTGGAGTCTACCGGCGCAGCGGCTGGCGGGAGGTCAGGTCTTGGCCGGCTCGATGACTACCAGCGGGTCGCCGTCGTTGACCACGTCCCCGACCTCGACGACCACCTCGGCCACCGTGCCCGCCACCTCGGCGAGCACCGGGATCTCCATCTTCATCGACTCCAGCAGCACGACCGGGTCCTCCGCCGCGACCCGCTGCCCCACCGCGACCTCGACCCGCAGGACGGCAGCCACGAGCTCGGCGACGACGGTATGGCTCATGACGACATCGTAGGGGTGGCGCGGCCCCGCTTCGCTATGCTCGCCCCCGTGACCGCGCCCGCCAGGACCTCCCCCAAGACCGCCCCGAAGCCGCCCAGCTGGGCCTACGCCGAGGAGTTCGTCCCCGAGAGCGAGGCAGCCGCCGCGGCCCGCGAGAGCGGTACCCCGCTCGGGGTGAGCGCTGTCGGCCGCGGCCCGGCCGACGTGCTGACCTTCCTGGCCCGGGCCATCGCGGCCAAGGCCGTGGTCGAGATCGGCACCGGGGCGGGCGTGTCCGGGCTGGCGCTCTTCGCCGGGATGCAGCCCGACGGCATCCTGACCAGCGTCGACGTCGAGCCCGGGCCGCAGCAGTCGGCCCGTCGCGCCTTCGTCTCCGTCGGCATCCCCACCCAGCGCTTCCGGCTGATCACCGGCGCCGCTCTCAGCGTCCTGCCCCGGCTCAGCGACGGCGCGTACGACCTGGTGCTGGTCGACGGGGACCTGATGGAGTACCCCGAGTACGTCGAGCAGGGCATCCGGCTGCTGCGGCACGGCGGTGTCCTCGTGGTGCACCACGCGCTGCTGCACGACCGGATCGCCGACCCCGCCCAGACCGACGAGGAGACCGAGTCGGTGCGCGCGGCCCTCGAGCTGGTCCGCGACGACGAGGACCTCGTCACCTCACTGCTTCCCGTCGGCGACGGTCTGCTGGTGGCCGTCAAGGGCTGAGCAGGCACCGAAGAGGCTGGACGCGGCGGCTGTCACAAACCGCGGCTCGCCGGTGTCCTCGCAGTGAACGGCACGACCGAGCCGTGAGGAAGTAGGAGCCATGTCTGCCACCACCCGTCCGATCGCCGTCCAGCAGCAGGCCCGGGTCCCGCTGCAGCACCGTCGGACCCTGGTCATCCGGGCGATCGAGGCCTGGAGCCGCCGGCGCTACGGAGCCGTCCTCCAGCCTGGGCTCGTCGCGATGCACAACCGGCGCGTCCTGACCACGCTGATGCGCACGGAGACCAGCGCCGCCCGCTGGAACACCCTCGACCCGACCGTCCGGGGTCTCGCCACTCTCGCCGCGGCGGCGGCCATCGGCTGCGAGTGGTGCCTGGACTTCGGCTACTGGCAGTCCCGGCACGAGGGGGTGCCTGCCGCCAAGCTCACGGCCACCCCGCACTGGCGCGACGCCGCTCCGGGGACCTTCACCGAACGCGAGCGCTGCGTGCTCGGCTACGCCGAGGCGATGACCGCGACGCCACCGCAGGTGACCGACGAGCTGGTGGCCGCCCTGGGCACCTGGTTCGACCACGCCCAGGTCGTCGAGCTGACCGCTCTGGTGGCCCTGGAGAACTGGCGGTCCCGCACGAACGCGGCGATGGGCCTGACCGGCCAGGGCTTCCGCGACCAGTGCGACCTGCCCGAGCGGACCCCGGCTTGACCGACCCGGCCCGGACCGTGGAACCGGAGGGCCGGGCGGCCGCCCTGTTCGGAGCACACCGGGGAGCGGTGGTCGGCGCGGCGTACCGCGTGCTCGGCAGCCTGAGCGACGCCGAGGACGTCGCCCAGGAGACCTGGCTGCGGTGGTCCGACGTCGATCCGGGCACCATCGGGGACCCCCGGGCCTACCTCGTCCGGATCGGCACCCGGCTGGCGCTCAACCGGGCCCGCCAGCTGACCCGGCAGCGGGAGGACTACGTCGGCCCCTGGCTGCCCGAACCGGTCGTCGACCTCGACCGGGTGGGAGTGGAGCACGACGTCGAGGTCGCCGAGTCGGTCTCCTACGCGATGCTGGTCCTGCTGGAGAGCCTCACCCCCGCCGAGCGGGCGGCCTTCGTGCTGCACGAGGTCTTCGATGTCGGATACCCCGAGGTGGCGGACAGCCTCGAGCGGACCGAGGCCGGCGTCCGCCAGCTCGTCCACCGGGCCAAGGTGCGGCTGCGCGAGCGGGCACCGCGGCACCCGGTGGACCCCTCCACCCACGCCGAGGTCACGTCCCGCTTCCTGCGCGCCACCCGGGACGGGTCGATCGGCGACCTCGTGCAGCTCCTCGCGCCGGACGTGGTCCTGGTCAGCGACGGCGGCGGGGTGCGCCGGGCGGCGCTGCGCCCGATCCAGGGCCGCGACAAGGTCCTGCGGTTCGCCGTCGGCGTCCTCGGCCAGGCCGAAGCGACGGCACTCACCCCAGACGCGCTGGAGGTGAACGGCCAGCCGGCCGTCGGCCTCTACCAGACGGCGCCCGACGGATCCCGGCTGCTCGACAGCGTCTTCGTGCTCGTCCTCGACGGCGGCCTCGTCGCGACAGTGCTGCTGCTTCGCAACCCGGGGAAGCTGGCAGCGGCGGGCGGCTGAACCGGCCCGAGCCGGGGCCGACGAGCCGAGACCGACCGTCGAGTCCGGTGAGCCGGTGGACGGGCTAGACGGGGAGGACCTTCACGCCCTTGCCGACGACGGTGATGCCGGTGTCGGAGATCGTGAAGCCGCGGGCGAGGTCGTCGGCCTTGTTCACGCCGACCTTGCCGCCGTCGGGGACGACGACGTTCTTGTCCAGGATGGCGTTGCGGATCTCGGCGTTCTTGCCGACCCGGACGTTCGACAGCATGACCGAGCGGCTGACCTTGGAGTTCTCGGCCACCCGGACGTTCGGTGACAGCACCGAGGTCTCGATGGAACCGCCGGAGATGATGCAGCCGGGGCTGACGATGGAGTCGAGGGAGAGCCCGCGCAGGGTGAACTTCGCCCCCGGCATCTGCACCGGGTAGGTCCAGATCGGCCAGTCCAGGTTGTAGAGGTTGAAGACCGGGTCGATCGAGACCAGGTCCATGTGGGCCTCGTGGTAGGCGTCGATCGTCCCGACGTCGCGCCAGTAGGCCCGGTCGCGGTCGCTGCTGCCGGGGACCTCGTTGCTGCTGAAGTCATAGACCTGGGCGTCACCGCTGCCAACGAAGCTGGGGATGATGTCGCCCCCCATGTCGTGGCGGGAGCCGTCCAGCTCGGCGTCGCTGGTCAGCGCCTCGATCAGCGCCTTGGTGGTGAAGATGTAGTTGCCCATGGACGCGAAGGAGGAGTTCGGGTCGTCGACCAGGCCGGGCGGGTCGGCCGGCTTCTCCAGGAACTGCTCGATCTTGTTGTCGGGACCGGCGTCGATCACCCCGAACGCGCTCGCCTGGCTGCGCGGCACCCGGATGGCCGCCACGGTGCAGGCCCGACCGCCCTCGATGTGGGCGTCCAGCATCTGCTTGACGTCCATCCGGTAGATGTTGTCGGCGCCGAAGACCACGACGTAGTCCGGCTCGTCGTCCAGGATCAGGTTCAGCGACTGGTAGATGGCGTCCGCGCTGCCCTGGTACCAGTGCGGGCCGAGCCGCTGCTGGGCCGGCACCGGGGTGACGAAGTTGCCGAGCATGGTCGACATCCGCCAGGTCAGCGAGATGTGCCGGTCGAGGGAGTGCGACTTGTACTGCGTGAGCACCGCGATCTGCCGCATCTCCGCGTTGACCAGGTTGGACAGCACGTAGTCGATCAGCCGGTACGTGCCACCGAAGGGGACAGCAGGCTTGGCCCGGTCCATGGTCAGCGGCATCAGCCGCTTCCCCTCGCCACCAGCCAGGACAATCGAGAGCACCTTCGGTCGCGCTGCCATACCCAGAAACCTAGGGTGTGGGCCGTCAGGGGGACAAGGGGGGGTCGACCGTCCCGTGCCGCGGACGGCCGCGCTGTGGGAGCATGCCGGACATGACGACCGCCAACGACGCCCGGCTGTCCATCTCGTTGCTCACCCGCGAGTACCCGCCCTCGATCTACGGCGGCGCCGGCGTCCACGTGGCCCAGCTGGTGCCGCAGCTGCGACGCCTGATCGACGTCGACGTGCAGTGCATGGGCGAGCCCCGCGAGGGCGCGACGGCGCACGCCGAGACCTACCCGCCAGGCGCCAACGCGGCTCTGCGCGTCTTCGGCGCCGACCTGTCGATGGCCGCCGCGGTACCCGACGTCGACCTCGTGCACTCCCACACCTGGTACGCGAACCTGGCCGGGCACCTGGCGGGGCTCCTCCACGGCATCCCGCACGTGGTCAGCGCGCACTCCCTGGAGCCGCACCGTCCCTGGAAGGCCGAGCAGCTGGGTGGGGGCTACCAGCTGTCCTCCTGGGCCGAGCGGACCGCGTTCGAGGGTGCCGACGCCGTCATCGCGGTCAGCAACGGGATGCGCACCGGGGTCCTGGAGTCCTACACCGACCTCGACCCGGCCAAGGTGCACGTGGTCAAGAACGGCATCGACACCGAGGAGTTCTCTCCCGACCTCGGCACCGACGTCGTCACCGGTCTGGGCATGGACCTCGACCGGCCCTCGGTGGTCTTCGTCGGCCGGATCACCCGGCAGAAGGGGCTGGTCCACCTCGTCCGCGCCGCCGAGCAGCTGGACGCCGACACCCAGCTCGTGCTGCTGGCCGGCGCCCCGGACACCCCGGAGATCGCCGCCGAGTTCGACGACGCCTTCGCCCACCTCAAGACCGCGCGCGGCAACGTGATCTGGGTCCAGGAGATGCTGCCCCGTGCCTCGGTGCGCCAGGTGCTCAGCCACGCCACGGTGTTCGCCTGCCCGTCGGTCTACGAGCCGCTCGGGATCGTCAACCTCGAGGCCATGGCGTGCGAGACCGCCGTCGTGGCCTCGGCCGTCGGCGGGATCCCCGAGGTCGTGGTCGACGGCGAGACCGGCTACCTGGTGCCCTACGACCCCGCCGCCGCCGGCGACCCCGGGGCGGTGGCCGCCTTCGAGTCCACCCTCGCCGAGCGCATCAACTCCCTGACCGCCGACCGCGACCGGGCCGCGGCTTTCGGCCTCGCCGGCCGGCAGCGCTGCATCGACGAGTTCAGCTGGGCCAAGATCGCCGCCGAGACCGTCGACGTCTACCGCGAGGCCATCCGAGTCCACGGGTAGGTGCCGACCCCTTCCGCAGGCTGAGGAACGGCGAGAGCCCCGCTGCGCGTGAGGTGCAGCGGGGCTCTCGACGTACGGGTCGGGCGGAGACCTAGCCGACGACAGCCTTGAGAGCGCCGGCCAGCTCGGCGGCTTCGGCCGCGTTCAGCTCGACGACCAGCCGTCCGCCGCCTTCCAACGGCACGCGCATGACGATTCCCCGGCCTTCTTTCGTGACCTCCATGGGGCCGTCACCAGTCCGCGGCTTCATTGCAGCCATCGTCCATCCTTGTCTGTCGTCTTCCGGCGTTTAGGACAATTATTCCGTACTGGCGAAACCCGCGCCTGCACCGGGGCCGAACAGGTGGGTCCGGATTTCGGGGAGCGGCGCCGGTTACAGTCGCAGCCATGACGACGGCGGGCCTGCGGATCGAGGTGACCGACGCTGTCGGCACCGTCACCTTCACCCGGCCGAAGGCCCTCAACGCCCTGGACGACGCGACCAAGACCGCGCTGCTGGCCGGTCTGCGCGAGCTCGCCGCGGACGACGGCGTCCGCTGTGTCGTGCTCACCGGGACCGGGCGCGCCTTCTGCGCCGGCCAGGACCTGCGCGAGCACGTCGAGGGCCTGCTGCACTCCTCGGCGGAGGCCGTGTGGCGGACCGTGCCCGAGCAGTACAACCCGATCGCTCTCGTCCTGCACACGATGGACAAGCCGGTGCTCGCTGCGGTCAACGGCGTCGCGGCCGGGGCGGGCGCCTCGCTGGCCTTCCTCGCCGACGTCCGGGTGCTGGCCGCGTCCGCCAGCTTCACCCTGGCGTTCGCCGGCGTCGGGCTCTCCTGCGACACCGGCTGCTCCTGGACGCTCCCCCGGCTGGTCGGTGCCGGCCGGGCGCTGGAGCTGCTGCTGAGCGGCCGGACGGTGTCCGCCGCGGAGGCCCTGGGGCTGGGCCTCGCCACCGAGGTGGTGCCGGACGAGGAGTTCGCCGCCCGGGTGGCCGAGCGGGCCCGGGCGCTGGCCACCGGCCCGAGCCTGGCGTACGGGGCGATCCGGCAGGCGGTCGGCTACGCGGCAGGCGTACCGCTGGCCGCCGCGCTCGGCTTCGAGGCCGAGCAGATGCGGCGGACGGGCGCCTCGGCCGACCACCGCTCCGCCGTGGAAGCGTTCCTGGCCAAGCGTCCGCCGGAGTTCACGGGCCGCTGATCCTCGCTGTAGCCGACTTGTCAGAACCCAGTTGGCCCATAGGGCAACCAGGTTCTGACAAGTCGGGGTGGGGAGCGACGAAGCAGCCGACGAGGTGGTCGTCCACCAGTCCGCAGGCCTGCATCAGGGCGTACGCGGTGGTCGGGCCGAAGAAGCGGATGCCCGCCCCCTTCAGGGCCTTGGCCAGGGCGACCGACTCGGGCGTGGTGGGCCGTACGTCCTCGGCGGTGGGCCGCGGCCGGTCCGGCGTGGCGTGGGACCAGATCAGCTCCGCGTACGCCGGTCCCAGCTCGGCCACGACCCGGGCGTTGCTGATGGCGGCCTCGATCTTGGCCCGGTTCCGGACGATGCCGGCGTCGGCCATCAGCCGGGCCACGTCGTCCTCGCCGAACGCGGCCACCCGCTCGGGGTCGAAGCCGGCGAAGGCGGCCCGGAAGCCCTCGCGCTTGCGCAGGATGGTGATCCAGGCCAGTCCGGACTGGAACGCCTCCAGGGTCATCCGCTCGTACAGGCCCGTCACGGTGCGCACCGGCCGACCCCACTCCAGGTCGTGGTAGTCGACGTACTCCGGCGCCCCGAGCGCCCAGGAGCAGCGGAGCCGGCCGTCGGCCCCCGGCAGCACGCTCACGAGCGACCCCGTCCCTCGGCGACGGCCGCGAACTGGCGCAGGCTGGAACCGAAGGCCACCCGCATCAGCGGCAGCAGCCAGCGGGCCGGCACGTTGGTCGGCGGTCCCCCGGGCACGGTGAACACCTCCGTCGCGCGGACCTCCGTCCGGTCGCCGAGGTCGTGCAGGTGGAAGACGCCCTCGCCGGTGAAGTACGGGCCGAGGTGCAGCACCTCCAGCTCGGCCTCGCCCTCGCGGGGTGGCGACCAGCCCGTGACCACGAACCGGTCGAGCAGCCCCACCGGGACCCGACCCAGCCAGAAGCCCGAGAGCGCCACCAGCCGGCTGCCCACGCCGCGCCCGTCGCCCTGGGCCACGTCCACGGTGGTCAGGGGGATCCAGCGGGACTGGCCGGCCCAGTCGACGAGCACCTCCCAGGAGCGGTCGAGGTCGGCCTCGGTCGTGGCAGCGACCTCGAGGCGGGTGCTCACGGACGCACCGGCTCCGGGTCCTGGTCCAGCGCCGGTGGCTCCGCCGGCGCGCTGCTCTCACCCGTGAGCGCGGCGATCCGGGCGTCCCGTTCGGCGATCTCCCGACCGAGCCGCTCCAGCAGGTCGTCCACCTGGCCCATCGCGTAGCCGCGGAGGGCGACGCCGAACCGGGCCTGCTGGATGTCGTCCGCGGTGAGCGGGCGGTCCGGCAGTTGCTGGCGGTAGACGTCGTAAACCGGTTCCCTGCTCATGCCGCCTCCGCCTCCGGCCGCCGCCATCGCCGCGACCCCCAGAGCCACGATCGCGGCTGCCGCGATAAACCATTCCATCCCCCGATCGTGCCAGAGGCCGAAGAGGGAGTAATGATCTGCCGCGAGTACGCGGCAGATCCCTACTCGCTGTGCTCAGGCCGAGCCCAGGACCAGCTCGATCGCCTCGTCGACGTCGTCGGTGAGGTGGACGAGGTCCAGGTCGCGCGGTGAGATCGTGCCCTCACTCAGCGCCGACCCGCTCAGCCAGTCCAGCAGGCCCTGCCAGTACGCGCGACCGAAGAGCACGACCGGGAATGACGTGACCTTGCGCGTCTGCACCAGCGTGAGGGACTCGAACAGCTCGTCCAGCGTGCCGAAGCCGCCCGGCATCACCACGAACCCTTGGGCGTACTTGACGAACATCGTCTTGCGGACGAAGAAGTAGCGGAAGTTGATCCCGAGGTTGACGTAGGGATTGAGCCCGGACTCCATCGGCAGCTCGATCCCGAGACCGACCGAGACCCCGCCTGCCCCCGACGCGCCCCGGTTGGCCGCCTCCATGATCCCGGGGCCGCCGCCGGTGATCACCGCCCGGCCGGCCTCGGCCAGCCGGCGTCCGATCAGCTCGGCGGCGGCGTAGAAGGGGTCGTCCGGCTTGGTGCGGGCGGAGCCGAAGACGCTGATCGCCGGTCCCAGCTCCGACATCGTGCCGAAACCCTCGACGAACTCCGCCTGGATCCGCAGCACCCGCCAGGGGTCGCTGTGCAGCCACTCGTTCGAGCCCGGCCCGTCGAGCAGGCGCTGGTCGGTCGTGGTGTCCGGGACCTGGTCGCCCTCGCGGACGACAGGCCCCTGGACGTAGCGGTGGTCAGACATCGGCCCAGCCTAGGCAACCGTTCAGCCGAGCCAGCGCAGCAGCGCGTCGCGGCAGGCGACGACCTCCTCAGCCGGGCACCGTTCGTCGTCGGCGTGGGCCAGGTTGGGGTCCCCGGGACCAAAGTTGACGGCCGGCACGCCGCGGGCGCTGAAGCGGGAGACGTCGGTCCAGCCGAACTTCGCGCTGGGCTCCCCGCCCACGGCCGCCAGGAACTCCGCCGCGGCCGGCTGGTCCAGGCCCGGCCGGGCGCCGGCGGCGGCGTCGGTGATCTGGACGGGAAAGCCGGCGAGCACCGAACGGAGGTACGCCTCGGCCTGCTCGGGCGACTTGTCGGGGGCGAAGCGGTAGTTGACCTCGATCTCGCACCGATCCGGGATGACGTTGCCCGCGATGCCGCCGCCGATCCGGACGGCGTTGAGGCCCTCGCGGTACGTCAGCCCGTCCACCAGCACCTCCGCCGGGGTGTGGTCGGCCAAGACCTGCAGCACGGCGCCGGCGTCGTGGATGGCGTTGTGGCCCTTCCACGCGCGGGCGGAGTGCGCCGCGACGCCGGTCAGCTCGACCAGGGCACGCATCGTCCCCTGGCAGCCCCCCTCGATCCGGGCGCTGGTGGGCTCGCACAGCACCGCGAACACCGCGTCCAGGTGCTCAGGGTGGGAGGCCGCAAGTGCCTTCAACCCGTTGTGGTCCTCCTCGATCTCCTCGCCGTCGTAGAAGATCCAGGTGAGGTCGTGCCGGGGCTCGGTCAGCGCGGCCGCCGCCGCCAGCTGGACGGCCACGCCGCCCTTCATGTCGCAGGCACCACGGCCCCAGACCAGCGTCCGGCCGTCCTCCTCCGTGACACGGGAGGGCACGTTGGCCGCGATCGGCACGGTGTCCAGGTGGCCGGCGACGACCACGCGCTCGTCTCGGCCCAGCTCGGTCCGGGCGACCACGACGTTGCCGTACCGGCTGACCTGCAGGTGGGCGTACGGGCGCAGAGCCTGCTCGACCAGGTCGGTCACGGCCCGTTCGTTGCCGCTGACCGACTCGACATCGACCAGTGCGCGCAACAGGGCGACGACGTCGCCTTCGAGATCAAGGGGAGCAGCCACCCCGGCACCCTAGCGGTCGGCCGGCCGGCCCTCCCGCCGTCACCGGTACGCTCGTGGCCCATGACGACCGACTCGGGCCGCGAGAGCCGTACCGCCTGGGGCTGGGGCCTGGCCACGGTGCACGAGACCGCAGGCGTGCTCGACACCTGGTTCCCCTCCCCCGCGCTCGGCGGACCGCCGCCCGGCCAGGAGCCGCCGGCCGCCCTCGAGGCCGCCGCCGGCACCGACGCCGACCGCGCGGTCCGCACCGCGATCGTCCGGGTGGTCATCGACCTCGACGCGCCGCCAGAGGGCACCTCCGACGTCTACCTGCGACTGCACCTGCTGAGCCACCGGCTCGCCGCGCCCCGCAGCCTGAACCTGGACGGTGTCTTCGGACAGCTGCCGAACGTCGTCTGGACGAACGCAGGGCCGTGCGCCGTCGCGGGCTTCGAGGACGTCCGGGCCCGGCTACGCGCGCGGCTGGGCCACGTCACCGTCTTCGGCGTGGACAAGTTCCCGCGAATGGTCGACTACGTGCTGCCCGCCGGCGTCCGGATCGCCGACGCCGACCGCGTCCGGCTGGGCGCCCACCTGGCCGAGGGCACGACGGTGATGCACGAGGGCTTCGTCAACTACAACGCGGGGACGCTGGGCACGTCGATGGTCGAGGGCCGCATCTCCGCCGGCGTGGTCGTCGGCCCGAGCTCCGACGTCGGCGGCGGCGCCTCGATCATGGGCACCCTGTCCGGCGGCGGGACCGAGGTCATCTCGATCGGCGAGCGCTGCCTGGTGGGGGCGAACGCCGGCGTCGGCATCGCCCTCGGGGACGACTGCGTGGTGGAGGCCGGCCTCTACGTGACCGCCGGCACCAAGGTCACGCTGCCCGGCGGCAAGGTGGTCAAGGCCCGCACCCTGTCCGGTGAGTCGAACCTGCTGTTCCTGCGGAACTCCCTCACCGGCACCATCGAGGTCCGCCGGCGGGTGGGCGTGGGGATCGAGCTGAACGCCGCACTGCACGCCAACTGAGCCGGTGACCACCCGAGCCACCCGCCGCGGGCTGGGCTGCCTGGTGCTGGCGCTGCTGCTGGTCCTCGGCGGCATCGTCGCCACCGTTGCGCTGCTGCGGGACCGCGGCGTGACCGCTCCGGTGCCCGGCCAGCAGCGCTGCGTCGCGACGGCCGGGGACCGCTCGGTCACCCTGACCCTCGAGCAGGCGCACCTGACCTCGATCATCGTCGGGCTCTCCGTGCGGCGCGGCCTGGTTCCCCGCGCCGCCTCGATCGCGATGGCCACGGTCTACCAGGAGTCGGGGATCCGCAACCTGACGGCCGGCGACCGGGACTCGGTCGGGCTGTTCCAGCAGCGTCCGTCCCAGGGCTGGGGCACCGTCACGCAGCTGCGTGACCCCTACTACGCGACGGACGCCTTCTACGACGCTCTGGTGAAGGTCAAGAACTGGGAGAGCGACGACATCACCGAGGTCGCGCAGAAGGTGCAGCGCAGCGGGTACCCCGACGCCTACCGCGACCACGAGGCTGACGGCCGGGTGCTCGCCAGCGCCCTGACCGGCAGCTCACCCGGCGGGCTCAGCTGCCTCGAACGGCAGGGCAAGCCCGGGAACGCGGACGCCCTGGTCGCCTCGATGCAGAAGACGCTCGGTCCGGTGGACCACACGAGCGAGGGAGCCACCGTGACCGTCGACGCCGGCAAGGCGCGGCGGGCGTGGGCGTACGGACATCATGCCGTCGCCAACGCCGCCCGTTACGGTGTCGCGTCGGTCACCGTCGGTGACCGCACCTGGACCAGCGACGGCGTCACCCTGGCCGCCTGGGAGGTCAACCGCACCGCGTTGCCGGCCGGCGAGGTCCGGGTCACCCTGCGCTGAAGCCCGCTTCTGCCCCGACTGGTCAGCGCGTGTGGTCGCTCGCACGACCGCCGCTGCTGACCAGCCGGGAAGCGGCGGCGGCGATCCGCTCGTCCGTCGCGGTCAGGGCGAGCCGGACGTGCTGCGCGGCGTCGGCCCCGTAGAAGTCCCCCGGTGCGGCCAGGATGCCGAGGCCGGCCAGGAAGTCCACCGACGTCCGGCAGTCCTCGTCCCGAGTGGCCCAGAGGTAGAGCGAGCCTTGCGAGTGGTCGATCCGGAATCCGGCCGCCTCCAGGGCCGGCCGCAGCACCGCCCGACGGCCGAGGTAGCGGCCGCGCTGCTCTGCGACGTGCAGGTCGTCCCCCAGCAGCACCCGCATCGCCTCCTGCACCGGTCGGGGCACGATCATCCCGACGTGCTTGCGGACGGCGAGCAGCTCCGCGACCAGCTCCGGGTCGCCGGCCACGAAGCCCGCGCGGTAGCCGGCGAGGTTGGAGCGCTTGGACAACGAGTGCAGGGCCAGCACGCCGCGGTGGTCCCCGCCACTGACCTGCGGGGCGAGCGCGGACACGGGCTCGGCCTCCCAGCCGAACTCGCCGTAGCACTCGTCGGAGGCCACGACGGCTCCCCGGGCACGCGCCTCGCGTACCCGCTCGGCCAGCACCTCGGCCGCCAGCACCTGCCCGGTCGGGTTGGAGGGGGAGTTGAGCCAGACCAGAGCGGGCCGCTCGTCGCCGAGCCCGGTGAGGTCGTCGGCCGCGACGGTCCGGCAGCCGGCCACTCGGGCGCCCACCAGGTACGTCGGGTAGGCCGTTCGCGGCACCACCACCAGGTCGTCGGGCCCCAGCCCGAGCAGGGTGGGCAGCCAGGCCACCAGCTCCTTGGTGCCGATCACCGGCAGGGTCGCGTCAGGGGCGATGCCCCCGGCTGCCCAGCGATCGTCCAGGTAGGTCGCGATCGCGGCCCGCAGCTCCGAAGTGCCCGCGACCGTCGGGTAGCCGGGACTGTCCGCCGCGGCCGCGAGCGCCTGCCGACCGAGGGCGGGCGTCGCGTCCACGGGCGTCCCGATGGACAGGTCGACGACGCCGTCGGGATGCGCGACGGCGGTGGCCTTGGCCCCCGCCAGCGTGTCCCACGGAAAGTCCGGCAGTCCGGCGGACACCCTCACGACGAGGACGCCGGGAAGGTCACTCGGGCTGCGCCTGCGGGGGCAGCGCCTCGATCAGCGCGTGGTCCTTCTCGATCACGCCGAGCTTGGCCGCCCCGCCGGGCGAGCCGAGGTCGGTGAAGAAGTCCACGTTCGCGTTGTAGTACTCCTTCCACTCCTCGGGGGTGTCGTCCTCGTAGAAGATCGCCTCGACCGGGCAGACCGGCTCGCAGGCGCCGCAGTCGACGCACTCGTCGGGGTGGATGTAGAGCATCCGCTTGCCCTCGTAGATGCAGTCGACCGGACACTCCTCGACGCACGCCCGGTCCTTCAGATCCACACAGGGCTGGGCGATGACGTACGTCACGGGTGACTCCTCGTTCGGGCTGGCGGTTGGTGCTCGCCCTAGTATCACCTCCGGCGCACACCGCACTCCACGCAGGCATACCTCAGAAACGGCCACGATGCGCAATCTGCACCCCCACGACCGGCTCCGGTCGGCGCGACCGGGCGAGCGGTGGGTCGTGCGGCACCGGCTGCCGGACGGCTCGGCCACCGACGCGGTCGGCTGGGTCGACCTGCTGGCCGACACGCACCTGCACCTCAGCACGGCCGGTGACGGCCATCGGGTCGTCGTCGAACGGGCCGACGTGCTGGCCGCCCGCCGCGTCACGGTGGCGCCCGGCGGGCCCCCGGTCGCCCGGGTGAGCCCCGAGGAGCTGGAGCGGCTCGCGCTGCCCGGCTGGCTGGCCCTGCACGACCCGCTCGGGGAGTGGACGTTGCGCTCCGGCGGCGGCTTCACCGGCCGGGCCAACAGCTGCCTCGCCGTCGGCGATCCTGGGATGCCCGTCGCCGAGGCCGCCCGTCGGATCGAGGCCTACGCGGCGCTCAACGCCATCCCGGCCCGCGCCCAGGTGGTCCAGGGTGGCGAGCCCGAGGCCGAGCTCCGGGCCCTCGGTTGGGCCGAGGACTACGTGGACACCGACGTGCTGGCCTTACGGCTGGCCGACCTGCTCGGCCGCGACCCGCCCCCGCCGGGCGTCCGGCTCACCGAGGATCTCGAGGTGGCCTGGTGGCACGCCTACGGGGAGAGCCGGCCCGGCGCCCTCGACCAGTCAGGGGCACCGGACCCCGGCCTGCTGCGGCTCATCCTGGCCGGCCACCCGCCGCGCGCCTTCGCCAGCGTCCCGGGACCCGACGGCACGCCGCAGGCCATCGCCCGGGGGCACCTCAGCGGGGACTGGCTGGGCTACGCGGCGATCTGGACGCGGCCCGAGCACCGGCAGCAGGGCCGGGCGAGCCGGATGATGGCCGTCCTCGGGCACTGGGCCGCCCGCCGCGGCGCCCGGTACGCCTACCTCCAGGTGGCCACCGCGAACGGCGCCGCCCGGTCCGCGTACGAGCGGATGGGCTTCACCCTGCACCACCGGTACCGCTACCTGGCCCCGGCCTCGGCCCGGACCGTTGTCACGTCCGAGGCGTAGTCGCCTCGGAAGTGTCAACACCGATTTCAGTCGCAGCGGATCCGGTCGGTGGGCCCGTAGCGCCAGGAGAAGTTCTGCCGCTTGGCGACCTGGCCGTCACGGTAGAACAGCCGGGCGTAGCTGACGTCGAAGCCCTGGGCCGGCACCTGGGGCTCGCACGAGGCGGAGTCGTCGACGAGGTCGCGACCGGTGGTGAAGTTCGACTTCTGCGGCGTCGTCGAGGTGACCTTGTCCCAGGTCTTGGTCGACCACATGGTGACGGTGATCGAGCCGCGTCGGCTGGGCGTCGCCCTGGTCACCTCTGCCGCCACGAGCACGCCGTAGCGGGTGTCGTTTCCGAACTCCATGTCCAGGTTCGGCCAGGCCACGGTGGCCTCGCGGCCGGGCGGGTAGCGGTCGATGTAGAGGGTGTGCGGCTCATGCTCGATGTCGGTCAGTCCAGCGAAGAACATGGCGTTGTAGGTCGTGGTCGCGCTCTGGGACACCCCGCCGCCGAGCTCCCGCTTGAACTTGCCGCCGGAGATGATGAAGCCCTCGGTGAAGCCGTTCGCCCTGGTCCGCTCGCCCACCACCTTGTTCAACGAGAACGTCTTGCCCGGCCGCACGACGGTGCCGTTGATCAGCTCGGCCGCGCGGCCGATGTTGACGTTGCGGTACTCCGCGTACGGGAAGTAGGTGGTGAACTCACCCGTCACCTCGGTGATGCCCAGGGCCTTGGCGTCGGCGGTGGAGAACGCGGCCTTCGCCCCCGTCAGCTCCACCGTCGCGGTCCGCTCGGAACCGTCTTTGGTCAGCACCGGCTCGACCGCCGCGGCCAGGGCCGAGGCGGAGACCTCGGTGCCGTCGACGGCGGGCACGACTTTCGGCTCACCGCCCACCAGCCGGACTCGTGCGTCGCGCGGACGGCTGGAGACGACGGTCCGCAACGCCGGCTCGGCCGCCTTCCGCAGGGCGTCGGCGTCCAGGGAGGCGGCCAGGGTGCCGTCCTTGGCCGGGAAGGTGAGGGCGGTCCGGATCATGGCGGGGGTCACCGAGAAGCGGCCGGCGTCCCCGGCCCGCACCCGGACGGGGCCGCTGAGCGCCGGCTGGGCGACGGCCGTCCGGACCTGCTCGGCCTCGGCCGTGGTCACCGCGGGGTCGGTCGCGGCGACCGGCAGGGCCACGGGTGCCTCGCCCAGCCAGCCATCGACCAGCGCCGCGGCCGCCGCGGGCTGCTGCAGCTCGAGGCCGGTGCGTCCCTTCGTCACCCGGTAGGACCCGTCCCGCAGGGCCAGGCCGGCGTCGGACGGGCGCCGGTCCACCCGGGTGGCCACCCCCTGGACCGCCGCGTCCAGCCGGGGCTGGTCGACCGTCGCCACCGCCGCCGTGGCCGCGCTGCCGCCGAGGAGGACCAGCGCGATGTGGCGCGGGCTCCAGCTGGAGCCGCCACCCACGGCCCGGACGCTGGCGGCGTAGTCGACGCCGAGCCCGGCGTCGGCGGGAACCAGCGTGGTCGTGGTCGTACCGGCCGTCACCGGGTGCGGAGCGTCGATCCTGGGAGCGAGCTGGTCGGTCAGCCGCTGCTGGGCCGCGGCGGGGCTGAGCCCCCCGACGGCCACCCCGGACACCGCGGCGTCGGCCGGCAGCCTGTGACCCGCCAGCAGGTGGCCGAGCAGGTAGAGCGCGGCGACCGCCCCGAGAACGACCGCACCGGCGCGGAGCGCGCGCCGGCGGCGTCGACCGTCCGGTCGGGCGGTTGGGGCGGGAACCGTGGTGGACAGGGTCAGACCAGGCCGGCGAAGAGGTCGTCGGCCCAGCCGTCGGCGGCCGGGAAGGGGACGCCGGCCACGAACCGGTAGTACTCGTGCCCCCACATCTGGTCCCCCAGCGCCTTGCCGGCGGCGAAGAAGGGGCCGTCCTCGGTGATCTGGGTGGCGTGGGCCCGCATCGCCTTGAGCTTGGCCTCCACGTACTCCTCGCCGCTGATCTCAGCGGCGATGTCGGCGTCGGCGGACACCATCGGCAGGTCCGGGTTGTCGACGTCCCAGTCGGCGAAGGTCTCGGTGTCACCAGAGGCCCGCAGCGCCTCGATGCCCTGCCGCATCCGCTCGCGGCTCATCGTGTTCCAGAGCACCCGCGGCACCGACCACGCCTCGCCGAGGTCGGGCCGGTACGTGGGCACACCCGCCAGCAGGTAGCCGTACATCGCCACCCGGTGCGCCTGCACGTGGTCGGGGTGGCCGTAGCCGCCGATCTCGTTGTAGGTGAGGAGGACGTGCGGGCGCCGGTCGCGGATCAGCGCCACCAGCTCGTTCGACGCGGCGGTCAGGTCGGCGGTCCAGAAGATCCCGTCCCGCAGCACGTCGCGGGCGATCGCCCGCCGCCTGTCGTCGTAGGCCATCCCGGAGTCGCGGTAGCCGAAGTCGCCGCCCAGCCGGACGAAGTCGGTGACCCCGAGCGCGTCCATGGCCTGCTCCAGCTCGCCCAGCCGGTGCGGGCCGAGGAGGTCGTCGTGGTCGGCGCCGAGGTGCTCCAGCTCGGGGACGAGGACCTCGCCCTCCTCGCCCAGGGTGCAGGTCACCAGCGTGACCAGCGCCCCCTCCGCGGCGTAGCGGGCCATCGTGACGCCGTTGCCGATCGTCTCGTCGTCGGGGTGGGCGTGGACCAGCATCAGCCGCCGGTCCGCAGTAGCGGTCGAAGTCACCGCGCCAGCCTATGCGGAGCCGCGCCTCGAGCGACCCATGTCCTAGCTGCCGACCAGCGACATCGGGGCAGCGAAGTGGCAGGCCGAGTCGTGCGCGGAGACGCCGTCTGGACGTGGCTCCAGCAGCGGCACGTCGACACTGCACTTCTCGGCCGCCTTGAAGCAGCGGGTGTGGAACCGGCACCCCGACGGCGGGTTGGCCGGGCTGGGCACGTCGCCGGTCAGCTTGATCTGCTGCCGGCTGCTCCGCAACGTCGGGTCGGGTACCGGGACCGCGGAGAGCAGCGCCTGGGTGTACGGGTGGGTGGGCCGGGAGTAGATCTGGTCCTCGTCGCCGATCTCCACCAGGTTGCCCAGGTACATCACGCCGACCCGGTCGGAGATGTGCCGGACCACCGACAGGTCGTGGGCGATGAAAACGTACGCCAGTCCCAGCTCGTCCTGCAGCCGTTCCAGCAGGTTCACCACCTGGGCCTGGACGCTGACGTCCAGCGCCGAGACCGGCTCGTCGCAGATCAGCACCTTGGGGTTGAGGGCGACGCCCCGGGCGATCCCGATCCGCTGCCGCTGGCCGCCGGAGAACTGGTGCGGGTAGCGGTTGATGTGCTCGGGGTTCAGCCCGACCAGGTCGAGCAGCTCCTGCACCTTGCGCCGCCGGCTGCCCCGCACCACGACGTCGGGGTGGATGTCGAACGGCTCGCCGATGATGTCGCCGACCGTCCGGCGCGGGTTGAGCGAGGTGTACGGGTCCTGGAAGACGATCTGGATGTCGCGACGCAGCCGGCGCATCGCCGCGCCCCGTTGGGTGTACATGTCGACACCGTCGAAGGTGAGGTTGCCGGCCGTCGGCTCCTCCAGCCGCATCAGCAACCGGCCCAGCGAGGACTTGCCGCAGCCGGACTCCCCGACGATGCCGAGGGTCTCCCCCCGGTGCAGCTCGAACGAGACCCCGTCCACGGCCTTGACGTGCCCCACGGTCCGGCGCAGCACGCCGGCCCGGATGGGGTAGTGCTTGACCAGACCCTCGGCCTTGAGGATCACCTCACCGGTCGTGCTCATCGACGGTCCCCCTCGTTCGGCATCGCCGTCGCCCCGGCGCTGGGCTCCAGCTCGTCAGCCGCCGGGTCGGGCTGGACGACCCCGTCGAGGGTCCCCTTCGTGACCTCCGCCGTGCCGGCCAGTACCTCTTCCGCGAAGTGGCAGGCGCTGCGCCAGCGGTGGCCGATCTCACGCAGCGGCGGCGGCGGGTCGACCCGGCAGACGTCAGCCGCGTACCGGCAGCGCGGGTTGAACGAGCAGCCGGCCGGGATCCGCGTCAGGTTCGGGGGCAGCCCGCCGATGGCGGCGAGCTGGGTCCCTTTCTGGTCCAGCCGCGGGATCGACTCGAGCAGACCCTTGGAGTACGGGTGGCCGGGCCGGGCGTAGAGGTCGTAGACGTCGGCGTGCTCGACGATCCGGCCCGCGTACATGACGGCGATCCGGTCGGCGACGTCGGCGACGACGCCGAGGTCGTGGGTGATCAGGATGAGCCCCATCTTGCGCTCCTCCTGCAGCTCCGACAGCAGGTCCATGATCTGGGCCTGCACCGTGACGTCGAGGGCGGTGGTGGGCTCGTCGGCGATCAGCACGGCCGGGTCGAGCGCGATGGCCATGGCGATCATGATCCGCTGCCGCATCCCGCCGGAGAACTGGTGGGGGAAGGCCTTGACCCGCTGCCGGGCGCCCGGGATCGACACCCGCTCCATCAGCCGGACGGCCTGCTCCTGGGCGTCGGTCTTGTTCATCCCGCGGTGGATGCGGAACATCTCCCCGATCTGCCAGCCCACGGTGAACACCGGGTTCAGCGAGCTGAGGGCATCCTGGAAGACCATCGAGATCTCCGGCCCCCGGATGCCACGACGCTGCTCCTCCGGCATGGTCAGCAGGTCCTGGCCGCAGTAGCGGATCTCACCGCCGGTCACGAAGCCGGGCGGGGAGTCGACGATGCCCATCACCGCCTGTGCCGTCACCGACTTGCCCGAGCCGGACTCGCCGAGGATGGCCAGCGTCTCGCCCTCGTGCAGCTCGAAGTTGACCCCGTTGATGGCCTTCGCCACTCCCTCGTGGGTGCGGAACTCGACGTGGAGGTCGTCCACGGCCAGCAGCAGGCCGTCCTGGGCGGAGTAGCGGCTGCCGCTCAGCTTCTCGGCCTGGGTCGCCTGCGCCATGTGGGTCCCTTCTTCCTAGCGGAGCTTCGGGTCGATGGCGTCGCGGACCGCGTCGCCCAGCATGATGAACGCCAGCACCGTGGCCGACAGGAAGATCGACGGGAACAGCAGCATGTTGGGTGCCGCCCGCACCAGCCCGATCGAGGAGGCGTTGGAGATGTCGATGCCCCACGAGACCGCCGGCGGCCGCAGCCCGATGTTCAGGAACGACAGGGTGGCCTCGACGGAGATGAACACCCCGAGGTTGAGCGTGGAGATGACGATGACCGGCGCGACCGCGTTGGGCAGGATGTGCTGGACGATCAGCCGGAACGGCGAGCCGCCGAGGGCGCGGGCTGCGGTCACGTAGTCGTTCGGCTTCACCTGCAGCACCGACGAGCGCATCAGCCGCGCCACGCTGGGCCAGCCGAACACCGCAATGACCAGGACGATCTTGCCGACCTGCTGCCACAGCGGGGTCTCCAGGCCGTTGGGAAAGACGTAGAGGAAGAGGATGCCGCCCAGCAGCAGCGGGATCGCGAAGAAGATCTCCCCCACCCTGGACAGCACCGCGTCCAACCAGCCCCCGTAGAAGCCCGACAGGAGGCCGGCGACCACCCCGACCACCGCGGTGACCAGCGAGGAGAAGATGCCCACCAGGATGGAGGCCCGGGCGCCGTAGATCGTCCGGGCGTACACGTCGTAGCCGAGGGCGGTGGTGCCGAAGGCGTGCTTCTCCGACGGTCCCTGGCGTGCCTCGCTGAGCACGGCGTAGGTCGGGTCGACCGAGGTGAACAGGCCCGGGGCCACCGCCATCACCAGCAGCACCAGGATCAGCACCGCCGCGATCCAGAACATCGGGTTGTGCCGCAGGTCGCGCCAGGCGTCGGAGGCCAGAGAGGCGGGCTTGCCGTAGTCGCTCTGGGCCGGACCCGGCGGCGGAGCGTTCGACGGCAGCGTCGAGCCGTCGCCGTCCGATCCGCTGCGGGCCTGGCCCACCAGGCTGTCAGTCATTGCTGATCCTCGGGTCCAGGACGCCGTAGAGCACGTCGACGAGCAGGTTCACCAGCAGGTAGACCAGCACGAGGCAGGTCACCGTGCCGACGACGATCGTGCCGTCCTTGAGGGTGATGCCGCGGTACAGGTAGCCACCGATGCCGTTGATGTTGAAGATCCGCTCCGTCACCACCGCGCCGCCCATCAGGGCGCCGACGTCGGTGCCGATGAAGGTGATCACCGGGATCAGGGAGTTGCGGAGGGTGTGCACGCCCACGGTCCGCGTCGGCGTGAGGCCCTTGGCCTTGGCGGTACGGACGTAGTCGCTGCCCAGGTTCTCCACCAGCGTGGCCCGCATCAGCCGCGCCACGTAGGCCAACGACAGGGCGCCGAGCACGATGCCGGGCAGGATCAGCTGGCCGATGGTCCCCTGGGTCGCGGTCACCGGGAAGAGGCCCAGCCGCAGGCCGAAAACGAGCTGCGCCAGGCCGCCGATCACGAAGACCGGGATGGAGATCACCACCAGGCTGGAGAGGGTGACCAGGTAGTCGAGGAACCGGCCCTTGCGGATGCCGGCCAGCACGCCGGCGACGATACCCACGACCGCCTCCAGCAGCACCGCGATCAGAGCGAGCTTGATGGTCGTGGGGAACCGGGTGAGCAGGTCCTGGGCCACCGACGCCCCGCTGAACGAGGTGCCGAGGTCTCCGTGGAGCAGCCGGCCGACGTAGTGGCCGTACTGCACCAGGATGGGCCGGTCGAGGTAGTTGTCGGCTCGGAACTTGGCGACGTAGGCGGGGGGGCACGGCCGCTGGCCGCACCGTCCGCCGACCGGGTCGCCCAGGGCGAAGACCATGACGAAGATCAGGAAGGTCGACCCGATGATCACCGGGACCATCTGCAGCAGTCGTCGAGCGATGTAGGCCGGCACGCCACCCCCCTGTCGTTGGTGCTCTGTCGTCGGTCTTGGGGCCCATCATGGGCCGGAGCGCCGACGGCCGGTCACGGGGTTGCCCGTGACCGGCCGCCGGGTCTAGCTCACTTGACCGTGATCGAGCTCAGGTCAGGCGTGCCGAACGGCGTGATCTTGACGTTGTCCACCTTGGTGGACCAGCCGAACGTGGCCTTCTTGTAGTCGATCGGCGCGGTCGGGAAGTCCTCGCCCAGCTTGGCCTCGGCCTGCTGGTAGAGGGCGTTGGCCTCGTCCGGGGTGCCGGCCGCGGCAGCCTGCTGCAGCAGGGAGTTGAAGTCGGGGCTGGCGTACTCGGAGTAGTTGCTGTCCGCGCCCTTGCCGTAGATCGGGGCCAGGAAGTTCTCGATCGACGGGTAGTCCATCTGCCAGGCGGACCGGAAGATGCCCTTGTAGTCCCCGCTGTCGAGGCCCTTGTTGAAGGTCGCGAAGTCGTTGACCGAGTTGAGCCGGCAGTCCACCCCGAGGGCGTTCTTGATCGAGTTGCAGACGGCCTCCCCTGCCTGGGCGTTGCCCGCACCGTCCACGTTGGTCGTGTAGGTCAGCGTGCCCTTGTAGCCGCCGGCGGCGTCGAAGGCCGCCTTGGCCTTGGCCGCGTCGAAGGTGCAGGCGTCACCGCAGGCGCCGGCCTTGTAGCCGTCCACGGCCGGGGGCACCCAGCCGGTGGCCGGGGTCCGGGTGCCGTTGAACACCGTCTGGGTGATGCCCGCCCGGTCGATGGCCATCGAGATCGCCTTGCGCAGCGCCGGGTTGTCCTTCAGCTGGGGGTCGTTCGGTGAGAAGGTGACCCAGTCGTTGCCACCGATCTCGCGCTGGCCGTTGCGGCCGTCCAGGTCGGTCTTGTACTGGTCCCCGATCAGCTGGTCCGGCGGGATGGCGTCCACCACGTCGAGGTTGTTGGCCACCACGTCGTTGTAGGCCGCGGACGGGTCCTGGTAGACGCGGAAGGTGACCTTGTCGACCTTGGCCGGGGCGACACCCTTGTAGTCGGCGTTCTTGCTGAGCACCGTCTCGGTCGAGGAGATGCTGTCGACCTTGAACGGGCCGGCACCGATCGGCTTCTTGGCGAACGCGTCGGGATCGGCGAAGAAGGACGGCGGCTGCGGCGAGAAGGCGGAGTAGCCCAGCCGCGTGGTCAGGTTGGAGACCTTGTCCGTCGTCTTGATGGTGAACGTGGTGTCGTCGACGACCTTGAGGCCGGAGAGGGTCTTGGCCTTCGGCTTCTGCTTGCAGTCCGCGTCGGGGCAGCTGACGTCGCCGATGCCGGCGAAGGCGGAGAAGAAGTACGAGCCGGCCTGGCCGTTGGGGCCGTAGGCCGTGTAGTTCCACGCGTCCACGAAGCTCTTCGCGTCGACGGGGCTGCCGTCGGTGAACGTCAGGCCCGGCTTCAGCTTGACGGTGAAGTTCTGGTTGTCCTTGCTCTCGATCGACTGCGCGAGGTCCATCTCCGCGGCCGCCGTGTCGGAGTTGTAGTGCACCAGCTTGGCGGTGAAGGCGTCGATGATGTTGCCACCGCAGGTCTCGGAGGTGTTCCCCGCGATGAGCGGTGCCTCCGGGGTGCAGCCGTTGATGGTGATCTCGCCACCGCCGGCACCGCCGCCCGCGCTCGTGCTGGCCTCAGGGGTGTTGCCGCCACCGCCGCCGCACGCCGACGCCACCAGGGCGATCGTCGTGAGGCCGGCCGCAGCCATTGCGCGAGTGCGTCCTCGCATGCTCATCCTCCACAGAAAGTGTTGCGCCCCTCGAGAGGCGTCGAAGGCGGACTCCAGTTCGCGGCCCGCGCCGGGGTCAAGTCTTAGATCACCGGGCAGACAACTGCAAGTCTTGCCGCTGTTGCCCGCTGGACACGCAACATGATTGTGACGTGGGGCCTCCGGGCAGGAAACGCACCGTCACAGGCCCGGCAGCCTCACCGGCTGCGGCGCTCGCTGACCATCCGGCCGGCGACGGTCAGCAGCAGGGCGACGAGCAGCATGGCCGTGCCGATCACGTTGATCTGCGGCGGCAGCGCCTTCTTGGCCGCACCCCAGACGAACATCGGGAAGGTGACCTCGGAGCCGGAGTTGAAGTTGGTGATGATGAAGTCGTCGAAGGACAGCGAGAACGACAGCAGAGCGGCGCCGACGATCCCCGGCATGATCAACGGCAGGGTGATCCGGATGAACGTCTGCACCCGGTTGGCGTAGAGGTCCTGCGCCGCCTGCTCGAGCCTCGGGTCGAGCCCGACCAGCCGGGCCTTCACCGTGACGACGACGAAGCTCATGCAGAAGACCGTGTGGGCGATCCAGATGGTGGTCTGGCCCAGCGGGAAGCCCATCCCGACGAAGAGCACCAGCAGCGACGAGCCGGCGACGACCTCGGGGGTGGCCATCGGCACGAAGATCAACACGTTGGCCAACCCCTTGCCGCGGAACTCGTGCCGGACCAGGGCGAACGCGGCGAGCGTTCCGAGCACCGTGGCGGCGAGGGTGGCGAGCACGGCGATCTTGAGGCTGAGCCCCAGGGCGCCGCACATCCCCTCCACGCTGCACGGGTGCGCCCAGGCGTCGAGGGAGAACTTCGTCCAGGTGTAGTTGAACGAGCCCTCCGGCTTGTTGAACGAGAAGACCACCACGACGACGATCGGGATGAAGAGGTAGACCAGCGCCAGCACCCCGAACAGGGTGACCAGGTGGTCGCGGACCCAACGTCCGGTCCGGCCCTTGATCTTGCGCCGAGGCGGGTCGGCCGGGGCCTGCTTGCTCGGCCTGGCCTCCTGCGGCGGGTCGCTCGGCTTGGTGAGCACGGCCATCAGACGAGGTCCTCCGTTCCGGCCCTGCGGACGTAGTAGACGACGAGGACCACGATGGCCACCATCAGCGAGATCGACAGGGCGGCGGCGTGGTTGTAGTCGCGGACCCGCAGGAACAGGGCGTCGATCACGTTGCCCGACATCGACTCGCGCATCGAGCCGAGGAAGGTGGCGTTGATGTAGTCCCCGGTCGCGGGGATGAAGGTGAGCAGCGTGCCCGAGACCACCCCGGGCAGCGAGAGCGGCCAGGTGATCTTCCAGAAGCCGGCCCAGGCACTGGCGTACAGGTCGCCGGAGGCCTGGATGAGCGAGCGGTCCTGCTTCTCCAGCGAGGCGTAGAGCGGCAGCGTCATGAAGGGCAGGAAGTTGTAGGTGAGGCCCAGGATCACCGCGAGCGGTGTGGCCAGCACTCGGCCGTCGCTGGTCAGGCCCACCGCGTCGGAGAGGCTGAGGAAGCCGATCCCGTGCAGGAAGCCCACCACCGGCCCGTCGTCGGCCAGCACGGTGGTCCAGGCCAACGTCCTGATCAAGAAGCTGGTGAAGAACGGCGCGATGATCAACACCAGCATCAGCGGCCGCACCCGGTCGCCCACCTTGAACGCGATCGTGTAGGCCAGCGGGTAGGCGATCAGCAGCGCCAGCAAGGTGGAGACGGCGGCGTAGCCGAAGGAGCGCAGGAACTGCGGCCAGTAGTCGACCCAGACCTCGCGGTAGTTGCCGAACGCCCAGCTGAACGTGTAGCCCTCCTCCAGACCGCCGCTGGTGAGCGAGCTGTTGATCTGGCTGAGCAGAGGCAGCAGGAAGAAGACGATCAGGGCCAGGGCCAGCGGCAGCAGCAGGAAGTACGGCGTGAGCTTGCTGGAGCGGGCGCCGCTCGCCCCGTCGCTGGTGCCGGTGCTCTGGCCGACCGCCGGCCCGACCGGAGCAGCCGCCACGCTCACGAGGCGACCTCCGCGGCCTCGGCCTCGATCCAGGCGCCCTCGTGCAGGCCGAAGGTGTGCTCGGGGTGCCAGTGCAGGCTGACCTGCTCGCCGACCTGGCGGATCCGGGTGGCGCTGTTCTGGCTGAACACCGCCACCTCCTCCTCGGCGTCGGCGACCGCACGCACCACGTACTGGGTGGAGACGCCGATGAACGAGGCGTCGATGATCGTGCCGTCGATGGTGTTCATCCCGCTGGGGGCCTGGCCGAGGTCGGCCATCGAGATCTTCTCCGGCCGCACGCCCGCCTCGACCGCGGTGCCGCTGGCCGACAGCCGGTCGGCCGGCATCGTGAGCCGGACGCCGTGGAAGTCCACGGCCACCGTCGAGGCGTCCCGGCTGATCACGTTGACGCTGAGCAGGTTGGTCTGGCCGAGGAAGCCGGCCACGAACGCCGAGCGCGGGTTCTCGTACAGCTCGACGGGTGCCCCGACCTGCTCGACCTTGCCCTTGTTCAGCACCGCGATGGTGTCGGCCATGGTCATGGCCTCCTCCTGGTCGTGGGTGACGTGGATGAAGGTGATACCGACCTCGCCCTGGATCCGCTTCAGCTCCAGCTGCAGCTGACGCCGCAGCTTGAGGTCCAACGCGCCGAGCGGCTCGTCCAGCAGCAGCACCTTCGGCTTGTTGACCAGGGCCCGGACCACCGCGATCCGCTGCTGCTGGCCACCGGAGAGCTGGGTGGGCTTGCGCTTGGCCAGGTGCGACATCTCCACCAGCTCGAGCATCTCGTTGACCCGGCGGTCGATGTCGGGCTCCCTGCGCCGCCGCAGGCCGAACGCGACGTTCTCGAAGATCGTCATGTGCGGGAAGAGCGCGTAGCTCTGGAAGACGGTGTTCACCGGCCGCTGGAACGGGCGCAGGTGCGAGATCTCGGCGCCGCCGATGCGGATCTCGCCGGACGTCGGCTCCTCCAGCCCGGCCACCATCCGGAGCGTGGTCGTCTTGCCGCAGCCGGACGGGCCCAGCAGCGCGAAGAAGCTGCCCTCGGGCACGGCGAGGTCGATGTCGTCCACCGCGCGGAAGCTGCCGTAGTGCTTGTGCAGGCCGCGGATGTCGAGGCCGCTACCCTCCTCGCCGGGCAGGGCCTGCGCGGGCGCGGCCGTCTGGGTCGCCGTCATGGCCGCAGGCCCCCGTCAGCCCTCATGCTCCGGTCAACTTCGCGAACGCACGGTTGCATCGGTTCTCCTCTTCCTCGGTCAGCCCCATGAACACCTGGGCCTTGGCCAGCGTCTTGTCGTCGGGGAAGACCAGCGGGTTGGCCAGCAGGTCCGGGTCGTAGTCCTCCATCACCTTCGCCGTGCCGTCGACGGGGGTGATGTAGTTGATGTAGTCCTCCGACTGCGCCGCGATCTCCGGGTCGTAGTAGAAGTTGATCAAGGTCTCCGCGTTCTTCTTGCGGGTGCTGCGGATCGGAGCCACGAAGTTGTCGCTCCAGATGGTGCAGCCGGCGTCCGGCACCACGAAGCCGAGGTCGGGGGTGTCGGCCTGCAGGCTGACCACGTCTCCGGTCCAGCCGACGCAGGCGGCCACGTTGCCCTGGGCGAGGTCGGAGCCGTAGTCGTTGCCGGTGAAGCGGCGGATCTGACCCGAGTCGACGGCGGTCTGCAGCTTGGCGATCGCGGCGTCAAACTGGGCGAAGGTGAAGTCGGAGCAGTCGTAGCCGAGGTCCATCATCGTGAGCCCGACGGTGTCGCGCATCTCTGTCAGCAGGGTCACCTTGCCGCGCAGGGCCGGGTCGGTGAGCAGCTGGTCCATCGAGGTGATCTTGCGGCCGCCGGTGGCCGCCGGGTTGACCGCGATGCCGGCCAGGCCCGACTGCCAGGTGACCGAGTACTTGCGGCCGGGGTCGTAGCTGACGTTGCGGAGGTCCTCGCGCAGGTTCTTCAGGTTCGGCATCTGCGCGTGGTCGAGCTCGGTCAGGAAGCCCAGCCGGATGAGCTTGCCGACCATCCAGTCGGTGACCACGAACAGGTCCGCCGCGATCGCCTGGCCGCCCGTGAGCTGCGGCTGGATCTTGGCGAAGTACTCGTCGTTGTCGTTGACATCCTCGGTGTAGGCGACCTTGATCCCGGTCTTCTTGGTGAACAGCTCCAGCGTCGTCGGATCCTTCGAGCCGTCCTCGGCCACGTCGATGTAGAAGGGCCAGTTCGACCAGTTCAGCGTCTTGTCGCTCGCGGAGGTGTCCTTCACCGGGGTGTAGTCGGCCACCTTGATGCCCGGGATCCCGCAACCGGAGAGCGTCGCACCCGCCGCGAGCCCGGCGCCGGCCAGACCCGCCCCGCGCAGGAACGAGCGTCGACTGACCGGGCCCCGCCGTTCTCCAGATCCAGCCAAGGGTTCCCCTCACTTCGTAACCGGTCCTACGTTTATCGCAGTAGGGAGACGGTTTGGCAAGGCATCCGGTGTTACTTCTGCGTTTCTGCTACGGATCCGCTTGCCTTGGCCACGAGGGGAGGGTCATCATCGAGGACGTGAGCAGTCTCGGTGTCGAACCGGTCATGCCGGCTCCCCCCCACCCGGAGCAGGCCGGCCTGCTGACCGCCGTCCCGTCGAGAACCGTCGACGCCGACCGGGCTCCGGTGCACCTCGACGACATCGCGAAGGCGATCATCGAGCAGCTGCAGCAGGACGGCCGTCGCTCCTACGCCAGGATCGCCGCGGCGGTCGGCCTGTCCGAGGCAGCCGTCCGGCAGCGGGTCGCGCGGCTGACCGAGGCCGGGGTGATGCAGATCGTCGCGGTGACCAACCCGCTGCAGCTCGGCTTCCGGCGGCAGGCGATGTTGGGGCTCAAGGCCGAGGGCCGGCTCGAGCCGGTCGTCGAGGCGCTCGCCGCGATGCCGGCGGTGGACTACGTGGTGGTCACCGCGGGCTCGTTCGACGTGCTGGCCGAGGTGGTGTGCGAGGACGACGACCACCTGCTGGCCCTGCTGGAGAACGAGATCCGCACCATCCCCGGCGTCCGCTCGTGCGAGTCCTTCGTCTACCTGAAGCTGTCCAAGCAGACCTACCAGTGGGGAACCCGATGACCAGCCCGAACCCGACCCTCGACGGCGTGACCGACCACGGCCTGGCCGAGCCCTCCCCGCACGGCACGAACGCGGCCGAGCACCTGTGGATGCACTTCACCCGGATGTCGAGCTACGCCGACAAGCCGGTGCCCACCATCGCCCGCGGTGAGGGCGCCTACGTCTGGGACACCAACGGCAGGAAGTACCTGGACGCCCTGTCCGGGCTGTTCGTGGTGCAGGCCGGCCACGGCCGGGCCGAGCTGGCCGAGGTGATGGCCGAGCAGGCACGCACGCTGGCGTTCTTCCCGATCTGGTCCTACGCCCACCCCAAGGCGGTCGAGCTGGCCGACCGGCTGGCCGCCGAGGCGCCGGGGGACCTGAACAAGGTCTTCTTCGCCACCGGCGGCGCCGAGGCCGTCGAGACCGCCTGGAAGGTGGCCAAGCAGTACTTCCGGCTCACCGGGCGGCCCGGGAAGTACAAGGTCATCTCCCGCGCCATCGCCTACCACGGCACCACCCAGGGTGCCCTCTCGATCACGGGCATCCCGCCCTTCAAGGCGCCGTTCGAACCGCTCGTCCCGGGCAGTCACCGCGTGCCGAACACGAACTTCTACCGCGCACCGGAGCCGGTCGCGATGGATGAGAAGGCGTTCGGGCTGTGGGCCGCCAACCGGGTCGAGGAGGCCATCCTCGAGGAGGGCCCGGACACCGTGGCGGCCGTCTTCGTCGAGCCGGTGCAGAACGCGGGCGGCTGCTTCCCGCCGCCGCCCGGCTACTTCGAGCGGCTGCGCGAGATCTGCGACACCTACGACGTGCTGCTGGTCTCCGACGAGGTCATCTGCGCCTACGGCCGGTTGGGCACCATGTTCGGCGCCCAGAAGTTCGGCTACCAGCCCGACATCATCACCAGCGCGAAGGGCCTGACCTCCGGCTACTCCCCCCTGGGCGCGACGCTGATCTCGGACCGGGTCTTCGAGCCGTTCAGCCACGGCGACACCGTCTTCCCGCACGGCTACACCTTCGGCGGCCACCCGGTCTCCTGCGCGGTGGCGCTGGCCAACCTCGACCTTTTCGAGCGCGAGGACCTGCTGGGCAACGTGCTCCGCAACGAGAACGCCTTCCGCCGGACCCTGGAAAAGCTGCTCGACCTGCCCATCGTGGGCGACGTCCGTGGCGATGGCTACTTCTACGGGATCGAGCTGGTCAAGGACAAGAACACCAAGGAGACCTTCGACGCGGCCGAGTCCGAGCGGATCCTGCGCGGCTACGTCTCGGGCGCCCTCTACGAGAACGGCATCTACTGCCGGGCCGACGACCGGGGGGACCCCGTCATCCAGGTCGCCCCCATGCTCATCTCCGACCAGGCCATTTTCGACGAGATCGAGCAGAAGCTCCGTTACGTCCTCACCGAGGCCTGGTCCCTGGTCTAGACGCGTCCCGCGCTCGTCGACACGGAGCAGGTCAGCCGTAGCGCCGGACCGAGACCAGCGCCCGGCGCAGCTGGTCGAGAGCGTCGACGATCTCGCGCCGCAGCGGAGCGGGCAGGTCGGTGGCCAGCAGCTCTTCCGACCACGCCACGGTCTGCTCGTCCATCGCCAGGGCGGGGTAGGACTTGCGGGCGATACGAGCCAGGGCCCAACCGTGCCGGTGCCCCGCGGTGGCCGCCACCTCGTCGAAGTAGCGAGCGACGTAGGGCGCGGTGAGCTCTTCCTGGCCGGCGACGAAGAAGCCCTCAGCGGTGGCGTAGAGCTCGTAGGCACTGGTCGCGGTGGGTTGCATCAGCAGCCGCCAGGCCGCGGCCTTGGACTCCGCGTCGGGCAGCAGGGCGCGGGCCCGGGCCGCGTGCACGGAGGCGGCCGAGGAGGTGTCGCGCGCGAGCGTCCGCTCGACGAGGTCGGCGTCCCCCGCGACCGCGGCCAGGCGTTCCACGAGTCCCCAGGTGAGCTCGGCGTCCAGGACCACGCCGGCCGGCAGCTCCTGGCCGGCGGCCCAGCTGTCCAGTCGCGCCGGGTCGACGGCCGTTCCCACGGACAGTCGGAAGCCGGCCAGCTGACGGTCCGAGCCGGCCGGGCTGCCCTGCACCACCGCCAGCGCCGCCGCGTGCACCTGCGCCAGCCGCCCGGCCCGCTCGGTCGCCGGGCTGAACGGCCCGGCCAGCTGGTCGGCCGCCGACGCCAGCAGCACCGCGACGAGGTCCTCGGAGTCCTCACCCGGCACCGCGGCGCAGACCAGCTCGAGCGCGAGCCTCGGATCCAGCCCGCCGTCGCGGACCGCGTCCCGGATGGCGTTGTGGACCACCACCAGCACGGCCTCGTCCTGCACCCGCGGCAGCACCTCGGCGACCCGGGACCACCCGTCCGGGCCGAACCGGATCTTCGCCCAGGTGGCGTCCGTCGAGTCCGGTACCAGCAGCGCTCTCTCCCCGACCGGAGCCAGCACGTCGGACCGCCCCTGCAGCCGGAGGCCGGCCACCGCCGAGACGGCTCCGGCGGCGTCGACGCTGCCCGGCGTCAGCGCGTGCGTCCGCGGGGACGCCCCACCGTCGGGTCCGGTGACCTGCAGGCGCAGCCCGGCGCCCTCCGTGACGACGTCGACGGTGTCCATCCCCGGGGTCCGCAACCAGGCGTCCGCCCAGGTGTCGAGCCCCTCGGCCCCCGCCGCGGTCCAGCAGGCGATGAGCTCGGCGAACTCGGCGTTGCCGAAGCCGTAGGTCTCCACGTAGCGGCGTAGCCCGGCCAGGAACACCTCGTCCCCGACGTAGCCGGCCAGCTGCCGCAGCACCGCCGCGCCCTTGGCGTAGCTGATGCCGTCGAAGTCCTGCAGCGCCGCCGCCGCGTCCACCGACCCGTTGCCCGCGACCGGGTGGGTGCTGGGTGCCTGGTCGGCCACGGCTCCCCAGTCCTTGCGCCGCACGCCGAACTCGGTCCACCGCGGGTAGCGGGTGGCGTCGGTGCAGCAGCGTTGGCCCATGTACTCCGCGAACGACTCGTTCAGCCACAGGTCGTCCCACCAGCGCATGGTCACCAGGTCGCCGAACCACTGGTGGGCCATCTCGTGGGCCACCACCGCGGCGCGGGAGCCACGGTCGGCCTCGGTGGCGCGGCCGCGGTAGATGAACTGGTCGCGGAAGGTGACGCAGCCCGGGTTCTCCATCGCCCCGGCGTTGAAGTCCGGCACGAAGGCTTGGTGGTACTCCCCGAACGGGTAGCGGACCCCGAAGATGCGGTGGTAGTAGTCGAAGCAGGCCCCCGTCACCTCGAACAGGTCCGGCGCCTCGGCCTCCAGCTGCTCACGGAGCGAGGCGCGGGCGTGCAGGCCCAGCGGGATGCCGTCGTGCTGGGCCAGCACCGACGCGTACGGGCCGGCGACCAGCGTGACGAAGTAGGTGGCCAGCGGCTGCGGCGCCACGACGGTCCACCGGCCCGGGGACGTGACCGTGCTCGGCCCGTTGCCCAGCACGGTCCACTCGGGCGGTGCGGCGACCTCGAACCGGTAGCGCGCCTTGAGGTCGGGCTGGTCGAAGCAGGCGAACCAGCGCGGTCCCGCGTCCAGGAACGACATCGCGTACAGATAGGTCTGTCCGTCGGCCGGGTCGACGTGACGGTGCAGCCCCTCGCCGTCGCTCGAGTAGGCCATCCGGCCCTCGACCACCAGCGTGTTCTCCCGGCCCAGGTCCGTCAGCCCGATCCGGCCGTCCTGCCAGGCCGCGACGTCCAGGTCGACGCCGTTGAGGGTGGCGCCGAGCAGCTCGCGGCCCTTGAAGTCGACGAAGGTCGTCGGCTCGGAGCTGGCGAACGTGAGGGTCGTGCGGGAGCCGAAGGTCTCACCCCCCGGCTGGGTCAGGTCCAGCTCGACCAGGACCTCGTCGACCCGTAGTGCGCCGGCGCGCTCCTCCGCCTCGCTTCGCAGCAGGCTGGGCACCGCTACCGCTTCGCCAGGTAGTGGTCGTAGGCGTACGTGGTGAAGAACTGGGGCCAGTCCGGGGTGAGGCAGGTGGCCCCGAAGACCTCGACCGCCGCGGCGACCCGGCCGGCCGTCCGCTCGTCGGCTCCCTCGGACAGCCGGGCGGCCTCCTCGGCGAGCAGCGTCCGGGCGAGCTGGTCGGTCACCGTCGTACCGTCGGCGGTGACCGCGGCGTGCCGGACCCAGTGCCAGACCTGCATCCGCGAGATCTCGACGGTGGCCGCGTCCTCCATCAGGTAGTCGATCGCGACCGCGCCCGAGCCCCCGACCCACGCCGCGAGGTACTCCAGGCTGACCCGGATGTTGGTCCGCAGCCCGTCCTGCGTCACCTCACCACCGGCGCTGGCCACGTCGACCAGCTCGGCCGCGGTCACGGTGACGTCGTCGCGCTGTCGCCCCAGCTGGTGGGGCGCCTCCCCGAGCACGGCGTCGAAGGCGTCGATGCAGGTCTGCACGAGGGCCGGGTGGGCCACCCAGGATCCGTCGAAGCCGGCCGCGGCCTCCCGCGACTTGTCGGCCGTCGTCTTCTCCAGCGCCGCCGCCGTCGCCTCCGGGTTGGCCTTGCTGGGCACGAAGGCCGCCATCCCGCCAATGGCGTGGGCGCCGCGGGCGTGGCAGGTACGCACCAGCAGGCTGGCGTACGCGGCCATGAACGGCGACGTCATCGTCACCTGGCTGCGATCCGGCAGCAGGTGATCCCTCGACTCTGCCCAGTTCTTGATCATGGAGAAGATGTAGTCCCAGCGGCCTGCGTTGAGGCCGGCGGAGTGGTCACGCAGCTCGTAGAGGAACTCCTCCATCTCGAACGCCGCCGGCGTGGTCTCGATCAGGCAGGTCGCCCGGATCGTGCCGTACGGGATCTCCAGCCGCTCCTGGGCGTAGGTGAAGACGTCGTTCCAGAGCCGGGCCTCCAGGTGGGACTCCATCTTGGGCAGGTAGAAGTACGGTCCGGCGCCGGAGTTGATCAAGGTCTGGGCGTTGTGGAAGAAGTAGAGGCCGAAGTCGACGAACGCGCCGGGCACGGGGACACCGCCGAGGGTCAGGTGACGCTCGTCCAGGTGCCAGCCTCGAGGCCGGACCAGGATCGTCGGCGTGGTGGCGCCCACCTCGTAGCGACGGCCGTTGGCGTCGGTGAAGTCGATCTGGTGGCGGATGGCGTCGTAGAGGTTGATCTGGCCGTCGACCACGTTGAACCAGGTGGGTGCGGTGGCGTCCTCGAAATCGGCCATCCAGGCCCGGGCGCCGGAGTTCAGCGCGTTGATGGTCATCTTGCGCGACGTCGGGCCGGTCATCTCGGCCCGTCGGTCGGCCAGCCCCGGTGCCGGCGGGGCGACCCGCCAGGTCGGGTCCTCGCGGACCGAGGCCGTCTCGGCCAGGAAGCCGAGACCAGCTCCGGGACTCCCGGCGGCGTAGCGGTCGGCCCGGGCCTGCAGCAGCTCGAGGCGGCGCGGCCCGAAGCGCCGGGTCAGCTCGGCGACGAAGTCGAGCGCGTCCGGGGTCAGTACCTCGTCGAACCGCGGTAGCAGCTCCGCCTCCACCACGATGGCCGGAGCGGGTCCGGAGGCGTCAGTGGGCTGGGCGGGGCTCGTCACCCGGCCAAGTCTGGCAGCCGCTCCTCGACGTCACCAGGACGGGCCAGAATGAGGCGGTGAGCATCACCGTCCGTCCACTCGAGCCCGCCGACGCCGAGATCTCCCGCCAGCTGGGCTGGGAGGCCTTCGGGCTGCCGGCCACCCCGCCGACGGAGGCCGCGACCCTGGACCAGCGCGGCCGGGCGTGGTTCGGCGCCTTCGAGGAGGACCGGCTGGTGGGCCGGATGGTCGACCGGGTCTACGACTCCTGCTTCGGCGGCGTCCTGGTGCCGACCAGCGGGATCGCCGGTGTGACCGTCGTCGCCGAGGCACGTGGCCGGGGTGTCCTGTCACCGCTCTTCGCAGCCACGCTGGCGCACGCCCGGGCCCGCGGCGCGCTCGTCTCCACCCTGTTCCCGACGGCGCCGGGCATCTACCGGCGGTTCGGCTACGAGGTGGTGGCCGAGCTGGTCACCGCCGAGGTGCCGACCTCGGCCCTGATGGCTGCCCGGGTGCCGACGGCCACCACGACCCGCCGGGCCACCGTGGCCGACGTCGACGCCGTGCGGCGGGTCTACGACATGTGGGCCGCCGCACAGAACGGCCCCCTGTCGCGGCGCGGGGTGAGCTTTCCGGCCACTCCCGAGGAGTACCTCGGCGACTTCACCGGGGTCAGCGTCGCGGTCGGGGCCGACGGCGACGTCGTCGGCTACGCGTCCTGGAACCGCGGCCCGGGTTACGGCGACGCCGCGGGGATCGAGGTCGAGGACCTGCTGGCCACCACCGCCGAGGGCTACCAGGCCCTGCTCCGGCTGCTCGGCAGCTTCGCCAGCGTGGCCCCGACGACCAGGTTCGAGTCCTCAGGCGACGACCTCCTCCGGCTGCAGCTGCCCGGCTCGGCCTGGCGCGTCACCCACTCCTCGCCGTACATGCTGAAGGTGCTGGACGTCGTCGGCGCGCTGACGGCCCTGCGCTACCCGCCTTCGGTCTCCACCCGGCTGCAGTTCAGACTGGCCGGTGACTTCCTGACCGACCTCGACGGCGGCTTCCGGCTGACCGTCCGTAACGGCCGGGCCACCTGCGAGCGGGTTGAGGTCGACGACCGGGTCCTGACCCCGCGTGGGCTCGCCCTGCTCTACTCCGGCGCCCAGTCAGCCGCCAACCTACGGACGGCGGGGCACCTGAGCGGCGGTGACGCCGACGCGGACCTCGACTGGGACGCGCTCTTCGGGGGCCGTCAGCAGCACATCCGCGACTACTTCTGACGTCGCTCTCGCCTCGCCCGTGCCCTCTTCTGAACCCGGAAAGCGGCCGTCTTGAGCATCCCTTGATGACAACCTGACCCGGTCTTAGGCGTTCCTGCGGCTTCTCCGCACGTCGTCTGGAGGTCTGTCTCCGAATCTAGTCACGACGAGCTCGGGGCCAAGCCGAAGGGACAGATGATCATGACCGCTTCATTCCGCGAAGACTGGGCCGCCGACGCCAGGTGCCGGGGCACCGGCGACATCCTCTTCGCCGAGGGCGCCGCACAGCGTCGGGTCCGCGTGCTCTGCGACGACTGCCCGGTCCGCCGGGAGTGCCTGGCCGAAGCCCTCGACAACAACATGGAATGGGGCGTCTGGGGCGGGATGACCGAGCGCGAGCGCCGGGCCCTGCTGCGCCAACGGCCGGACGTGACCTCCTGGCGCGACGCGCTGCTGCGCGAGACCGTCTCCGTCGCCTGACCCTGTCCCGCGGGGATGACCACCGCGGTCCGGCCGCGCTCGTGATCCCCGGGAGCGCCCGCTAGCCTCGGGTCGGTGACCACCGACGCTCGCGGCCAGATCATCGAAGACATCGTCGGGGCCCGCACCGCGCTCGGCATCGAGTTGGGTTCGACGCGGATCAAGGCGGTGCTGATCGGCCCGGACCACACCCCGCTCGCGGTCGGCAGCCACGACTGGGAGAACCAGTTCGTCGACCGGCTGTGGACCTACTCCCTCAAGGCGGTCTGGTCAGGGATCCAGCAGTGCTACGCCGCGCTGGCCGCCGACGTGCAGGGCCGCTACGGGGTCGCGCTCAGCAGCGTCGGGGCCCTCGGGGTCTCGGCGATGATGCACGGCTACCTGGCCTTCGACGGCGACGGCGAGCTGCTGACCCCCTTCCGGACCTGGCGGAACACCAACACGGGTGCGGCCATCGAGCGGCTGAGCGTCGAGCTCGGAGCCAACATCCCGCACCGCTGGAGCGCCGCGCATCTCTACCAGGCCGTCCTGGACCGCGAGGAGCACGTCCCGCGGATCGCCCAGCTGAGCACGTTGGCCGGCTACGTCCACTCCCAGCTCACCGACCAGCACGCCATCGGCGTCGGTGACGCCAGCGGCATGTTCCCGATCGACGTCACCACCGGTGGCTACGACGAAGCCAAGCTGGCACGCTTCGACCAGCTCGCCGCCGAGGCCGGCGCCGACCTGCACCTGGGCGACCTGCTACCGGTGGTCAAACTCGCCGGTGACCCGGCCGGTGAGCTCACCGAGGCCGGAGCGAGGCTGCTGGACCCGACCGGGACGCTCGCGGCCGGCGCTCCGCTCTGCCCGCCCGAGGGCGACGCCGGCACCGGCATGGTGGCCACCAACTCCGTCGCCCCGCGCACCGGGAACGTCAGCGCCGGCACCAGCATCTTCGCGATGGTCGTGCTCGAGCACGAGCTCAGCCGCGCTCACCGCGAGCTGGACCTCGTGACGACCCCGGGCGGCGACCTCGTCGCCATGGTGCACTGCAACAACGGCGCCAGCGAGATCAACGCCTGGGTCGGCCTGTTCGCCGAGTTCGCGCGGGCCCTGGGCGTCGAGGCAGACTCCGGACGCGTCTTCGAGACCCTGTTCCGGGCGGCCCTCAACGGCGCACCCGACGGCGGCGGGATCGTCTCGTTCAACTACCTCTCGGGCGAGCCGATCACCGAGCTGGAAGAGGGCCGGCCGTTGTTGCTGCGCTCCCCCGACAGCAGGTTCGACCTCGGGACCTTCATGCGGGCCCACCTCTTCGCGTCCCTGGCGACCCTGCGGATCGGCATGGACGTCCTGCTGCAGGAGGAGGGCGTCGGGCTGGACCACATGTTCGCCCACGGTGGCCTGTTCAAGACCAAAGGCGTGGCCCAGGGTTTCCTCGCTGCGGCCATCGACACCCCGGTCTCCGTCGGTGACGTCGCGGCCGAGGGAGGCGCCTGGGGCATCGCCGTCCTGGCCGCCTACCTCGTGCGGAAGGACGAGGGTCAGGGCCTGGCCGACTACCTCGAGCACCAGGTATTCGCCGGCGCCAGCCTGGAGACCGTCGAGCCCGACCCCGTTGACGTCGCCGGTTTCGCGACCTACATGGAGCGCTTCGTCGCTGCCCTGCCGGTGGAACGGGCCGCCACCGAACACAGCTGAGGCGTCAGGCGGGACCTCGCATAGAGCGGCCGCGGTAGGAGCATTCGCCTCATCCACCGCGGCCTGGTCGGTGTGCACGTCCCCCGTCGCCTCACATTCGACCTTGTCGGAGCCTACCGCGGTCGACCCCCGGGAGGACAGTCCCCGCATCCCACAGGTGGGCCTCGGTGAAACCGGCGGTCAAAAGGACCGTCGACTTCACCATCCGGGTGGGTGCGGTCAGCGCTCGGTCAGGTCCCCGATCACGGCGACCGCCGAGCAGCTGCGCACGTCGCCATCGGTCGCTCTCAGACCTCGACGATGGTGAGGAGTCGTTCGAGCCCGACGAAGTCTCCCGCGTTGCGGGTGACCAAGGGCAGCTGCGCAGCCAGGGCTGTCGAGGCGATCAACAGATCAGCGAACCGCCGCCGCCGGTTCCTGCCGTGCTCCAGGACTGCGGCGTGGACCCTGCCGTAGGCGCGCGCGGACTCGACATCGAAGGGGAGCGGGTCGAACACGGCCTCCGTACGTTGCAGCCGATCCTGACGCCGCGCGCGTTCGGAAGCGTCGTTGGTGGCTGAGGGCCCTGCGCAGAGCTCAGCGAGAGTGATCACCGAGATCGCCACCTCTCTGGGAAGCAGCGCAGGGTCCAGCAGATCCATGTCCACGACGACTGACGTGTCGAGCAAGCCCTGATCGAGACGATCAGACACGGTCGGGCAGATCCTGGTTCACGACGTCGTCGAGATCGCGCCTGAGCGTGGCGGCGTCCACGCGTGGTGCATCACGAAACGTCTCCACCACCGCATGGGCCGAAACGAAACGATGGCGCCGAAGCGGACGCAGCTCGCCGACCGGGACGCCGTTGCGGCTGATGATGAACGACTGCCCCTCATCGAGCCCCCGCATGATTCGACCACTGTCGTTGCGCAGCTCACGCTGAGAGATCGACTCCGTCATCCCCCCAGCGTAGCAAGGGGTGCTACAGCTTGCTCCTCGACTCGACCGCCGTGCGCCTCTGCCTGACAGGCCAGGGCGTTGCCAGGAAGGCCGGGTGGACGAGGGGGCTAAGAAGCCTGAGCGTTCTCGTCACAGCGTCGTGACGCCCCGTACGCCTGCAGGTTCGGGACCTCGCCACGTGCGACTTCAGCCGTCGCAACCCTCACTCGGATGTCGACCGTCCGCGAGGTACGCCCCGTCAGGTCTCACCTCTCGCTACACGTTGAAGCGGAACTCCACCACGTCACCGTCGGCCATCACGTAGTCCTTGCCCTCGAGGCGGACCTTGCCCTTGGCCTTGGCGGCCTGCATGGAGCCGGTGGCGACGAGGTCGTCGAAACCGACGATCTCGGCCTTGATGAAGCCCTTCTGGAAGTCGGTGTGGATGACGCCGGCGGCCTCGGGAGCGGTGGCGCCCTTCGGGATCGTCCAGGCCCGCGACTCCTTGGGACCGGCGGTGAGGTAGGTCTGCAGGCCGAGGGTGTCGAAGCCCACCCGGGCCAGCACGTCCAGACCGGGCTCGGCGATGTCCATCTCGGCCAGCAGCTCGCGGGCCTCGTCGGGCTCCATCTCGACCAGCTCGGACTCGATCTTGGCGTCCAGGAAGATCGCCTCGGCCGGTGCGACGGCGGCACGGAGCCGGTCCAGCAACGCCTCGTCCGCCAGCTCGTCGGAGTCGCAGTTGAAGACGAAGAGGAACGGCTTGGCGGTCAGCAGGAACAGCTCGCGCAGCGGCTCGCGGTCGACCCCGGAGGCGAAGATGCCCCGGCCGGAGTTCAGCAGCTCGTACGCCTCCCGCACGGCGGCGAGGGTGACGGCGCGGTCCTTGTTCATCCGCGCCTCCTTCTCCAGCCGCGGGATCGCGCGCTCGACGGTCTGCAGGTCGGCCAGGATCAGCTCGGTCGAGATGGTCTCGATGTCGCCCGGGGGGTTGACCGCACCGTCGACGTGGGTCACGTCCGGGTCGGTGAAGACCCGGGTGACCTGGCAGATCGCGTCCGCCTCGCGGATGTGGGACAGGAACGCGTTGCCCATCCCCTCCCCCTGGCTCGCCCCGCGGACGATGCCGGCGATATCGACGAAGCTCACGGTCGCCGGCACGACCCGCTCGGAGGAGAAGAGGTCGGACAGCACGGCCAGCCGCGGGTCGGGTACGCCGACCACGCCCACGTTGGGTTCAATCGTCGCGAACGGGTAGTTCGCGGCGAGCACGTCGTTACGGGTGAGCGCGTTAAACAGGGTCGACTTGCCTGCGTTGGGCAAGCCGACGATGCCGATACTGAGGGCCATTCGGACAAGCCTAGAGGGTCCAGAAGGCCCCGATCGCCAGGCTGAGCGACCACGGGTCCTCCACCCCGGCCAGCTCGCGCGCGGAGTGCATGGACAGCAGGGGCACGCCGACGTCGACGGTGGCGACCCCCAGCCGGGTCGCGGTCAGCGGCCCGATGGTCGAACCGCAGGGCAGGGCGTTGTTGGACACGAACTCCTGCGTCGGTACGCCCGCGCGGCGGCAGGCCCGCCGCCACAACGCCTCGCCCTCGGCGTCGGTGGCGTAGCGCTGGTTGGCGTTGATCTTGAGCAGCGGGCCCCCGTTGAGCAGCGGCAGGTTGGCCGGGTCGTGCCGCCCCGCGTAGTTCGGGTGGACGGCATGCCCGGCGTCGGCGGACAGGCAGACCGAGCGAGCCAACGCCTGGTGCTGCTGCTCCGGCGTCGCGCCGAGGCTGCCGAGGATGCGCCCGACGACGTCGGCGAGGATCGGTCCGGACGCCCCGGACCGGGTGGCGCTGCCCACCTCCTCGTGGTCGAACGCGACGACCAGCTCGATCCGGTCGCCGCCCGGGGAGGCCAGCAGGGCCGACAGGGCCGCGTGCACGCTGGACAGGTTGTCGAGTCGCCCGGAGGCGAGGAACTCCTGGTGCGGCCCGAAGACCGCCGGCGCCGCCGTGTCGAAGGCGACGAGGTCGTAGCCGTCGATCTGGCTGGCGGCGCAGCCGGCGGCATCGGCCAGATGGTCGAGGATGCTCAAGCCCCGGTGCCCGACGCTCCAGACCGGCGCGGTGTGCTGCTGCGGGTCCAGCTTGAGCCCGTCGGCGTTCACCCCGCGGTCGAGGTGGATCGCGAGCTGCGGGATCCGCATGATCGCGCCGGTCCGCACCAGCCGGGTGCTGCCATCGCCCAGGACCAGCCGGCCGGCGAGGCCGAGCTCGCGGTCCAGCCAGGAGTTGAGCAGCGGGCCCCCGTACACCTCCACCCCGAGCTGCTGCCAGCCGAAGCCACCGATGTCCGGCCGGGGCTTGAGCACGAAGGTCGGTGAGTCGGTGTGCGCGCCGGCCATCCGGAACGGCGTGGTCGGACCGGCACCCTCCGGTACCCGCCAGGCCAGCAGCGCCCCGCCGCGGACGACGTAGTGACCGCCCGGGCCGGGGTCCCACTCGGCTCCCTCGTCCTGCGCGACGAAGCCCGCAGCGGCCAGCCGGCGGGCGCCCTCGGCGGCGGCGTGATAGCTGCTGGGCGAGGCGGAGACGAAGGCGCCGAGGTCGGCGGCATGGTCGAGCGCAGTCATGTCACGTACTCCATGGGCATGGCCCAACGCTATCGCCGGTGCGGCGTCCCGGGTTTTGTCAGTGGTCTCGCGCAGGATCGAGGGCATGAACGGGTTGGGCGTGGTGGCGTTGCTGTGCGGGCTGGTGCTGGGGTTGCTGATCGGGGCGGCCGCGGCGCTGGTCGTGGCGCGGTCGCGCCGCGAGGTGCTGGTGGCCACCGACCGCACCGAGGCGGCTCAGCTGCGGGCTGAGCTGGCGGCGGCGAAGGGCGACGCGGAACGCTTCCGCGCCGAGACCGCGCAGGTCCGCAGCGAGGTCGAGCACGTCCGGGCCAACGCGGCCGACACCCGGGCGGCCGTGGCCGAGCAGCTCTCGGCGGCGCGCACCGACGCGGCCGAGGCCCGGACCGAGGCGGCGAACGCCCAGGCCGAGGCGGCGGAGGTGTCGGCGGACCGGGCGCGGATGCAGGCGTCGCGGGACGCGGCCCTGCAGCGCGCCGAGGAGATCGAGGCCGACCGCGAGAGCCTGCTCAACCGCTTCAAGGTGCTCTCGGCCGAGACCCTGGAACGTCAGGGCAAGACGGCCGACGCCGCCGCGGAGCAGCGGCTCAAGGCCACCGAGCAGCTGATGCTGCCGGTGCGGGAGAGCCTCGACCGCTTCAACCTGCGGCTCACCGAGGTGGAGAAGGAGCGGGTGGCGATCTCCACCGAGCTGCGGGCGCAGGTGCAGAACGTCCAGCTCACCGGCGAGACGCTGCGCCGGGAGACGAGCGCCCTGGTCACCGCACTGCGCAAGCCGCAGGTCCGCGGCTCGTGGGGTGAGACCCAGCTCAAGCGGGTGGCGGAGCTCTCCGGGATGATCGAGCGCTGCGACTTCGACCTGCAGCACACGACGCGGGCCGACGACCGCACGCTGCGGCCTGACATGCGGGTCAACCTGGCCCAGGGCAAGCACATCTTCGTCGACTCCAAGGTGCCGCTGAGCTCCTTCCTGGAGGCGGCCGAGGCCGAGGACGACGCGGTCCGGACCGAAGCGCTCACCCGCTACGGCCGGCACGTCCGCACCCACGTCGACCAGCTGTCGTCCAAGCAGTACTGGAAGGCGGCCGAGACGCCCGAGTTCGTGGTGCTGTTCCTGCCGAACGAGATGTTCTTCTCCGCCGCGCTCGACCAGGTCCCGGACCTCTACGACTACGCCGCCCAGCGCGACGTCGTGCTGGCCACGCCCACCACCCTGATCGGGATGCTGCGGGCCGTGGCGTACGGCTGGAAGCAGGCCGCCCTGGCCGAGAGCGCCGCCGAGGTGTTCAAGCTCGGCCGTGACCTGCACGAGCGGCTCGGTCTGATGGGTAACCGCTTCGACAAGCTGGGCCGTGCCCTGCGGACGTCGGTGAACGCGTACAACGAGACCATCGCCACCGTCGAGGGGACGGTGCTGGTGCAGGCCCGCCGGTTCCGTGACCTCAAGGTGAGCGAGAAGGAGCTGGAAGCCCTCACCCCGGTGCACGAGCCGGTCCGCCAGATCCAGGCGGTCGAGCTGGTCGAGGACGCCGTCCAGGTCGAGCCGATGGTGGGCCGCAAAAGGCGACGGTCCGCGATCCCGGAGGCCGCAGAGCTGGTCCGGCCGGAGCCCGACCTGCTCGAGCTCGTCGAAGCCTCCAGCGACCTCGCCGAGGTGCAGGACGAGCAGGGCCGGGCCACGTCCTGAGTCCCCCCGGGTCAGACGCCCGGCAGGTCAGTCCGCCGCCGGTCAGTCCGCGGCGATCCCGCGGCGCAGGTCGCGACGGAGCTCGGGCGGCAGGGCGAAGACCAGGGACTCCTCGGTCAGCCGCTCCTCCTGGGCGACCGGGAAGCCGTGCTGGACCAGGAGGTCGAGGACCCCCCGGACCAGGTCCTCGGGCACCGACGCCCCACTCGTGACGCCGACACTCTCGACCCCCTCGAACCAGGCGGGGTCGACCTCGCCGGCGTTGTCCACCCGGTAGGAGGCGCGAGCGCCGGCCTCCAGGGCGACCTCGACCAGCCGGACCGAGTTCGAGGAGTTGGCCGAGCCGACGACGATGACCAGGTCGCTGCGCTGCGCGATCTGCTTGATGGCCAGCTGCCGGTTGGAGGTGGCGTAGCAAATGTCGTCGCTGGGCGGGTCCATCAGCTGCGGGAACTTCTCGCGCAGCCTGTCCACCGTCTGCAGTGTCTCGTCCACGCTGAGCGTGGTCTGGCTGAGCCAGGCCACCCGGCTGGGGTCGCGGAGCTCGACGCCGGCCACGTCCGCGGGCGACTGGACCAGGGTGATCTGCTCGGGTGCCTCCCCGGTGGTGCCCTCGACCTCCTCGTGACCGGCGTGGCCGATCAGCAGGATCTCCAGCCCCTCGCGAGCGAAGCGCCGGGCCTCGTGGTGCACCTTGGTGACCAGCGGACAGGTCGCATCGATGGCCTTCAGCCCGCGCTCGGCGGCTTCGGCGTGCACCGCGGGTGAGACCCCGTGGGCCGAGAAGACGACGGTGGCGCCGACCGGTACCTCGTCGAGCTCCTCCACGAAGACGGCACCGCGGGCCTGCAGGTTCTCGACCACGTGCCGGTTGTGCACGATCTGCTTTCGTACGTAGACGGGGGCGCCGTAGGTGTCGAGGGCCTTCTCGACCGTCACGACGGCTCGGTCGACGCCCGCGCAGTAGCCGCGTGGAGCGGCGAGCAGGACCTGACGGCCGGCAGGCAGCGACTCGGTCAGGCCGGGGCTCGTGGTCTCGGTCATGACCCCAGTCTAGGTTCCGGGCGCGGTGGCGGGTCGCCGTCGTTGCCGCCGCTCGGCGATTAGGCTCGGCCCGTGCCCCTGGAGTCCTCACCGGAGAACCCGCAGCCGCTGCGGCTGGTGGTGCACCTGGTCCGCGGCTGGATCGAGCGGCTGGGAGCGGTCTGGGTCGAGGGCCAGCTGATCGAGATCAACCGGCGCTCCGGCAGCAAGCTGATCTTCCTCACCCTGCGAGACCGGCTGTCCGAGGTCTCGGTCTCGGTGACGGTCTCGCCGACCACTCTGGACGCGGCAGGCCCGCTGACCGAGGGCTCGACCGTTGTCGCCCACCTCAAGCCCTCCTACTACGAGGGCTCAGGCCGCTTCTCCTTCGCCTGCGACGCCATCACTCCCGTCGGCGAGGGGCAGCTGCTGGCCCGGCTCGAGCAGACCAAGCGGCTGCTGCAGGCCGAGGGACTGTTCGACCGGGCTCGCAAGCGGCCGCTCCCGTTCCTGCCCCGCGTCGTCGGGCTCGTGACCGCCGCCGGCAGTGCGGCTGAGCGCGACGTCGTCGAGAACGCCCGGCGCCGCTGGCCCGCCGTCCGGATCGAGACCCGCCACGCCCTGGTGCAGGGATCGCAGGCCGGCGAGCAGCTGATCACCGCCGTCCGGGCCCTGGACGCCCTGGAGGAGGTCGATGTGATCGTGGTGGCTCGAGGTGGCGGCTCCCTGGAGGACCTGCTGACCTTCTCCGACGAGGGGCTGGTCCGGGCGGTGTCGGCCTGCCGGACGCCGGTGGTCAGCGCGATCGGCCACGAGACCGACAACCCGATCCTCGACCTGGTGGCCGACTACCGCGCCTCCACCCCGACCGACGCCGCCAAGCGGGTGGTGCCGGACGTGACCGAGGAGCTGGCCCGGCTGGGTCAGGCCCGCACCCGACTCGACCGGGCGGTGCGCACGCAGCTCGACCGGCGGCAGCAACAGCTGGACGGCCTGCGCTCACGTCCGGTGCTGACCGACCCGACCGCCTCGTTCGCGGTCCGCTACGAGCAGCTGGCGGGTCTCCGGCACCGCAGCGAGCGCGCGGTCGCTGCCCGGCTGGAGCAGGAGCGGGTGGGTCTGGACCACCAGCTCGCCCGGGTCCGGGCCATGTCGCCGAAGGCGACGTTGGAACGCGGCTACTCGATTCTCGTCGGTCCGGACGGGCACGCCGTCACCTCGGTGACCGAGATCGACGAGGGCGACGACCTGCTGGCCTACCTGGTCGACGGGCAGCTGGTGCTCGAGGCCCGGGAACAGCGTCCGGCCAGCTGGCCGACCGCAGGCGCTGCCCGATGAGCGCGGACGGTGTCGACCTGGCCGAGCTGACCTATGAGCAGGCCCGAGACGAGCTGGTCCAGGTGGTGCAGCGGCTCGAGTCCGGCGGCGTCCCGCTGGACGAGTCGTTGGCCCTCTGGGAACGCGGCGAGCAGTTGGCCGCGGTCTGCCAGCAGCGACTGGACGGCGCCAAGGCCAAGGTCGACGCTGCCCGAGCCACCACGCCGCCCTCCTGAACCGAGTTGTCAGCGCGGGTGGTTGCCAGGGCGACCAAGGGCGCTGACCCGTCGGGGCCGCGGCACGACGGTGGTCAGGCGGAGAGCTCCAGGTCGGCCGGGGTGGCAGCGGGCTTCGGGGCGACGAAGCGGCGCCGGTAGTCGACCGGCGCGAGACCGATCTCGCGGCGGAAGTGCTCGCGGAGCACCACCGCGGAGTTGAAGCCGACCCGGGCGGCGATCTGCTCCACGCCGAGGTCGCTCTCCTCGAGCAGGCTGCGGGCGGCGAGGATGCGCTGCTGGACCAGCCAGCGGTGAGGCGTGGTGCCGGTCTCCGCGCTGAACCGCCGGGCAAAGGTGCGGTCGCTTGTCGCCGCCCGCCGCGCGAGCGAGGACGCGGTGTGCTGGTCGGCGAGGTGGTCGAGCACCCAGGCCAGGACCGGGGCCAGACTGGCCGCCGTCGAGGTGGGGATAGGTGTCTCGACGAACTGCTGCTGACCGCCATCCCGCTGAGGCGGCACCACCATCAGGCGGGCGATCCGGGTGGCGACGGCGGTCCCCAGCTCGCGGCGCACCAGGTGCAGGCAGGCGTCGATGCCCGCGGCGGTACCGGCACTGGTGATGATGTCGCCGTCGTCGACGAACAGGGCGCGTGGGTCGAGCCGGGCCAGCGGGAACTCCTGCTGCATCGCCGCCACGTGGCGCCAGTGGGTGGTGCAGGGCCGCCCGTCGAGCAGACCGGCGGCGCCGAGGACGAACGATCCCGAGCACAGGCTCAGCAGGGTCGACCCTGCTGCGTGCGCCCGGCGCAGCACGTCGAGCACCGCGGCCGGGTACTCCGAGCCCGCGCGGGCCGGGGTGGCCGCGACGATGACCAGATCGCTGCCGACCACGGTGTCGAGCCCGTGGGTGGCCGAGACGGTCAGGGCCGAGGTCGTCGTGGTGGCCAGCGGTCCCCCTGGACGCTCGGCGCAGACCCGGAAGTCGAAACGCGGCACCCCGTCCTCGGTCCGGTCCAGTCCGAAGACCTCCACCGCCACGCCGAACTCGAACACCGACACGGGCTCGACCAGGATCACGCTGACCGACGAGAGCGGGGACCGGGGGGACACGGGCGTCAGCATAGTGGCAGGAATCTTGCGGCCGCTCACGCTCGTGCCAGAGCGCCGCCCACCTCCGAGCAGGTGCGGGACCTCAGGCGGCGGAGCTGAGGGTGGCCGCGTAGGACTCCAGATCGGTGTAGGGCAGGTCGCCGACGACGACCGTCGTGACGGCCGAGGACGCCATCACCAGGGACCGGGTGCGCTCGTCCGGGCTGATCACCCGTTGCCAGACCTGGCCACCGACCGTGCTCTGGCCGTCGGGCAGTCCCTGTCGGGTGCGGTCGTCGATCAGGTCCTTGCCCCGCAGGTCGCCCTGGTCGAGCTCGATGTAGACGTCGTCGGAGTTGAGGAAGCCGAGCTGCCACAGGTTCCGCGGCGAGGGGGCCCCGCCGATCCCGGGCTGGCCGGTGGTGAGCCAGCTGGCCCGGGTCGCGCGCCAGTCCTCGGGCACGGCCGTCGGCGCGAGCACCCCGAAAGGCGCCTTGCTGCGGGCCTGAGCCAGCACCGGCCGGTAGTCCACCACCTGGACGGGCGGGTTGTCCGGTGTGCGCGTGAAGAAGTAGGTGATGATCACCAGCGGGATCGCGATCACGGCGATGGACCGCAGGAGGTCGCCCATGGACGAAGGCTTTTTCGGGCGGGCCACGTCCCTATCCTCACAGACCCAGCCAAGTCGGGCCGCCGACCCACTAGCCGAGCGGGTCGTGGCCCCAGTTCATCAGTGAGTACCGCCACGGCGTCTCGGTGACGTCGCCGTCGGGGCGCTGCGCCGAGTGCCGCTTGACGTAGCTGACCACCTTGCGCATGTGCGCGTAGTCGTCGGCGTCGAGGTCGGCCTTGTTCTTGTCGAGGATGTCGAGGATGTGACGTCCCGACTCGTGCCCGGTGGACTCGGCGTCGCCGTTTTTCTTCTGGCCGGCACCCTTGGCCTCGTCGGTCTCGAGCCAGTCCGTGAGCTGTTTCCGGGTCATGGTGACCGCGTCCTGGAAGTCCTCGTACGTCTGCTGGTCGTCGTGCTCGCTCACCGGCTCACCTCGTCGTCGGGGCCGGCGGTCTGGTCCGGGCCGGACTGACGCGGCTCGGCGATCTGGCGGTGCACCGCCGCCTTGATCTTGTCCGGCACCACCTTCGCCCCCAGCTCTTGGGCCTTCGTCATCAGGGAGGCGGCGACGACCCGGTCCTTGCCCGCCAGCAGCGCCTCGTAACCCTGCCGGGCGACATCGGCGGCGTCGTCTTTCGGGCCGCGGCCCATCACCGTGTCGTCCATCCCGGCACGGTGGAAGAAGTTGGTCTCCGTCGGTCCGGGCATCAGCGAGGTCAGGGTGACCTCGCTGTCGCGGAGCTCCTCCTGCAGCGCCTCGGCGAGGGACTGCACGAACGACTTCGACGCGTTGTAGACCGCCTGGAAGGCCCCCGGGATCGTGGACGCGATGGAGGAGGTCAGCAGCAGCCGACCCTGGCCGCGCGCCACCATGTCCGCCAGCAGCAGGCGGGTCAGGTGCATCGTCGAGGTCGCGTTGAGCTGGACCACCTGCAGCAGCGCCGACACCTCGGTGTCGACGAAGGCGCCCCCCTGGCCGACACCGGCGTTGAGCGCGGCCGCGTCCACCGCCCGCCCGGTGGCGATGACTGCCTCGTAGAGCGACTCGACCCCCTCGGCGGAGGCCAGGTCGGTGCGAAAGGTCGTCACGTCCACGCCGGCCGCCCGGCAGTGCGCCGCCGCCGCCTCGAGGCCGTCGTCCTCGGCGCAGAGCAGCAGGTCGTGGCCGTCGCCGGCGAAGAGCAGGGCCAGCTCGAGTCCGATCCCGCTGGACGCCCCGGTGACGACGGCGAACCCGGTGGGGTCGAGGTCGACCGCGGTCACGGGGTCGGCATCCCACCGTTGACGTGCAGGGTCTCCCCGATCACATAGCTCGACTCGGCGGACGCGAGGAAGACGAACGCCGGCGCGAGCTCGGCGGGCTGTCCCGGGCGCCCGAGCGGGGTGTCTTCCCCGAAGGTGGGCAGCGCCTCCGTGGGCTGGCCACCCGCGGTCTGCAGCGGGGTCCAGATCGGACCCGGAGCGACGACGTTGACGCGGATGCCCTTCGGCGCGAGCTGCTGGGACAGGGCCTTCGAGAAGGTGTTGATGGTGGCCTTGGTCGAGGCGTAGTCGACGAGGGTCTCCGAGGGCGAGTAGGCCTGGATCGAGGAGGTGTTGATGATCGAGGCTCCGGGCTTGAGGTGCGGCAGCGCGGCCTTGGTGATCCAGAACATGGCGTAGACGTTCGTCTTGAAGGTCTCGTCGAACTGCTCGTCGGTGATCTCGTCGAGAGAGTCCCGCGTCTGCTGCTTCCCGCCGTTGTTGACCAGGATGTCGAGGCCGCCGAGACCCTCGACCGCCTGTGCCACGAGCTCGCGGCAGTAGACCGGGTCAGTCAGGTCGCCCGGGATCGTCAGGGCCTTCTGCCCGGCCGCGGTGATCAGGCCGGCGATGCGCTGGGCGTCCTCCTCCTCCTCGGGCAAGTAGGAGATGGCGACATCGGCTCCCTCACGGGCGAACGCGATCGCGGTGGCACCACCGATGCCGGAGTCCCCACCGGTGATGAGGGCCTTGCGCCCGACGAGCCGCCCGAGGCCACGGTAGGTGTCCTCGCCGAGATCGGCCTTGCTCGAGAGGTCGGCATCGAGACCCGGACCATCCTGGCTCTGGGCCTTGGTCGTGATGTCGCTGTAGAGCTTCGAGGGGTCGGCGAACGTGTATTGATCGGTCATCAGTGTCTCCTTGGTGGCCCTGGTCCGTCGGGACCGCGGTGTCTCTCGTCCCTACCCAGCGGGGGACGTCCTGAGCGACTCAGATTTTGGTTGGTGCTTGGTTCCAGCGCCGGGCCGAGGCCCGGCCGAGCACCGTCACGGCTTTGACCAGCGCTGCCGGCACGGCCTTGAGCCGCTCCTCCACCTGGTAGCCCTGCACCGTGTCCGTGCCGGACGGAGCCGGCCCTTCCGGCAGCAAGCGCGAGAAGATGCCCATCAGGGCGGCGGTGGTGGTGGGCGCGAGCCCGTTGACCCGGGCGCCGACCTTCGTGAGCAGACTCAGCAGGACGTACGCGCGGCCGGCCAGCACTCCGTCCACGATCGTGGCAGCGGCCTTCTCGGGGTTCATCGAGATCAGCGGCAGTGTCGCCGAGGGGGCGAACCAGGCGTACTCGGCACCTTGTCGACCGGTGAACGTGGCGCGCAGGTGCGAGCCCGTACGCATCAGCCCGGGGGCGACCGTGGTGACCTTGACGCCGGTCCCCGCGAGCTCGGACCTCAGCCCGGCCGAGAACCCGACCGCCCCGAACTTCGCCGTGCTGTACGGCAGCAGGTGCGGCACGGGCACCAGCCCGCCGATGGAGGTGATGATGCCGATCCGGCCGGAGCCACGACCGCGCATCGGCCCCGAGACGGCCAGCCCGACGTTGATCGGGCCCCAGAGCATGATCGAGATGGCCTCGTCGAAGTGGGCCCGGGTCAGCGAGGCCAGCGGTCCTACCTGGATCACGCCGGCGACGACGACGGCGACCTCGATCGGACCGTCCTGGGTCTCGACCGCGGTCACCAGCTCGTCGACGGCGTCGGCGTCGCTGACGTCGCACACGGCCGTACGCACGGCCAGCCCTTCGGCCGTCAGCTGCTCACGCGCCGCGTCGAGCTCTTCCCCTGACCGGGCGCAGATCACCAACCGGTGTCCGCGGCGTCCCAGCTCCCGGGCGACGAGCAACCCCAGGCCCCGCGAGGCGCCGGCTACGAGAGCCAGCGGCGCGGTGGGACCTGGGGTCGACGAGATCGTCGGGCGATCAGCGTGGGCGTTCAGGACGTTGCCGTGTCCTGGACGTTGCTCTTGGCCTCCTGGGCCTGGCCCTGGACGTCGGACGCGGCAGACGCACCTTCGTCCTTGACCGTGGCGGTCGCCTGCTGCGCGTGGTCCTTGACGTCGGCGGCCGCGGAGGTTCCCTCGTCCTTGACCGTGGTCACGGCGTCGGTCGCGGTCTCCTTGACCGACTGGGCCGCCTGCTGCGCCGGCTCCTTGAGGTTGGACGCGACCTCCTTGGCGGCATCGGTGATACCGGCCTTGAGCGGCTCGGCCTTGTCCTTGACCGTGACGGCGAGGTCCTTCTCCTTGGTGGTGGCCGGGATCAGCGAGCTGATCAGCAGACCGGCACCAAAGGCGACCAGACCGGCAGCGAGGGGGTTGCCCTGGGTCCGCCGCTTGGCCAGGGCCGGAGCGTCGGCCACGGTGCCCTGCGCCGAGGACAGCGCGCCCTGGGCGGATGACACGGCTCCGTGGGCCCGGTCTGAGACCGAGCCCGCCACGTCGGAGGCGGTGCCGGAGGCGTTGTCAGCCGTACCGTGCAGCGAGTCGGTGGCGCCGTGGACCTTGTCGGTCACCGCGTCCTTCGCGTCGTCGACGGTGCCCATGATCCGGTCCTTGATGCCGACTCCCTTGTCCTTGACCTTGTCGACCTGACGCTTGGCGATGTTCTTCGGGTTGGCCTGGTCGGCCAGCGCGTCGACGTCGCTGCTCAGGTTGGCGCGGGTGCGCTCGATCTCAGCACGGATTTCTTCGGGGCTCTGGCTGCTCACAGGTTCTTCTCCTCTTGGCCTTTGAGTGCGTTCGGGATCTTGCCGAGGCTCTCGGTGGTGTCGGGCACACCGCGGATCTTCTTCAGCTCGGCGCGGCCGACGACGGCCAGGACGACCGCGATGATCGCCCAGATCACGGCGACGATGAGGGCCGACCAGCCGTAGCCGAGGTGCTTGCCCAGCGCGACCCACAGGGTCTGCGAGAGGAACAGCAGCACGAAGAAGCCGCCGAGGGCGGCACCGACGAGCATGCCGATGCCTTTACCGGCGTTCGACGCGGACTGGCTGACCTCGGCCTTGGCCAGGGCCACCTCTTGGCGCATCAGGGTGCTGAGGTCGCGGGTGACGTCACCGAGCCGGTCGCCGATGGACGGCCCGTCCGACGTGGAACGCTCGGGCTCCACCGACGAGGCCCCGGTGGGGTACGGACTCGTCATCGGGTGATGTCACCCCGGCCGGGCTCGGCGTAGGAGACGGTGTCGTCGTATCCGACAGTCTCGGTGTAGCCGGCGACGGGAGCGTCGGTGGCGTAGGTCGGGGCGCCGGTGGCGTAGGTGCCGGTCTCGTAGCCGCCGGTGGTGTAGCTGCCCGAGTCGTACCCGCTCGTGGTCGTGGCGTAGGTACCGGTGGAGGCCGGCAGGGCCGGGGTCTCCGCGGCGACCTTCTTGTCGTGGGCCTCCGAGGCCAGGCTGCGGCTGAGCCGGCCGACGACGATGCCCGCGACGGCCGCGCCGGTGAGGAAGGCGACCGGCCGGCGACGCGCGAAGTTACGGAGGTCCTCGAGCAGGTCGGCAGGCTCGCTGTTCTCGAGCCGGTGGGCGAGCTCCCCAACGGTCCGCGAGCCCTGCTTGGCCAGTCCGCTCAGCGGACCGGGGTTGTCGGCGCTGGACCCCATCGAGCCGAGCTCCTCGGCGAAGGAGTGCACCAGCGAACCGAGCCGCTGCTGCTGGGTGACCAGCTGGCTCGCGACCTCGCCACGACCCTGCTCGAGCAGGTCCTTGGCGTGGTTGGTCGCCTCCGAAGTCACCGCGGCAGCCTGCTCCTTGGCGACGTCGACGACCTGCTGGCCCTTGTCGACCGCGGTGTCCTTGACGGCCGAGGCCTGCTCCTTGGCGACACCGGCGACCTGCTGACCGCGGTCGACCGCGGTGTCCTTGAGGTCACTGGCCTCGTCCTTGGCCGCGCCGGCCGTGGCCTGGGCCGTCTCCTTGGCCGACGAGCCGCTGGTGGTGTCGGTCTCGACCGGGACGTAGAGCTCCTCAGTCGCGGTGCTGACGACGAGCGGATCGGTGACCGGCTCGTCGAACTGTCCGTACGGGGCTGCGGGGTCGAAGTCGGCCTGGGTCGGGGCGGGCGATCCGGTGCTCGCCCATTCGCCCGTCTGAGGCTCCTGTCCCCCGTCGGAGGGGAGGTATGGCGACTGAGTCACGTGATCTCCAATCGATCTAGTACGTGGTGTCACGGTTGCGCGACACCCCCTCACCGTACCCACTGCTTTACGGTGTAAACACGGGGGCACCTTTGATCGGTCGAACGGCTGTCCTCTCAACCGGCCGACCTCAACACAGACCCAGCCCGGGGCCGGGAACGCATCGTGGCCGTCCAGGTACCCAACTGGCGGCGGGATAACCAGTCCAGCCCTAGGGGTGTTCGCGCATCTGGGGTAGGCACGCTACTGTCGAAAGCAGTCGGTCGAGCAGTCTGCCGTCGTCCTCTAGATCCTGAGGCGGCTGCATGCCCAGCTCCACCACTCGGCTTCGGGTGACGACTCCCCGCAGCACCACCCCGACGAGCCCCACTCGCACCGTCACCGCGAGCAGCGACCGGCCGCCGGCCACGGTCGCCACCCTGCACCGTTCGTCACCGAAACCCTCGGCGCCCGTCGAGCCGCGCCCCATGTTCGACCTCTCTTCCGTGGTCGAACCGCCCGAGACCAACGCCCTGTTGCGTCGCGAGCGTTCGGCCCAGATCACCGCCGAGCTCCTGGTCGCCGACGGCGGGCAACAGAACGCCGAGCTGCGGCGCCGTCTGGTGCTGCTGCACCTGGACGCCGCGGAGTCGGTGGCTCGTCACTACGGCCGCCGTGGCCAGGACCACCAGGACCTCGTCCAGGTGGCTCGACTGGGGCTGGTCGAGGCCAGCGTCCGCTACGACCCGGCGCTCGGCTCGTTCCTCGGCTTCGCCCTGCCCACGATGATGGGCGTGATCCGCCGCCACTTCCGCGACCGGGCGTGGTCGGTCAAGCCGCCGCGTTGCATCCAGGAGAACGCGGCGAGCATCGCCCGGGCCCGCGAGGACCTGACCCAGGAGCTGCTCCGGTGGCCGACGGTCAGCGAGCTGGCCACGCACCTCTCGCTCACCGAGGACGAGGTCCGGGCGGCACGACAGGTGGACGGCTGCTTCCAGGCGTCGTCGCTGGACGCGCCCGTCGGGCAGCGCGCGGAGTCACTGGGCGAGAGCCTGTCCGAGGTCGAGGCCCGCTACGACCTGGTCGAAACCTCGTTGACCCTGCAGCCGGCCTACCGCCAACTGAGCGAGCGTGACCGCCGGCTGGTCTACCTTCGCTTCTACTCCGAGCTGAGCCAGCGGGAGATCGCCACCGAGTTCGGCGTCAGCCAGATGCAGATCTCACGCTGGCTGGTCCGCGTGCTGCGCTCGCTGCGGGAGTACCTCGGCGAGGACGAGATGAGTCCGCTGGCCAGCTGAGGAGCGTCCACGATGGGGGGATGACCCAGCCGAGGATCCTGGCGGCGGGGACGTCGTCCCGGGGCGACCTGCTGCTGCGCCTCCGCCCCGGTGCGACCGGCCCGGTGATCGAGCTCGTCGTGAACGGCGTGTTCACCATGGACAGCACGGAGACCTCGAGCGAACGCGCGCTCGGCGCTCTTGTACCGGTTCGGGCTCGGCGGGTACTGGTCGGCGGCCTCGGCCTCGGGTACACCGCGGCTGCGGTTCTCGCGCTCGACGCCGCCGCCGGTCCGGCCCTGGAGCGGCTCGACGTGGTCGAGTTGGAGACCCTGCTCGTCAGCTGGGCGCAGCAGGGGCGGACGCCGGTGCTGGCCACCGTGGCCACCGATCCGCGGGTTCGACTGCACGTTGCTGACGTGGCGGCCGTGCTGCGCGGCGCGGCCGGACCGCCGGGACCGTGGGACGCGGTCCTGCTCGACGTCGACAACGGACCTGACTTCTTGATCCACGAGAGCAACGCCGGCCTCTACGGTGCGGAGCTGCTGGCGCGGGCGTACGACCGGTTGACCCCCGGCGGCGTGCTGGCGATCTGGTGCCAGGGTCGCGCGCCGGCCCTGCTCGCCGCGCTGGCCGCCCTCGGTCCGGCCGCCGAGCAGCGCCACCAGGTGCGCCGCGAAGGCCGCGACTTCAGCTACGTGATCTACACGGTGGCGCGGCCCGCAGACGGGTCAGGGCAGAATGACGGCATGGCTGAAGACTTCCGGATCGAGCACGACACGATGGGCGAGGTCCGAGTCCCCGCGACCGCGCGGTGGCAGGCGCAGACCCAGCGCGCGGTCGAGAACTTCCCGATCTCCGGGGTTCCCATCGACCCGGCCCTGGTGGCCGCGCTCGCTCAGATCAAGGGCGCGGCCGCGCAGACCAACGCCCGGCTCGGCGTCCTGACCCCCGGGCGGGCGGACGCGATCGTCAGTGCCGCGGCCGAGGTGGCCGCCGGCGAGCACGACGACCAGTTCCCCATCGACGTCTTCCAGACCGGGTCAGGCACCTCAAGCAACATGAACGCCAATGAGGTGATCGGCTCCCTCGCCAGCAGCCTGCTGGGCGAGACGGTGCACCCGAACGACCACGTCAACGCCTCCCAGTCCAGCAACGACGTGTTCCCGAGCGCGATCCACATCGCCGCCACCCAGGGGCTGGTCGACGTGCTGGTGCCCGCGCTCCAGCACCTCCAGCAGTCGCTGGCCACCAAGGCCGACGAGTTCGCGGCGGTGGTCAAGAGTGGCCGCACCCACTTGATGGACGCCACACCGGTGACCCTCGGCCAGGAGTTCGGCGGCTACGCGGCCCAGATCGGCTACGGCGTCGAGCGGATCCAGGCCGTCGTGCCGCGGGTGGCCGAGCTGCCCCTGGGCGGGACGGCCGTGGGTACCGGCATCAACACCCCGGCCGGCTTCGCGCCGTCGGTGATTGCCATCGTGGCCGAGCAAACCGGACTGCCGCTGACGGAGGCGCGCAACCATTTCGAGGCCCAGGGGGCGCGGGACGCGCTGGTGGAGGCGTCCGGCGCGCTGCGCACGGTGGCCGTCAGCCTCAACAAGATCTGTAACGACCTGCGCTGGATGGGTTCGGGCCCGCGCGCCGGGCTCGGCGAGATCGCGCTGCCCGACCTGCAGCCGGGATCCTCGATCATGCCGGGCAAGGTCAACCCGGTGATCTGCGAGGCCACGGTGATGGTGTGCGCCCAGGTGATCGGCAACGACGCCACCGTCGCCTTCGCAGGTGCGGCGGGCAACTTCGAGCTCAACGTGATGCTGCCGGTGATGGCCCGCAACGTGCTGGAGTCGATCCGGCTCATCGCCAACGTCAGCCGACTGCTGGCTGACCGCTGCGTCGACGGCATCACCGCCAACGTCGACCACTGCCGCACCTTGGCGGAGTCCTCCCCCTCGATCGTCACCCCCCTCAACCGCTACCTCGGCTACGAGAAGGCCGCCGCCGTGGCGAAGAAGGCGTTGAAGGAGGGCAAGACGATCCGTGAGGTCGTCCTCGAGTCCGGCTACGTCACCGACGGATCCCTCACCGAAGACCAGCTCGACTCCGCCCTCGACGTCCTGGCCATGACCCGCCCGCCCGCCTGAGCGGGACCGCCACCCCGGCCCCACCCCGGACGCCCGACCCCCGCCCGGCGCCGCCCCGGGGATCGCCGGCGCGGGACCCCGCCCCCGGACCTTCCGGCCGGTCACTTCACACCCCTACGCGCCGCGACGGGCCGCGCGGAGCGGTGTGTCGCGACTCCTAGGGCTGTGAAGTGACCGGCCGACCTCAGGCCAGGACAGGCGGGGGGGTCGAGCGGGGAGGGCGGGGCGGAGGTGGGTGGGGTTGGGCTGGGCCTGGTGTGCGGTGGGGCGGCCGGGGTCAGGCCTCGGGCTGGTTGCCCGAGATGTTGGCCATCCAGGGGGTTCCGAACCGGTCGGTGAGCTGGCCGTAGTAGTCGCCCCACACCTGCTTCTGCAGCGGCATGGTGACCTCGGCGCCCTCGGCGAGCTTGTCGAAGTACCCGCGGAGGTCGTCGACATCGGTGCCGCTGAGGCAGACGGTGATGCTGTTGCCGGACGGCTGGCCCATGCCCGGCGGGGTGTCGGAGGCCATCAGGACGAAACCCTTCGCGGCGTTCAGCTGGCCGTGCATGATCTGCTCGGGCTCGGCGCCGTGCGCGTCCATCCCGAACTCGGCGAAGGTGGTCAGCAGCAGGTCCCCTCCGAACACCGACGCATAGAACTCCAGCGCCTCCCGGGCGTTGCCCGCGAAGCTCAGGTAGGGACTCAGGACTGACGACATGACGCTCTCCTCGAAGCCGGTGACCGGCACCCCGCCGGTTCTGCCCATCATGACCAGGACCGCCGACAAAAGTCATCGACCTTCGACAGCTCAGGAACAGAACACGCTCAGGAGACGGTCAGCCCAGGGAGACGGCGGTCCAGGAGACGGCGGGCAGCTCGATGGTCAGGGTGCCGTCCGCCACGGCCGCGCTCTCGTTCGGGGCCACCCTGACCCGGTCCTGGTCGGCCAGGGTGTTCGTGGCGTAGATGTCGTCGTCGGCCAGGGTGTGGGTCTCCAGCAGGGAGACCGGACCGAGGTGGCTCACGTCGACGCTGACCGTGGTGGCGGCGTCGAGGCTGCGGTTGACCAGGAAGATCGCCGTCCGGCCCGTCCCGGCGTCGTGGGTGGCGACCGCGTCGACCAGCGGGACCGCGCCGTAGACGGCGGTGTCGTAGGTGCCGGTGGTCAGCTTGACGTCCAGCGCCTCGCCGACCGCCAGGCGGGAGGTGATCGCGAAGGGGAAGAAGGTGGTCTGGCGCCAGGCGGCCCCGCCCGGCTCGGTCATGATCGGCGCTATCACGTTGACCAGCTGGGCCAGCGAGGCCGAGGTCACCCGGTCGGCGTGCTTGAGCAGGGAGATCAGCAGGTTCCCCACCACCACGGCGTCGATGACGGAGTAGGAGTCCTCGAGCAGCCGCGGCGCGACCGGCCACTGCTCGATGTCGGTGATCTGCTCCTCGGCGTGGAACCGCTGCTGGTACCAGACGTTCCACTCGTCGAAGGAGATGTTGATCCGCTTCGTGCGGTTGAGCTGCGCCCGGACCGTGTCCGCGGTCGCGACCACGGACTCGATGAAGTGGTCCATGTTGGTGGCCGTGGCGAGGAAGCTGGCCGCGTCGCCGTCGCGCTCCTCGTAGTAGACGTGGCAGGAGATGAAGTCGACGTCGTCGTAGGTGTGCAGCAGCACGGTGTGCTCCCACGAGCCGAAGGTCGGCATGTTCGCGTTCGAGCTGCCGCAGACCACGAGCTCGAGACCCTCGTCCAGCTGGCGCATCGCCTTCGCCGTCTGCGAGGCGAGCTTGCCGTAGTCCTCGGCGTTGCGGTGACCGAGCTGCCAGGGTCCGTCCATCTCGTTGCCGAGGCACCACATCTTCACCCGGTACGGCTCCACCCGGCCGTTCTTGATCCGCTGGTCCGACAGCTTGGTGCCGGAGCGGATGTTCGCGTACTCGAGCACGTCGAGAGCCTCCAGCACGCCCCGGGTGCCCAGGTTGACCGCGTACATCAGCTCGCTGCCCACCTTGTCGAGCCAGCCGGCGAACTCGTCGAGGCCCACCTCGTTGGTCTCCGTCGAGTGCCAGGCCAGATCCAGCCGGGCCGGGCGGTCACCGTGGGGCCCAACGGCGTCCTCCCACCGGAAGCCGGAGACGAAGTTCCCGCCCGGGTAGCGGATCGCCGAGACGCCGAGCTCGCGGACCAGCTCGATCACGTCGGCCCGGAAGCCCTCGGTGTCGGCGGTCGGGTGCCCGGGCTCATAGATCCCGTCGTAGACACAGCGGCCGAGGTGCTCGACGAAGGAGCCGAAGAGGCGGCGCTGCACCGTGCCGACGGTGAAGTGGGGATCGAGGGTGAGCGAGGCTGAGGGCATGGTCGTCGTACCGCTTCCGGTTGCGTGAGGGTGAGGAGGTGGGGCCGAGGAGAGGGTTACGGGGTCACTTGAGCGCGCCGAGGGACAGTCCACCCTGCCAGTACTTCTGCAGGGAGAGGAAGGCGATCACCAGCGGGATGACCGACACCAGCGAGCCGACGATGATCAGGCCCCAGAGCGAAGTGCCACCGCTGTTGTTGGACGAGGCCTGGCCGACCCAGAGGTTGAGGCCGACGGTGATCGGGAAGAGCTTGCTGTTGGACAGCATGGCCAGCGGCAGGAAGAAGTTGTTCCAGGTGGCGACGATCGAGAGCAGCAGGACGGTGACGAACGCCGGCCGCATCAGCGGGAAGGCCACCTGGGCGAAGATCTTCACCTCGCCGGCTCCGTCGACGCGCGCCGCGTCGAGCAGTTCGTCCGGCACGGCGTCGCTGACGTAGACCATCATCAGGTAGACGCCGAAGGGATTCAGCAGTGACGGCAGGATGACGGCCCAGATGGTGTCGGTCAGGTTGAGGTTGGAGAACAGCACGAAGGTCGGGATGACGAGCGCCGTCAACGGCACCATCACCGAGCCGAGCAGCACCGCGAGCATCAGCCGTCGCCCCCGGAAGGTGAACTTCGCCAGACCGTAGCCCGCGAGAACGCTGAGGATCGTCGCTCCGAGCCCGCCGGTGAGGGCGTAGAACAGGGAGTTCCCGAGCCAGCGAAGGTAGATCCCGCCGTTGTAGGTGACCAGGTCGTGCAGGTTCGGCACCAGGGCGAAGACCCGGTCGAACCAGAGCGCCCCGTGCGCGCCGCTGAACAGCCCGGTGACGTTCTTGGTGCTGGCCACGAAGAGCCACCAGATCGGGATCAGGAAGTAGACGACCAGCGCACCCAGGAACAGGTACGGCAGCACCAGCCTGCCGGCCGGGGTGCGCCTGCGCTGGTCGTCGGCGGTTGAGCTCGTCTTGGCCCTCGACGTGGACAGGGTCGGGGTCGCTGTGGTCATGAGAAGAGGCTCCCGCCGCGCTTGCGAGTGAGGAACAGGAAGAGGTAGACCGCGATGAACACCACGATGCCGAGGGAGAAGCTGATCGCCGAGGCGTAGTTGAAGTTCGCGTAGGCGAACGCCTGGCTGAACGCGTAGATGTTCGGGGTGAAGTCCGGGGTGATGGTCCCGTTGGACACCAGCCTCAGGATCTGGGGTTCGGTGAAGAACTGCAGCGTGCCGATCAGCGCGAAGACGAGGATCAGGGTGAGTGACGAGGCCACCATCGGCACCTTGATCCGGAAGGCGATCTGCCAGGAGTTCGCCCCGTCGATCCGGGCCGCCTCGTAGACGGTGGCGTCGATGCCCTGCAGCGCAGCGAAGATGATGATCATGTAGTAGCCCGCCCACTGCCAGGTCACCACGTTCATCAGGCCCACGAAGACGTTGTCGGTACTGAGCAGGAACGGGGCCTGCGCCCCGAACAGCCCGAAGATCTGCTGCATCGGCCCGAAGGTCGGGCTGTAGAGGAAGCCCCACATCAACGCGCCGATGACGGCCGGAATGGCGTAGGGGAGAAAGATCATCAGCCGGGCGAAACGGGCGAACCGGGTCGTGATCGCGTCCAGCACCAGCGCCAGAGCCAGCGACACGAGCATCTGCACCGGGATCAGCACGACGGCGAAGCGGATGACGAACCAGACCCCGTGCAGGAACGAGGGATCGGTGAAGGCCGTCGTGTAGTTCTTCAGGCCCGCGAACACCACGCCCGTGGCGAGTCCCTTGCTGTACAGGCTGAGGTAGAACGCGTACAGCAGCGGCAAGATCAAGAACGCGACGAAGACGACCACGAACGGCAGGACGAACATCCAGCCCGTACGGGACTTCTTGCGCTCGTTCAGGCCGCGACGACGGCCGGGGGCGTTGGGGCTACGGGCTGCGGGGGCGAGCGGGGCGTCGACGGCTGAGGCCATCCGCGGGATCCTTCCGGGTGGGTACCCCGCCCCGGAGACGGTCCTCCGAGGCGGGGTGGGTGGTCGGTGCTGCGGTGGGGCGCGGAGCTACTCGGTGACGTTGAAACCCTGGCCCTTGGCGTACTTGACGATGTCGGCCTGCAGCTGGTCGGCACCATCGCTGGGGCTGACCTTGCCCGAGTCGATCTTGACCAGCATCGCCTGCAGCTGGGCGTAGTAGTAGGTGGCGATGGGTGAGTACGTCGTGCCCTTGTACGCCTCGGCGGCCGGGATGTAGATGTCCTTGTTGGCCGTCTGGCCGCTGAAGAAGTCCGCCTGGTTGTTGATGAACTCCGGTGAGCTCAGCACCTTCTTGTTGAGCGGGAAGATGATCTGCTTCTTCCAGCCCTCGGTCAGCGAGGTGTCATCGGCGTAGATCCCCTTGGCCACGATGGCGGCGAGCTTCTTGTCGGTGGCCTGGTTGGTCACCGCAAAGGCTGATCCGCCCCAGTTGGCGGCCACCGGGTTCGCGGTGTCCCACTGCGGCAGCGGTGCGACCGCCCACACGCCGTCGGACTTGCCCTTGCCCACGCCGGCGCCGGTCAGGTAGCCGGGCGCCCACGCCGCAGACGTGTAGGTCGCGTACTTGCCGTTCACCACGCCGGAGATGTAGTCGGTGGTGAACTGGTCCTGGGTGCCGACAAGACCCTTGGTGGTGAGGTTCGCCCAGTAGGTGAAGATGTCCTTGGACGCCTGGTCGTTCATCTTGACGCCCAGGTCCTGGGGCTTGGCCGGGTCATAGGTGAAGGGCTGCGCACCCTTCTGGATCTGCAGCGGGATGAACGAGGCCGGCACGTTGGAACCGACGTCCCCGAACACCGGTCCGCCCGCAGCCTTGACCTTCTGAGCGTCGGCGGCGTACTCGTCCCAGGTCGCCGGCGCCTTGTCGATGCCGTACTTCTTGAAGACGTCGGTGCGGTAGATCAGGGCCATCGGGCCACCGTCCACCGGGATCGCGAAGACCTTGCCGCCCTGCGAGACGTCCTTCCACGCACCCTCGCTGAAGTTGCCCTGGACGTCGCTCGCCCCGTAGGGGGTCAGGTCCACGAGCGCATTCTGGATGCTGAAGCTCGGGATGCGGTCGGACTCGAGCATGACCACGTCGGCCAGGCCCTTCTTGGCCGAGATGGCCGTCTGGACCTTGGTGTACTCGTCCGCGCCCTGGCCGACGTTGTTCCAGCAGATCTGGACGTCGGTGTGGGCCTTGTTGAAGTTGTCGACCACGTTCGCCATGTTGGGGTACCAGCCCCAGACCGACACCTGCGGTGCGTCGTTGAGCATCTTGTTGGTGCAGTTCGTGAGCTTCGGGCTGGTGCCCGACTCCTCGGCGCTGGGAGCGCTGCTGCCCCCGCCGCCGCTGTTGTTGCCGCTCGTGGCGCAGGCCGCGAGCAGCACGCTCAGGGCGATCGCCGACAGGCCGGCGAGTACTGGTCTCTTCACTGAGGGTCCCTTCGGGGTGCATGGACGTCGTCGTCGGCAGGTTCGCTGGCCCCCGGCCGAAGGCGTCGCCTGCGTCGCTCCTACAACGTTATAGGAAAACGTTGTAGACGTATCATGCAAACTCACCTCCAGGCTGTCAAGACTCTGCGGAAAACTTCTTCATCGATGAACTTTCCCGGGCGATGACGGAGAACTCGGACAGGTACTCCCGCGGCGGCAGGTCGCTCATGGACGGCTGCTCGATCCGCTCGGCGAGGAACCGCAACGACACCTCGGCGATCTCCCGCCGGCCCGGATCGACGGTGGACAGCGTCGGGAGGGTGTAGCGGGTTTCGTCGATGTCGTCGAACCCGATGACCGCGACGTCGTCGGGAATGGAGAGCCCGGCCTCCTGGAGGACCCGCATGGCGCCGAGGGCGATGGCGTCGTTGAACGCGACCACCCCGTCGAAGGCGATGCCCCGGTCCAGGAAGGCGCGCATCGCCGCAGCGCCGGTGCTGCGGAACCAGCCGACCACGTCCACGACGAGGTCCTCGTCGAACGCGATGTCGGCCGCGGCGAGCGCCTGCTGGTAGCCCTCGAGCCGCAGCGTCGCCGAACCGAGACCCTGGGCGTCGTCGGCCCCGAAGGCCAGCAGCCGACGTCGACCCTGGCTGATCAGGTGCTCGGTGGCCGCCCGCATCCCTGCGGTGTTGCGCATCGTCACGTGGTCCTTCGGGCCGTGCAGGATGCGTTCCCCCAGCAGCACCATCGGCGTCCGGATCTCGGCGAGGAGGTCGTGGTCGCTCTCGCTGAGCGCCAGCACGCTGAAGAGGATGCCGTCCACCAGCTGCATCCGCGGGCCCCGGAGCAGGCTGAGCTCACGCTCGCGGTCGGCACCCGACTGGGAGATGATCACCGACAGGCCACGCTGGTCCGCCGCGCCCATCACCACGTCGGCCAGCTCGGCGAAGTAGGCGTTGCGCAGGTCCGGGATGATCAGGCTGACCAGCCCCGTCCGCCCCGAGCGCAGCCCGCGCGCCGTCAGGTTGGGCCGGTAGTCCAGCGTCTTGATCGCGTCGAGCACCCGCTGCTTGGTCGCGGGCCGGATGTGCGGATAGTCGTTGAGCACGTTCGAGACAGTCTTGATCGACACCTCGGCCAGCCGGGCGACGTCGTGGATCGTGGGTGCCACCGGCTCCGCCTCCTGCTAGACGATGCAGCGGACTCTATAACGTTGTAGGCGGCGGGGCGAGGACCCGGTCGACGAGCCCGTGGAACCCCGGCTCGCTGGGCTCGGAGACCGGCAGGCGACGCGCGCCCTCGTGCGGAGGAGGAGCCGGTGAACAGCCTTTTCCGTTCACCGGCGACGACGACGTGGCGGGCTAGAGCGGAATCCGCGCCCGAGCGAAGCGAGGGCAGATATTCAGTACCAGCCGTGGGAGCGCTTGAAGCTCCAGGCGGCGCACGGGCTGCCGTAGCGGGACTTCATGTACTGGATGCCCCAGGTGATCTGGGTGGCCGGGTTGGTCCGCCAGTCGCTGCCCGCGGAGGCCATCTTCGATCCGGGCTTGGCCTGGGGGATGCCGTACGCGCCGCTGGGGTTGCTGGCGGTGACGCTCCAGTTGCTCTCGCGGATGATGATGTTGTTGAAGCAGCTGTACTGGTCGTCGCCGTAGTCGAACTTGTTCTTGAGGATCTGGCGGGCGATCTCGCGGGGATCGGAGGTCCCCGGCTTGTAGCCCTGCTCGTTGACGGCCTTCGCCGCCGCCTCGGCCGCAGCCAGGGCCTCGGCCTTGGCCTTGGCGGCCGCAGCCTTCGCCTTCGCCTCGGCCTTGGCGGCTGCGGCGAGCTTTGCCTTCTGGTCAGCCTTGATCTTGCTCCGCTGCTCGGCGATGGCCCGGCTCTGCTGGTCCAGAGCCGCCGCGCGCTGCGCCGCTTGGCTGCTGGCCGCGACGAGCTGCGCCCGGGTCGCGCTACGGGTCTCCTCCGCCTCGCGGGCGATCCGGTCGGCAGCGTTCTCGACCGCGGGCTCGGCGCTGGGCGTACTGGCCGGTACGCCGACGGAGAGGCCAGGGGCGGCAACGGCGGCGGTCTCGACCGCGGGGCTGCCGAGGCCCACGACGGCAGCCATAGTCACGGCGGCGACGAAGCCGACGCCCGCGGCAGCATGGTGAACGAGACGGCGCACGTCAAGTAGCGTGCCATACCGCCGTTACCAAAACGAAATCTTCACCGAACCCTGAGCAGATGGTGACCTTGCCGTGACCGCCGCGCCACACGGGTCCCAGGAGCCTCAGATGCCAACGTCCTCGAGCATCTCGGTGACCAGGGCGGCGATGGGTGAACGCTCGGAACGGTGCAACGTGACGTGCGCGAACAGCGGGTGGCCCTTCAGCTTCTCCACCACCGCGACCACGCCGTCGTGCCGGCCGACCCGCAGGTTGTCCCGCTGCGCGACGTCGTGGGTCAGCACGACCCGCGACTCCTGCCCGATCCGGCTGAGGACGGTGAGCAGCACGTTGCGCTCGAGTGACTGGGCCTCGTCGACGATCACGAACGCGTCGTGCAGCGAGCGGCCGCGGATGTGGGTCAACGGCAGCACCTCCAGCAGACCGCGCTCCATCACCTCCTCGATGACCACCTTGGAGGTGACCGCACCGAGGGTGTCGAAGACCGCCTGGGCCCAGGGCGCCATCTTCTCGCCCTCGCTGCCGGGCAGGTAGCCGAGCTCCTGGCCGCCGACGGCGTAGAGCGGACGGAAGACGACGACCTTGGAGTGCTGGCGGCGCTCGAGCACCGCCTCCAGACCGGCACACAGCGCCAGCGCCGACTTGCCCGTGCCGGCCCGGCCACCGAGGGAGACGATCCCCACCGCCGGGTCGAGCAGCAGGTCGAGGGCCACCCGCTGCTCGGCTGAGCGGCCGTGCAGGCCGAAGGCGTCCCGCTCCTTGATCAGCCGCAGCTCCTTGCCCGCGGTGACCCGGCTGAGCGCGGAGCCGCTGCTGCTCAGCAGCACGACGCCGGTGTGGCAGGGCAGGTTGCGCGCCTCCTCCAGGTCGAGCGTCCCGGTGGCGTACAGCTCGTCGATCTGGGCGCCGTCCACCTCGACCTCGGCCATGCCCGTCCACTCTCCGGACGCAGGGAGCTCGGCCCGGTACTCCTCGGCCGGCAGGCCCACCGCCGAAGCCTTGACCCGCATCGGCAGGTCCTTGGAGACCAGCGTCACCGGGCGGCCCTCGGCGGCGAAGTTGAGGGCCACGGCCAGGATGCGCGAGTCGTTGTCGCCCAGCCGGAAACCGGCCGGCAGCACCTCGGCGTCGGTGTGGTTGAGCTCGACGTGCACGGTGCCGCCGACGTCGTTGACCGGGATCGGGGCGTCCAGCCGACCGTGCTCGACCCGCAGCTCGTCCAGATGCCGCAACGCGGTTCGAGCGAAGAAGCCGAGCTCGGCGTGGTGCCGTTTTCCCTCCAGCTCGGTGATGACCACGATGGGCAGGATGACGTCGTGCTCGGCGAACCGGCGCAGCGCGTGCGGGTCGCTCAGCAGGACGGAGGTGTCGATGACGTACGTGCGGCGTTCGGACACGAGGTCTGCCCTTCTTGGGGGCCGCACGCTTTCCACGCCCGGCCCCACGGTCAGGTGGTGGGCCGGAGAGGACGTCGAACCGCGAGCGGCTCGAGGGTGGTGACCGTCAGCTGACGGTGCATGCATCGCCTCCCGGACGGGCCGCTTCCCACGGCCCGTGACGCCGACGCTACGGCCGAGCGCGGAGCCGTCCCAGGTGCCACGCCGATTCTTCATCGGATCGTCACGCCGCCGTCCCCGGGCCGCCGGGCTTCGCTCCGGCATCCTGACGACGCAAGGCCTCAGCCGTGGAAGACCTCGTCCAGGTGCCACTCGAGGAACTCCGTGTTCGGCCGTTCCACCGTCTTCGTCGGCACCCCGATCGGCTCGCCTTCCCGGCGGTAGAACTCCTCACCGTTGCCGAAGTCCTGCCGCAAGCGGCTACTGACCTGGAGCCCGTGCGTGATGGGGTGCACGCCGAGATAGCCGCGGTCGAACAGGATGTGCACGTCTGCGCGCAGCAGCAGCCCGTTGTCGACCCGGTGCTGCCCGGCCTGCGCGACCGGTCTGATGTGCGCCGCCTGCAACGCCGGCCGGATCTTCGCTCCCGTGATGGCGCAGCGACGGTGGTACGCGTCCTCGATCACCGCCGCGAAGGATCTCTGCCCGAGCCGCGGGGTGTATAGCCGCGGGCTGCCGAACATGGCTCGCTCGTCGACGTAGGCGAGATCCATCGGGGTAAGGCCGGCCGGCGAGTCGTCGAGCAGCCGCCTGAAGGCCTCTTCGATGCTGGAGTCGGGCTGCCGTCCGATCTCGAAGCTCTTGCCGCGAACCAGATTCCCGGCAAACTCCGCTGACGTCGGACGGAGGTCGGCGAGCTCGAAGAACGCCGTGTCGCGCAGCATCGCGCAGCCGATCACCGGGTTCTCGTACGGTTCGAGCGCACGCCGCCGGTACTGGCCGATAGCGGCCCTCATCTCGTCCAGCGAGCCGACGCCGTTGGCCTCACCGAACGTCTCCCAAGCCGAGTTGAGCCGCAGCTGGCGGTAGTCGCTCAGGAACCCGCCCCCCACCAGCCGATTGTGCGGCCGGTGAGTCTTGAACAGGAACGACTCCCCTGGCGCGACCGCCCCGAAGACGGCCGGACCCCCACCCGGCATCCAGAAGTTGGCCTCCGTCAGGTGTGGCCGAGCAGCCAGGAACCGGTACCACCGCTGGTCGGTGACGGCGACGTAGGTCTTCACGACGCGAGCCGGCTGTTCACTCGTCCGCTACGGGGTCGAACTCGACGACCACCCCGTGGGGCTGGGCCAGATCGATGATCAGGCGCCCGTCGAGCTCGCGGCACAGGGCCACGAGCGTCGTCAACCGTGGATTGAGCGGACGTTGGTGTGCCCGGTCCGACAGACCCGCCTCAATGTTCTGCAGGGCCACCCGGCTGATCCCCACCGCGATCGCCAGCTCGTCCTGGGCTCGGCCCAGCTGCTCGCGGCGGTCCCTGAACGTGCGGCCCAACGCGACCGCGTCAACCGGTGAGACGACCGGTTTGGGGAACACGACTTAACCGTGCGGCGCGCGGACTCGTGCGTCTGCAATGTATACATTGCTTCATGGCCCCCCCGACCGAGACGCTGCTCAGCGCCCCGTCGGTCGGCCCCATCCTCAACGGCCCCTACGACAGTCCTGGGCGTCACTTCGAGATGGGACCGCACGGCCCGACCGGGGTGATCAAGGTGAGCCGTCGTCCCAGCGAGTCCTTCATCCCGATCGCCGCCACACGCAAGGGCAGGAGCATCGCCGACGGCACAGGGCAGGACAGCCTCGACCTCGACCACACCGGGGAGCGTCGCGAGGCGAACGGCCTCATCAACGAGCTCCGCCGCGAAGTCGCCCTATGGCGCCACCGCGACTACGACCACGTCACCCCGACCACCCGCAACCTGCTGCTCTACTGGGCCGACCCCGAGCGGGACAACCGGGTGCTGTTCTGCCAGCGCGAGGCCGCCGAGACCGCGATCTTCCTCACCGAGGTGGCCGGTCGGCACGGGTACGCGGACTGGCGTCGACGGGTTGCTGACGCCAACGCCGAGCACAACCTGGGCCTGCCGCGGATGGCGCTGAAGATGGCCACGGGCGCCGGCAAGACCGTGGTGATGGCCATGTTGATCGCCTGGCAGACCTGCAACAAGGTCACGTTCCCCCGCGACGCACGCTTTGCCAAACGGTTCCTGCTCATCACGCCCGGCATCACCATCCGCGACCGGCTGCAGGTGTTGCGGCCCGGTGAGCCCGGCAACTACTACGACGAGCGCGATCTCGTGCCGGCCGAGCTCAAAGGCGCGCTCAAGCAGGCGCAGCTGGTGATCACGAACTACCACGCGTTCCTGCTCCGTGACGCCAAGGAGATCAAGGGCGTCGCGACGACCACCCGCAAGATCCTGCTCGCGGGCAAGAAGTTGGACCCTTTCCGCGAGACCCCGGACGCCATGGTCTCGCGGGTCCTGCGGGCCTTCAGCTCCAGCTCGGAACGAATTGTGGTCTTCAACGACGAAGCCCACCACTGCTACCAGGACAAGCCGATCGAGACGGTGTCCAAGCTGTCCAAAGAGCAGCAGGACGCGAACGCCGACGCGCGTGTGTGGTTCAAGGGGCTGCAGGCCGTCCACCGCAAGATCGGCGTCAAGACGGTCTTCGACCTGTCAGCGACGCCGTTCTACCTCGGTGGCTCCGGGTACAACGAGGGTTACATCTTTCCGTGGGTGGTCAGCGACTTCTCGCTGATGGACGCGATCGAGTCCGGGATCGTCAAGATCCCACGGACACCCGTCTTTGACGACGCGGCTGGTGACCTCATCACCTACCTCCGGCTCTGGGACCACATCGGCGACCAGCTCCCCAAGAAGCGGGCTCCGACCACGACGGGCCCGGGCGGCTGGGTGCCTCCCAAGGAGCTTGAGGGAGCGCTGCTCAGCCTCTACCGCAGCTACCTCACGTCCTACGCCCACTGGGAGCGGGTCCTCGCCCCTCACGGTGAGCCGCCGCCGGTCTTCATCGTCGTCTGCCCCAACACCGTGGTGTCCAAGCTGGTCTACGACTGGATTGCCGGCGGGCCGAGTGAGTCCGGCGCCCAACGCAGCGGCGAACTGGAGCTGTTCAGCAACGTCGAGGACGGACGTGCGTTGGCCCGACCGCGCTCGATCCTGGTCGACTCGGCGCAGCTCGAGTCGGGCCTGGGCATGAAGGACGACTTCAAGGCGGTCGCGGCGGCCGAGATCGCCACCTTCAAGGCGCATCTGCGACTGCGCAACCCCGGCGTCAACACCGACGAGGTGAGTGATGAGGACCTGCTCCGCGAGGTCCTGAACACGGTGGGCAAGCGGGGCAAGCTCGGCGAAGGCGTGCGCTGCGTGGTGAGTGTCGCCATGCTGACCGAGGGCTGGGACGCCAACACGGTCAGCCACATCCTGGGCATTCGCGCCTTCGGCAGCCAGCTGTTGTGCGAACAGGTCGTGGGACGGGGGTTACGGCGGCGCTCCTACGCCATCGACCCCGAGACCGGCCTCTTCGACGTCGAGTACGCCAACGTCTACGGCATCCCGTTCGCGTTCATTCCCACCGACCGGGAGACCGCGGAGGTGCTGCCTCGGCCACCGGCGCTGGTCGTGGGGTCCGTACCCGGTCGGGAGCACCTGCGGATCAGCTTTCCTCAGCTCGAGGGCTATCACGTCGAGCTGCCGGATGAGCCCCTCATCTTCGACTCGGCCGAGCTGCCCCGGTTCGAGATCGGCCCGAGCACCGTGCCCACCATGACCGAGGTCGAGGGCATTGTCGGCCAGGGCGAGACCGTCAGTACCGCCGATCCCGGGTCGTTCCGGCCGCAGCAGGTGGCGTACGACCTGGCCCGCCGGCTGCTGCTCACGCGGTTCACCGTCCTGGACGAGGTGCCCCGACCCTGGCTGTTCCCGCAGCTGGTGACCATCTGCGCCGGCTGGCTGCGTGACTGCGTCGACGTCGCAGACGGGTTCGTCGTCGGTCACCTGATGACGTCCGCCGAGCGTCGGGCCGAGGCCGTCGAGCAGATCGACCGAGCGATCGCGGTATCGGTCGGCGACCGTCGGGAACGACTACGACCTCTGTTGCGGCGCGCGAATGCCGTCGGGTCAACGGCCGACGTCTCGTTCGTCACGCGAAAGCCCGCGATCGAGACCGAGCGCTCCGAGATCAGCCACGTGGTGCTTGACGGCGCCGGCGGCAACACCTGGGAACAGATCCTGGCGCTGGAGTGCGAGCTGCCCGGCTCGCGGGTGGCGGCGTACGCCAAGAACGACCACCTCGGCTTCGTGATCCCTTACGTCCATCAAGGGCGCAGCCACTCCTACCTGCCCGACTTCTTGCTGCGGCTCGACCGCGCTCCCGGGGAAGAATTCGACCGGACGTTGGTCGTCGAGGTGTCCGGTGGCCTGAAGAGTCCCGGCCCGACCGCGGCGAAGGCAGCGACGGCCCGGGACCAGTGGTGCGCCGCGGTGAACAACCACGGCGGCTTCGGACGCTGGGGCTACGTCGAGATCACCTCGATGGTGGACGTCCGCTCGCGGCTGACGGCGGCGGTGGATGCGCTCTATGCGGACGAGCCGATCATCGGCGACCCGGACGTCCTCGACTTCATGGATCTGCGTCGTGCCGCCTCGTAGCCGCAAGCCGGCCGGCGCCACCCCGGTCGAGGCCATCAAGCACACCGACAAGCGGGTCAACCTGCCCACGGCGGACGCGGTCGAAGACTTCGGCACCGAGGAGCTCGATACCGTCCAACAGGTCCGGTATCCCCGCGACCCGACCCTGGACCCGCAGCTGGTGTGGCGCGGCAAGGACACCGAGTCGGCCGACCTGGTGGCCGACGCCGCGCCCATCTACATCCAGGAGAAGATCGACCCGCGGGTGCTGGTCGAGAACCTGCGGCGGACCTCGAAGGGAGAGGAGCCTGAGCCCGAGGCCACGCTGTTCGAGAGCTTCGACGGCCTGAACGAGCTCGACATCGTCGACTTCTACGCTCACCAGGCCAACTGGTCGAACCGGATGATCCTGGGCGACTCCTTGCAGGTGATGGCGTCCTTGGCCGAACGCGAGTCGCTGCGCGGGCAAGTCCAGATGATCTACATCGACCCGCCGTACGGCATCAAGTTCGGCTCGAACTGGCAGGCCTCGACGAGGAAGCGGGACGTTAAGGACGGCAAGCTGGAGGACGCCGCCCGCGAGGCCGAGCAGATCAAGGCCTTCCGGGACACCTGGGAGCTGGGCATCCACTCGTACCTGTCGTATCTGCGGGACAGACTGCTCGCCGCGCGGGACCTGCTGACCGAGAGCGGCAGCGTGTTCGTCCAGATCGGCGACGAGAACGTCCACCTCGTGCGCAGCCTGATGGACGAGGTATTGGGTAGCGACAATTTCATTGCACAAGTCGCATTCAAGAAAACTAGCGCGGTAGGCAGTTTCTCCGGCGGAACAACTACTCTGGCCAGCACATGTGACTACGTTATCTGGTTCGCAAAGAATCTTGAGTCGACCAAATTTCGCCAACTATATCGGGGCAAATCTCCGGAGAGCACCGGTGCCTCGGCCTATCGCACGATTGAAGAGCCTAATGGCATCCTCCGACCCGCAACGGTTAGCGAACGCGCGGGAGGTCGGACGACCGGTAGGCTCCTGCGAGCAAGCCCGCTCACGTCTGACATGGTCCGGTCAGGTCAGACTACCGTTTTCCCTGTCGACTTTAATGGGATCCTTTTCACACCCGGAAACAAGGGCTGGAAGACCAACAAAGTTGGGATGAAAAATCTCGGGTATGCTCGCCGGCTGATGGCGACTGATTCGTCTCTATCTTATGTTCGCTACCTCGACGACTTCCCAGCGTACCCAGTGACCAACTTGTGGGATGACACTCAATCAGGCAGCGCGATGGACAAGATCTACGTCGTACAAACCAACGTGAAGGTCATCGAGCGGTGCATGCTCATGTGTACCGACCCAGGCGACCTCGTCCTCGACCCAACCTGCGGCTCGGGCACCACGGCGTACGTCGCCGAGCAATGGGGTCGCCGCTGGATCACCATCGACACCTCCCGGGTTGCTCTGGCGCTCGCTCGGCAGCGGGTGATGGGCGCGCGCTTTCCGTACTACCTCAAGGCCGACTCGGTCGAGGGTCGGGCGAAGGAGCAGGAGGTCAGCCAGAAACTGCTGCCGCCGGCGGAGGTGACGAACGACATCCGGCACGGCTTTGTCTACGAGCGGGTGCAGCACATCACCCTCAAGTCGATCGCGAACAACCCCGATATTTACGAGGGGATGAGCCGTGAGGACATCGACAGGGCGATCAAGAAGCACGCCGAGTTCGAGGTGCTTTACGACAAGCCGTACGAGGACAAGAACAAGGTGCGGGTGGCCGGACCGTTCACCGTCGAGAGCCTGAGTCCCCACCGCAGCCCGGCGTTCACCGGTACGACGGACGAGGCCAACCGCGAGAGCATCAGCCAGCAGGCCGCCGCCACCGATGCCGAGGCGCCGTCCTTCGAGCAGTCCATCCTGGACAACCTGGCCAAGGCGGGCATCCAGAACGGGCGTCGAGACGAGCGCATCACCTTCGCGACCACCGAGTCCTACGCCGGCGCGTACCTGCAGGCGATCGGCGTTCAAGACGACGAGTCGGGCTCCCGGATCGGCATCGCCATCGGTCCCCAGTACGGCACCGTCAGCCAAGGCATCATCAAGAACGCCGCCCGCGAGGCGATCCGGGCAGGCAACGTCGACCTGGTCGTGGTCCTCGGCTTCGCCTTCGACGCCCAGGCCACGGACGTCACCGAGTCCGACGGCGTGACCGTCGAGGCGAGCGTCGAAGGGTTCGCCAACGTTGCCGGCGAGCGGCGGGTCGGCCGCATTCCCGTACTCCTCGTCCGGATGAACGTCGACCTGTTGATGGGCGAAGACCTCAAGAAGACCGGCGCGGGGAACCTGTTCACAATCTTCGGCGAACCCGACATCGAGATCCGCACTCTCGACGACGGCCAGCTCGTCGTGGATCTCAAAGGGGTCGACGTCTTCGATCCGACGACCGGGGAGGTTCGCAGCCGGACGACCGACCGGATCGCCCTGTGGATGATCGACACGAACTACAACCAGGAGTCGTTCTTCGTCCGGCACTGCTACTTCACCGGGGGTAACGACCCGTACAAGCGGCTCAAGGTTGCGCTCAAGGCCGATATCGACCCGGACGCTTGGGCCAGCCTGTACCGGACGGAGTCCCGCCCCTTCGAGCGGCCGGAGACAGGCCAGATCGCCGTCAAAGTGATCAACGACTACGGGGATGAAGTGATGAAGGTCTTCGATGTCTGACGAGAGGCACCCAATGGCAACGTTCTCCCCGTACGAGCACGATGAGGCCCGCAAAATTGTCGAGCGCAAGCACGAAGACGCAGTTCGGCCCCGGAACCGGTTGTCGCGGGTGGCCCAAGAGACCGGCCAGAAAGCGGTCGAGGGTGTGCGCAAGATTCCCTATGCCGATCGAGCCATCGATCTGGGTGCCGGTGCCTACGAGCAGGCCGTCGAGGGGCTCGGGAAGGCCTTGAGCACCACTGCGCTCCTCACCTTGAGCAACAAACGCCTGATCAAGAAGTTCGCCCGTCGGGATGCGTCCGTGACGACCATGGAAGACATCCGCGCACTCGATCTCAAGGTGATCGACGCGGTCAGGCCCTGAGGGCTGATCCACCGCTCTGCGGCGGGTGCCGGAGCGGGGGGCATGTTGTCAGGTGCGGCTATGGCCGGCGGTACCATCGTCGCCGCGGGAGGAAGCATCTTCGGCGCCGGCGCCGGTGCAGCGCCGGGATTTGGCGTTGCCGCAGGCGCTTTCGCCGCCGACACTGCAACCGTCCTGGTGACCTCGACCCGTCTCACGGCCGAGATCGGCATGTACTACGGCTACGACCCGACCGATGAGTACGAGCAGTTGTTCCACGGCGCAGTGCTCAGCTACGGCACCGCGGCAGGAACGACGGCAAAGAATGCTGCCTACGCCGACCTGTTCCGACTGACTCAGATGCTTGCGCGGAAAGCCGCGACCGATCAGCTCAACAAGTCAGCGCTGTCGAAGATCCTCCAACCGCTGTTCAAGGCCTTGGCCCTGCGGCTGACGAAGGCCAAGCTCGGCCAGATCGTGCCCGTCGCGGGCGTTGTGGTGGGGGCGGGGATGAACTACGCGATGATCGAGCACGTCGGTCAGACCGCGCACTGGGCGTACCGCGAGCGCTTCCTCCGCGACAAGGGCTATCCGTTTGATTATGAGCCGCGCCGCAACTCAGCCCCGGCGGAGGATGACGCCGAGGCCGAGGACGATCCCGTCATCTCGATCTTCCAGATCGCTGACGAGACCGACGTCGATCTCACCGGTCCAGCATCTGGCGCACCGCTCAACTGAGCAGCTCGTCCACATTGATCAGCAGCCGCCCGGCCCCGAAGCCCACGGCGACCGGCTCATCCGCAGTGACTGACTGCTCAAGCCGGTACGTCGTGCCGACCCGCTCGAATATGTCTACGACACGGCGATCGAGGTCGACCGTCCAGTAGTGATCCACGCCCTGGGCCGCGTACTTGGTGGCCTTCACCACCAGATCGGCCGAACGGTTGGTCGACAGCACCTCGACGCACAGAACCGGCGTGCCGGTCAGGCGAATGGAGTCAGTTGTCTCCGCGTAGACCATGACGTCCGGTATGAACTCGTCCTGACCGCCGCGCCATGACCAGCCAGCAGCGGCCTCGAATCCGTCGACGACCGCCGCATCCAGCCCGCTCGCCAACCGGCTGCAGACCCGCTGGTGGAGGCGGGTTGGGCTAGGCGACATCACCAGCGCCCCATCGATGTACTCACCGCGCATGTCCTCGGGCAGGTCCGCGTACGCAGTCCACGACATCGGCGTTCGCTCGAGCACACGTACAGCACCCATGGCCTGACCCTCCTTGTGCTTGTCAGCGTAGTATCCCCGTCTCCCTGGTTGAGGACCTCATCATGGGCACGACCACTGACAGATGCCGGCCGAGGGACCCACTTCCTCGACGAGGCACGGGAAGGCCGCAGGCGGAACCCTCAGTCCACGGCCGCCGGCGCCAGCAGGGTGATCACGCTGGAGTCGTCGGCAGCGGCCAGGCCCCGGGCCTGGCCGATCAGGTAGAGCTGTTCGGCGGCGGCGGCGACGGGCGTGGCCAGCCCGGCGCGACGGGCGGCCGTGTTCACGATGCCCATGTCCTTGACGAAGATGTCGAGCCGGCTCCGCACCTCGGCCCCGCCCTCGTCGCCGGCCTGCAGCATCCGCGGGCCACGGTCACCCAGCATGAACGACGCGGCGGCCCCGGCCTGCAGGGTCTCCAGCGCGAGCGCCTGGTCGAGACCGAGCGAACCGGCCAGCGCCAGCGCCTCGGCCGCCGCGGCGATGTGCACCCCGCAGAGCAGCTGGTTGACCGTCTTCATCGCCTGGCCGTCCCCGGGACGCGGACCCACCCGGATCAGGGTGGACGCCATCGCCTGCAGCAGCGGCTCGGCCGCGCCGTAGGCCTCGTCGTCCGCTCCGACAGTGATCAGAAGGTCCCCGTGGCCAGCCCGGACCGGCCCGCCCGACACCGGCGCGTCGACCAGCTTGAGCCCGGCGGCGACCAGCCGTTCAGCCGTCGCGCGGACCGCCTCGATGCCGACGGTGGAGGTCAGCAGCACCACCCCGTCGCCGGCCAGGACCCCGGCCACCCCGTCCTCACCCCAGAGGGCGTCGTCCAGCTGGGCGGCGTTGCGGACGGCGAGCAGCACCACCTCGGCGTCCTGCGCCGCCTCCCGGGCGCTGGTGCAGACCGCGCTGAGACCGGTGGCCGCCTCCCGTCGTGCCGGCGTCGGGTCGTAGCCGCGGACGGTGTGGTCGGCGGTCAGGACGTGGGCCATGGGCAGCCCCATGGCGCCCAGGCCGAGGACGGCGACGGTGCTCACGGACGGTTCTCCTTCGGGCTCACGGTGGTGTGGTCAGCGGCGAGCAGGTCGACGACGTCGGCGAGGCTCTCAGGTCCGCCGACGTTGCCGGCGAAGACGACGTACGGGATCCCCCGGGCCGGGCCGCCGGCCGGCTCCCAGAGCGAGACGATGCCGGGCAGCATCGGTCCGCGGACCATGGCCCGGGTGATGCCGAGGCCGCGCGCGGCGACGTCGGAGGAGGTGATGCCGCCTTTGGCCACCACGAAGCGGGGCGCCCGGACGGCCAGCACCTGCTGCACGACCTCGATCAGCGCGGTCGAGACCCGACGGGCGATGGCGAGCGACTCGTCCCTGCTGACGCCGTCCACGCGGAGGCGGCTGGTGTTGACCACCACGTCCTCCTCGGCCAGCGCCTCGGCTGCCCGGGCAGCCACGTCGCTCACGTAGCCGTCCACGCCGTCCCCGAGCACCGCGGCGACGTCGAGCTCGATCCGGACCGGGTCGCGACGCGTGACGAGGGCCTCGAGCTGGCTGGTGGTCAGGGCCACGTGGGAGCCCACCACGACCAGACCCCCGCGCGCGTCCTCGGCCAGGCCGCCCCGACGGATGGCGGCCAGGTCGTCGGCGCGGAGCGGCGGGTGCGGCGCCTGACCGACCAGGGCCCGCGGGAACGGCGGCCCGGCCCGGACGAGGAACACCGAGCCGGCGTCCTCGGCGTCCAGCACCGCCTGAGCCAGCAGCCGGAGGTCGTTCTCGGTCACGATGTCGACGACGACCGGCCGGCCCTCATGCAGGCTGCGCAGGACCTGGACGACCTCGGTGCGAGCCGTCCGCAGGGTGGTGAGGTCGATGGCGGCGACGTCCTCGGCCGGGATCTGTCCCTCGGACTTCTCCGCCACCCAGTCGCGCAGGTCCGACGAGGCGTAGCCGAAGGTGGCGTCGCGGGCGAACTCGCTCTCCCCCACCGGCACGAAGCCGCCCGGCGCGCCGGTGTAGTGCACGCCGTCGACGGTGACCCGGCCGGCGTCCCCGAAGGCCGGCACCAGCAGCACGCCGTCCACCGCGCGGCCGGTCACCGCCTCGATCTCGCGCGCGAGGACGTCGGTCTCCAGCGGGAAGTGGCCGCGCAGGGTCGAGTCCGAACGCGAGACGAAGCACAGCTCGGTGCCCCGCTCGGCAGCCGCCGCCAGGGCGTTCCGGGCCACCTCGACGTTGCGCTGCTCGGCCTCGGCCGGGTCGAGGCTGCGGGTGTTGGTCATCACGTAGACGGCCGGCCGACCCTGGTCCAACGCCCAGCCGAGCGACTCGGGCGACCAGTCCATCAGGACCGGCAGGTCCGCGACCGACTGCGTCCCCGTCGGGTCGTCGTCGAGCACCAGCAGCACCCGTCCCGACGCGGCCACCCGCTGGGCCAGTGCCGCGACATCGACCTCCGGCCCGTCCGGGCGGCCGCCGAGGAGCTGCTCCAGGCTGGGCATCAGTGCGGCACGACGACGCGGACGCCCTCGATCTGGCCGGCCTCCACGTCGTTGGCGCGGCGGAAGAACGCGGTGAGGGCGAACAGGACCGCGCCGACCACCGCCCCCACGGCCAGGGAGTAGAGGCCGGCGTTCGGGCCGACGTGCTCGACGAAGTAGTCGCGCATGTTCGGGGCCAGGAAGCCGCCCAGGTTGCCGAGGGAGTTGATCAGGCCGATGCCCGCCGCCGCGGCGTAACCCGTCATGTACTCCGTCGGCAGGGTCCAGAAGATCGGCTGCATCGCCACGAAGCCGATCGCGGCGAGCGACAGGCCGGCGATGGCCAGCACGGGCGTTCCGCTGAGGGCACCGGACGCGGCGATCCCGAGCGCGGTGACGAGCAGCAGGCCGCTGCCGATCAGCCGGTGCCTGCGGGTCCGGTCGGCCAGGCCGGGGAAGAACGCCACCGAGGCGAGGCCGAAGACCCACGGGATGGCGGTGACCAGGGAGGCCGCGAAGCCGAGCTTCTGACCGGTGATCGCCGTGACCTGGGTGGGCAGGAAGAAGGTGACGCCGTAGACGGCGATCTGGATGCAGAAGTAGATGGCGGCGAAGTACCAGACCCGCCAGCTGGCCAGCGCAGCCCAGACGTGCGCGGGACCGGAACCCTCGGACTTGGCCTGGTCCTCGCCCTCGATGGTCTCCACCAGCGCGGTCCGCTCGTCGGGCTCGAGCCAGGTCGCCGCCGCCGGCCGGTCGGTCAGGTAGAAGTAGGACCAGACGCCGACAGCGATGGCGATGATCCCCTCGACCGCGAACATCCACTGGTAGCCGCGGAAACCGGCGATGCCGTCCAGCTCGAGCAGCCCGCCCGAGAGCGGGTTACCGAGGATGCCGGCGATCGCGATCCCCATGTAGAAGTAGCCGCGGGCCCGGCTCAGGTGCCGCGCCGGCACCCAGTAGGTGAGGAACATGATCACGCCCGGGAAGAAGCCCGCCTCGGTGACCCCGAGCAGGAAGCGCAGCACGTAGAAGCTCGTGGGCCCCTGGACGAAGACGAAGCACGCGGCCACGATGCCCCAGGTCACCATGATCCGGGCCAGCCACCACCGGGCGCCGACGCGGTGCAGCAGCACGTTGCTGGGTACTTCGAACACCGCATAGCCGACGAAGAACAGGCCCGCTCCGAAGGCGTACGCGGCCGCGCTGATCCCGAAGTCGGCCTGGAACTCCTTCTGGGCGAAGGAGACGTTGCTGCGGTCGAGGAAGGCGATGACGTACATCAGCAGCAGGAACGGAACGAGCCGCCGGAACACCTTCTTCGTGGCCTGCTCCGTCAGCTCGAACCGTCGGCCGGTCACCTGTGTGGACATCGTCGTCTCCTCGGGTGGTGGGTGGTGGGTGGTGGGGTTGGCCCCGGTCAGTGCATGTGCTTGCCGCCGTCGACCTGGATGGTCGCGCCGTTGACGTAGCCCCCGCCCTCGGACAGCAGGAAGGCGATGGTCGCGGCGATCTCGCTGGGCTGACCGACCCGGCCCAGCGGAATTCCCGCGGACATCGACTCCTTGCGCTCGTCGGTGAGCTTGCCGCCCATGATCTCGGTGTCGACCGGCCCCGGGGCGAGGACGTTGACCGTGATGCCGTACGGGCCGAGCTCGCGGGCGCCGCCGTGACACATCCCGATCACCGCGGCCTTGGCGGTGGCGTAGACGCCCTTGGAGAAGGTCCCGCCGCCGTCGAAGGCGGTGATGGAAGCGGTGTTGACGATCCGGCCGACCCCAGCCGGGATCATCCGCTCCGCCGCGGCCCGCAGCATCAGGAAGGAACCGGTGACGTTGACCGCCATCACCCGCTCGAACTGGGGCACGTCGCACTCGTGCAGCGGCACCGGGCAGGCGATGCCGGCCAGGTTGACCAGGCCCGCCACCGGCGGCAGCTCGGCGTCGATCCGGGCGAACGCGGCGGCCACGGACTCCTCGTCGGTGATGTCGGTGGCCACGCTCAGCAGGCCCGAGTGGCCGGCCTCCCGCAGCTCGGCCTCCACCGTCGCCAGCCCGTCGGCGTTGACGTCGACCAGGGCCACGTGCCAGCCCTGCTCGAGCAGCGTCCGGGCGGTGGCGCGCCCGATGCCGGCCGGCCCGCCCGCTCCGGTGACCACGGCGGTGCGCTCGGACGGGAAGGTCGGGATCGTCATTGTTCCTCCGGAGAGTGGGTTCAGATGTGCTGGGTCGGCGGGCTGGGACTCAGTCGAGCAGAGTGGCGAGGATGCTGCGGACGTACTCGCGGTTGCGGGCGATCACGCCGAGGCCGTCGCTGCCGTAGTGCTCGCAGAGGAAGGCCCCGTTGAAGCCAAGGTCCAGCGCCCGGGTGATGGCGGCGCGGTAGTCGATCAGGCCCATGTCCATCGGCACCGGGAAGGTGGTGACGACACCGCTGGCCGGGTCCTCATCGCGCAGGTAGTTCTTGACGTGCCAGTAGTTCGCGTACGGCAGGACCTTCTCGAACATCTGGGGCACCGGCTCCAGGGGGCGGTGCAGCCGGATGAAGTTCCCGAGGTCCGGGTTCAGCCCGCAGGCGGGGTGGTCGACCTCCTTCAGGAAGGCCACGGCCGAGTCGCAGGTGCCGATGTAGGTGTCCTCATACATCTCGAGGGTGATCTGCTGCCCGTTCGACTGAGCGTGCTCGGCCAGCTCACGGATCCGGCTCGCGGCGACGGCCCGCACCTCCGGCGACTCGTCGTCGTGCCAGCCGTCCTCCAGCCAGAACCACAGCGCCTTGGTCTGCGCCGGGGTGAAGGCCTGGAAGAAGCCGTAGCTGACCATCGGGACACCGAGCTCGGCGGCGACGTCGAGCAGCCGGTGGCTGTAGTCGAGGTACTCGGCCCCGCGCTCGGGGTCCATCACGCTGCGCCGCGAGGTGGAGATGGCCGGGATCGTGAGGTTCGCCGCGGCGAGCACCTCGCGGAACTCCGACAGCCGCTCGGGGGCGAGGTCGCCCACCCGGACCCAGGTGTCGGTGGGGTCGATCTCGGTGAAGCCCAGCCGCGAGACCAGCCGCAGCTGCTTGGCCCACTCCTCCGCCGGCGCGTCCTGGATCGGTCCGCCCCGGGAGTCGGTGCCGCCGAAGGCGAGCATGGCGGCCGCGACCGGCCAGGTGTCGGCGGTGTACGGGACGGTCATGAGCGGAGCCTCTCGGGAGTGAGGAGTGATTTCGAGCGACGCGCCCCTCTGTTGGAGCTCCGGACGACGTCGCCCGAAATCAGGAGGAACGAGCGAGATCGGGCGAAGCTCAGGACCCCGGAGCGCGGAGCGCGACGGTGCAACACGGCCATGAAACGGGTCTCCTTGTCGGTCGAGCGGGAGTCGAGCGGGAGTCGAGCGGGAGGCGAGCGGGAGTGGTCAGAGGGGGGCGGGGCCGAGCTCGCGGAGCAACTGGCCGAGCCGGGCGTACGCACGGTTGCGGTAGGCGACGAGGGGGGCTGAGTCACCGGCCGGGATGACGAAGCCGCCGTCCTGTTTGACCCCGTAGTGGCCCTCAGCCACCAGCTCGGTGAGCACGGCGGGCGGGTCGAGCCGTTCGCCGTAGTGCTCGGCCAGGGTGCGGAAGCCCGCGGCGTAGATGTCGAGGCCGGCCATGTCGGCGATCGCGAACGGGCCGAAGAACGGCAGCCGGTACCCGAAGGTGGTGCGGACGACGATGTCGACGTCCTCGGCGCTGGCCACGCCTTCCTCGACCAGGCTGGCGGCCTCCTTGAGCAGCACGTACTGCAGCCGGTTCAGCACGAACCCGGCCCGGTCCGAGACGCGGGCGCTCAGCTTGCCCGTCCGCGCCACCAGGTCTTCGGCAGCGACCACCGCTGCCTCATCGGTCCCCGCGTGGGCGATCAGCTCGACGCCCGGGATGAACGGTGCCGGGTTGGAGAAGTGGACGCCGAGGAAGCGTCCGGCGTGCTGCAGGTTCGCGGCGAGGCCGCCGATCGGCAGCGTCGAGGTGTTGCTGCCGATCACCGCGTGCGGACGGGCGGCCGCCTCGATCGCCGCCAGCACCGGGCCCTTGACCTCAGGGACCTCGAGCACGGCCTCCTCGATGTAGTCCGCGTCGGCCACGGCCGCCTCGAGACTGTCCGCCGCGTGCAGGTTGGCCGCCACCAGATCGGCCGAGCCCGGGTCGAAGAGACCCTGCTCCTCGAACTCGACAGCCTCGCGACGCAGCCGCTCGAGGTGGTGACGGGTCGTCGTCGCGTCCGCGTCGGCAATCGTGACCTGAAAACCGGCCATGGCGAGCACCTGGGCGATGCCGCCGCCCATGTAGCCCGCGCCGACGACGGCGACCTGGGCGATGGTCATGCGGCTCCTCAAGCTCTGGGCGACCCCGGCGTCGGCCTCGGCGCCACGGTACCGCGACGCCGGCGCGGCGATACTGGCTGGGTGGACGCAGCCGGCGGAGGACCCGAGCTGCTCGAGGCCGGCCCGCAGCCGCCCTCCCCCGCCGCCCGACGGCGACGCCTGCTGCTCGTCGTCGCGGCGGTCCTGCTGCTCACCGTCCTCGGGGTCGGGACGCTGCTCCAGCGCGAGCGGGTCGCGGCTGAGCTGCCCGTCCCCAGCCCCGCAGCGCGGTCCTCCCGCCCGTTGCCGACGCCGCTGCCCGTGTCCTCCACCCGGCGGCCTCAGCCCGACGACCCCGTGGTGCTGCGGCGAAGCGGTCCGGGCGTGCCCGGCGCCGGGTCCGGCGAGCTGTTCCTCCGCAGCGTCGACACCGTCTACCGGATCGACCTGGCCAGCGGCCGGGTGACCTCGACGCGGGCGGGCCTCGGCACCTCCGGCCCGGTCAGCTTCCTGGCCCTGCCGGCGGCGGTCGTGCTGCGGCCGCTGGACCTGCTACCCGGGTTGCGGGTGCCCGACGACCGGCCCGCGCTCGAGCTGCAGGGCCGGCTGCGGCGCGCCTCGTCGGTGCTGCCGGCGACGCAGGGCCGGCTGTGGATCACCGCCCGCGCCGACCGCGACCGCTCGACGGCGGTCCTGGTCACCGCCGACGGCACGCCTGTGAGGTCCCTCGGCGAGAACGGCTCCTTCGTGGCGGACGGATCCGGCGGCCTGCTGCTGGTGGACACCGGCGGCGTGTGGGAGCGACGTCAGGCTCGGTGGCACCGGATCACCACGGGCAGCGTCCTCGCTGTGGGACCGCACCACTACCTGCTGTCGACGTGCGGCATCGGCCACGACTGCACCACCGTCCGCTACGACCGCAGGACCCACCGGAGCACGCACGTCCCGGCTGAGCGGTTGCAGCTGTTCGGTGGGGGCGGTCTGCTCTCCCCCGACGGCCGCTACGCCGCGTCCATGACCTACAGCGAGGACGGTTCCAGCATCGCCGAGCTGGTCGATCTCACCTCCGGCCACGTCGTCACCGAGCTGGAGGAGCCGAACGCGTCCGCCGACATCACCAGCCTCGCGGTCTGGTCCGCCGACGGGCGCCGGCTGGTGGTGCTGAACGCGGGCCGGCTCGTCGTCGTCGACCCAGCCACGGGACAGCGGACCGAGCCCGACCTGGGTCTGTCCGACCTGCTCGGGCTGACCCTGCGGACCCCCTGAGCAGGGCCTCCACGACCTCCCAGACCAGATCGGGTAGACCTGAGCCGCGACTACCCGGCTCAGGTCTACCCAACGATGTTCCGCGGCCGGTCAGCGACCGAATCGACGCTCCCGCTGGCCGTACGAGCGGAGCGCCCGGATGAAGTCGACCTTGCGGAAGTCGGGCCACAGGGCCTCGCAGAAGTAGAACTCGCTGTGCGCGGACTGCCACATCAAGAAGCCCGACAGCCGCTGCTCGCCCGAGGTGCGGATGATCAGGTCGGGGTCGGGCTGGCCCTTGGTGTAGAGGTGCTCGGCGATGTGGTCCATGTCGAGGGTGTGGGAGAGCTCCTCGATGGAGGTGCCGGCGGCCGCGTGCTCGGCCAGCAGCGAGCGGACCGCGTCCCGCAGCTCGTAGCGACCTCCGTAGGAGATCGCGATGTTGACGACCATTCCCGGCAGCTCGGCGGTGTCGGCCTCGGCTCGGCGGAGCAGCTCGGCGGAGGCGTCCGGCAGCAGGTCCAGAGCCCCGAAGGGGTGCACCTGCCAGCGTCGGCTCTGGGCCAGGTCGGTGACCATCTCCTCGATCACCTCCAGCAGCGGCCCCACCTCCTCGTCGCTGCTGCGGGAGAAGTTGTCGGTCGACAGCACCCACAGGGTGACCACCGGGATGCCGATCTCCTCGCACCACTCGACGAACTCCTTGAGCTTGTCCGACCCCGCCTGGTAACCGGCCACCAGCGGCTGGCCCGGGGCGTTGTCCCGGGCCCAGCGACGGTTGCCGTCGGCCAGCACGGCGACGTGGTGCGGCAGCCGGCTGCGGTCCAGCTCGGCGATCAGCCGGTGCTCGTAGGTGGCGTAGAGCAGTCCCGACGGGTGCAGCCGGTCGACGAACTCTCTCATCCGGTCCAGTCGCGCCACGTCTGGCAGCGTAACCGTCCTGTCTGTCGCGCCTGTGGCACCGACAGCGCGAGCGGGAGAAGTCTCATGGTCACACCCGAAACGGCAAAGTGCCCACACTCATCGCTGGCGCAGCTGCGCCACAATGGTGGGGTCGGAGATGGCGCGGTCGTCAGCGAGCAGGAAGGCCTTCGACAGGATGAGTGACAGCCGGCCGTCCTCCTCGAACGGCAGGTAGACCGCCGGCCGGGCGGCCGGCTGAGCCGGGACGATGCACAGGTAGGTGTCGTTGGGCGACATCAAGATGTTGCCGGAGCCCAGATGGATCTTGTAGCTGCGCAGCTGTCCCTGCACGACAAGGAACCGTCCGTCCACATAGGCGCGGTCGGCGATCTTGGTCCGCGGGAGGATCCGCCGGAGCGCGTCGCGGCGGACGGCCGCCGAGGTGCTGAGCGCGCCGAACGAGAAGTCCTGCCAGTAGTCGTGGTGGCGGGGACCCTGGTGGTCGAGCCACTGCGGATCGGCGCCGATGCTGGCGACGCCGACGAAGAGGTCGACATCGCGCATCGCCTCGCTGAAGATAAGCACGTCGACGTCGGCGAGCGGCACCGTCGCGTACTCACCGTCCGGGTCGAGAGCCTCGAAGCGGACCTGGTCGGTGCAGCAGTACTCGGCCTCGTACGAGCCCCGGTCGACCACACTCATGAAGTAGCACGCACGCACGGAGCCGAACGAACGCACCGCCTCGCCCTCGTCCCCCATGTCCCAGTCCCCCAGGCCCGGGGCGCGCCACTCCCGCGCACGCATCAGCGCGGCAGCCTGCCGGTAACGCAGGATGTGGGCCGAGAACCGGTTCGAGTAGGTCCTGGTCTGCTCCTCCGCCGGGGTGAGCAGGTAGATCTCGCGGAAGGCCTGCTTGAAGGGCTGCCTGACCTCTAGCTCGGTCAGCCGGTCCCGCCAACGACTGACCTCCTCCCACGGCGTCCCGAGCGGGTGCCACAGCGTGACCGGATCGGTCGCGTCGAGTGTGACCAGCCGCCCGTCGACGGCGCGCAACCGCCACGTCCCGTCCGGTCCGCGCTCCGGCAGACCGCACGCCGCCCCCGACCTCCAGATCAGCGACCGAGCTAGCAGACCAACCACGGGATGGTCGAGGTAGTGGTCTCGCCAGGCCGCCTGGGTCCAGGTGCGCCTTGCGGCCAGGTACCGGTTGAGACGGTCCCGCTGGGGCGGCAGGGTCGTCCGAACGTCCTTGACGAGGCGGCGCAGGCTGGCCAGCTCATCGACGTGGTCGCGGCGGACGGCCGCTGGTACGGCCTGGAGGCGGCGGCCTGACGCCGAGACCCAGGAGAGCTCGACCTCGCACCGCCCGCCGTCCGCGGTCGCCCGCAGGGTTGCGGTGGCGTCCCCGACCCGACGGACCAGGCAGCCCTCGGCGTCGAGACCGTAAGTCGGTATCACCTGTTCGGTCAGCTCGTCCGGGCTCATGCCAGCCGTGGCGGCCACCGCCGCGACTGCCTTGTCGATAGTGATCGACAGCGCCCGGTTGCTGGCGCGCAGGCGGATGGCGGACAGTGCACCGACGACGGCGGCTCGCCCACCGGGGCTGTCGCACCGCTCCTGCAGCACAGCGACGACGGCATTGACGACCGTGACTGAACGGGTGCTCAGCCCCCGCGTGCCGGCGGACCGGGCCAGGTGAGCGGCGAGGTCGCGCAACTCTGAGGTGACCTGGTCGCTCGGGTCGGCAAGGGCTACCGTCCAGGCCGCGGCGCGGACCAGCGCCTGAGACTCCGGCGCGATCCAGTGCTCGACCCAGACGCCGTCGGCGACGACGGGGTCCGTTTGTGTACGGGCGGACTGCACCAGCGCTCGCGCCACCGTCAGATAGCCGTGATGCTCCGACAGGGCGGTACTGATTCGCCTACGCCACCGCGCCGGAGGCCGAGGCGCCGACCCGAACTCCTGGAACAGCACGACCAGGTCGGCGACCGCGGCTTCGTCGGCCACGGCCAGCATCGCCGCCCGCGCCCGGGCACCGAAGGTGTCGCGGTCGTCGAGCACCTGCGGTGGCAGCGTGGCCCGACCCGACTCGCCTAGCACGGCGTGCAGCCGGGCTGCGTAGGCCTCGATCGCAGGGTCGGACCACCACCAGTACGGGGTGCTCATGTTGTGGCTCTCGGCGACGATGCGGAGCATCCAGCTCTCCAGCCAACGGAGGTCGTGAGCCAGCGGGGCCGACTCCGCTCCGACCCGCTCGACGGCGCCCGTCAGCAGCGCGAGGGTCGGCGCAAGCCCATCCGGACCGAGCTCGTGGTGTCGGACCCGCACCATCCGCGCCAGCCAGGCCAACTGCTCCGCGGTCCACGCCAGCCGTCGACGACCGAGCGTGCGCAGCAGCCAGCGACCCGCGTTCTCCTCGTTGAAGCGGAAGACTCGGTTCCTGGGCCGTGCGAGGGCCACGTCAAACAAGTACGCCAGCACCGCGCGGCGCTGCTCGTCCGACAGCGAGGCGACCGCTTCGGCGCAGATCGGGCGGAAGGGGCTTCTCGACGGGAGTCCGTAGCCGTACATCTGGATCGCGAAGACCGGTCTAAGTCGGGGTTCGAGGATGGCGAAGTGCGCGGCGAGCTCGGGCGGGGTGGGCAGCAGCGGGACGTCATCGGCCTCGGCCTCCGTCCGAGCCGCGGAGACCCTCACCCTCCGACCAGCGGAACGAGCCTGATGAAGCCGACCTCCGGGTCTGTGCGCAGGTCGATCAGGTGGTCGAGCTCCTCCACCTGCACCCCGTCGACCAGCATGAAGAATCCGTTGGCCATGAAAGCCTGCTCGGCGATGTCGGCCTGGCGCTCCCAGTCGAGCGCGCGGCTGCGGGTCAGCCGGTACCCGTTGGCGACGGCCTCGGTCTCCGTCGGCTGGACCAGCCCGGAGAAGGTCGTCCGCTCGCTGAGGTTGAAGCGAGCAACCTCCTCACGCACCCTCGACCGGATCAGGTCCCGGACGGTGACGAGGTCCGTCAGCCCGAAGAGCACCCACGCCGCCTCGACCCGCCCACTCGCCCTCTGATCGCTGATCCGCACCGCTGCCAACTGACTCCCTCCTCGCGCGTGGCCCCCGCAATTGTCTGTGTTGGCCGACGGCCGTGTGCTGACCATCCCGAAGTTGCCGCTCAGATACCGAACCTACGCAACCGTAGGTTGCATGAGTAGAATCGTGGCTGTGCCTCGACTGTCAACTGAGACTCGCTCACGAGAGCCCATGACCCAGGTCGCAGCCAAGGTCAAGCCGAGGCTGCGCGGCTGGCTGCACGCCTGCACGGCCCCGCTGGCCCTCGCAGCCGGCGTCGTCCTGGTCGTCCTGGCGCCCACGGCCGAGGGCAAGGTGGGCGGCTCGGTCTTCCTGGCCGCCTCGGTGCTGCTTTTCGGCAGCAGCGGTCTGTACCACCGGCGTACCTGGGGCGACCGCGGCGAAGCGGTGATGCGCCGGCTCGACCACGCCAACATCTACGTCTTCATCGCCGCCAGCTACACCCCGATGGCGCTGATGATGCTCACCGGGCGTTCCCGGGTGGCGCTGCTGACGATGATCTGGCTGGCCGCGCTCGGCGGCTGCGCGTTCCGGCTGTTCTGGCTGTCGGCTCCGCGCTGGCTCTACACCGCCCTCTACCTGGTGATGGGCTGGGCCGCGGTGGGCTGGATGGGCGCCTTCTACGCCGCCGGCGGGCCGGCCGTCCTCGTGCTCATCCTGGCGGGCGGGGCCTGCTACAGCGCGGGCGCCGTGGTCTACGCGCGCAAGCGCCCGAACCCCTCACCGGCCTGGTTCGGGTTCCACGAGATCTTCCACGCGGGCACGGTCCTGGGCTTCGTCTGCCACTACGTCGCCATCTCGCTGGTCACCTACCGGGCGGCCTGAGCCCGCAGGAGGTGCCGAGCTGCTCGCCCAGAGCAGCGCTGGAGGTCACCGGCAGCCGGCAGACGAAGTGCTGGCAGACGTACGCGGTGGCCAGGCCGCCCAGCGCGGCCCGGTCGGCGAGCAGGGCGAAGCCCGCCCGGTCACCCTCCCCCGCCACCACCACCGAGCCGGCGGCGGCGGCCCGGTAGGCCGTCCGCACCAGCGCGTCCCGTTCAGGACCGGGCACGCCGACCACCGCCACCTGCACGGGAAGGGCGGCGGGCCGGAGCCTGCTGACCGCGTCCGCGAGCAACCAGCCGGCGAAGCGGGGTGCCCGGGCCACCAGGCCGCCGGCGCTGGCCGCCGCCCGCTCGGCCCGCTCGGCGTAGGCGTCCTCACCGGTCAGCTGGGCGAAGAGCTGCAGCGCGTGCACCGCGCCGCTGAGGCCGGACGGGGTGGCGTTGTCGGTCGGGTCCTGGGGTCGCGCGTAGAGCTGCTCGGCGTCGGAGGCGGTGTCGAAGAACCCGGTGCCGCCGTCGTCGAACACCTCCAGCACCACGTCGAGAAGCAGCCGGGCCCGCTCGATCCAGGTCGGGTCGGCCAGCGCCGACGCCAGCCGGGTGGCGGCCATGGCCAGCGCGGCGTAGTCCTCGAGGATCCCCGGCGCCTGACCGACCTCGCCGGCCCGCGAGGTGCGCCGCAACCGGTCCTCCACCCAGTGCAGCCGCCAGAGCAGGTCGGCCGCCTCCCGGGCCGCGTCCAGCCAGTCGGGCCGGTCGAAGACCATCGCGGCGGTGACCAGGGCGTCCACCGTCCAGCCGTTCCACGCCGCGACGACCTTGTCGTCGCGGCCGGGACGAGGTCGGTCCCCCCGCGCCGCGGCCAGTCGGGTCCGGATGTCCGCCAGCCGGACGGGGTCCGGGTCGGCCTCGAGCTGCAGGGTCGACCGACCGTGCTCGAAGGTGCCCGCCTCGGTGACTCCGAACGCCGCGGCCGCCCAGTCCCCGTCCGCCGCCCCGAGCGCCTGCCGCAGCTCCCCCTGCGTCCAGACGTAGAACGCACCCTCCTCGGCGTGAGCGTCGGCGGCGGAAGCGCTGGGCGGCAGGGAGTCGGCGTCCAGGCTCGCGGCGAAGCCGCCCTCCGGGGTCCGCATCTCGCCGAGCAGCCAGGTCACGGTCTCGGTGACCACGCGGCCCGCCAGCTCCGAACCGCCGACCCGCCACCAGTGGGTGTACGCGCCGAGCAGCAGCGCGTTGTCGTAGAGCATCTTCTCGAAGTGGGGCACGACCCAGCCGGCGTCGACACTGTAGCGGGCGAAGCCGCCGGCGAGCTGGTCGTAGATGCCGCCGCGCGCCATGGCCGTCAGGGTCTGGCCGGCCATGGCCACGGCGTCCTCGGTCCCGTCCCGCAGCAGCGCCTCCAGCACCATCGACGGCGGGAACTTGGGTGCCCCACCGAAGCCGGCGTGCTCGGGGTCGAAATCGGCCCGCAGCAGCTCCACGGCACGGTCGAGGCCGGCCTCGGTCAGCTCGCCCGGCATCGCTGTGACCGCCTGTCCGGCCAGGTGCTGCACGATCTGACCGGCGCTCTCCTGCACCTCTGAGCGTCGCTCGCGCCAGGCGCTGCCCAGCTCCTCGAGCAGCTGACCGAACGAGGGCAGGCCGTGCCGGGGCTGGGGCGGGAAGTAGGTGCCGGCGTAGAACGGACGGCGGTCGGGGGTGAGGAAGACCGTCATCGGCCAGCCGCCCTGACCGGTCATCGCCTGCGTCGCCCGCATGTAGACCGCGTCGACGTCCGGCCGCTCCTCGCGGTCCACCTTGACGGCCACGAAATCGCGGTTGAGCAGGTCCGCCAGCTCGGGGTCCTCGAAGGACTCGTGGGCCATCACGTGGCACCAGTGGCAGGCGGCGTAGCCGACCGACAGCAGCACCGGCACATCCCGCTCGGCGGCACGCGCGAAGGCCTCGGGCCCCCACTCGTACCAGTCCACCGGGTTGTCCTGGTGCTGCAGCAGGTACGGGCTGCGGGACCACCTCAGTCGGTTCATGGGCCGATTCTTCCCCGACTGCGGAGCGAGGCCGAATCACTACCCGGCGGGGCTCCCGACCCGCGGGCCCTGACCCGTATGCTGACGCCGAGCGAGCGTGCTCAGGACGCGGACGGAAGGCCTCCCCCATGCAACGCACTCGCGGGGGAGCAGGCACGACGGGATCGACGCGACCCCGGACGACCACCCCTCCCGCCGCTCTCGTCGCAGCCGGTCTGGCCCTGGTGGTCAGTGCCGTGATGCTGGCGGGCCCCGGTCCCGCCCCGCTCGCGTCCTACGCCCTCTCGACCCTGCCGGCGCTGGTGATGGCGGCCTGCTGCGCCCGCGCCGCCCGCCGGTCCGACGACCCACGCGGCCGTCGGGCGTGGATCCTGCTGGCGGTCGCGGGTCTGTGCTGGGCCGCGGGCGAGCTCGCCTGGCTCGACCGCGGAGCCATCAGCGGCACCGTCGACTCCGTGCCGTCGGACCTCCTCTTCGTCCTGGGCACCGGGGCGGCCGCCGCCGGGGCGTTCACGGTCCGCGGTCGCACCTGGCGCGGCCGGGACCGGTACCGCGTGGTGCTCGACACCGCCATCGTGACCGGCGCGGCGGTCTTCGTCGCGCGGGCCCTCGGGCTGGTGGGCCGCACCGACGTGTCGCTGCTGCTGCTGGTCTACCCGCTCAGCGACCTGGTGCTGCTGAGCGTCTCCGTCACCCTGCTCCTGCGTACGACCAGGGCCGGAGCGCCCCACCTGGCCGTCCTCGCTCTCGGCCTGTCGCTCTACTCCTCAGGTGACCTCGTCTATTCGTTGCGGGCCAGCCAGGACCGCTACGCGCCGGGCAGCATGCTCGACCTCACCTGGATCGCCGCCTACTGGCTCGTGGCCCTGGCCGCGCTGGCCCCGGCCGCCCGGACGAAGCCCTGCGACCGTACGGTGGCCGGCTCCTACACCGGCGAGGGCGTGCCCTGGCTCGTCACGGGGCTAGCCGTGCTGTCGGTCCCGGTGGTCGGGGCGCTGGGTCCTGCGCTCCCGGACGACCGGCCCCGTGACCCGGTGATGCTGCTGACGGGGTTCGGGGTCACGATCACGTTCATCGTCCGGCAGGTCCTGCTGTTCGCCGACATGGCCCGGCTCAACCGGCGGCTGGTTGCGGAGGTGGTGCGCAAGGAGCGGATCAGCAACGCCGTGATCGACGGCGTCGTGGTGGTGGACCGGCAGAGCCGGATCGAGTTCGCCAACCCCACCGCGGCAGCGCTGCTCGGCTCGACCCCCTCCGACCTGGTGGGTCGAGACGTCGCCGACTTCGTCCGGCGGCACGGTCCGGACGGCGAGTCGGTCGAGGAGCTGCTGCGGGCCCTCCGGGTCGGCGACCAGCTCGTCCACGGGTCCGCCCTCTTCGCCAAGGTCGGTGGCGGCGAGCTGCCCGTGGAGCTGTCGGTCGGACGGCTGGACCCGGACCGCTCCGGCTCCGGCGTCGTCGTCGTGTTCCGCGACGTGAGCGAGCAGCGCCTCGTCGAGCGGATGAAGAACGAGTTCATGTCGGTCATCAGCCACGAGCTGCGCACCCCGCTGGCCTCCCTGCGCGGCGCCCTCGCGCTGTTGCACGGCGGCGTCGTCGGCCCGGTGGAGCCCCAGGGTGCTCGGATGGTGAGCATCGCGCTGACCAGCAGCGAGCGGCTGTCCCGGCTGATCGATGAGATCCTCGACGTGGAACGGCTGGAGTCGGGCCGGGTACGGCTCGAGAGCGGGCTGCACGAGGCCGAGCGGCTCGTCGGCACCGCGGTCGCCGAGATGACCGGGCTGGCCCTGGCCGCCGAGGTGTCCCTGGTCGTGACCGCGACGTCGGGGACGGTGGTCGCCGACGCCGACCGGGTCGTCCAGACCCTGACCAACCTGATCGGCAACGCGGTGAAGTTCTCCTCCCCCGGCGGAGAGGTCCGGCTGAGCGCCGAACCGCGCGGCGACCAGGTCGAGTTCACCGTCGCCGACCACGGCCGCGGCATTCCGGCGGAGAAGCTGGACGTGATCTTCGACCGGTTCGAGCAGGTCGACTCCTCCGACAGCCGCGAGCAGGGCGGCACCGGCCTGGGACTCGCCATCTGCCGGGAGATCGTGCGGCTGCACGGCGGCCGGATCTGGGTGTCGAGCGAGCTGGGCCGCGGAGCGGAGTTCCACTTCCTGCTGCCGGCCGGACAGGAACCTCAGCGACGCGGCGGGGAACCCTCGACGGGCGACGCCGCGCTGGCCGCGTCGCGACCCGGCTGAGGCTCACCCTCGGCCCCTACGGCCGGCGGCTGCTCCTGCGGCAGGACGCCGTAGTGGGCGGCCGTCCGGCGGAACTGGCGCCGCATGCTGCGGAACAGCAGGTACATGACCGCGGCCAACCCGATCGTGATCAGGAACGGCGTCCATCCCGGCTTCACGATGTTCGGGTCGAGCTCCAGTAGGAACATAGCGTCAGCCTACCCGGCGACCGCGACGGCGACCGGGACCGCGATCCCGGCGAAGAGGTCGTCCTCGGGCAGCTCGGCCGGCACCTCGCTGCGGACCAGCTGCCAGTCCTCGCTGGGCCAGGCCCGCTGGTGCACCTCGAGGGGGACCGCGAACCAGGCCCCCTCGGGGTCGACCTGGGTGGCGTGGGCCAAGAGGGCGCGGTCCCGGACGGCGAAGTAGTCCGCGCACGGCACCTTGGTGGTCAGCCGGGCCTCGTGCTCGGGGTCGACCGTCCAGCCGGCCAGCCGTTCGGCGTAGGGGGACTCGAGTCCGCGCTCGACCATCGCCCGGTCCAGCGCCTCGATCCGGGGCCGGTTGAAGCTCAGCTGGTAGTAGACCTTGAGCACCTGCCACGGACCGCCCAGCTCCGGGCTGGCCGTCGGGTCCGCGGCCGTCGCCACGGCGGCCATGCTGATCCGGTGGCACATGATGTGGTCCGGATGGGGGTAGCCGCCGTTCTCGTCGTAGGTGGTCAGGACGTGCGGCCGGAAGCGGCGGATCAGCTCCACCAGCGGTTCGGCGGCCACGTCGACGTCCAGGGTGGCGAAGGAGCCTTCCGGCAGCGGCGGTAGCGGGTCACCCTCGGGCAGCCCGGAGTCGACCCAGCCCAGCCACACCTGCTCGATGCCCAGGATCTGCCGGGCCCGGTCCATCTCCTCGCGCCGGATGCCGGCGATGTTGGCCAGCACGTCCGGCCGGTCCATGGCCGGGTTGAGGATCGAGCCGCGCTCGCCGCCGGTGCAGGTGGCGACGACGACCTCGACACCCTCGGCCACGTAGCGGGCGGTGGTTGCCGCTCCCTTGCTGGACTCGTCGTCGGGGTGCGCGTGCACGTGCAGCAGACGAAGCCGCTCACCGGCAGCGTCCACACGGAGCGCGGGATGGTTCATGGCGTCATGGTGTCACGGGGCCGCGGCGGGCCTCCGCCTCGATCTCACCGGGCAGAATGGACCGGTGACCGATGCCGCCGCGCGACTCGCGCGCCGATACCCGCCGCCGCGCACGCCCCGCCGGCTGGTGATCGGCCTGGTGGCGCTGGGCAGCGCGATCGGGTTGGCGTGGCTCATCTGGGTGGCGTTGCTGCACGCCGAGCCCGTGGCCTCGGCTCAGGTGCCTTACTACAAGGTGACCTCCGACACCAGCATCGAGGTGACGATCACCGTCCAGCGCCGCGACCCATCCGTGCCGGTCACCTGCCGCGTCCTGGCCCAGTCGACCGACTTCCAGCCCGTGGCGGAGCTCGAGGTGCCGGTCGAGGCGAGCAGCATCAAGCTCGTGGACGTGCCGGTGACGCTCGTGACACTCCGCCGGGCGACCTCGGCCTCGGTCAGCGGCTGCACCCCGTCGTGAACCTGCGTCGGCGGGGTGGATTCGTTACAGTCTGAGGATGTCCGAAACCACGACCAACGCGATCTGGCTGACCCAGGAGGCCTACGACAAGCTCCAGGGCGAGCTCGACCAGCTCTCCGGTCCCGGGCGGGCGGAGGTCTCGCAGAAGATCGCCCGGGCCCGCGACGAGGGTGACCTCCGCGAGAACGGGGGCTACCACGCCGCCCGCGAGGAGCAGGGCGTCCAGGAGGCCCGGATCCGGCAGCTGGCCGACATGCTGCGCCGGGCTCAGGTGGGCGAGGCGCCCGCGAACGCCGACGAGGTCGGCCCCGGTACCCAGGTCACCATCGCCTTCGACGGCGACGAGTCCGACACCGACACCTTCGTCCTCGGCTCCCGTGAGCTGCTCGGGCTGGACGAGAGCGTGAGCGACACCAACGTCTACAGCCCGCAGTCCCCACTGGGCGCGGCCATCCTCGGCAAGAAGAAGGGCGACGCCGTCTCCTACGTCGCCCCGAACGGCCGCTCGATCGACGTCACCATCGTCAAGGTCGAGCCCTTCCAGAGCTGAGACCGACCTCCGCAAAGATCGTGTAGCGATCTGCCGCATACTCGCGGCACATCGCTACACGATCCCGGCACCGGCACCGGCCTCAGCCGAGGCTGCCGAGCAGGTTCTGCGCCTCGGCCGGGCTCAGGGCGCCGCTGGCCACCTCGGCCAGGATCTGGTCGCGCGTCAGGGCGGCCGGCGCGGGCTCGTCGGAGTCGGCGAGTCCGAGCTTCTCCAACAGCTGGTTGAACTTCAGCCGGGCGGTCGGGTAGGAGACTCCGAGGTGCTTCTCCAGATCACGGAGGTTCCCCCGCGAGGCGAGGAAGACCCGCAACATCTCCGTCTCCTTCTCGTCCAGCGCGCAGAACGCGCAGGGCACGAACACCCCGGCGAGCTCGCTGCCGCACGAGCCGCAGCCCAACCGGGTGACCGAGAGCCGGTCACCGCAGACGGGGCAGTCGACAGGGGCCCGGTGCTCGTGTGCCGGCGTCCGCCGGACCCGCTCGCTCACGTGTCGCTCCCCTTCTTCTTACCAGCGCCGGCCTTGGGCGCCTTGGCCTCCGGCGCCGGGTCGGAGCCGATCCGGACCTGGGCGTGCCCCATCACCACCTGAACGTCCAGCTTGGCGCTGCCGTTGCCCATCACGACCTCGTCGCCGGCACCGGTGTGGCCGCCGCTCCAGGTGACCCGGCCCAGCTGGGACTCGCTCGTCACCGTGACGTTGGAGTCGTCGGCCAGCGTGATGGCCAGCGACCCCGACTCCGCGCGGACGCGGTTACGGCCGCGGTTGACCGCACCCTTGATGGTGGCCGAACCGGCCTGCACGAGCACGTCGTTGACCTGGTTCACGTCCAGCAGCTTGGCGCTGCCCGCGGTCACCCGGATCTTGCCGAGGTTCGGCACCCGCTCGGTGCTGAGGCTGCCCGCGGTGACCTCGACGTCGACGAAGATCGACGGGTTCACCCGCAGCAGCAGCTCCTTGCCGAAGCCGATCGCCCGGAGGTCCTCCATGCTGCGGGGGGCGCCCCGCAGGATGGAGAAGCCGTCGAGGCTGGGCCCGATCTCGCCGTCGCTGGACACCTCGAGCACCGCCCCGTTGCGCCGGAGCACGTGCGGCCCGTCCGCGGACAGGGTGGCCACGCCCGTCTCGCCCAGGATGCGGACCCGGCGGCCGACCGCCCGGACGGAGATGCGCTCGACCCCTCCGGTGTTGGCCGGCTTGGCCTTCGGCGGTGGTGGCGTCACCGGCTCGGGCTCCGGCACCTCGTCGGCCGGCGGGTCGACGGGGGCGAAGCGCTCGGTGCTGTGGGTCGCGTGCTGGGGCCGGTCCGTGGCCAGGGCCCACGGCTCGTCGGCCGCAGGCTCGGCGACGGACTCCGGGGCCGGGTCGTTCGGGGCCGGTTCGTTCGAGGCCGGTTCGGGGACCGGCGGGCCGGCGGCGAGACCGTCGATCCGCCGCGCCGCCTCTGCCGCGTCGATCCGTCCCGCCGCCAGCTCTTGCAGGATCACTGCCATGCTCGTCATGAAACGAATGTAAAGCGAACCTTTCACTTCCTCAAGGTCTGGCGCCGACTCCAGGAAACCTCAGGGTTGTCCCCTCCGGGAGCCGGCGTCAGTTGCCCTTGACGTTGACGATCTGGTGCAGCTCGTGCCGGACGCTGACCAGGTCCGCGGCGTCGAGCATCACCTGGTCGATGTCCTTGTACGCCGCCGGGATCTCGTCCAGGAACGCGTCGGAGTCCCGGTACTCGATCCCCGCCATCGCCGTCCGCAGCTGCTCGCGGGTGAAGGTCTGGCGCGCCTTCGTCCGGGAGAACATCCGTCCGGCGCCGTGCGGCGCCGAGGACAGGGCGACCGGGTTGCCCCGGCCCTCGACCACGTACGAGGCCGTGCCCATCGATCCCGGGATCAGCCCGGGCTGGCCGGACTGCGCCTCGATGGCCCCCTTGCGGGACACCCACACCGTCTTGCCGAAGTGACGCTCCTGGACCGTGAAGTTGTGGTGGCAGTTGATGCGCTCCGCCTCCACCACGTCGGTGCCCACGAATGCGCCGAGGCAGTCGACGACCCGGTCCATCATCTCCTCGCGGTTGAGCAGGGCGTAGCGCTGAGCCCACCGCAGGTCGTGCAGGTAGGCGGTGAACTCCTCGGTCCCCTCCACCAGGTAGGCGAGGTCGCGGTCGGGCAGGTCGATCCAGTACCGCTCCATCAGCCGGCCGGCGACCTTGATGTGGTGCTGAGCCATCTTGTTGCCCACCCCGCGGGAGCCGGAGTGCAGGAACAGCCAGACCCGGTCCAGCTCGTCGAGGCTGACCTCGATGAAGTGGTTGCCGGACCCGAGGCTGCCGAGCTGCTGACGCCACCGACCCATCCGCGCGTCCGGGTCGACGTGCGGCACGGCCTCCAGCTCAGCCACCCGGACGGCCGCGGTCTCGGTCAGCTCGCGGTTCTGCTGCCCCGCCGACAGCGGGATCGCCCGCTCGATGGAGTGCCGCAGGTCGGCGAGCGGCCGCTGCCGCAGGTCCTCGGCGACGAACTGGCTGCGGACGGCGATCATGCCGCAGCCGATGTCGACGCCGACGGCGGCCGGCATCAGCGCCCGCAGGGTCGGGATCACCGACCCGACGGTCGCCCCCAGCCCGAGGTGCGCGTCCGGCATCAGCGCCAGGTGCGGGAAGACGAAGGGCATCGCGGACGCCAGCTCGGCCTGGGCCCGGGTCTTGTCGTCGAGGATGGATGCCCAGCTGATCAAGCGGGAGCTGATCTTGTCCACGGCGGTACCTCCGACCTCACACAGTTCTGCCTCCCTCGGACGAGGGCCGTCGACCAGGGTGCCTCACGAGCCAGCTCCGGGGCACCGGGTTTTCCGGGCCTCCAGCAGTCGCGCTGGGACGTGACGGGGGTCTCGACAATCCCGTTGTGTGCGTCATGCAAATATCTGTATGCTTGGGACATGCAAACAACGCTGACGGGACGCCGCGCCCCCGCGGACTCCTCGGAGGGTTCCGCCGACGCGTCGAGCGTCGTCGACTCGGTGCTGCACGCCCTCCTCTCCGTGGGACGCCTGATGCGCCAGCCGATCGACGGCGACGCGCTTGACCCCAGCACCTTCTGGCTGCTGAAGACCGTGGGACACCAGGGGCCGATGCGGGTGACCGAGCTCGCGGGCACCAGCCACCTCGACACCTCGACCGTGTCGCGCCACGTCGCCCAGCTCGACCGCGCGGGCCTCGTCGAACGGACCCCGGACCCGGCTGACCGCCGCGCCCACCGGATCGGGCTCAGCCCCGAGGGCCGGGAGGCCCTGGACAACGCCTACCACCGCCGCCGCACCCTGCTCAGTCGCGGGATCGGCACCTGGGACGCCGCTGACGTCGCCCAGCTCGACCACCTCCTCGGCCGTTTCGTGAACGACGTCGAGAACCTCACAGCAGATCTGGAGCAAGCATGACCAAGCACGTACCCCGTCGTGCGCTGATCGAGGACGACGCCGTCGCTCCTCGGCACGCCGTCCGGGACGCGGTGACCGCCACCGCACCGGCCGCGAGCGCGTCCGACTCACCGGTCGCCGACACGGTCTCGGCCGGCGGCTACCTCAGCCACCGCCAGATCCTCGGCGTCATGATCGGCCTGATGGCCGGCATGTTCCTCGCCGCGCTCGACCAGAGCATTGTCGGCGTCGCCCTGCCCAAGATCACCTCCGAGCTCGGTGGCCTGGACAAGCTGTCCTGGGTGGTCACGGCCTACCTGCTGACCTCGACGGCCGCGACGCCGTTGTGGGGCAAGATCTCCGACCTCGTCGGCCGGCGCCCGATCTTCCAGTCCGCCATCGTCGTCTTCCTGGTCGGCTCGGTGATCTGCGGCTTCGCTTCCCCGATCGCCGACTGGCTGAACATCTCCGGCATCGACGTGATGATCGGCGGCCGCGCGATCCAGGGCCTCGGCGGTGGCGGACTGATGTCCCTCGCCCTCGCCGTGATCGGCGACGTCGTCCCGCCCCGTGAGCGCGGCAAGTACCAGGGCCTGTTCGGCGCCGTCTTCGGCGTCTCGTCGGTCGCCGGGCCGCTGCTCGGTGGCCTGTTCACCGACCACCTGGGCTGGGAGTGGATCTTCTTCATCAACCTGCCCATCGGCATCGGCGCCCTGATCGTGACCTCGATGTTCCTCAAGCTGCACCACGTCAAGCGCGAGGCGTCGGTGGACTACCTCGGTGCGGCCACCATCGTCGGTGCCGTCACCAGCCTGCTGCTCTACCTCAGCTGGGCCGGGCCCTCGACGTCCGCCGACCTCGGCTGGGGCTCCACCACCGGCATCGCCCTGCTCGTCGCCGTGGTGGTCCTCGTCGGCCTGTTCATCCTGGTGGAGAGCAAGGTCAGCGAGCCGATCATCCCGCTCGGCCTGTTCACGCACTGGACCTTCACCAGCAACGTCGTCTTCGCGATGATCATGGGGGTCGGCATGTTCGGCGGCCTGATCTACCTGCCCATCTACCTGCAGGCCGTGAAGGGCTACAGCGCGACGGGTTCCGGGCTGGCGATGCTGCCACTGGTCGTCGGCATCTTCTCGACCTCCATCAGTGGTGGCCAGATCATGTCCCGGACGGGCCGCTACAAGTGGATGCCCGTCAGCGGAGCCGTCGTGGTCGGGCTCGCCCTCTTCGGGCTCTCCCGGCTGCAGATCGACACGCCCTACCTGGAGATCGCCGGCCTGATGTTCCTGTTCGGCGCGGGTCTCGGCCTGACCATGCAGGTGGTCGTGACCGCGGTGCAGAACAGCGTCGAGCGCAAGCACATGGGGACGGCCACCGCTTCGGTGACCTTCTTCCGCTCGATGGGTGGGGCCATCGGCGTCGCGCTCTTCGGAGCCATCCTGAACACCCGGCTGCCGCACCACCTCGCTGAGGTCGTGCCGGCTGCGGCCCAGGCCCAGCTGGGCGCGGCGAGCGCGTCGGTCAACGACGTGACCGCCATCCGCGCCCTGCCGGAGCCGGTCAAGACCTGGGTGCTGACGGCCTTCACCCAGTCGATGGACGACGTGTTCCTCGTCGCCGTGCCCTTCATGGCGGTGGCCCTGGTCATCGCCCTGACCATGCGGGAGAAGCCGCTGGCAGGCCGCCAACCGGCCACCTCGGAGTCCCTCGAGAGCGCCGAGGAGCCCCAGCTGGTGGCTGTCGGCCACTGAGCCCAGCCGAACGCCGGTCCTGGCCCGTCCCCGCTCCCCGCGGGGACGGGTCGGGCCACGTCCGGAGGCGTGTGATTCCGGATTTGTCGCCCCGGGATGGCACCCTGGGACCACCGCAGCCCGACCCCGGAGGACGTCCATGAACCGCAGCCACCGACTGGCCTCGCTGTCCGGCGTCGCCGGCAGCGTCATGCTGGCGACCGTCCTGGTGGGGTGTGGTGCCCTGACCGGCAGCCAGCCCGAGAGCAGCTCAGCCCCCAGCTCGAGCAGCGCCCCGAGCAGCAGCAGCTCGACGTCGAGCAAGCCGACCCCGCCGGCCGTCGCCCCGGTCAGCCTCAAGGCCAACGTGGACGACGACGCGACGAAGGTGAAGGTCGACACCCGGGTCAAGGTCTCGGCCAGCGCGGGCACCGTCTCCAAGGTGAAGCTCAGCTACGCGGGAGTGGACGGCCGGGGCACAAAGGTCGACGGCACCGTCAAGGGCACGCTCAGCAAGGACGGTTCCAGCTGGACCGCCAGCGACCGGCTCGAGCCCTCGGCCACCTACACCCTGGCGATGAGCGGGGTGAACAAGGCCAAGCAGAAGAAGACCACGACCACGACATTCAAGACCCAGAAGCTCACCCTCGCTCAGCAGACTTATCCCAGCGCCTACCCGCTGCCGCGCAGCCAGGTCGGGGTCGGCATGCCGCTGACGCTGAACTTCGACGTGCCGGTGCGCGACAAGGCCGCCTTCGAGAAGAACCTGCACGTCACGTCCAACCCGGCCCAGAAGGGCAGCTGGAACTGGCTGTCGGACCGCGAGGTCCACTTCCGGCCGAAGACGTACTGGAAGCCGGGCACCAAGGTCACCCTGGACGCCGACCTCAACGGCGTCGACGCCGGCAACGGCATCTACGGCCAGAGCTCGGTGTCCACGTCGTTCACGGTGGGCCGGAAGATGATCACCGAGGTCAACCTGCGGACCGACTACGCGAAGGTCTACCGCAGCGGCAAGCTGGTCCGCACGATCCCCGTCACCGGCGGCAAGCCTGGCTGGCAGACGCGCAGCGGCACCAAGCTGATCATGGCCAAGGAGTACAACAAGGTCATGACCAACGAGATGATCGGCGCCAAGGAGAAGTACAAGCTCACCGCGAAGTACGCCCTGCGCGTCACCAACTCGGGTGAGTTCCTGCACGCCGCGCCGTGGGCCCTGGCCAACCTGGGCGTCCGCAACGGCAGTCACGGCTGCGTGGGGATGAGCGTCGACAACGCCGGCTGGCTCTACGAGAACGCGCTGATCGGCGACCCGGTGGTCACCACCGGCACCAGCAGGGGCCTCGAGCAGGGCAACGGGTACGCCGACTGGAACGTCTCCTTCGCCCAGTACAGCAAGGGCTCCGCCCTCTAGTCTCGGGCCTGCGGTGACCTCGGGTTCGGCTCGCCGGTGACGGCGTAGTCCACCAGCAGTGAGCCGGATGGCGAGGTGCTGCTCCGGATCGGTTCGAGCCGCAGCGCCGGGGACCCGTCGAGAAGCCGACGTCCGCTGCCCGCGACCGCCGGTGCGATCACCAGCCGGAGCTCGTCGACCACGCCCCCGGCGAGCAGGGCCTGCGCGACCGAGATGCTGGCGTGCACGCCGATGTCGGCGCCCGGCCGGGTCTTCAGCTCCCGGACGAACTCGACGAGGTCGCCGTGGACCACCGTCGTGTTCGCCCAGTCACCCTCGAGCGGGCTGGCGGTGGCCACGTACTTGTCGGCCCCGTTGATGAAGGTGGCGAAGGGCTCCATGTCGCTGCCCGGCCAGTACCCGGCCCACTCCTGGTAGGTGCGCCGACCGAGGATGACGGTGTCCTGGGTCGCGATGACGGCGCCGAGGTTGGCGTCCAACGCATCGTCCCAGGTGAAGAAGCGGTCAGGACCCTCGGCGACGCCGTCGAGGGACACCATCTCGTACACCACGACCTTGCGCATCCTCACCACCTCCGGTCCACGTCACGACTTCGGGGAGCCCTACCCACGGTCCGGGACCGGTACCGGGTCGGTCCCGGCCGGCTCACCGCTCTCGACGTCGCTCGCCGCGGCCGGCTCCTGGTCCGGCACGGCGGCGCCGGCGTCCGGCTCGTCCCCCACCGGCGACGGGGTGGCGTCGGTCCTCGGGATCTTGTGGCCCCGCAGGTACTCCACGAACGACTTGGCGAAGGCCAGCAGCGGGACCGCCAGCAGGGCGCCGATGATGCCCGCGACGACGATCCCTGAGGCGATGGAGAGCAGGACGGCGAGCGGGTGCAGCTTGACGGCGCGGCCGAGCAGCAGCGGCTGCAGCAGGTGGCCCTCGACCTCGAGCACGAAGATGATGATGCCCAGCATGATCAGCGCCTGCACCCAGCCCAGGGCCACCAGGGCGACGAGCACCGCCACGGTCCCCGAGACGAAGGCACCGACGAGGGGCACGAACGCGCCGATGAACACCAGCGCCGCCAGCGCCGGCGCCACCGGCACCCCCAGCAGCAGGGCCCCGATGAGGATCACGACGGCGTCCGACAGCGCCACCAGGATCGTGGCCCGGACGTAGCCCGAGAGCGCCCGCCACCCGTTGCTGGCGGCGTGGTCGACGCGGGAACGGGACTCCCGGGGGAAGAAGCGCAGCAGGGCGGTGAAGATGCCGCGGCCGTCGTAGAGGAAGTAGAAGAGCGAGAACAAGGTGATGGCGAGACCGGCCACGAAGTGACCGACCTGCGAGCCGACCTCCGCGGCGTAGCTGGCGATGGTGCTGCGGCTCTCGGTCAGGAACTTCTGGATCCGTTCACCCCAGGCGGCGGTGTCGAAGTAGCTCGCGTTGATGGGCAGCCGGCTGTTCTGCAGCGACGTCACCAGGTTGTTGAACCCGGCCACGACGTTCGTGGACAGGTCGGCTGCCTGGGCGACGATCTGGCTGGTGATCAGGGTGAGAGCCCCAGCGATCAGGACGATCCCCCCGAGCAGGGTGACCGCCGAGGCGGCACCGGAGTTCCACCCCCAGGCGCGTAACCGGTTCGCCACCGGCGTGAGCATCGCGGCCAGCAAGATGGCGACGGCGACGGGGATCACCACCTCCGACAGGTAGCCGGCCACCCGAGCCAGCCCGTAGAGCAGCGCGCTCACCAAGATGATGCGCCAGGCCCAGGACGCGGCCAGTCGCAGACCTGCCGGTACGGCCCGGTCGATGTCCTCGCTCGCGGTGAGAACGGGGACGACGGCGGGCGGCTCGTGACCGTTCGGTCCGGCGGGCGCTGACTCCGCGCGCCGGACGACGGCTTCCCGCCATCCCGTCACACCCGTCCAGACGCTGCTGGGAAGTCCCACACCTGCCTCCTCGCCGATGGCCCCGAAGAATCAACGCTAGCGGACCCCACTGGCACACTGTGCCGGTGCGTACGTTGCGGTCGGCCGGGTCGCGGCTGCGCGTCCCGTCCGGACTGCCGCGCGAGGTCTACGTGCTGGGCCTGATCGCCTTCTGCGTGGCGGTCGGCTTCGGCGTCCTGGTGCCGGTGCTGCCGGTCTTCGCCCGCAGCTTCGGGGTCGACAACTTCGCCGTCGGTGCCGTCGTCTCGGCGTTCGCGGCGATGCGGCTGGCCACCAGCCCGTTCTGCGGCCGGCTGATCGACGTGCTGGGCGAGCGCATCGTGATGGCCAGCGGGATCTTCGTCGTGGCTCTCTCCAGCGGGGTCGCGGGGGTCTCGCGGAGCTACGCCCAGCTGCTCGTGCTGCGTGGCGTCGGCGGCGTCGGCTCCGCGATGTTCACCGTGTCGGCGACCACGCTGCTGCTCACCTCCGTCGAGCCCGGGATCCGCGGACGGGCCACCGGCTTCTACCAGGCCGGGTTCCTGCTCGGCGGCATGGCCGGCCCGGCGATCGGCGGACTGCTCTCGGCCGTCTCGCTGACGGCGCCCTTCTTCTTCTACGCCGGTACCCTGGCGGTCGCCGGGACCGTCGGGCTCGTGCTGCGCGCCCGGAGCGTGGGGGTGGTCGCCGCAGCCCTGCCCGTGGTGCCGTTCCGGCAGGTGCTGCGCGACCGGCGCTACCAGGCCGCCTGCATCACCAACCTGGCTCAGGGCTGGACCTCGTTCGGGGTCCGCAGCACCCTGGTCCCGGTCCTGGTGGTCGAGGTGCTGCACCGCCCGACCTCGTGGACGGGCATCGCCTTCGCCTGCGCCGCGGTCGTCCAGACCATCGCCGTGGGGCCGGCCGGACGGTTCGTGGACATCGTGGGTCGACGCCCGGCCATGGTCGCCGGCGCCACGCTGGCCGGGCTGTCGATCCTGGCCGTCCCGTTCGCGCCGAACGTGTGGCTGTTGATCGTGGCGCTCTGCCTGTACGGGATCGCGGCCGCCTTCCTGGGCACCGCGCCCGCGGCGTCGGTCGGGGACGCGGCCGGCGGGCGGGGCGGGACCGCCGTGGCCGTCTTCTCGATGTGCTCCGACGTCGGGGCGATCGTCGGCCCGCTGGTCGCGGGGCTGCTGGCCGACTCCTTCTCCTACCCGGCCGCCTTCGCCGTCGGAGCGGCCCTGCTGCTCGGTGCCGCCGCCACCTCGACGCGGATGCCCCGCGTCGGCGTGCGGGAGGTCGAGCGTGCGGCCTGATACCGCGGAGGCGCCCCTGGGCGCGCGCTTCGGGGCCGGTTGGGCCGAGGCGCTGGCTCCCGTGGCCGACGACCTGGTCGCCCTCGAGCAGTTCCTGGCCGCCGAGGTGGCCGCCGGTCGGGGCTACCTGCCCGTACGCGAGCAGGTGCTGAGGGTTTTCTCACGCCCGCTGGCCGAGGTCCGGGTGCTGCTGGTGGGGCAGGACCCGTACCCCACGCCGGGGCACCCGGTCGGGCTCTCGTTCTCCGTGGCGCCCGACGTCCGACCTCTGCCCCGCTCGCTGCACAACGTCTACGCCGAGCTGAAGGCCGACCTCGGCGTGCCGCCCGCGGCGCACGGTGACCTCTCGTCGTGGTTCGAGCAGGGGGTCCTGCTGCTGAACCGGGTGCTGACCGTCCAGCCCGGCCAGTCCGCCTCCCACCGCCGTCGCGGCTGGGAGCGGGTGACGGCCTGCGCCATCGACGCGCTGGTCGCCCGGGGCCGGCCCCTGGTGGCGGTCCTGTGGGGCCGCGACGCCCAGTCCCTGATCCCGCGGCTGGGCGACGTGCCGCACGTGGCCAGCGTCCACCCCTCGCCGCTCTCGGCCCGCAACGGCTTCTTCGGCTCGCGCCCCTTCAGCCGGACCAACGAGCTGCTCGTGGCGCAAGGAGCTCTGCCGGTCGACTGGACACTCTAGGTCAGGCCAGGGCGCGGTCGAGGTCAGCGATCAGGTCGTCGGCGTCCTCGATGCCGACGCTGAGCCGCACCAGGTCGGCCGGCACCTCCAACGCGGTGCCCGCCACCGAGGCGTGGGTCATCCGGCCCGGGTGCTCGATCAGCGACTCGACGCCGCCGAGGGACTCCCCCAGCGTGAACACCTCGGTCCGGCCGCACAGGTCGACCGCCGCCTGCTCGCCGGCCGCGACGCGGAAGCTGACCATGCCGCCGAACCGGCGCATCTGGGCCTTCGCGACGGTGTGGCCGGGGTGGGAGTCCAGGCCCGGGTAGAACACCTCGGCCACCCGCGCGTGGTCCACCAGGTACGCGGCGACCCGCTCGGCGTTGTCGCAGTGCCGCTCCATCCGGACGGCCAGGGTACGCAGCCCGCGCAGCACCAGCCAGGCGTCGAACGGGCCGGCGACCCCACCGATCGCGTTCTGGAAATACCGGAGACGCTCGGCCAGGGCGTCGTCGTCGGTGACGAGCGCCCCGCCGATCACGTCGGAGTGACCGCCGCAGTACTTGGTGGTGGAGTGCACCACCACGTCGGCGCCGAGGCCCAGGGGCTGCTGCAGGTAGGGAGAGGCGAAGGTGTTGTCGACGATGAGCAGCGCGCCCGCCGCGTGGGCCAGCTCGGCGACCGCGGCGATGTCGGCCACCCCCAGTAGCGGGTTGGTCGGCGTCTCGACCCAGACGGCCGTCGTCTCACCGGGCACGATCGCCGCGGCCACCGCGGCCAGGTCGTCGAGCGGGGCCGGGGTGTAGCGCAGCCCCCACGGCTCGTGCACCTTCGCGAACAGCCGGTAGGTGCCGCCGTAGGCGTCGTCGGGGATGACCACGTGGGCGCCGGGCCGACCGATCGTCCGCAGCAGCGTGTCCTCGGCGGCCAGCCCGCTGGCGAAGGCGAAGCCGTGCGCGCCGCCCTCCAGCGCCGCAAGGCACTCCTCCAGGGCCGTCCGGGTCGGGTTGGCCGAGCGGGAGTACTCATAGCCCGACCGCAGCCCGCCGACGCCGTCCTGGGCGTAGGTGGAGGTGGCCCAGATCGCGGGCGCGACCGACCCGTTCCCGGGGTCGGGCCGCTGGCCTGCGTGGATCGCTCGGGTGGAGAAGCCGGATTCACTCATGGACCGAGCCTACGGAACAAGGCCGCACCGGGGTGACGTTGCACCCGGTGCGGACCGCACGCCAGCGGTGACGCAGAGAGGCAGACTGAGACCATGTTCTTCTCCAAGATGAAGTCCACGTTGATCGAGCCCGAGCAGGCTCTCCGCGGCCGGGACCGCAGTGTCCTGGTGGACCCGACCTTCCACGACATCTTCGGCATCCCGGTGCAGAAGGTGCCGGCGGGCTCCGAGGTCGCCTACTTCGCCCTCGGCTGTTTCTGGGGCGCGGAGAAGCTGTACTGGAAGACTCCCGGCGTCACCAACACCGCGGTCGGCTACGCCGGTGGCTACACGCCCAACCCCACCTACGAGGAGGTGTGCAGCGCCCGGACCGGCCACACCGAGATCGTTAAGGTCTCCTACGACCCGGCCAAGGTGAGCTACGAGACCCTGCTGCACGTGTTCTTCGAGAACCACAACCCGACCCAGGGCATGCGGCAGGGCAACGACGTGGGCACCCAGTACCGCTCAGCGGTCTACACGACCTCCGACGAGCAGCTCGACACCGTGAAGCGCGTCCGCGACGACTACCAGATGCAGTTCACCCGGGCGGGCTTCGGCCAGATCACCACCGAGATCAAGCCCGAGCCGGACTTCTTCTACGCCGAGGACTACCACCAGCAGTACCTGGACAAGAACCCGTTCGGCTACTGCCCCGTGCACGCGACCGGCGTCACCTGCAACTGAGCCTGCGGCAGTCTCAGGCAGCGCCTGCGGCGAAGGTGTCGCACGCTTTCGGGTCACCACTGCGGAAGCCGGTGGTCAGCCACTTCTGACGGTTGGCCGCCGAGCCGTGGGTCCAGGTCTCGGGCGTGACCTGGCCTTGGGTCTTCTGCTGGATCCGGTCGTCGCCGACGGCCGAGGCCGCGTCGAGCGCGTCGGCCAGATCCGCGGAGGTGACCTCGCTGATCGGGCTGTCGGGATCGTTGGTGGCGTGGTTGAACCAGACGCCGGCGTAGCAGTCGGCCTGCAGCTCCAGCCGGACGCCGGAAGAGGTGGGTCCGGTCACCTGCAATCCGCTGCCCTGCACCTTGGCCATGGTGCCTTTCAGCTGCTGGATGTGGTGCCCGAACTCGTGTGCCAGCACGTAGGCCTCCGCCGCGTCCCCGCCCTTGGCGCCGAGGTCGCCGGTGAGCTGGTCGAAGAACGCGAGGTCCAGGTAGACCGTGGTGTCGGCCGGACAGTAGAACGGGCCCACCGCCGAGCTCGCGTTGCCGCAGCCGGTGGCGATGCTGCCCGTGAAGGTCTGCACCTGGATGGTCTGGTAGTCCGGCTGCGTCGAGCCCCAGTACTCCTGGATCGAGTTGGTGTAGGCCACGAAGCGGCAGTTGCGGTCCGTGTTGATGTCAGAACCCTTGGTGCATTGAGCGAAGGGGCTCGACTGCCCCGAGCCCGTCCCCGGATCTGTGGTCGTTGCGCCGCCCAGGATGTCGTTCGGGTTGATCCCGAGCAGCAGGGCGATCACCAGCACCACCAGTCCGGCTCCACCGCCGAGCGCGATCTTGCCGCCACCCCCGCGACCGCCGCCGCCGACCTGGGACGGGTCGAGCCGGGCCTGGTCGTTGTACTTCACGTCGCCCGCCACTCTTGTCGTCGAGCCCGGGCGTGACACCCGTGCCGCGGCAGCATACCGTCGGCGGCGGTTGGGAGCTTACTAGCGGGCGCGGGCACCGGCCGTCGGCCGGGTCCGTCGCAGCCAGAGCAGCCCGAGAACCGGCAGGACCAAGGGGACGAAGCCGTACCCGATGCCGTAGGTCGACCAGACCGTCGCCCGGGGGAAGGCCGACGGGTCGAGGACGCTGGCCGTCCCGACCGCGAGCACGCCGACCAGCTCGAGGGAGATCGCCGTCCAGGCGACCCGGCGCGACGTTGCGCTGCCGCGTGCGAGCGTGACGGTCGCCACGACATAGATCACCCCGGCCAGCAAGGACAGCAGGTAGGCCAGCGGCGCCTCGGCGTAGTCGGTGATCAGCTGGACAACTGCCCGCGACGTCGCGGCCAGGGCGAAGAGCGCGTAGACGGCGACCAGCACCCGACCCGGACCGGAGGTGGTCCGTCGGGCTGGCGGGCCCGGCTGCGGGGGGCTCATGCAACGGCCTCGGTCCACAGCGAGAGGAGCCGCAGGGTCATCGCCAGCACCGACAGGGCGGCGACGGCGAGCACGACGCCCGACCAGCGGGTCCGCTCGGTGTTGGCCCAGAACCAGGCCAGCGGGACCAGCACGACGATGCCCACCAGGTAGCCGATCGTGGTCACGGTCTCCACCGGGCGGAAGCCCCCGGCCAGCTTGCCGAAGGCGACCAGCGACTGCACCAGGGTGACGAGCTCGACCACGCCGGCGTAGATCAACTGAGCCTTGCCGGGCGCCTTGTTCAAGACGGCGGTGGCCACGCCCCAGACACCGGCGGCGGCCGCGAGAGCCACCACGGCGTAGGCCAGTCCGGGGATCACGGCAGGGCTCGGTTCCGGTGAGGGTGGGGCACGAAGAACCAGGCTACCGACCTGCGAAACTGATGCCGGGCCGCCGGACGAATGCTGGTGGACCGGAGGGGGTCGCCGATGAGGGTGGTGGGAGTCGCCGGCGCGTCCCCGTCCGCCGCCGAGACCGTCTTCGACGTCAGGCTCGAGCACGGCGCCGACCCGGTCGTGGTGGCGCACGACGAGGGATACGCGCTGGTCCGGCCGCTGGAGGCGGTCCGGACCGCCGACGCCGACCTACGGCTGGTGCTGCAGGTCAGGCCGCTCGAGGGCGAGCCACGACCCCGGCTCGGCGGCCGAGGGCAGGACGCGGGGCTGGTGGTACCGCCGGGAGTCCAGCCGGAGGTCCGGCAGCGCGTTGCCGCGTACGCGGTGGTGGTCTCCAGCCGCGGCCTGCTGGCCACGGAGTACTCCGGTCGGACGGCGGTCGAGGGCCGCTGGGGCATGCCGGGCGGTGGCATCGACGCGGGAGAGCAACCGGCCGACGCCGTGCTCCGCGAGGTGGTCGAGGAGACGTCGCAGCACGTCGTGCTGGGCGAGCTGGTCTCGGTGCAGACGTCGCACTGGATCGGTCGAAGCCCCCGCCAGACGATCGAGGACTTCCAGGCCGTCCGGCTGGTCTACCAGGCCAGCTGCCCGGAGCCGAGCGAGCCGCGGGTCCTCGACCTGGGCGGCACCACCTCCTCGGCACGCTGGGTGCCGCTGGAGGAGTGGCGGCGGCTGCCGTGGACGCACAACTGGCAGGAGCTGCTGGGCGAGCTGCTCGGGTCGGGCTGACCGCGGCTCAGCCGACGTCGCTGAGCAGGTCCTGCCGGGTCAGCACCCCGACGGGCCGGCCGTCCTCCAGGACCAGTAGGGCGTCCTCGTCGACGAGCAGGTCGACCGCGCTGGCCACCGGCTCGGTGGCACCCAGGGTGGGCAGCGCCGGCTCCATCACCGCGGCCACCGGATCCGCCGGCCGGGCGTGATGGCCGAACAGGGCCCCCAGCAGGCCGCGCTCGCTGACCGCCCCGACGACCTCGGCCGCCATCACCGGCGGCTCGGCCCGGACCACCGGCATCTGGGAGACCCCGTACTCACGCAGGATCGCGACCGCCTCGGCGATGGTCTCGTTCGGGTGGGTGTGGACCAGGCTCGGCAGGTCGCCCGACTTCTCCCGCAGCACGTCCCCGACCACCCGCACCGAGTGCTCGGGACGGGGCGCGAAGCCGTAGCGGGCCAGCCAGTCGTCGTTGAAGATCTTGGTCAGGTAACCGCGGCCGGAGTCGGGGAGGAGCACCACGACGACGGCGTCCGGGTCGTCGATCTCGGCCGCCACCTGAACGGCCGCGGCAGCGGCCATCCCGCACGAACCGCCGACCAGCAGCGCCTCCTCGCGGGCCAGCCGACGGGTCATGGCGAAGGAGTCGCCGTCGGAGATCTCGATCACCCGGTCGCACACTCCTCGGTCGTAGTTCGCCGGCCAGAAGTCCTCGCCCACCCCCTCCACCAGGTAGGGCCGACCGGTCCCGCCGGAGTAGACCGAGCCGCTGGGGTCCGCGCCGATCACCTGCACCCTGCCGTCCGAGACCTCCTTGAGGTAGCGCCCGGCGCCGCTGATCGTGCCGCCGGTGCCCATGCCGGCGACGAAGTGGGTGATCCGGCCGTCGGTCTGGGCCCAGATCTCCGGACCGGTGGTCTCGTAGTGGCTGAGGGGATTGTTCGGGTTGCTGTACTGGTCGGGCTTCCACGCCCCCTCGATCTCGCGGACCAGCCGGTCGGAGACCGAGTAGTAGGAGTCGGGGTGCTCCGGGTCGACGGCGGTCGGGCAGACCACCACCCGCGCGCCGTACGCGGCAAGCACGTTCCGCTTGTCCTCGCTCACCTTGTCCGGGCAGACGAAGACGCAGGAGTAGCCACGACTCTGGGCCACGATCGCCAGCCCGACGCCGGTGTTGCCGCTGGTGGGCTCGACGATCGTGCCGCCCGGACGCAGCTGGCCCTCCCGCTCGGCCGCGTCGACCATCCGCACCGCGATCCGGTCCTTCACCGAGCCGCCCGGGTTGAGGTACTCGACCTTGGCCAGCACCAACGGCTTCGCCTCACCGACCACGCGGGAGAGCTTGACCAGTGGGGTGTTGCCGACGAGGTCGATCAGCGAGTTCACGTACTGCACCCGGTCAGCGTAGTGCCGGGCTGCTGCCCCCTGACGCACGAGAGCCCCACCCCCTGGGTGGGGGTGCGGCTCTCGGGGTCGGGTTCGGGGCTACCTACGGATGTAGGACAGCAGGCGCAGCATCTCGACGTAGAGCCAGACCATGGTCACGGTCAGGCCGAACGCGGCCCGCCACGACTCGCGCGCCGGGGCGCCCATGGCCACGCCACGCTCGACGTAGTCGAAGTCGAGCACCAGGTTGAGCACGGCCAGCACGATGGCGATCGCCGAGAACAGGTAGGCGATCGGGCTCACCTCGCCGGTGAGGCCGCCGCGCAGGCCGGGCGAGCCGGTGAACAGGCTGAACACGAAGTTGACCAACATCATGGCCGCGAAGGCCAGGGTCGAGATGACGACGACCTTCTGGAACTTCGCCGTCACCCGGATGTTGAAGAACTTGTACGCCGCCAGGGTGACTCCGGCGGCGATGAAGGTCGACAGCACGGCCTGTCCCACGATGCCGGGGTAGGTCGCCTCGAACACCTTGCTGATCATCCCGATGAAGACGCCCTCGATGGCCGCGTAGGCCAGCACGAGCCCCGGCGAGACGTTGCGGCGGAAGGACACGACCATGACGACGACGAAGCCGACGAGGCCCGACAGCACCATGGCCGGGAAGTACAGCGTCTCCGGCACGACCATCCAGGCAGCGGCGGCCGCAAGGGCCAGCGTGCCGATGGTGACGGCGGTCTTGGTGACCACGTCGTCGAAGCTCATCCGGGCCTGCGGCGCCTGCGGGACCGGAGCCTGCTGGTAGGCCTCCGGCGGGTACTGCTGGTACGGGGATCGGCCGAACTGGCTCTGGCCGTACTGCGGCGCTGCGGGTGTGAACGCGTCCTTCTTGGAGAGGATCGGGTTCGAACTGCGCAACATGTGATGTCCTCCTGAGAGGCACCAGGGGCGGTGCCGACGCCGTCCAGTTTACGAACCGGCTGTGACCAGGCGGAGACCCGGACGCCATGAATCGGCTAAGAAGGGACTGCTGGGACCCGGGGGGCATCAGTGCCCCCGATGGGACTCGAACCCATACTGTGGCGGGTTTAAGCCGCCTGCCTCTGCCGTTGGGCTACGGGGGCCCGGCCGAAACCCTAGTGCCAGGGAGCCGCTCAGCCGGTCGGCGCCGGAGCGGGAGTCGTGCTGCTGCCGCTGAGCCTGAGCCGCGTCTCGGCGGGCAGCGCGGCGAGGTCACCGGTGGGGATCCGCTCGTCGATCACCACCTTCGCGTCCGGGGTGACGTGCACCGGCTGCACGCCGGTGATCAGCCCCGTCGCGTCGTCGCGGTAGTAGAAGTAGACGTCGGCGTTGATCAGCGGCGGCGAGAACGGCGTGCTGAACGAGGTCAGCGTCGGCTGCTTGACCCCGCCCGCCGTGCCCTCCTGCATGCCGACGGTCCAGGACCCGTCGTCGTGGAGCACCACGGTCGGGCCGGCCTGGAGGTGGAAGTGACCCCAGGCGACGAGCCGCGCGGGTGGGTTGGGCGCGGTCATCACCACCACCGAGGCGGCAGGCTGGTGGACCAGCAGCACGTCGACGGGCCTGGCGCCCGCCACCCCCATCAACCGGGTGGCCATCTGCTCCTCGGTCTCGGGCCGGTCGCGGTCGCGGTCCTGGCTGAAGGGGATGTTGTGCTCCGGGTCGTCGTCGCCCAGGATCCGGAGCCCGGCCGCGGTGACGATGCTGCCGTTGAGGTCGACCATGCCGTCGGCGCGCATCTGGGCCTCGGTGATGTTGGAGTCGTGGTTCCCGCTCGAGGCCACGAAGGGCACCTCGGGATAGATCGCCGCCTCCCGCCGGATGCAGGTCTTCTCCACGGCCGTCCCGTTCACGGTGTCGTCACCGGAGTCGAGCACCACCCGCGGCGCCGTCACCCGGGCCAACCGTCCGATCAGGTCGGTCATCGCCTGGTTGCAGTGCAGGTCACTGAAGCCGAGGAGCAACGACTCCCCCGTCCGGGCTCGCGGCAGCCGGTCGAGCTGGCCGGAGAGGCTGACGGCCGCGGCGTCGGTGAACGCCCGGACGGCCCGCTGCTGGCGTCCGCTGAGCAGGGTGACCCCGACCACCCCGCGGTCGAGCAGGTCGGCGAGGGCACCGCTGTCCACGGTCACGTCGGCGTAGCGGCTGCCCCGAGCGACCGACACCGGGTAGCGGCTGCCGTCCGGCGGACGCGGGCTCAGCGCCGAGCCCAGCACCAGGGTCAGCACCGCGAGGTACACCGCCGTGGTCCGTCGGCGGGTGGTGTACCGGGCGACCCAGGGACTGACCAGCCGGTCGCGCAGCCGCCAGAGGGCGAACGCGCCCAGCAGTACGGCCTCCGCGAGCGCGGCCTGTCCGGCCGCGTCGAGCTCGAGCCGGTCGAGGATCCCCTGCAGGGCCAGCTGCGGGTCCTCGTAGAGGTCGACGTACGCGGAGAGGGTCTGCTCGGAGAACAGTGAGCCGAGGCTCTGCGCCGCCGAGCCGACGCCACCGACCGTCGCCGTGACCCCGATGGGTGCGGCCGGGCTGGGTAGGTAGGCGTTGCCGATCGGTCCGAGGTCGAGCTGGACCTCGCCGGAGAAGTTGGTGGCGAACCGCACCCGGTTCGGGCCCAGGTAGTCCTGCACCTCCGCGTGCCCGACCCCCCAGGCCGCCGCGAACGGGGCGGCCAGCAGGGCGGCCACCAGCGTCACGCCGAGAGCCCGGAGCAGCCCCAGCAGCAGGGTGCGGCGGGACCGCACCCGGGCGGTCTGCCGGGCCAGCACCGTGGCCAGGCTCCGCTGTCGACGGACCACCAGATCGGGTGCGCGTGGGACACGCCGGGACGGCACGGGTCAGGTCCGGTGCAGCAGCTCGAGCGCGGCGCCGTCGAGGATGTCGGACTCGCTCACCCGCAGCCCGTCCACGCCCGTGTTCTGCTGTCCGGGACCCTCGTGTCCGAGGCGGTCGGCAATCCGGACCGCGATGAGGGTGCCGGCGGTGACCACGTCGGCTCGGCCGGGGTGCATCGAGGGGAGCGCACGGATCTCCCCGACGGTGCTGGCCACAAGCCGGTCGAACAGGGCGTACAGGTCGGTCAGCGGGATGAGGGAACCGTGCACGCGGGCCCGGTCGTAGTGCTCCAGACCGAGGTGCACCCCGGCCAGGGTGGTGGCGGTCCCGGCGACCCCGACCCAGGTACCGACGGCGCCGAAGTCGATCCCATTGTGGGCGAGCAGCTCGTCGACGTGGGCCGCAGCCGCCGCGACAGCCCCCGGCGCCGGTGGCGCAGCGCCCAGGAAGCGTTCGGTCAGCCGGACCGAGCCGATGTCCAGCGAGACCGCCGCGGTCACCCCACCGTCGGGGCGACCGAGGATCAGCTCGGTGGAGCCGCCGCCGATGTCGACCACCAGCACGGGCTCGACGGGGCGGTCGAACCGGCTGAGGGCGCCGGCGAAGGAGAGGGCGGCCTCGGTGTCGCCGCTGACCACCTCGGGCGTCACGCCGAGGCGCTGCCGGATCCCGGCGAAGAAGTCCTCGCGGTTGCGGGCGTCCCGGGAGGCTGACGTGGCGACGAAGCGGACACGTCCGGGGGGCACGCCGGCGTCGCGGACCAGCGCCGCGTAGGCCTCGGTGGCCACGAAGGTGCGGGTCAGCGCGTCCGGGTGAAACTCCTCGGTCGCGTCCACCCCCTGCCCGAGGCGGACGATCTCGGTCCGGCGCTCCAGCTCGACCAGGCTGCCGTCCGGCCCCGCCTCGGCGATCAGCAGCCGGATCGAGTTGGTGCCGCAGTCGACCACCGCCACCCGCGTCATGACGGCTCCCCGTTCGGCTTGGCCTCGTCGAGCCGGGCCCCGTGGGGCGGTGTCCCCTCCAGGCAGGGCCGGCGCCAGAACGGCCCGACGGCCGCCAGCGTCTCGTCGCCCAGCGGGTTGACCCCGGGTCCCGCGGCCAGGCTGTGGGCCGCGAGAACGTGCAGGCACTTGACCCGGTCAGGCATCCCACCCGCGCTCACGCCGCCGATCTCGGGCACCTCGCCCAGCTCCGCCCGGTCGTCCAGGTAGCTCTGGTGCGCCTGGCGGTAGTGCGTCGCCAGCTGGTCGTCCTCGGCCAGCCGGGCCGTCATCTCGGCCATCACCCCGCGGGACTCCAGGGTCGAGCAGGCGGCGGTGGCGCGCGGGCAGGTCAGGTAGTACGTCGTCGGGAAGGGGGTGCCGTCGGCCAGCCGGGGCCTGGTCGCCACCACCGCGGGCCGGCCGCAGGGGCAGCGGTACGCGACCCCCGCGACGCCGCGCGGGGAGCGCTGCAGCTGGGCCGTCACGGCGGCCTCGTCCTCGGCCGTCAGGGGTTCACGCACCGGTCCAGTCTCTCAGGCGCCCTCGGCGTCCGGCGCCGTTACGCTCGGGCGGGTGGACCACGCATGATCACCGTTGCCGCGCTGAGCCCCTCGCTCGACCTGACCTACACCCTCGACCGCTACCAGCTGGGACGGATGCACCGCACCCCCGAACCGGTCGCCGTCGCCGGCGGCAAGGCGTTGAACATGGCGCGGGCGGCACGGGCGATGGGCGCCGAGGTGGTCGTGGTGGCCCTGCTGGGCGGGACGACCGGGGCTCGGGTAGCGGCCCTGGCGGCTGCGGAGGGGCTGCCCCTGGTCGAGGTGCCGAGCGGCGCGGAGACCCGAACCTGCGTCTCCGTCGCGGCCGCCGACACCGGCGAGCTGACCGAGATCTACGAGGACACGCGGGCGGTGGGGCCGGAGGTGCTGGAGCGGTTCGCGGCCGCCCTGGCCGAACGGCTCGGCGCGCGACCGGGCTGGCTCTCGATCTCGGGACGGGGCCCGGCGGGATCGGCGGACGCGGTGGCGGCACTGGTCCGGCTCGGCCGATCGGCGGGCGCGAAGGTCGCCGTCGACACCCATGGTGAGTCCCTCCCGGGAGCGGCGGCTGCCGGACCCGCGCTGGTCAAGGTCAACCGGGGCGAGGCGGCCGAGCTGCTCGGACGGCCGGCGAGCAGTGACCTGGCCGAGCTGGCCGTGGAGATCCGGGCGCGGACCGGCGCGGTCGTGGTGCTGACCGACGGCACGGCCGGAGCCGTGGCCGTGGGGGCGTCCGGACCGGTACGGGTGGCCCCGCCCGCCCAGCGTGGGCGTTTTCCGGTGGGCAGCGGCGACGCCTTCCTCGGCGGACTGCTGGCCGCCCTGGACCGCGGCCAGGAGCTGGTCGCTGCCGTCCGGTCCGGCACCGGCTGCGCGGTGGCCAACGCCCTCGTCCCTGGTCAGGGCCACTTCGACCGTGCGCTGGCCGAGCGGATCGCGACGCAGACCAGCCTCAGCGAGCGCCGTTCGGCTTCGTCTTCGCCGTGATCGGAGCGGTGTCCTTCGCCTTCTTCTTGGCGGGAGCCGGTTGGTCGGCCGCCTCGACCGAACCCCAGAGCTTGGACCACCAGGCGTCCTGCTGGGCCGCGGTCGGGTCGGTGCCGTTCTCGATCGCCGCCCCACCGCCCAACGGGTGCCCGTCGGTCCCCACGACCTGGTAGCCGGTCTCCCCCGGCACCACCCAGCCCAGCTGCTGCCGAGCCTGGGTGCGGACGTAGTCCGGGTCGTCCCAGTGGCCGAGCTCGGTCTGCAGGTCGGCGATCCGCTGCGACCGGTCCGCGATCTCGGCCTTGCTGGCCGAGATCTCGTGGGCCTGGGTGAAGTAGATCCGCAGGCTGGACGCGTAGGAGATCACCAGCACGAGCAGCACCACCACCAAGGCGATGGCTCGGGTGGTCACGTTCGAACGCCTGCTCGGGCGTTTCGCCGCCGCGGCAGCCGCGGTGGCCGGCTCGTCCGTGGGCACCGGGCTGGGCGGGGAGGACGGGCTGGCCAGCGACCCCGACGGGGACCGGGTCGCCGGTCGAGTGCGCTTCCGGCTACGGCCGGGCCCGGCGCCCGGACGGGCGGGGGGCCGCGGTCCGGCCGAGCTCGTGGTGACCACTAGGCACGGAACCTCGGGAAGGCGGCCGCACCGGCGTAGCGGGCCGCATCGTCGAGGTCCTCCTCGATCCGCAGCAGCTGGTTGTACTTGGCCACCCGGTCGGTGCGGGCCGGGGCGCCGGACTTGATCTGGCCGCAGTTGGTGGCCACGGCCAGGTCGGCGATGGTGGTGTCCTCGGTCTCACCGGAGCGGTGGCTCATCATGCAGCGGAACCCGGCACGGTGGGCGAGGTCGACGGCGTCCAGGGTCTCGGTCAACGAACCGATCTGGTTGACCTTGACCAGCAGGGCCGACGCCGCCTTCTCGTCGATGCCGCGCTGCAGCCGGCTCACGTTGGTGACGAACAGGTCGTCGCCGACCACCTGGACGCGGTCCCCGATCCGAGCGACGAGCGCGCTCCAACCAGCCCAGTCGTCCTCGGCCAGCGGGTCCTCGAGCGAGACGATCGGGAAGTCGGTGATCCACTGCTCGTAGATCGCCGTCATCTCGTCGGCGGACTTGGTCCCGCCCTCCCAGTGGTAGACCCTGTCGCGGAAGAACTCGCTGCTGGCGGCGTCCAGGGCCAGCGCGATGTCGGTGCCGAGCGTCAGCCCGGTCGCCTCGACGGCGGTGGAGATGAGCTCGAGCGCCGCGACGTTCGCTGGCAGGTTCGGGGCGAAGCCGCCCTCGTCGCCGAGGCCGGTGGAGAGGCCCTGCTTCTTCAGCACGGACTTGAGCGAGTGGTAGACCGTGGCGCCCATCTCGAGGGCGTCGCGGAAGGTGGCCGCCCCGATCGGCGCGATCATGAACTCCTGGATGTCGACGTCGGAGTCGGCGTGCGAGCCGCCGTTGACGATGTTCATCATCGGCACCGGCAGCACGTGGGCGTTCGGCCCGCCGACGTAGCGGTAGAGGGGCAGGTCGGCGGAGTTGGCGGCCGCGTGGGCCACCGCCAGGGAGACGCCGAGGATGGCGTTGGCGCCGATGTTGCCCTTGTTGTCCGTGCCGTCCAGGTCGATCATCGCCTGGTCGACCAGCCGCTGCTCGCTGGCCTCGTAGCCGACCAGCTCCGGTCCCAGCTGGTCGATCACGCCCAGGACGGCCTTGCTGACGCCCTTGCCGCCGTACCGGGCGTCGCCATCACGAAGCTCGACTGCCTCGAAGGCGCCGGTGGAGGCTCCCGAGGGGACGGCCGCCCGGCCTTCGGACGCGTCGTCGAGGATCACCTCGACCTCGACCGTGGGGTTGCCGCGCGAGTCAAGGATCTCGCGGGCGCCGACGAACTCGATACTCGCCACGAATGCTGCCTTTCGGTGGGTGCCCCCGACCCTCGCAGGACCCCGGGACGTCAGTGGTGCCGTACGAGCTTCACCCTAGCGGCGCGGGTCCGACCCACCGGCGAGGCGCCCCCGGCGCGTACCCAACCGGTGCGCCACGTTCACCCCGACGATGCCGGCCCAGGAGACGGCGATCCCGAGCAGGTGGGGCTCGGCCAGGTTGGCGCTGATCGCGGTGATCGGGATGCCGACGCCGAGGGAGATGATGCCCAGCACGAAACCCTGCCGCTGCGTCGTCTGGGCGAGCTCCAGCTCGGCGCGCTCCCTCGCGGAGCTGTGCTGCAGCTCGACGCTGCGGTAGGCGGCCAGCTGCTCGACCCGCTCCGCCAGCCCGGCGGCGATGTGCTCGTCGTACTCGGGTCCGAGCTCGCGTCGCGCCGCCAGGGCCGCCTCGGTCTCGGCCCGCACCTCGCTGCGTCGGTACGGCGGCAGAGCGGGCTCGGACATGGCCGCAGCCTAGACCTCGGCCGGCCCTCTAGGCTCGAGTTCAGCGTTGCCACCCTGGTTGGCCGCGACTGGATCCCGGGCACGAGGCGGGACGGTCACTTCACAGCCCCAGGAGCCGCAACACAGCCCTGCGCGCAGGCCCAGACGGCTCGTAGGGCTGTGAAGTGACCGTCGGGGTTCGGAGGCGAGTGGATGCGGGGCCGGGGCGGGTGAACGGCCGGCGGTCAGCGGTCTTGGGCGGGTGCCGTTTCGGCGGCCCGGACCTGGGCTTCCAGGGTACGGACGGAGTCGCGGACGGCCTGCTCCGGGTCGACACCGGACGCCTGGGCGCAGGCGACCAGGGCGAGCACCTCGGCGCCCACGGACTCCGCGGTCACGGGCTCGGTGGGCAGGTCCAGCGGGACCCGCCGTGAGCGGGCCCGGCTGATGATCTTGTGGGCCCGCGCCAGCGCCGAGAGCTGCTCGGGAATCCCCTGCAGGGCTGAGGTCCGGCCCTTCTCGAGCGCCTTGCGCTGTTCCCAGGTGTGGTGCAGGTCGCTGGGGACGCCCTCGCCGGCGAAGACGTGCGGGTGCCGGCCGACCAGCTTGTCCGCCACCCCGCGAGCGACGTCGTCGAGGTCGAAGGCGTCAGTGATCTCGGCGTGGAAGACCACCTGCAGCAGCAGGTCGCCCAGCTCCTCGCGCAGGTCGACGAGGTCGCCGGACTCGATCGCCTCGACGGTCTCCAGCGCCTCCTCGACCAGGTACTGCACCAGCGAGCGGTGCGTCTGCTCGGCGTCCCAGGGACAGCGGCGGCGCAGCACCTCCATCACCGCCACCAGCCGGGCCACCTCGGGTAGCGGCGCCGTCGGGTCGGCCTCGGGCACGGGTTCGCCCGGCTCGGTCAGGGTGCGGCCACCGACGCGTTCGGTGCCGGGACCGAGAGCGAGCCGGACTGGTCGGCGACGATCGTCTTCTGGGTGGGGTCGAGGACGCCGTAGCGCGGGTTGAGGATGACGCTGCGCTTCTTCACCTCGTCGAGGTAGGCCGCGTTGCCGAGCTTCTGCGCCACGATGGCCTGGTCGGCCACGTCGAAGACCACCGGCTGGGCGTCGGCCACCTTGACCAGGCCCGCCAGGTTCGTCCCCTTGAGCGCCGCGTCGCGCTCGGCGTCGGTGATCTCGATCTTCCGGTCGACGGCGATCTGCTCGGCCAGCTCGCCCTGGACGAGGGCGTTGACGACGGCTTCGACCGAGACGCTCTGGCCCGCGTCGACGATCGAGGACAGTCCCTTGACCGCCTGGTCGACCTGGCTCTGGCTGACCTCCTGGTCGCCCACGTAGGCCGCCACCCCGGGATCGGCGTGGCCGCAGGCGGTCAGGGCGAGCCCCGCCAGCACCATGACCACCACCGAGCGCCGCCGTCGTGCGGGCAGGTACGTCATCGACCATCCTCGTTCGTTCCTCGCAGGCACGCACGCTGCGGCCGTTCGTCGCGGGCGATCCTACTCACAGCGGATGTGCAGACTCCTCAGCCGACGAACACGTCGAGGATCACTTTGGTGCACCAGGCCATCAGCGCCGTGTCGGTCACGGCGGGACCGCCCACCGTGCTGCTCATCGGCCGCGGCACCAGGATGAAGTTCGCCGTCTCCTTGACCAGCGAGCGCGGGTACAGCCGTTGCAGCCGCAGCTTCTTCGAGTCCGGTAGGTCGGCCGGCCCGAAACGGATGTGGTTGCCCTGGCTGACGATCTCGTGCAGCCCGGTGTTGCGGGCGAGCAGCCGGAACCGAGCCACCTCGAGCAGGTTCCCGACCGCCGCCGGCGGGGTGCCGTAGCGGTCGTGCAGCTCGGCCTCGACCGCCTTCAGGTCGGCCTCGGCCCTCACCTCGGCCAGCCGCTTGTACATCTCCAGCCGCAACCGCTCAGACTCGACGTAGTCCGCCGGCAGGTGCGCGTCGATCGGCAGCTCGATCCGGACCTCGGGGTCGGGCTCGGAGTCGTCGCCGCGGTAGTCCGCGACCGCCTCCCCCACCAGTCGGATGTACAGGTCGAAGCCGACGTCGGCGATGTGGCCGGACTGCTCGCCGCCGAGCATGTTGCCGGCACCGCGGATCTCGAGGTCCTTCATGGCCACCGCCATCCCCGCGCCTAGGTCGGTGTGCGCGGCGATGGTGGCGAGCCGGTCGTGGGCGGCCTCGGTCAGCGGCCGGTCCGGCGGGTACATGAAGTAGGCGTACCCGCGCTCGCGGCCACGGCCCACCCGGCCGCGGATCTGGTGCAGCTGCGAGAGCCCCAGCAGGTCGGCACGGTCGATCAGCAGGGTGTTGGCGGTGGCGATGTCCAGGCCGGCCTCGACGATCGTGGTGGAGACGAGCACGTCGGCGCGGCGCTCCCAGAAGTCCACCATCACCTGCTCGAGGCGCTGCTCCCCCATCTGGCCGTGCGCGGTGACCACCCGGGCCTCCGGCACCAGCTCGGTGATCCGGCGGGCGACCTTGTCGATGCTCTGCACCCGGTTGTGCACGAAGAAGACCTGGCCCTCACGGCTCAGCTCACGGCGGATCGCGGCGGTGACCTGGGCCTCGTCGTACGGGCCGGCGAAGGTGAGCACGGGGTGCCGCTCCTCCGGCGGGGTGGCGATCGTGCTCATCTCGCGGATGCCGGTGATGGCCATCTCCAGCGTCCGCGGGATCGGGGTGGCCGACATGGCCAGCACGTCGACGTGGGTGCGCAGCCGCTTCAGCTGCTCCTTGTGCTCGACGCCGAACCGCTGCTCCTCGTCGATGATCACCAGGCCCAGGTCCTTGAACTTCACCTCACCGCCCAGCAGCCGGTGCGTCCCCACGACCACATCCACCTTGCCCTCGGCGACGCCCTCCATCGTGGCGCGGGTCTCGGCCTCGGACTGGAAACGGCTGAGCGGGGCGACGTTGATCGGGAAGCCGGCGTAGCGGTCGGCGAAGGTGGCGTGGTGCTGCTGGACCAGCAGCGTCGTGGGCACCAGGATGGCTACCTGCTTGCCGTCCTGCACCGCCTTGAACGCCGCCCGAACGGCGATCTCGGTCTTGCCGTAGCCGACGTCGCCGCAGATCAGCCGGTCCATCGGCACGATCTGCTCCATGTCCCTCTTCACCTCGTCGATGGCCGCGAGCTGGTCGGGGGTCTCGACGAAGTTGAAGGCGTCCTCGAGCTCGCGCTGCCACGTGGTGTCGGGTGAGAAGGCGTGGCCACGGGTGGCCTGACGCGCGGCGTACAGCTTGATCAGCTCGGCGGCGATCTCGCGCACCGCCTTCCGGGCGCGCCCTTTGCGCTTGTTCCAGTCGGCTCCGCCCATCTTGTCCAGGGTCGGGTTCTCCCCGCCGACGTAGCGGGTCACCTGGTCGAGCTGGTCCATCGGCACGAACAGCCGGTCGCCCGGCTGACCGCGCTTCGAGGGGGCGTACTCGATCAGCAGGTACTCCCGGGTGGCGTTCTGGACGGTCCGCTGCACCATCTCCTGGTAGCGGCCGACGCCGTGCTGGGCGTGCACCACCGGGTCGCCGGGGCTCAGCTCGAGCGGATCGATCTGGTTCTTGCGCCGACCCGGCATCTTGCGCGCGGACTTGTCCGGCGGCCGGGCACCCGAGAGGTCGGTGGTGGTGTAGACCGCGAGCTTGAGCTCCTCGGCCACGAAGCCGCCGCTCAGCTCGCCGTTGACGATGGTGACGAAGCCCTCGGCCGGCGGCGTGCGCAGGTCGACCTGCTCCCGCACCGCCAGCTCGTGCTCGACGGCGACCTCGGCGTACCGGCGGCTGGTGCCCTTGCCCTCGGCGACCAGCACGACCCGCCAGCCCGCGCGGGCCCGGCCGGCGATGTCGGCGATGGCCGCCTCGGTGTTGCCGCGGTGGCTCTCGGCCGGGTGACCGGCGATGGTGCGGGACTCCACGCCGGTGCCGCTGACCGACGTGCGCAGGTCGACGATCTCGCCGTCGTCGGTGCGCACCACGCCTCCGGAGCCGGTCGATCCGCTCCCGGGGCCCGCCGAAGGGCCGGAGCTGAACGGGGAGAGCGTCCACCAGGCCAGGCCACGAGCGATCGCGGCAGCCCGGACGTCGGCCAGCGGCTGGTAGGAGGAGGCGCCCAGGTCGATGGGCGCCTTCCCGCCACCCGCGGCGGCCGCCCAGGAGGCCTGCAGGAACTCCTCGCTGGTCCTCACCAGGTCGATGGCCCGGCCACGCACCAGCTCGGGGTCGCAGATTAGGACGTGGGTATCGGCCGGCAGCAGGTCGACCAGCAGCTCCATCCCGTCCACGAGGACGGGCGAGAGGGCCTCCATGCCGTCCACGGCGTGGCCTTGGGCGATCCGCTCGAGCATCTCGCCGAGCTCGGGGTGCGCCGCGGCGAGGGTGGCCGCCCGGCTGCGGACGTCGTCGGTCAGCAACAGCTCGCGGCAGGGCGAGGCGGTGACCTCGGTCAGGGTGAGCTCGCTCGAGCGCTGGTCGGCGACGGTGAAGTAGCGGATCTCCTCGACGGTGTCGCCGAAGAAGTCGACCCGCACCGGGTGCTCCTCGGTGGGCGGGAAGACGTCGAGGATGCCGCCGCGGACGGCGAACTCGCCCCGCCGCTCCACCAGGTCGACCCGCACGTACGCGGCGTTGACCAGCGCGGCCGCGAGGTCGCCGAGGTCGTGGTCCTCCCCGGCCACGAACCGGACGGGCAACAGGTCGCCCAGGCCCTTGACCTGCGGCTGCAGCACGCTGCGGACCGGGGCGACGACGATCCTCGGCGCGGGTTCGGGGCTGTTCCCGGCCAACCGGCGGAGCACGGCGAGCCGGCGGCCGACGGTGTCCGAGCGCGGGCTCAGCCGCTCGTGCGGGAGCGTCTCCCACGCGGGGTAGTAGGCCACTGTCTGATCACCGGCGAGCGACTGCAGTGCGGCCGTCACGTCCTCGGCCTCGCGGTAGGTGGAGGTCACCACGAGGACCGGGCGGCCGGCACCACCGCGGTCGCGTGAGGCCGCCAGCGCGGCAGCCACCAGGGGCCGCATCGAGGGCGGTGAGGTCAGATCGAGGGCCGGCAGCCGACGGACACGTGCGTCGTCCAACGTGGCGGCGAGGGTGGGGTCGGTACAGAAGAGGTCAACGAGTCCCGTCAGGGTCACCGCACCAACTTACAGGCCCGGCCAACCGAGGTCTGCACACCCATCGACGGCTGATCCACATCCCGTTCACCGGCGCTCGCCGAGGGTGGGTGGTCGAACGGTATAGCGAGGCTTGGTCAGACGGTATAGTCAGAGCTGGTTGAAGGGTATAGTCGCCCCGTGGCCACCAGTGACGGGCCGGGCTACCGCGCGCGCGTGATCGACCGCGAGCTCGACCTGCTTTTCGCCGACCTGAGTGCGGTCTCCCTCGACGGCCCGAAGGGCGTCGGGAAAACCGAAACCGCCCTCCAGCGTGTGACCCGGATCTTTCGCTTCGACCGGCCTGCGGACCGAGAGCTGCTCGCGGCCCAGCCAGGACTTCTGCACAGCATCCCACCGACCCTGCTGCTCGATGAGTGGCAGCGCTGGCCCGAGATCTGGGACCTCGTCCGGCGAGCGGTCGACGAGGGCGCGCCAGCCGGCTCCTACCTGCTCACCGGGTCCGCCACCCCGACAGCCCAGATCCATACCGGGGCCGGCCGCATCGTGCCGCTCCGTATGCGGCCGATGACCCTCGCTGAACGAGGCGTCGGGCAGCCGACAGTCTCCCTGGCCGCTCTCCTGCGGGGCGCGGCCGAGGTCGGAGGCGAGACCGACGTGCGACTGGACGCCTACGTCGAGGAGATCTTGGCCTCGGGCTACCCGGGAATCCGCTCGGCAAAGAGCACCCGAGGTCACCGCGCGCAGCTGGGCGGTTACCTGGACCGCCTCTTCGACCACGAGGTGACCGAGAGCGGGTCCCTCCAGCGTCGCCCGGCAGCCATGCGTCAATGGCTCACCGCCTACGCAGCAGCGACCGCCACGACTGCGGCTTACGAGACCGTCCGGGACGCGGCCACTCCGGGTGAGAGCCAGAAGCCGACGAAGGTGACGGCACTCGGATACCGTGACGCGCTGCAGCGGCTCTGGATCCTCGACCCCGTCGAGGCGTGGGTGCCCAGCCGGAGTTCTCTGACCCGGTTGACCGCCGCACCCAAGCACCATCTTGCGGACCCGGCCCTCGCGGCTCAGCTGCTCTCGCTCACTGCCGAGTCGCTGGTGGGTGGGGAAGGGCCGACCCGTCCAAGGGACGGCGCGATGCTGGGGCCGCTCTTCGAGTCGCTGGCCACGCTGAGTGTGCGCGTGTTCGCCCAAGCCGCCGAAGCACGGGTAGGTCACCTGCGAACTCAGGCCGGGCGCCACGAGGTGGACCTCGTCGTCAGCGGAGAGGCGGGTCGGGTGCTCGCCATCGAGGTCAAGTTGGGGGCGACGCCCAGCGATGCCGACGTCCGGCACCTGCACTGGCTTCGCAACGAGCTCGGCGAGGAGTTGATCGACGCTGTCGTCCTCACCGCGGGACCGTACGCGTACCGCAGGCCCGACGGTGTCGCCGTCGTTCCCCTGGCCCTCTTGGGGCCTTAGGAGTTGAAGGTGCTCTGCGTGCGTTCCAGACCGGCCGTGACCAGGGACTCGACGGCGTCGGCGGCGCGGACCAGCTCGACGGCCAGGCCCTCGCGGTCGCGAGCGGCGAAGTTGCTGAGCAGGAAGTCGGCCGGATCCTGGCGTCCGGCGGGACGGCCCACACCGACCCGGACGCGGTAGAAGTCACCCGTGCCGAGCGAGGCCCGGATGGAGCGCAGACCGTTGTGGCCGTTGTCGCCGCCACCGAACTTGACCCGTAGCTGGCCGGGGTCGATGTCGAGCTCGTCGTGCACCACGACCAGCCGGTCAGGGGTCAGCCTGTGGTAGCGGAGCAGGCCCGAGACCGGTCCGCCCGTCTCGTTCATGTACGTGCGCGACTTGCCGAGCACCAGTCGCGGCACGTCAGCGGCACCCGGTGCACCGAGGCGGACCTCGGCCGCTTCGGCCCGGATGCCCTTGGTCACCGTGAACCGGGCGCCCGTCCGGGCGGCCAGCTCCTCGACCACGCCGAAACCGACGTTGTGCCGGTGACCTGCGTAGGTCGGGCCCGGGTTACCGAGCCCGACCACCAGCCAGATCAGGACTGCTCGGCGTCCGCGGCCTCGCCGGTCCCGGTCTCGCCGTCACCCTCCTCAGGCACGATGTCACCCTCGGCGACGGTCGGCTCGATGCCCAGCTCGGCCTCCGCCTCGGCCAGCTCGGCCTCCAGCGCAGCCTCGGACACGGCGCCGGTGACGTTGACGATCAGCGCCTCGGGGTCGATGCCGAGCGAGGAGCCCTCGGGGAGCTTCAGGTCGGACGCGAGGATCTGGGTACCCGCAGGCAGTCCCTCGACCGAGACGATGATCTCGGTCGGGATGTGGGTGGCCTCCGCCTCGATCGAGACGCTGGTGCGGTCGACCACGACGAGCGTCTCCGGACCGGCCTCGCCCTCGACGCTGATGGCCACGTCGACGGTGACCTTCTCGCCGGAGCGGACCAGCACCAGGTCGACGTGCTCGATGGTGTGCTTCAGCGGGTCACGCTGGACCTGCTTCGGCAGCGCCAGCTGAGAGGTGCCGTCCACGTCGATGGAGAGCAGCGCGTTGGCGGTACGCAGCGCCAGCAGGGTCTCGTGCCCCGGCAGCGTGATGTGGATCGGGTCGGTCCCGTGACCGTACAGAACGGCGGGAACCTTGTCGGCGCGGCGGATGCGGCGGGCTGCGCCCTTGCCGAACTCGGTACGAACTTCGGCGGTGAGCTTGACCTCGGGCACGAAACGAACTCCTCTAGCGAGCGATGGTTTGTCTGCGGAGAACCTGACGAGGAAGCAGCACACCATCCGACCGGAAGAGCCCATGGGCCCGCCCATCGTCGATCACGGTCTGCGACCCTCGCCGAGGCAACCTGGTCATGCTAGCCGACCGCCGTCAGCGAGGGAAAACGGGAGCCGCCCCACGACCGGCCCACGGAGGGGCTGGCAGGCGGTCAGCTCTGGCCGTCGAAGAGGCTGGTGACGGACCCGTCCTCGAACACCTCGCGAATGGCCCGGGCCAGCAGTGGCGCGATGGACAGCACCGTCAGCCCCGGGAAGCGCCGGTCCTCGGGGATGGGCAGCGTGTTGGTGACGATGACCTCCTCGAAGCCGGTGGCGGTCAGCCGTTCCACGGCCGGGCCCGAGAGGACGGCGTGCGTCGCGGCGGCGATCACGGCCTTGGCCCCGCGAGCCTTCAGCGCCTCCGCGGCCTGGCAGATGGTGCCGGCGGTGTCGATCATGTCGTCGACCAGGAGGCAGACCCGGCCCCGGACGTCGCCGACGACCTCGTGCACGGCGACGGTGTTGGCCACGTTGGCATCACGCCGCTTGTGGATGATGGCCAGCGGCACCCCGAGCTGGTCGGTCCACATGTCGGCCAGCCGGACCCGGCCGGCGTCGGGGGAGACCACCGTCATCTCGGACGTGTCGTAGTGCTGGGAGACGTACTGGCTCAGCACCGGGAGCGCCCAGAGGTGGTCGACCGGCCCGTCGAAGAAGCCCTGGATCTGCGCCGCGTGCAGGTCCACCGACATCAGCCGGTTCGCGCCGGCGGTCTTGAACAGGTCGGCCATCAGCCGGGCCGAGATCGGCTCCCGGCCGCGGTGCTTCTTGTCCTGCCGGGCGTAGGGGTAGAAAGGTGCGACGACGGTGATCCGCTTGGCGGAGGCCCGCTTCAGCGCGTCGACCATGATCAGCTGCTCCATCACCCACTCGTTGACGGGCGCCGCGTGGCTCTGGATGACGAAGGCGTCCGAGCCGCGGACCGACTCCTCGAAGCGGACGTAGATCTCGGAGTTGGCGTAGTTGAGGGCCCGGGTGGGCACGATCTCGGCCTCCATCAGCCGCGCGACCTCGGCCGCCAGCTCGGGGTAGGCCCGGCCCGAGAACAGCATCAGGTGCTTCTCGCCCGCCCGCTTCAAGCCCGTCACGACTCTGTCCCCCCATGGTGCTGCTGCTCGTGCTGGGTCTGCTCGTCCTGGATCTGCTCGTCCTGGGTCTGCTCGTCCTGCCGGGCCTGGGCGGCCGCTGCGGCCCGGGCCGTCTTGGTGCCGGCCCGCTTGCGCGCCACCCAGCCCCGGATGTTGCGCTGCGTGCCCCGGGCCACGGCGAGCTCACCGACGCCGACGTGCCCGGTGATGGTGGAGCCGGCGGCGACGTAGGCCCCGTCGGCGACCTCCACCGGGTGCACCAGGACGGAGTCGCTGCCGACGAAGGACGCCCGACCGACCCTGCTCGAGGTCTTGGCCACGCCGTCGTAGTTGGCGAAGATCACCCCGGCCCCGATGTTGGCCTCCTCGCCGATCTCGGTGTCGCCGGCGTAGGTGAGGTGCGGCACCTTGGCGTGCGCCCCGATCCGGGCGTTCTTGGTCTCCACGAAGGTCCCGATCTTGCCGCCGGGGCCGAGGTTCGTCCCGGGCCGGAGGTAGGCGAACGGACCCACCGAGGCGTCCGCCCCGATGACGCTGAGCGAGCCCTGCGTCCGGACGACGTGTGCCCCGGCTCCGACCTCGACGTCGGCCAGGGTGGTGTCCGGGCCGATCACCGCGCCCGCGGCGACCGAGGTGGCGCCCTCCAGGCTGGTGCCGGGCAGCAGGGTGACGTCGGTGCCGAGGTCGACCGAGGCGTGCACCCAGGTGGTGGCCGGGTCGACGACCGTCACGCCCGCGCGCATCCAACGCTCCAGCGTCCGCCGGTTGAGCTCGGCGTTGAGCCGCGACAGCTGGATCCGGTCGTTGACGCCCTCGACCTGCCAGACGTCCTCGATCGGGTAGCCGGCCACCGTGCCGCCGGCGGCGCTGGCCGAGCCGATGACGTCGGTCAGGTAGAGCTCGCCCTGGCTGTTGTCGGGCTGCAGGCCGGCCAGCCCGGCGGCCAGGGTGTCGGCCTGGAAGACGTAGATGCCGGAGTTGATCTCGGTGATCCGGCGCTGGTCCTCGTCGGCGTCCCGGTGCTCGACGATGCCCTCGACGTGGCCGCTGCGGTCCCGCAGCACCCGGCCGTAGCCGGTCGGGTCGCCGACCTGGGCGGTGAGCACGGTGACCGTCGCCTGTTCGGCGCGGTGGGCGGCCACCAGCTCGGTCAGGGTGTCGCCGGTCAGCAGCGGCACGTCGCCGTAGGTCACGACCACCTCCCCGGTCAGCGCCGGCAGCGCCGCCAGCGCGACCTGCACCGCGTGACCGGTACCGCGCTGCTCCTCCTGGACGACGGCGGTGGCGTGCGGGGCGACCTCGGCGAGGTGCGCCAGCACCTGCTCCCGCTGGTGGCCCACGACGACGACCACGTGCTCGGGCTGCAGCAGAGTGGCGGCGGTGACGGCGTAGCTCAGCATGGAGTGCCCGCCGAGCTCGTGCAGCAGCTTGGACCGGCTGGACCGCATCCGGGTGCCGCCACCGGCGGCGAGGACGATGACGGCAGCGGGCGGTGAGTCGAGCGGTCCGGGCATCGAGCTCTTTCTGGTCGCGGGACTCCTGCCGAGCTCCCCGGGTAGGAGTCGAACCTACGTCGCTAGTCCTGATTCAAAGTCAGGCGGGCCCTGCCGGCAGACCAACCGGGGAACGACCGGTACGGCGACCGACCGGAGGTAAGACTACGCACGCCCCGTCCCCGCCGCACTCTCGACGAGAGCCGCAGCGGCCCCGGTCCGGCCCGATTTCCGCCCCGACCGGCGAACGCTCAGACTGGCGGGCATGGCTGCTGCCGGGAACGCCGACCGACGCGAGTCCACGCGCGCCCGGCGGCCGGGCCGGGTGCGGATGTCGGGGGCCGACCGGCGCGAGCAGCTGATCGACGTCGCGCGGGCGCTCTTCGCCGCCCGCGGCTTCGACGGCACCTCGGTCGAGGAGATCGCCGCCCGCGCCGAGGTCAGCAAGCCGGTCGTCTACGAGCACTTCGGCGGCAAGGAGGGCCTGTACGCGGTGGTGGTGGACCGGGAGGTCCGCACCCTGCTGGACGGCATCCGCGGCTCGCTGACCTCCGGCCACCAGCGCGAGCTGCTCGAGCAGGCGACGCTGGCCCTGCTCGACTACATCGAGGCGCACCGCGACGGCTTCCGGATCCTGGCCCGCGACTCCTCCGGGACGGGGGTCAGCGGCTCGTTCGCCACCATCCTCAGTGACGTGGCCTCCCGGGTGGAGGGCATCCTCGCGGCCGAGTTCGGCCGGCGAGGCCTCGACCCCAAGACCGCCCCGATGTACGCGCAGATGCTGGTCGGGATGGTCGCTGTCACCGGTCAGTGGTGGCTGGACGCGCAGCACCCACCCCGAGCCGAGGTGGCCGCACACCTGGTGAACCTGGCCTGGAACGGCCTCAGCCACCTGCAGGCCAAACCCACCCTGGTCACGCCGCCCGCGACCTGAGGCGCGGCCGGTTCGGCTTGCTTCCACGCTGGCGGCGCGGTTATCGTGGTGTTCTCACTTGAACGATACAGAAGACGGTCGACCATCCCGATGACCAGCACCACCACCTCCCCACCCCTCGTCCACCCCGGCACCCCGGGTGCGGACCCCCTCGGCAGCCGACGGGCCGCGAGGGCGGTGACCACGATGTTCGCGGCCAACGGCCTGCTGATCGGGGGCTACGCCGCGTCCCTGCCGTCGCTGCGCGAGAAGCTCGGGATCGGCGACACCTCGATCGCGGTGATGCTGTTCTGCGCCGGGCTGGCGGGCATCCTCTCGATGCAGATCGGTGGCCGGCTCGCGGACGCCGTCGGCGCCCGCCAGGTGGCCCTCGCCGCCCTGACGGTCCTCATCGCCGCCGCGGTCACGGTCGCCCTCGCCCCGAGCTTCGGGGTCGCCGTCGTCGGGTTGATCTTGCTCGGGCTCGGCAACGGGGCGATCGACGTGAGCATGAACGTCATCGCCGTCCAGGTGGAGGGCGCTCGGCGCACACCGATCATGAGCTCCTTCCACGCCTACTTCTCACTCGGCAGCTTCGTCGGTGCGGGCGCGGTGTTGATCATGGCCAAGAGTCTGGACATCACCGGCGGGGACATCGTGACTCCGTTGATGATCAGCATCGCCGTCGTCGCGGTGTTGATCTTGGTGGTGCTGGTCAAGATCACCCCACAGACGCGGCCGCTCGCGCACTCGGTGGACGGCGTCCGGACCAAGATCCCGCGTGCCGCCTGGGTGCTCGGGGCCATGGCCCTGGCCTTCGGCCTGTCCGAGGGCACGGCGGTCGACTGGTCGTCGCTGCACGTCACCGACGTGGCCCACGTGGACCCGACCACCGGCGCCCTCGGCCTGATCGCGGTCAGCGGCTTCATGGTGGTCATCCGGCTGCTCGGCGACCGGCTGGTCGCGCGCTTCGGCCGGCGCGCGGTCGTCCGGTTCGGCGGCATCTGTGCCGCCGTGGGCTACGCGGTCGTCACGCTGGTCTCGAGCCTGCCGTTGCTGGTGGCCGGCTGGGCGCTGGTCGGCTTCGGTGTCGGCATGATCGCCCCGCAGGTGTACGCCGTCGCCGGTCACCTCGGCGGCGGCCGGGTGCTGGCGGTGGTGGTCACCTTCGGTTACGCCGCGTTCCTGATGGGCCCCGCCGTGGTCGGCTTCCTCGTCCGTCACCTCGGCATCCACCACGCCATGGCCGTCCCGGCCCTGCTGTGCGCCGGCATCATCGCGCTGGCCGCCACCATGCCCCGCTCGGACGCGGACCTGCAGGCTCACTGAGCCGGGGAGGTGCCCGGCCGCCCGTAGGATGCCGCCCATGGCCGACGACCCCGGACCTCGTGACGAGGTCGACGTCGTCGTCGAGGCCTGGGCGAGGGAACGACCCGACCTGGACGTCAACCCGATGCGGGTGCTGTCCCGGGTCACCCGGCTGGCGCGGCACCTGGACCGGCAGCGCGCGGCCGCCTTCAGTGCCCACGACCTCGAGCCCTGGGAGTTCGACGTGCTCGCCGCGCTCCGCCGGGCCGGCAGTCCCAACCAGCTCTCCCCCGGCCAGCTGAGCCGCGAGACCATGGTCACCTCCGGGACGATGACCAACCGGGTCGACCGGCTGGCCGCCCGCGGCCTGGTGCACCGCGAGCTGCACCCCGACGACAAGCGCGGCGTCCTGGTCCGGCTCACCGACGCTGGTCAGGCCGCCGTTGACGCGGCGCTGGCCGACCTGCTCGCCGCCGAGCAGCGGCTGCTGGCGGGTCTGGACGCCGACGACCAGCAGCAGCTGGCGTCGGCGCTGCGACGGCTGCTGCTGGTCTACGGCGGCGACGCGGTCACGTGAGCCCGGCTGCCGCCGGCGTCTGACCAGGGCGGCCGGCCCGCACCTGGAGGACGAGCAGCCCGGCGACGACCAGGCCGGCCACCAGCTCGGGCAGCGGGCTGAAGGTACCCGCCAGGATCAGCACGGCAGCGACGCTGAACCGCAGTCCGGTCCGTCCGGAGGCCTCGTCCCGGCCCAGCTGGACCAGCCAGATGCTGGCGACGAGGACCGCCACGGGGACCGTCACGGAGGCGGCGCTGACCAGGGCCGAGGACTCGCTGTGCCGGGTCCAGTGGTCGACCCGACCGGCGAGCCCCGCCCCGGTCATGGCCGCGGAGGCGAAGACGACGTAGTGGCCGAAGCCCCAGCCGTAGCTGACCCAGACCTGGCGCTCCGCCGCCCGGTCGAGGACGTCGGCGACGTCACGGGAGAAGTAGAGCCACCAGCAGCCGAAGACGATCAGCACGCTGCTGGCGGCCACCACCGCGACGCCGGCCCGGTCGGCCTGCTCCGTGAGGGCCGTGCTCACCGCGGTGCTGGCCGACAGGACCGTCTCGCCGAGCACGATGATGAAGAACAGGCTGTAGCGTTCGGCGATGTGGTGCGGGTGCCAGGTGGTCATGCCGGTCCGCTCGGCCCAGACGGGCACGGCCATGTCGGCCAGGGCCAGCAGCACGAAGCACGGGACGCGCAGCACCTCGACCTCGGCCACCCAGATGTAGCTGATCCAGGCGAGCTGGACCACCACGATCCCCGCGGCGTAGCGCAGGGCGGTGCGTCGGTGCCCCGGGTCGTGCCGGGCGGCCCGCAGCCACTGCAGCACCAGGCCGACGCGCATCACGACGTAGCCGATGACCACCACGGTCACCTCGCCCTCGAACACCGCCGGGATGCCCGCGGCCAGCACGAGGACCCCCACGATCTGCAGGATGGTGAGCAGCCGGTAGACCACGTCGTCGTTGTCGTAGGCCGAGCCGAACCAGGTGAAGTTCAACCAGGCCCACCAGATGGCGAAGAAGGCCATCGCGAAGCCGAGGGCGCCCTGGGCCGCGTGGTGGGTCGACACGGCATGGTGGAACTCATCTGCGGCCGAGGCGATGGCCACCACGAAACACAGGTCGGTCAGCAGCTCCAGCGGCGAGGCCACCCGGTGTTCCTCGTGCGGGTCACGGGGCAGCAGCCGACGGACGAGACCCGGGACGGCGGTGGACATGCGCCGACCCTAGGGGCCACCGGGCTTCGGGACCACCAGGAGCGCCGTGGCTAGGACTCAGCCGACGAGCCGGGCTCCCGTCACCGGTCCACTGGCCCGGCGGACCTCGCGGCAGAGCCCGTCGGCGCTGAGCGCGACCGCCAGGTCGATGGCGGCCGGCTCGGAGGCGGCCAGGAAGGCGGCGGTCGGGCCCGAACCGGAGATCAGCGCCCCCACGGCACCGAAGTCCAGACCCGCCTCGATCACCTGACGCAGCCGCGGCTGCAGGTCCAGCGCGGCCGGCTGCAGGTCGTTCACCAGCGCCGCGCCGAGCTGGCGCGGGTCGCCCGTCCGAAGGGCGGTCATCAGCTCGTCCGGCACCTCCGGCGCGGCCGGGTGCGGGGTCAGCTGGTCGAACCGGCCGTAGACCGCCGGCGTCGAGAGGCCGTGGTGGCCGAAGCCGAGCACCCAGTGGTAGGTGCCGCGGGCCAGCGCGGGCACCACCTCCTCGCCTCGGCCGCTCCCCACGGCGGTCCCGCCCAGCAGGGCGAACGGCACGTCACTGCCCAGCTCGGCGGCCAGCGTCCGCAGCGCCTCGGCCGACAGGTCGAGGTCCCACAGCGCCGCGCAGGCCACCAGTGCGGCAGCACCGTCGGCAGACCCTCCGGCCAGTCCGGCGGCCACCGGGATCGCCTTGCGGATGCTCAGGCTGGCGCCCAGGGAGTCGTACGGGCCGTGCGTCCGGGCCAGCAGCCGGGCGGCCCGGACGACCAGGTTGTCCTCGTCGAGCGGCACCAGGTCGGCGCCCTCGCCGCTGACGCTGACCTCGAACTCATCGGGCTCGGCCCAGCCGGCGCTCACCTCGTCGTAGAGCGAGACGGCGTGGTAGACGGTGGCCAGCGGGTGGTAACCATCCCGGCGCCGCGGGCCGACCTTCAGCGCCAGGTTGATCTTGGCCGGCACCCTGGCCCGGACTCCCACGGACAACGGGGGGAGGGGGGAGGCCACGCTCCGAGGCTAGAGGGTGGGCTCCAACGGGGCCGCAGGGGTCCGCCGGGCCAGCTGCTCGGCGATCCGGGCGAAGTCGCCGACGGTGAGCATCTCGCCCCGCAGCTGCGGGTCGACGCCGGCGGCCACCAGCACCTCGCTCGCACCGGCCGAGCTGCCGGCCAGCCCGGCCAGGGCCGACCGCAGCATCTTGCGTCGCTGCCCGAACGCCGCGTCCACCACGGCGAACACCTGCTCACGGGTGGCTGTGGTCTCGGGCAGCGGCCGGCGACGGATCGCGACCAGACCGGAATCGACGTTCGGCACCGGCCAGAAGACCGACGGGGCGACCGTGCCGACGCGGGACGTCTCCGCGTACCAGGCCATCTTCACCGAGGGAACGCCGTAGACCTTCGAGCCCGGCCCGGCGGCCAGCCGGTCGGCGACCTCCGCCTGCACCATGACCAAGCCGCGCTGCCAGCTGCCGAACGTGGCCAGCAGGTGCAGCAGCACGGGGACGGAGACGTTGTAGGGCAGGTTCGCCACCACCACAGTCGGCGGGACGGGCAGCTCGGTGACCCGGAGCGCGTCCGCGGTGACCACGCTCAACGCCGACGCCCGCCCAGGCAGCCGGGCCGCCACCGTCGCGGGCAGCTCGTCGGCCAGCAGCTCGTCGATCTCCACCGCGGTGACCGAGCCGGCCACGTCCAGCAGGCCCAAGGTCAGCGAGCCCAGACCCGGACCGATCTCGAGCACGGCGTCGTCCGGGCCCACCTGCGCCGTCGCCACGATGCGACGGACGGTGTTGGCGTCGTGGACGAAGTTCTGCCCGCGCTGCTTGGTGGGACGCAGGCCCAGCCGGGCGGCGATCTCGCGGACGGCGGTGGGGTCGAGCAGGCCCTGGTGTGGCATCAGGCCGCTACTCCATCACATCGGCGACGCCCCGGATCACCTCAGCGCAGCCCCAGCTTCGAGGTGCAGGCCGGCCAGGCGCCCCAGCCCTGCGCAGCCTGGACCTTCTGGGCCACGGCGATCTGCGCGCTCTTGCTGGCGTTGGCCGGGTTGCCGCTGCCGCCGTAGGCGTGCCAGGTGCTCATGGTGAACTGCAGCCCGCCGTAGAAGCCGTTGCCGGTGCTGATGCTCCAGTTGCCCCCGGACTCGCACGCCGCGATCCTGTCCCAGACGCCCCCGGACGCGCCGCCGGAAGTGGTGGCCTTCGGTGCCTTCGTGCCGACCAGAACCACCTCGGTCCGCGGCTGACGCGTGAGCGTGGTGGCCGTCTTCTTGCGGCTGGTGACCTGACCGTCCTCGCGCACCACGCGGTAGGTGAGGGTGCGGCTGCCGCTGCGGCCTTCGGTGTCCACCCTGGTCTTGCCGCGCTCGAGCGAGCCGCTGTTCTTGCGGACCGTGGTGAAGGAGACCCGCTCCTTCTTCTTGTCCGTGCTCACGCCCACCCGGGTGTAGGTGATGGCGGCACCGGCGACAAGCTTGGTGGAGGTCTTCGGCGTCACCTTGTCGTTGCCGTCCACCGTGATCCTGGCCGCGGCCAGGGCCTGTCCGACGGTCGCCCCGGTCGTCTTGACGGTGCGCTTCTTGCCGGCGGCCTTGACGGTGACGGCCTTGAGGGTGGCGACGTCGACGCTCAGACCCTGCCGGCCGATGGCGGTGCTGCGGCTGGTGGAGAGGTCCGCGCCGCTCGTGTTGACCCCGAGGGCGCCGAGGGCGGCGTCGAGGCTGGTGGCGGTGGTCCAGACGGTCCGCCGCTTCCCGTCGACGGTGAAGGTCACGGGACGGGCGAACTGGACGGCGATGCGGGTGCCGTCGCTGACCTTGCTGGAGGCGGCGGGGGCCACCACGTCGCGGTCACTGACGGTGAGGCCCTGGTCGGCGAGCAGCTCGCCGACCGTGCCGGCCCGGGTCTGCAGGGTCCGCGCCTGGCCGTCGACCGAGACGGTCACGTCCTTGTCCAGGGAGGCGTAGGCGACGGACGTGCCGACGACCGCCAGGGCGGCTCCGGCCGCGACAACGGGAATGATCTTGCGCATGTGGCTCCAATGCGGCCCAGCGGTGTCCGGGCCCCCTCGAGACGTCCGGACGGCGGCTGAGCCGACCGGAATGGTCACGGAAGCATAACGGCGGCGCGACACGACGGGAAATCGTCGCTCGATCGCCCCTCGGTCTGCTAGCGGTCTGCCAGGACCTCTAGGACCAGCGGCCACGGTGGACGAGCTCGGCCGCAGGACGCCGGGAGCGCCGTCGGGCCGATCCGCCCGGCCGCTCGTCCTCGGCGGGATGGCCGAGGCTGACCACCCCGACGCTCAGCTGGTCGGCGGGCACACCGAAGGCGGTCCGCACGGCCGCCGCGCTGGTCGTCGGGACGCCGAAGAAGCAGGCGCCCAGGCCCAGCTCGGTGGCGGTCAGCAGGACGGCCATCGCCGCCATGCCCGCGTCGACGTACCAGTACGGCGCCGACCAGCGGTCCGGGTCCCGGTCGGCCCAGCCCTTGTCGGGCTGGGCGTAGCGGTCGAGGTAGGCCTCTCGGCTGGTCCACAGGGTGACCAGGGCGGGGGCCGTCCGCATCCCCGCCAGCCAGCGGCTCGGTCCGGTCACGGCGTCCTGGTCCGGGGCAGCGGCGGCCCAGAAGGTCTCGCGGTCGAGGCCGGTGAGCACCAGCAGCGACACCGCCTGGGTGAAGCCGGCCGAAGGCGCCCGGAGCGCCGCCGCGGTGACCCGACGCAGCTGCTCCTCGGCCACCGGCCGGTCGGGGTCGTACCGCCGGGTCATCCGACGGCGACGCAACGCCTCCGCCAGCTCCATCTACCAGCTCCCGCCGAAGGCGACCTCGGCGTTGGCGTCGAGGGCCCGGCAGAGGACGGCCAGCTCCACGTCGAGGGTCGCGGCGAGGAAGCGGGCCGTGTGCGGGATCAGGTAGGACGCGTTCGGCCGGCCCCGGAGCGGCGACGGGGTCAGGTAGGGCGCATCGGTCTCGGTGAGCAGGCGGTCGAGCGGGGTCACGGCCAGGGCCTCGCGCAGGTGCGGGCTGTTCTTGAAGGTCACCGTGCCGGCGAAGGAGAGGTGGGCGCCGCGGTCGAGGCAGGCGCGCGCGAAGTCGGCGTCGCCGGAGAAGCAGTGCATGACGATCCGCGACGGCGCACCCTCGGCGTCGAGGACGTCCAGGACGTCGGCGTGCGCGTCCCGGTCGTGGATGACCAGCGTCTTGTCATGGGCCTTCGCCAGCTGGATGTGGGCGGCGAACGCCTCCCGCTGCCGCGCCTGGCCCTCGGCCTCCGGCGTCCGGTAGTAGTCGAGCCCGGTCTCCCCCACCGCGCGGACGCGGGGTTGGCCGGCCAGCGCCTCGATCGCCGCCAGTGCGTCAGCCAGGCCCTCACCCGGCCGGGCCGCGTCGTTCGGGTGTAGCGCAACCCCCGCGACCACGGACGGCCAGCGCTCGGCCGCCCCGACCGCCCACCGCGAGCTGGCCACGTCGCAGCCGATCTGCACGATCCGGGTCACCCCGACCTCGGCAGCCCGTCGGATCGCCTCCTCCGGCTCGAGCCCGGAGAACCCTTCGGTGTAGTCCAGATGGCAGTGCGAGTCGACGACCGGGCCGGGCAGCGGCTCGGGTGAGGGGGGCAGGTCCACGTCACTTACCTTGGCAGATCCCTGAAAAACGACCCCTAGACGCCTGAAATCGGTCGGTTGGAGCCCGAAGAGGCCTTCTGGGGTGCGTTTTTCAGGGCGATCTCGTACAGAGCGTTCTTCGCCAGGCCTGTTTCGGCCGCCACCTCGGCCACCGCCGGCTTGAGCCGGGTGCCGGCCCGTACCCGCTCGAGGACCCGAGCGGCCGCCACGTCCAGATCGACCACGGCAGGTGGGGCGCCGGCCACGACCAGCGTGACCTCGCCCCGCACCTCTCCCTGGGCCCAGGCCACCAGCTCCGAGAGCGGTCCGCGGACGACCTCCTCGTAGGTCTTGGTCAGCTCGCGGCAGACCGCACCCCGGCGTTCGGCACCGAAGGCCTCGGCCAGCGCCCCCAGGGCCTCGGCCGTCCGGTGCGGCGCCTCGAAGAAGACCAGCGTCCGCGGCTCAGCGCTGAGCTCCCCCAGCCGACGGGCTCGCTCCCCCGCCTTGCGCGGCAGGAAGCCCTCGAAACAGAAGCGGTCCACCGGCAGCCCGGAGACGGCCAGGGCGGTGAGGACGGCCGACGGTCCTGGCACGGCGGTCACGACGAAGCCCGCCGCCACCGCCGCGGCGACCAGTCGGTAGCCCGGGTCGGAGACCGACGGCATTCCCGCGTCGGTGACCAGCACCACCCGCGCCCCGTCGGCGAGCGCGGCCAGCAGCTCCGGTGTCCGGGCCGCCTCGTTGCCCTCGAAGTAGGAGACGACGCGCGCCGAGGTCGTGACCTCCAGCCGGTCGAGCAGCCGCCGGAAGCGCCGGGTGTCCTCGGCCGCGATCAGGTCCGCGCCGGCCAGCTCGGCGCGCAGCCGGGGGGACGCGTCCGCGGCGTCGCCGATGGGGGTGCCGGCCAGAACGACCGTCCCGACCGTTCCCCGACCCTGTCGGTCGTCTTCGGGGCTCATCGGTCCAGCCTCCCAGACTGCCCACCTAGGATGACCCGGTGACCGAGCAGGTGAGCGAGCTCGCGGCGCCCGTGCTCGAGATCCCTCGGCGCTCCGGCGCGACCGCCCTGGTGCCCGAGGCGACCGCCCGGCGGCTCCCCAGCACCGTCGAACGGCTGCGGCTGCCGATGCCGACCGACCGGGTGACGGCGTGGCTGGTCACCCTGCTGATCGGCGCCCTGGCCTTCGTCATCCGGGTGGTCAGGCTGGGCTACCCCAACAAGCTGGTCTTCGACGAGACCTACTACGCCAAGGACGCCTACTCGCTGCTGAAGCACGGCTACGAGCGCAGCTGGCCCGGTAACGCCGACGCCTCCATCACGGCCGGCAAGACCGACGTGATGCTCGACACGCCGTCGTTCATCGTCCACCCGCCGGTGGGCAAGTGGCTGATCGCCGGGGGCGAACAGCTGTTCGGGATGAACTCCTTCGGCTGGCGCTTCTCCTCCCTCGTCTTCGGGGTCCTGTTCGTGATGGTCACCATCCGGATGGTGCGGCGTGTCTCGCGCTCGACGCTGATCGGCGCCACGGCCGGACTGCTGCTCACCTTCGACGGCCTGTCCTTCATGATGAGCCGGATCGCGTTGCTGGACGTCTTCCTGGCCTTCTTCCTGGTCGCCGCGGTGGCCTGCCTGGCGGTCGACCGCGACTGGATGCGCAGCCGGCTGGCCGACCACCTCGAGTCCCACGGCTGGTCCGACCTCGGCGGCCGGTACGGGCCGGCGCTGCTGGTCCGGCCGTGGCGGATCGCCGCCGGGCTCTGCTTCGGGCTCGCGCTCGGGACCAAGTGGAGCGCGCTCTACCTGCTCGCCGCCTTCGCCCTGCTCTCCCTCGCCTGGGACATCGGCGCGCGACGGCTGGCAGGGGCGGGCTGGCGGGCGAACGGCGCGCTGTTCCGCGACGGGTGGCCGGCCTTCGTCTCGCTGGTCGTGCTCAGCGGGCTCGTCTACGTGGCCACCTGGGCCGGCTGGCTGGCCACCAGCGGCGGCTACGACCGGCAGTGGGGGGCCGAGCACCCCGGAGCCACCACCGTGAAGGTGCTGGGAAAGCCGCTGGCCTCGCTGCTGCACTACCAGCGCGACATCTACGGCTTCCACACCGGCAGCTTCATCATGACCCAGACCCACCCGTACAAGGCCGACCCCGGTGGCTGGCTGATCCTGGCCCGTCCGATCGGCATCGACGCGGTGAACAACATCGCGCCCGGGACCGACGGGTGCGTCGGGCCGGACAACTGCATCCGCGTGATCAGCGGCATCGGCACCCCGGCGCTGTGGTGGGTGGCGGTCTTCGCCCTGGTCGCGGCGGCCCTGCTGTGGATCGGCGGCCGGGACTGGCGCTTCGGCATCCCCGTCGTGGGTGTGCTGAGCGCCTGGCTGCCCTGGTTCCACTACGACGCCCGGCCGCTGTTCTTCTTCTACGCGATCACCCTCATCCCGTTCTCGGTGATGGCGGTCAGCCTCTGCCTGGGCCGCATCCTCGGGCCTCCACCGAGGGCCGGCGACCCGCACGCGGGCGACCGCAGGATGGTCGGCGCCATCATCGGCGGCGCCTTCGTCGCCCTGGTCGCCGCCAACTTCGCCTACCTCTACCCGATCCTCACCGACCAGCTGCTGCCCCACCCGGCGTGGCTGTCCCGGATGTGGTTCCGCAGCTGGATCTGAGGGGCTTCTGCCGGCCGTAACAGCCGACGTCATTGAAGCCGTTACAGTGCAAAGCACGGGGTCTGGGTCGAGCAGCCGGGAGGACGCGAGTGGGCGCGTACATCGCACGACGGGTGGCGAACTACATCGTCCTGCTCTTCATCGCGGTCTCGCTCAGCTACTTCCTGGCCGCCACCCAGCTCCATCCGCGAATGCTCTACCAGCTCATCAACCCGCCCCTGGACCCCGGCGCGATCGAGGCCAACCTGCTGGGGCGCAACCTCAGTGACCGGGTGCCGCTGCTGGAGCGCTACGGGATCTGGCTGAAGAGCATCGTCCTGCACTGGGACTGGGGCCAGGCCCCCAAGGGCGGGGAGGTCGTCGACGAGGTGGGCCGCCGGATCGGGGTCAGCATCCGCCTGATCACGCTGGGCTCGCTGCTCGGCACGGTGATCGGGGTGCTCCTCGGCGCGTGGACCGCGACCCGCCAGTACAAGCCTTCGGACCGGACGACGACCGCAGGTTCACTGTTCATCCTGTCCATTCCGGCCTTCGTCCTCGCCAGCGCCCTCCAGGTCTTCGCCACGAAGATCAACAACGCGACCGGGCTGCGGCTGTTCGAGTTCGTCGGTGAGACCGGCGACCACGGCAGCTATTTCGGCGCGGCGCTCGCCGACCGCGCCCAGCACCTGCTGCTGCCCACGATCGCCCTGACGTTGATCAACCTGGCCTTCTTCAGCCGGATCCAGCGCAACCTGATGCTGGACGCCCTCGGCTCGGACTTCGTCCGGACGGCCCGGGCCAAGGGGCTCCGACGCTCGCGGGCGGTGATGAAGCACGCGCTGCGGACCTCGCTGATCCCGACCGGCACCTACTTCGCGTTCTCGATCGCCACCCTGTTCACCGGCGCCACCTTCATGGAGATCATGTTCTCCTTCCACGGCATGGGCGAGTACGGCGTCTCCACCATCACCGGCCAGGACGTGAACGGCACGGTGGCCGTGGTCGCCTTCAGCGGCGCCTGCGTGCTGGTCGGCGCCGTCCTCTCCGACATCGCCGTGGCCATCCTCGACCCGCGCGTGCGGCTGAGCTAGGAGAGTCCGATGGGTCAGAACCTGCTCGAAGTTGCCGACGAGAGCCCGCTGGGGACCCCCGTCGAGGAGCCCACGCCGACGAGGCGGCTCACCCGGAGCCAGCTGATCCTGCGCCGCTTCCTCCGCAACAGGAGCGCCGTGGTCGGGCTGGCGCTGATCGTGGTGTTCGTGGTCCTCGCGCTGGCCGGGCCGTACCTCTCGCACTGGAAGTACGACCAGGTGGACCGCTTCGCCTTCCTCAAGCCGCCGAGCGACCGGCACCCGCTCGGCAGCACCCAGAGCGGCCGCGACGTGCTGGCGCTCACCCTGCGCGGCCTCCGCAAGTCGTTGCTGATCGGCTTCTTCGTCGCCATCCTGTCGACCGGCACCGCCGCCATCGTCGGCTCCTTCGCCGCCTACTTCGGTGGCTGGTTCGAGCGGGTCGCGCTGTGGGTCATCGACCTGCTGCTGGTCGTGCCCTCGTTCCTGTTGATCGCCGTGCTGACCACCGGGGCGTCCAAGGGCCCGAACTCCTGGTTGCTGCTGGTGGTCCTGCTGGCCGCGTTCGGCTGGATGCTGTCGGCCCGGGTGGTGCGCAGCCTGACCCTGTCGATCAAGGAGCGGGAGTACGTGCAGGCCGCGCGGTTCATGGGTCTGGGGGCGCCGAAGACGATCGTCCGGCACGTCCTGCCGAACATCTCCTCGCTGTTGATCATCGACGCCACGCTCAACGTCAGCTCCGCCATCCTGGCCGAGACCGGGCTCTCCTTCTTCGGCTTCGGCGTGCAGCCCCCGGACACCTCGCTCGGCACGCTGCTGGGCGAGGGAGCCCGACAGGTCAACAGCTTCCCGTGGCTGTTCACCAGCCCGGCCGTCGCCGTCGTCGCCCTCGTCCTCTGCGTCAATGCGGTCGGTGACGGTCTGCGTGACGCGCTCGACCCGAACTCCGCCTCCGGAGGATCCGCGCGATGAGCACCACCGTGTCCAGCGGCCCGACCCCGCTGCCCAAGACCCGCCGGACCACCTCCGGCACCGTGCTGAGCGTGCAGGACCTGCACGTGACCTTCCCGAGCGAGGCCGGGCCCGTCCAAGCCGTCCGGGGACTGAGCTTCGACCTGGCGGCCGGGGAGACGATGGCCATCGTCGGTGAGTCCGGGTCGGGCAAGTCGGTGACCTCGCTGGCCATCATGGGCCTGCACCCCGCCGCGGCCCGGATCACCGGCTCGGTCAAGCTGCACGGCGACGAGCTGCTCGGCGTGACCGACGAGCGGCTCAGCAAGCTGCGCGGCGAGTCGTTGGCGATGATCTTCCAGGACCCGCTGTCGGCCCTGACGCCCGTGTACACGATCGGCGACCAGATCGTGGAGTCGATCCAGACCCATCACGACGTGTCCAAGGCTGCGGCGATGAACCGGGCCGTCGAGCTGCTCGACCTGGTGGGGATCCCCAACCCGCAGGTCCGGGTCCGCTCCTTCCCGCACGAGTTCTCCGGCGGCATGCGTCAGCGGGCCATGATCGCCATGTCCATCGCCAACGACCCCGACGTGATCATCGCCGACGAGCCCACCACCGCGCTCGACGTCACCATTCAGGCCCAGGTGCTGGAGGTGCTCAAGAAGGCGCAGCGCGAGACGGGCGCGGCGATGATCATGATCACCCACGACCTCGGCGTGGTGGCCGGGATCGCCGACCGCGTCACGGTGATGTACGCGGGCCGGCCGGTCGAGCAGGGCACCGTCGACGAGATCTACTACCAGCCGCGGATGCCGTACACGATCGGCCTGCTGGGGGCGGTACCCCGGCTGGACGCGGTCGAGAAGCAGGCGCTGGCCAGCCTGGAGGGCAACCCGCCGTCGGTGGTCAACCTGCCACCGGGGTGCCCGTTCGAGCCGCGGTGCCCCATGTCCACTCCGGAGTGCCTGACCCTCGAGCCGCCGCTGGCCCCGACCGAGCACCCCGGTCACGTGGCCGCGTGCATCCACACCGGCCGGATCGCCCAGGGGAACCTCCGCTTCGACGACATCTTCCCGGTGGCCGCGCCGGTGCACGCTCCGCTGGAGCGGGTGCCGCGCGCCGATCGGGAGACCGTGCTGCAGCTGGAAGGGATGAAGCGGCACTACCCCTTGATGAAGGGCGCCATCTACCGGCGCCGGATCGGCACGGTGCACGCCGTCGACGGCATCGACCTCGAGATCAAGAAGGGCGAGACGCTCGGCCTGGTCGGAGAGTCCGGCTGCGGCAAGAGCTCCACGCTGCTCGAGGTGCTCAACCTGCAACCACCGACCGACGGGCGGGTGGTGGTGCTGGGCCGCGACACCGGCGAGCTGACGCGGCGAGACCGGAAGCAGATGCGTCGCGACGTCCAGGTCGTCTTCCAGGACCCGATGGCCTCGCTGGACCCCCGGATGCCCGTCTTCGACCTGATCGCCGAGCCGATGGGCGTCTTCGGCGTGCCGAAGGCCGACATCGAGCGGCGGGTGAACGAGCTGCTGGGTCTCGTCGGGCTGGAGCCGTCCCACGCCAGTCGCTACCCCGGGGCGTTCTCCGGCGGGCAACGGCAGCGGATCGGTATCGCCCGGGCACTCGCCCTGGAGCCGAGGTTGATCGTCCTGGACGAACCGGTCTCGGCGCTGGACGTCTCCATCCAGGCCGGCGTCATCAACCTGCTGGACGAGCTGCGCGCCAAGCTCAGCCTGTCGTACCTGTTCGTGGCCCACGACCTCGCGGTGATCCGGCACATCGCGGACCGGGTGGCGGTGATGTACCTGGGCAAGATCGTGGAGATCGGTGACGTCGACAGCGTCTACGACCACCCGACCCACCCCTACACCCAGGCGCTGCTCTCGGCGATCCCGATCCCCGACCCCAACCGGGAGCGCACCCGGCAGCGGATCCTGCTCACCGGCGACCTGCCCAGCCCGGCGAACCCGCCGAGCGGCTGCCGGTTCCGTACCCGCTGCCAGAAGTTCCCGACGCTGGCCGCCAGCCAGCAGGAGCGCTGCGTCGACGTGGTGCCCGACCTCTACCCCCTCGGCGCACCCGACCACACCACGGCCTGTCACTACAACGAGGAGCTCGTGGTGCTGCCGACGGGCTCCCCGGAGCCGGTCCCCAGCCCGGGGTAACACAGTTGTTGCACGGGACGGGCACAGTAGAGCCCAAGCAAGGAGCGTCAGCGCGGCGACTTTGGCCAGTACCGACGCCGGTGCTTAGAGTGACTGAGTGAGGGTCGGCCCCGGGTCGGCCACCAGACTTCATGGAGGATCAGTGATTCCACGCAAGATCATTGCGGCACCACTGTTGTTGGGGGCATTCGTCCTGGCAGCGTGCGGCAGCGGCAGCACCGACGACCCGGGAACCACCGCCTCGGACCAGCCGACCATCGCGGCGGCCTCGTCCCAGGACATCAACGCCCAGGACCGGGCCTCGTTGGCCCAGGGCGGGGAGATGAAGCTCGCGGTCAGCGACCTCGGGACCAACTGGAACCCGCTCGAGATCGACGGCAACAACAGCGAGCTGACGAACATCCGGAACACGTTCCTGCCGAACTACTTCAACTTCGACGCCAAGGGTGCCTACACGCCCAACCCGGACTTCCTCACCTCGGCCGAGGTCACGTCGCAGAAGCCGACCGTGATCCACCTGGTGCTGAACCCGAAGGCCGTGTGGGGCGACGGGTCGCCGATCGACGTGGACGACCTGACGGCCACGTGGAAGGCCTGCAACGGCGGGCAGAAGACCTTCAAGTGCGCCTCGACCGACGGCTTCGACCAGATCAGCGACATCAAGTCGGGCTCCGACAAGTTCGACGTCACGGTGACCTTCAAGGACGCGTTCCCCGACTGGGCCTCGCCCCTCTCCGGGCCGCTGAAGGCGGAGAGCATCAAGGACGCCAAGACGTTCAACGACGGCTGGGCCAAGCTGGACAACGACTGGCTCTCCGGACCGTTCAAGGTCGACAAGGAAGACCGCACCCAGAAGACGATCGACGTCGTCCCCAACGACAAGTGGTGGGGTGACAAGCCGCTGCTGGACAAGATCACCTGGCGGACCATCGCCACTGACGCCACGCCGAACGCCTTCGTCAACGGCGAGATCGACGCCTTCGACATCGGCCCGGACCCGAACGGCTTCAACCAGGCCAAGGGCGTCGCCGACGCCACCGTGCGCAAGGCGGCCGGCCCCAACTGGCGGCACATCACGTTCAACTCCAAGGCCGGCGTGCTCAAGGACGAGAAGGTGCGCCAGGCCCTCGTCGAAGGACTGGACCGCCAGTCGATCGGCGCGTCCGACCTGGCCGGCATCGACTGGCCGGTCACCCAGCTGAACAACGGCATCATCCTGAGCAACCAGCAGGGGTACGAGGACGAGGGCAAGGCCACCGGCATCGACTACAACGTCGACAAGGCGAAGTCGGACCTGGACGCGTTGGGCTGGGTGGCGGGCTCCGACGGCATCCGCGAGAAGGACGGCAAGAAGCTCGAGGTCAAGTTCTCCGCCCTCGACGGCGTCCCGGCCTCGCAGAACGAGGCGCTGCAGACCCAGAACCAGCTGAAGGCCATCGGGGTCAAGGTCGACATCGTCCAGGTCGCCTCCGACGCGTTCAACACCACCCTGTCGACGCACGCCTTCGACATGATCGCGTTCACCTGGATCGGGACGCAGTTCCCCTACGCCAACATCAACCAGCTCTACGGCACCGGCTCGGAGAGCAACTACCAGCAGCTCTCGCTGCCGGACGTGGACAAGCTGACCGCGCAGATCAAGGTCGAGACCGACCCGGCCCAGCGCACCGTGCTGGCCAACCAGGCGGCTCAGCTGCTCTGGAAGAGCGTCGGCATCGTGCCGCTCTACCAGCGGCCCGAGCTGATCGCCACCAAGTCGAAGATCGCCAACTACGGCGCCTTCGGCCTGAGCAGCCCGCAGTGGGCCAACATCGGGTTCCAGAAGTAGCCCGCTAGCAGCACGACGAGGGGCCGGTGACCGCGAGGTCACCGGCCCCTCGTCGCTCCTCAGGGGCGTTCGCCGTGGCCGACGGGATCCCCGTGGACCGGCTGGCGCGAGCGCAGGCCCCGCTCGTAGCCGACCCGCACCCAGTGCGCCAGCAGGTCGTAGTCCAGGTTCTCCGCGGCCACCACGAGCAGGCCGGCCACCACCAGCTCGTGGCCGACGTGCGTCTCGGGCCAGGCCAGCCAGGAGCCGGCCGTGATGCCCGCCGTCTCGGCGATCAGGTCCGTGCGGCCGCCGGCGACGCCCTGGAGCTCGGCCACCGCCTCAGCGATCGACCGGCGTTCGACGGCGGCACGCCAGGCCGTCCCGTGCAGGGCCGACATGAGCAGGTTGTCCGGGGTGGCCATGAGCCATTATCGAACACCTGTCTGATTCTGCGCCAGTCGGGCGGAAACTCGAGCTAGCTGGGCTTCACGGGTTCCGCGGCCAGCTCCTGCAGGACGTCCACCACCCGAGCGCACTCGGTGGTGATGCGGACGGCGAGGTCGGGCAGGTCCGAGGCCGCGGTCCGCGCGGCGATCTGGGTCTGCTGCAGGAGACCGGCCAGCGGCTTGGCCCCGACGAGGCCCGTCGCGGACGCGAGGGCGTGGGCCAAGCTGCCCGCTCCCGCGGTGTCGCCGGCCTCCACCGCCGCCACGAGATCGGGGATCAGCGTCTCGGCGCTCGCCAGGTAGGTCTGGATCAGCTGCCGGACCGCCGACCCGTCGGTGTCGTCGAGGTCGGTACGAAGCTGGTCCAAGACGTCGAGGTCGACCGCCAGCAGCGAGGCCGCCGCAGGGATCGGGGTCTCGTCCGGTGCCGGGTTCTGCGCTCGGATGGACACTCCCACGTTGTCGAGCATCAGCTTGAGGTCAGCCGCGCGTACCGGTTTGGTCAGGTAGCTCTCCATCCCGGCGGCGGTGCAGGCCCGCTGGTCCTCCAGCAGGGCGCTCGCCGTCATCGCGATGATGTGCGGCTGGCGCTCCTCCGGCAGGGTGGCCCGGATCTGCCGGGTGGCGGCCAGACCGTCGAGCTGCGGCATCTGGATGTCCATCAGCACCACGTCGTAGGTCGTCTCGGTGATGGCGTCCACGGCCTGGCGCCCGTTGGTCACGATGTCGACGCGGTGACCGAGCTTGTTCAACATCAGCTGGGCCACACGCTGGTTCACCAGGTTGTCCTCGGCCAGCAGGATCCTCAGCGGGTGGTCCGCGGGTCCGGCAGGCAGCTGCCGGTGGGAGGCAGCACCGGGGCCGTCGCCGCCGGAGTCCAGCGCCGCCTTCAGGCCGGCTTTGAGGGCCAGGGCCTTCACCGGCTTGTTGACGATGGTCGCGAAGGCGGCCGTCATCGGCGGCAGCCGGTCACCGACGCTGGCCAGCAGGATCATCGGCGTGGTGGCGAAGGACGGCATCCTGCGCAGAGCGGCCGCGAGCTGGATGCCGTTCATCTGTGGCATGTGCTTGTCGAGCACGGCGACGTCGAAGGTCCGCCCGCTCGCCACCGCGGTGAGCGCCTCGGCCGGTGTGGCCGCGGTCGTGGTGTCCAGCCCCAGCGCCTTCAGCTGCAGGTCGAGGACCCGGAGGTTCGTCAGGTTGTCATCGACGACCAGCACCGACCTGCCGGCGAGCTCGGTCCCCGGATCGTCCTCGGGCAGCGGCTCGACGGGAGCGAGATTGGAGTCCAGCTCCACCGTGACCGTGAAGGTCGACCCCTCCCCGGGCGTGGACTCCACCGTGATGTCCCCGCCCATGGCCTGGGCGAGCCGACGGCTGATGGCCAGGCCGAGGCCGGTGCCGCCGTAGGAGCGGGTGTAGGAGGTGTCGACCTGGCTGAAGGAGGTGAAGAGCTTGCTGATGCCGTCGGGGGTGATCCCGATGCCGGTGTCGGTGACCTTGAGGGTCAGGGGGAGCTTGCCGTCCACCGCCAGCCCCGCGGACACCCCCAGCAGCACGTCGCCGGCGGGGGTGAACTTGACCGCGTTGGACAGCAGGTTGATCAGGACCTGACGCAGCCGCGGCGCGTCGCCGATCGCGGTGTCCGGGCAGGTCTCGTCGACGTAGCAGACGAGGTCCAGCTCCTTCGCCTTGGCGGCGGCGGCCACGAAGTCGAGCGCGTTCTCGATCTCCTCGCGCAACCGGAAGGGACCGGGGGTGAGCCGCAGCTCCCCGGACTCGATCTTGGAGAAGTCGAGGATGTCGTCGATCACGGCGAGCAACGCGTCGCCGCTGGACCGGACGGTGTTGAGGAAGTCCTGCTGCTGCTCGTCCAGCCGAGTGTCCAGCAGCAGGTCCGTCATCCCGATCACCGCGTTCATCGGGGTCCGGATCTCGTGGCTCATCGTGGCCAGGAAGGTGGACTTGGCTTCCGCTGCGGCCAGCGCGTCGTCCCGGGCGGTCGCGAGCTCCTGGTTCGTGCGCTTCAGCTCGGTGACGTTCAGGCTGACCCCGCAGACCGCGTACATGGTGCCGTCGGAGCGGTGGATGGGGAACTTGACCGAGTCGTAGAAGAGGTCGCCGGCCCGGCTCGGCACGTGCTCCTCCAACCGGTAGCGACCCCGCTCCGCCGCCACCCGGTCGGCCGCGCGCCACTGCTCGGCGAGGGTCGGGCTGACCCTCTCGTCGGTCTGGCCGACGATCTCAGCCTCGGTGACCCCGACGGCCTCTTCCCAGGCCCGGTTGACCAGGACGTAGCGGCCCTCGAGGTCCTTGACGTAGATCAGGGAGTGGCTGTTCTGGTTGATCGACTTCATCATCGAGAAGTAGAAGTCGCGCTCGGCCTCGGCCTCGGCCCGCGCCAGCACCTCGGTCTCGAGCTTCTCCAGGTCGGCCAGTCGCTGCTTCTCCAGCAGGTCGTCGAACATCGGGGCCGTGTTCAGCAGCCGACCGTAGAACTTCCGCAGGGTGAGGTAGTAGACCGCGACCCCCGCGGTGAAGGTGTGCCACAACGCGCTCCACCAGGTGCTCATGCCCACCATGCCGGACATGCCCGGCATGGCAGGAGTGTGGACGACGAACGGGCTGATGGCGTGCAGACCATGACCCACCGAGCAGCTGAAGAAGATCATCGCCGTCGCCGTGCCCAGCTTGTTGGACCGCACCTGGTGCAGCCGGTACAACGGGATCGTGATCAGCGCGGCGATGACGAGGTAGGCGACGCTGATCACGCTGTTGGCGACGACCTCGAGCTGCCACCACATGATCATGCGGGGCACGCGCCGCAGCGGGCGCGCACACGGACTGGAGCAGGGCAGGCAGGGCCGCGGACGGTAGGCATGGAGGAAGCCTTGAGGGAACGATCGGCCCGAGTACGTGCTGATGGTACACGGGACGGCTCGCCCCAGACGGCGTCGCAGCGTGCTGTGGCAGACTGGAATTCCGCTCGGGGGGAAGCAACCACGAAGTGGACCCCATGACTGACGCCCCCTCAGCGACCAGCCCCGTACGCGTCTTCGTCCTCGACGACTACGAGATGATCCGTCGCGGTCTCAACGAGCTGCTGTCGGCCACCGACGACCTCGTCTTCGCCGGCGAGGCCGCCAGCGCCGCCGAGGCCGTACGTAAGGTCGACCTGGTGCGCCCCGACGTGGCGATCTTCGACGTCGTGCTACCCGACGGGAGCGGTATCGACGTCTGCCGCGACGTCCGCGCCCGGCACCCCGAGATCAACTGCCTGCTGCTGACCTTCCACGACGACGAGGAGGCGCTGCTGGCGTCGGTGATGGCGGGAGCCCTGGGCTACCTGACCAAGCAGATCCACGGAGCCGGCATCCTCCACAGCATCCGGCGGGCCGCGCGGGGGGAGACCCTGACCGATCCCGAGGCCACCCGACGGCTGCTCGACCGGCTGCGCGGCGTGCCCTCGACCGGCCGGCCCCCGAGCGTCGACGGAGGTGCCGGCCACGCATCCAGGAGTGCCGGCCTCGGCGAGCGCGAACGGCAGATCCTGGACCGGGTGGCTGACGGGGCGACCAACGCCGAGATCGCCACCCAGCTCGCCCTCACCGAGACCGCCGTGCGCAACCAGGTCGCCGTGATCTTCGCCAAGCTCGGCCTGGCCCGCCGCGTCCAGGCCGCCGGCCGCGGCTCCGGGCAGCCCTCCGCCTGACGAAAGCCACGGACGAGCCGATCCGACCCCGACGTCAGCCCGGGGCGCAGGCGGCGCAGACGCCGAAGATCTCAAGGTGGTGCTGCACGTCGGTGTAGCCGTGGTCGGCGGCGATCTGGTCGGTCCACACCTCGATCGCGGGGCCCTCGACCTCGACGGTCCGGCCGCAGCTGCGGCAGACCAGGTGGTGGTGGTGACCACGGGAGCAGCGGCGGTAGGCCGTCTCGCCGTCGTCGGTGCGGATCTGGTCGAGACCGTCGCCGCCGGCCATCATCTGCAGCGTGCGGTAGACCGTGGTGAGGCCGATGTTCTCCCCGGCGTGGCGGAGCTCGTCGTGGATCTGGCTCGCCGTCCGGAACTGGTCGGAGCGGTCGAGGATGGCGCCCACGGCCGTCCGCTGCCGGGTCTTACGCTGCGGCCCCACCTCGTTGCTCACGCGACCACCTTAGTGTCACGGCGCCGGCCGGACTCGCGCTCCCGCCACCAGCCGGCCCCCCGGCAGCTGAGGTAGATCAGGAAGGACAACGTGGTGACGTAGGGGCTGATCGGGACCGAACCGCCCAGCGCCAACATGATGCCGCCGACCATCGCGACGACGGCGAACAGCGACGAGAGCAGCGGCACCACCAGCGGTGAGGCGGAGACGCGCAGCGCAGCGGCGGCCGGGGTGACCAGGATCGAGAGCACCAGCAGTGAGCCGACGATCTGCACCGACACCGCGACGGCCAGCCCCAGCAGCACCATGAAGAAGATCGACAGCGGCAGCCGCGGCACCCCCCGCGCCTCGGCGACCTGGGCGTCGATGCTGAGGAACGTCAGCGGCCGCCAGACCAGCAGCAGCCCGACGACCACGATGCCGCAGATGACCAGCAGCACGTGCAGCCGCGGGTTGTCGACGGCGACGATCTGCCCGGTGAGCAGGCCGAACTTGTTCGCCGCCCGGCCGGTGTAGAGGGCCAGGCAGAGGATGCCGAGGCCGAGGCCGAACGGCATCAGCACCGCGATGATCGAGTTGCGGTCCCGGGCCCGGGAGCCGAGCAGACCGATCAGCAGGGCCGCGGTCAGAGAACCGGCCAGCGAGCCGGTGACCACCCCGACGCCGAACAGCAGGCCCGCGGCCGCCCCGGCGAACGACAGCTCGCTGACCGCGTGCACGGCGAAGGCCATGTCCCGGGCCATCACGAAGACCCCGACCAAGCCCCCGGTCAGGCCGAGGACGGCGCCGGCGAGCAGGGAGTTACGGACCAGCACGAGCAGCTCGCCGTAGTTGTCGAACTGGAACAGCTGGCCCAGCAGGTCGTGGGTCATGCCTCGAGCCCGCCCCGGGGATGGGCCTCGTGCCCCTCGTGGGCGCCGTCGGGCAGGCCGACGACGATGATCCGACCCCGGGCCCGAATCACGTCGACCGGGGTCCGGTAGAGCTCTGAGAGCACCTCGCTCGTCAGCACCTCGTCGACCCGGCCCGTCCGGACCTGCCCCTCGGCGAGGTAGACGACGCGGTCCACGACGTCGAGGACCGGGTTGATGTCGTGGGTGATCATGAGCACGGCCCGGTCCGCGTCCCGTCGGCTGGCGTCGATCAGCGTGCTCACCGCCCGCTGCTGGTACAGGTCCAACGAGATCAGCGGCTCGTCGCAGAGAAGCAGCCGGGAGTCGCCGATCAGGGCCTGCCCGATCCGCAGCCGCTGCTGCTCCCCGCCCGACAGGTCCCCGATCCGCCGCCGGGCCAGGTGGGAGGCCTGCACCGTCTCGAGCGTCGCGTCCACGGCCCGGCGTCGGGCCCGGCTGGGCAGGGGCACCCCGAACCGGTGCCCGTTGAGCCCCAGCCCGACGAAGTCTCGCGCCCGGAGCGGGGTGCCCCGGTCGGCCAGCTGCTGCTGGGGCACGTACCCCACCTGGGCGGAGCCCCGTCGGACCGGCTGGCCCAGGATCTCGATCGACCCCTCGCTCAGCGCCTGGGTGCCGAGGATCGCCCGCATCAGGCTGGTCTTGCCGGACCCGTTCGGGCCGAGGACGGCGATGAACTCCCCGCGCCTCACCTCCAGATCCAGCCCGGACCACAGCGTCCGCTCGCCGAAGCGGAGCGTGGCGTTCCGGACGCTCAGCAGCGGGGGCGGCGGCTCCGACACCGGTGAGGACACCGTCTCGGTCAGGACGGCCACCTCAGTCGGCCAGCGCGGCGGAGACCGCGTCGAGGTAGCCCTGCATCCAGGTCAGGTACGTCTGCCCGGTGGGCAGCGTCTCGGTCACCGGGATCACCGCGACCGAGTTCTTCCTGGCCGCAGCCAGCACCGTCTCGGTCTGCGGGCCCGAGGTCTGGGAGTTGTAGGCCAACAGCTTCACCCGCTGGGTGTCGAAGAGGTCGGTGGTCTGCTTCAGCACGGCTGGTGCCACGTCGGTGCCCTCCTCGACCGCCTCGCTGAACGCCTCCGGGGTGAGGTTGTCCAGACCGGCCGCGGCCAGCAGGTACAGCGGCACCGGCTCGGTGATGGCCACCCCCTCCCCCGCGTGGTCCTTCTTGATCGCCGCCTCGCTCTGCTCCATCCTCTGCAGCTGGTCGGTGAAGGTCTTGGCGTTCGCCGTGAACGTGGCAGCCTGCTCCGGAGCAGCGGCGGCAAGGTCGGCGCTCAGCCGGCCCGCGAGCTTGGTCATGGTGGGAAAGTCGTACCACAGGTGCTCGTTGAACTCCCCCGACGCCGGCTCCTGGTCATAGCCCGACAGGTCAGCCACATTCACCACCGTCGGCTTCGTGGCCGCCGAGGACAGCATCGTGTCCACGAAGTCGTCGTACCCGCCACCGTTCTCCACCACGAGACGGGCCTTGGAGACCGCCAGTTGGGTCTGCGCGTTGGCCTCGTACTCGTGCGGATCCTTGTCCGGGTCATCGATGATCGAGGTCACCGACACCGCGTCGCCGCCGATCACCTTGACGATGTCGCCGTAGACGTCGGTGGAGGCGACCACCGCGACGGGCTTCGGGGCCTCTGGCCCACCGGGTGTCGCCGCCGTGCTGGTGCAGGCGGACAGACCGACCGCGAGGGTGGCGAGCAGCAGGGCGCGGATGGGCTTCACAGGGGTTCCCTCGGGTGGTCCAGCAGAAGTGCGACGGCCCTGACGCTAGCCTAGACGAAAATGACTGTCAAAGCCGGTTAGGGGTTCGAGATGCTCCAGGACGGGCCAGGACGAGTAGCCCGAGCATGGACAGCACCGCTCCGCCGACCATCAGGACCGCCATCGGCACGGCGGTGCCCTCCCCGCCCAGGCCGGCGAGGGGCGCGATAGTGCCGGCGGCGACCCACTGCACGAAGCCGAGCAGCGCCGAGCCCGTACCCGGGCGCTCCGGCACCTCGGGCCGAGGCCAGCGCACCGCCGTTCGCGCCGATCAGGCCCTGCGCGGTCGTCAGCACGAAGAAGCTGACGAGCGCCACGACCAGCGGGGTGTCGAACCACACGGCCCCGGCCAGCATGGCGATCCCGGCGGCGAGCGTCATCCCGCTGGCGTTGGCGGCGAAGTCGACGGAGTAGGCGACCGGCGACAGCCCGTTCATGGACTGCAGCACGAAGGCCGAGGTCGCCACGTACGCGAACAGAGCGCCCATCGCCGAGCCGCTGACCACGAGGTAGCCGACGTAGCGACGGTTCCGCAGCACCTCACAGCCGGCCACGCCGAACGCCCGCAGCCCGCCGCCGTGCCGTTGGTCAGGAGCCAGCGTCTCGGGCACCGCGACCAGGACGGCGACCGTCATGGCCACCCCGAGCGCGGCCACCACCCAGAACGAGACCCGCCAGTGCGACAGCTGCAGGATGACCGCACCCACCAGCGGGCCGACGATCGGCGCGATGCCCCCGACCGCGGCGATCACGTTGAGCACCCGGACGAGTCGGGAGCCGGTGGCCAGGTCGACGACCACCGCCGTCCGATCACCATGGCCCAGCCGCCGGCGAAACCCTGGACGAGGCGGGCCACCATCATCAGCCCCACCGTGGGCGTCAGCGCGCACGCGACGGAGGCCAGGGTCATCACCACGACCGCGGCGAGCAGCGCGTCGGCGCCCACGCTGGTCCGAGACCGGGCCGCCCACCAACTGCCCGAGGGCCATGCCCACGAAGAAGGTAGTGAGGGTCAGCTGGACCTGGGTGGCGCTCCCGGTCAGCTCCGCGGCGACCCGCGGGAAGGCGGGTACGTACATGTCGGTGGCCAGCGGGGCGATCGCCGTCAGGAACACCACGGTCGCGACCAGGCCCCGCGGTCAGCCGGGCTCGACCCCGCTCACGCTCCGGCTCCGGGGCCGGCTGGTCGCCGAGGTACTCACAGTCCGGGCAGTACCCGAGGTGGGAAGGGGCGCTCCGAACCGAGTCAGTCACACCGACCAGCCAACCCCATCTGGCTCCGGAAAGGGAGTCGCTGCCGAGAGCTGTACCAGCAGGGCGTTCCTTCGCGCTGGCCCACAGGGAGCCGACGAGTTGCCGCAGGGAGCGACCGGCACTCAGAACCCGGGGGCGCGCCTGGAGGAGAAATCAGGGACACTGGACACTGGAACAGCGCACGAGCAGAGGGGTGAGGTCGTGACGGAGTCTGGCGGGGGTTCGGTCCCCGTGACCGAGGTCGACGACGGGTCGCGCTCCGAGGCGGAGTACGAGCTCGAGGAGCACGACCTCCGCGCCGGGCTGGACGGCCTGGGTCGGCTGGGGTCGGTACGGTTGCCGCTGTCGGAGCTGCTGGACCGGGTGGCCGGGTTCGCCACGAAAGCCATACCGGGCGCGGACGGAGCTGGGCTCACGCTCCTGGAGGAGGGCCGCGGTCGGACCGTCGTGGCCTCGGTGCCGTTCGTGGCGGCGATCGAGGAGGTGCAGTACGAGCTGGGCGAGGGACCTTGCCTCACGGCGGCGGTCGAGGCGCGGACCGTCGTCTCCGGCTCTCTGGGCGCCGACCCGCGGTGGCGTCGGTTCGGCGGCCGGGTCGCCCGGATGGGCGTCCACAGTGCGCTCTCGCTCCCCCTCATTACTCCCGACGGCGTGATCGGCGCGATCAACGTCTACAGCTTCGGTAAGGGTGCCTTCGACAGGCGCGCCGCCGAGGTCGGTGAGCTCTACGCCGTCCCGGCTGCTATCGCCGTCCAGAACGCCCAGGCCCTCGAGCAGGCCCAACGACTCGCCCTTCAGCTGACGACCACCCTCGAGGACCGTCTGATGATCGAGCGGGCCGTCGGGATCGTGATGAGCCGCAGCGGCGTCGACCAGGCCGAGGCGCTGCGGCGACTGCGTACCCTCAGCCAGCACGAGCACCAGAAGCTGGTGGAGGTCGCACGCACCCTCGTCGACGAAGCCGTCCGCAGGGCTCGCAGCCAGCACGGCTGACCGCCGTCACTCTCTGGTCAACCCCGCCCTGCAACCGCTACGCTGGCCTTGCTGTTCCATCAGCCGATCCGGAGCCGACACGCTGGTCAAACCGCTTGTCGAAGTCGCCGGAATCCTCAAGGACTCGGCCTGACGGACTTGCCATGACCACCTCCAGCCCCACCCTCACCTCCCCGACCACGGTCCGCGGCGTGACCGCGGACACCGTCCCCGCCTGGTGGCCGATCGCCCGCTTCGGCGTCGCGGTGCAGCACCTGAGCCGCGACCGCTGCCGGGAACTCCTGGCGACCCATGAGACCGGCCGGCTCTTCCTGCCCGGACGTCGGGCGCACTCGACCGCGATCCGCTACCGCATCGGCTCCGACGTGCTGGTCATCGTCCCACCGCCGGCGGTGCTCGACGCCCTCGCCTCCCGCCCCCCCCTGGTCATGGTCTGCGTCGACCACCTCGAGGACGACCAGCAGCACGGCTGGTCGCTGGCGGTAGCCGGATCGCTGGTGCCGCCCGCTGACCAGTGGCGCGACCAGCCGGCCCTCGACCCCGGCGCCCTCCTGCTCGACCTCCACAGCCTCACCGGGCGCAGCGTCAGCGCGACGTCGGCGTCGACCCGACCCGTCGCCCTCCTCCGATGAGCATCGACTGCCAGGGCGCACCGCACCTGGTCCCCGGCTCAGCGGCCCCCGAAATCCGTCGCCCGCCCCGCGCCCTCGGTGACGGCAGCGGGACGGCGGACCGGGTCGGTCGATACGTCTGGCGGCTCTGCGACGACTACTGGTCCTGGTCGCCCTACCTGTTCCAGCTGTTCGGCTACGGCGATCGCGCCGCCGTCCCCAGCACGCAGCTGTGGCTGCAGCACCTTGCCGACTCCGACCGCGCTGCGGGCGAGCACCTCCAGGCCGAGCTGCGGCGGGGCGTCCGCTCCTTCAGCTGGCGGCACGGCATCCACACCTCGTCCGGGCGGGTCAGGACGGTGGTCGAGTCCGGCTGGGTCCTCGGCGGCGACCTCGCCTCGGCCGTCTGCCACGGCCAGGTCAACGACATCACTGCCGCCCTGAACTCAGCAGCTGACGAGGCGGTCCGTGCGTCCAGCCGGAGCAGGGAGAGCATCAACCAGCTCCAGGGTGCCCTGATGTTCAGCCACGGTCTCGCCCCCCATCCCGCTCTGCAGCTCCTGATCTGGCACAGCCAGACCTACAACGTGAAGCTGGCGACCCTGGCGCAGCGGGCGGCCGCGGAGCTGCCGTCCCTGCGGGCGGGCGCGTCCGACCTGCAGTCGGCCATGGACCGGCTGCTGCTCGATGCGGCCGTGGGCACGGCCGGCAGAACGGGGCGAGCGACCACCTGGGGGCACCGCCTCGCGACCGATGGAGGTGACTGCCGGCCCGGCGGAAGCAGCGGCTGAGGCCGCTCCTGGCATGGTGGGTGGTACCAGCAGCGAGGACGCGTTCCTTCGCATGCGGAGAGGTGACCGACGTGGCGTCAGACCGAGGCGAGCTGGCCGCGGCCCGGGTGGCGGCGGCGGCCCTGCGTTCGAGCGAGCTGCGCGACCGCCTCGCCCGGCTGCGACGGGGTGAGCCGAGCACGCACGAGGACGTCGTACTCGCCAAGGAGTCGGCCGCCCACCAGAAGGCCGAGGCGGCGCGAGCGCTCGATCGGCTCTTGCAGACCTACGCCAGGGCCGCCGACCTGCACCGGCCCGGGTCGACGCGGGCGCCGGGCGTGGCCCGGACCACGCCAGGAACTCGGCGTACCCCGCCGGCGGTTCCCCGCCCCGCACCTTCCGACCACCGCGACCGCCAGCGGTCGGCGGCCGAGGAGGAGAACCAGGTGCTGCGCCGCGCCCTGGTCTCCCTCGCCTCGCACGGCGACGCCAACGCCGGCTGGTCCAAGGACCGGCGCCAGGAGCTGTGGCTGGCGATGGCCGACCACTGTGGTCAGCCGTCCTGGCAGGGCTGGAACGACGCCCTCTGCCGCGCGGTCCCGACGGTCCTGCCCGCGCTCCGCGGTGTGGCCCTCAACGGCTACGACGGCCGCGGCGCCCCCCACCTCCTGGGCGTCACCGACGAGTGGACCCGCGAGCGGGAAGAGGTGGCCCGGCTCGTCGGCGAGGGTCCGGGACTCGAGGCGTACCAGCGTCGGTGCCCGGTCCTGGTGACCGAGGTCGAGCAGGAGCACTCGCGCTGGCCCGGCTACGTCGACGGAGCCGTGGAGGCCGGCGTCACCACCATCGGGGCGTTTCCGGTCCAGCTGAACGGCGTCGGGCTGGGGTCGATCACCCTGTACCCGCGTGACCAGGGCGGGGCCGGGGAGCGGCGGTGGGCCGACTACTTCTTCCTGGCCGCGGTCGCCGCCAAGACGCTGCTGGCCGACCTCGACACGATCGAACGCGGTGAGCCGGTGGGTGACGCCGCCGACGACCCCGTGCAGCTCGCCACGGGGATGCTGGCCGCCCAGCTGGACCTCACCGTCGAGGAGGCATTCGCCCGGCTGCGGGCCTTCGCCTTCAGCAACGCCCGACGGCTGGGTGAGGTGGCCGAAGCCGTAGTCTCCGGCTCGCTGCTGATCGCCTGAGGCTCCGGCCCTGCCCCACCGACCGGCGCCCGGACGCAGCCGGACGACCGGGTCCGTCACCGCTCCGCTGGGATACCCTCGGAGTCAGAAACCTGCCGGCCCCACTGGCCGAGAGCAGTGGAGAGGATCGCTGATGACGTCGGCACTGAACCTGGAGCGCTTCCTCGGAGAGCTGACCACCCGTCGGCAGCGGATCCTGCAGCTGGCAGAGCCGTCGGGCCCGCGTTCGGTCGACCTGCTCGGCGAGCTGAACGAGCTCGCCGAGCAGCTGCTCATCGCCGACGAAGAGCTCCGGGTGCAGCAGGAAGAGCTGGAGAGCGCCCGCGGCGCCCTGCTGTCGCTGAGCGCGGAGCGTGACCTGCTGCTGGAGCACTCGACCAAGGCCTACGCGATCACCGACCACCGCGGTGTGGTCGAACAGCTGACCCGGGCGACCCAGCAGCTGCTCCAACAGCCCCAGGTCCGGATCACCCCCCGCCCGATCGCCAGCTGGTTCGAGGTGGCCGACCGGCGCGCCGTCCGCGGCATGATCACCCGGCTCATGGCCGACGACGGACCGCAGCAGGCGGCGGGCGTCCACCTCCGCCTGGCCGGCGGAGGCCAGGTCCGGGTCGACGTGCTCGCCGAGGTCGTCGGATCCGCGGCCGGGGGCGAGCCCCTGCTGCGGTGGGAGCTGCTCCCCGCTGCCGACCGACCGCACCCCTTGCGCGCGGTCAAGTCCGACGAGCTGCCTCCCGCGGCCCCACTGGCTCTCGAGCTGGCGGAGGCCGCCGTGGAGCTGCAGGCCTGTGCCACGCGAACCGACCTCGCCGACGTGGTGCTGGCGGCCACGCTCCGGCTGGTCCCCGGCGCCGGCGACGCCGGTCTGGTCCTCAGCGCAGGCGATGCCGCCCAGCTCACCGAGGCGCTCGCCCCCGCGCGCGAGGGCGAGCGCCTCGGTCGGGCGGCCATCTCGGCTCCCCTGGTCGTCGGCCCCCGGCGGCTCGGGGTGCTCACGGTGTACGCCGGCGACGACGACGAGCTGACGCCGGAGTCCGAGATCGCGCTGACGGCTCTGGCCGTCCTGGTCGCGGTGGCTGTCCGCCAGCGCGACGAGGCCGACCGGCTGCAGCGGGCCATCACCTCCCGGCAGCGGATCGGGCAGGCCGTCGGCATCCTCGCCGAACGCCGCCAGATCACCCCCGACGAGGCGTTCGCGCTGCTGGTGTCGTGGTCGCAGGACCTGAACGTCAAGCTGCGCACCCTGGCCGACAGCCTGGTCGACACAGGTCGGGAGCCCCCGCCCCCCTCCCGACGATGAGCAGCCGCCCGGTCGTGACTGGTCACGTCCGCCCCGACGTCGTCGTCGTCGGGGCGTCGGCGGGCGGGGTAGAGAGCCTGCGCAACTTCATCGGCCAGCTGCCGGCCGACCTGCCGGCCCTGGTGCTCGTGGTGTTGCACGTGCCCTCGACCGGGTCCGGGATCCTGTCACAGATCCTGCAGCGGGTGAGCGCTCTGCCGGTCTCCCTCGCCACCGGCGAGGAGGACCTGCGACCCGGTCGGGTCGTCGTCGCCCCGGCCGACCACCACCTGCTGGTACGCGAGGAAGGGCTGCGGCTGTCCCGGGGCCCCCGGGAGAACGGGCACCGGCCCTCAGTGGACGTCCTGTTCCGCAGCGCCGCCCGGGCGCTGGACCAGCGCGTCATCGCGGTCGTACTCTCCGGCACCATGGACGACGGCACGGCCGGGGCCATCTCGGTCGAGGAACGCGGCGGCCTGGTGCTCGTGCAGGACCCGGGCGAGGCGGCGTACCCGACCATGCCGCAGTCCGTGGCGGCGAACCTGCTCCGGGCCCGGACGGCGAGGGTGGTCGATCTCGCGGCCGAGGTGAACCGGATCTGTCGCACGGCCGTTCTCGGCCCGGAGACCTCAACCCCCTCCGACGTCCTGACCCTGGAGGTGGAGCTGGCCGCCATGGACGAGGCGACCGGGCAGGGTGGGGGCCGGCCCGGGGTCCCGGCCGGCTTCGGCTGCCCGGACTGCTTCGGGTCGATGTTCCAGATCGAGGACGGGGGCCTACTGCGCTTCCGGTGCCGCGTCGGGCACGCCTGGACGGCGGCCGGTCTCCTACGGCAGCAGGCCGAAGCCATGGAGGGTGCGCTGTGGATGGCGTTGCGCAGTCTCGAGGAGAAGGCCGCTCTGAGCCGGCAGCTGGCCGAACGGGCGCTGGAGCGGGGCAGTCCCCTGTCGGCCGACCGCTTCGGTCAGCAGGCGGACGACGCAGCCCAGTCCGCCGACCTGGTGCGCCGTCTGATCGGATCAGCGCCCGTGTCAGGCTTCTCATCCCTGCTGGGCGCGGAAGGAGCGGTGATCGATGGCTGAGCGCGACCTGGAGGTCGACCGGGGCGAGGAGGACGTGCCGGAGAGCGCAGCCGGCGACGGCGAGGAGGCTCCCGGTCTCGGGCTCGGGAGTGACCCTGCCTTCGAGCGGCTCCTGGTCTTCCTCAAGGAGAGCCGGTCGTTCGACTTCACCGGCTACAAGCGACCGAGCCTGGTGCGCCGGGTGCAGTACCGGATGCACGAGGTCGGCGTCGAGAGCTACGAGGACTACCAGGACGTGCTGCAGCTGCAGCCGGACGAGTTCACCTCCCTGTTCAACACCATCCTGATCAACGTGACCAGCTTCTTCCGGGACGCCGAGAGCTGGGGCTATATCCGCGACGTCGTGCTGCCCGAGCTGGTCGACGCCAGCAACGGTGGTCCGGTGCGCGTCTGGAGCGCGGGCTCCGCGGCCGGCCAGGAGGCTTACACGGTCGCCATGCTGCTGCACGACCTGATGGGCAGCGAGTTCCGCGAGCGGGTCAAGATCTACGCCACCGACGTCGACGAGGAGGCGCTGGACCACGCCCGCCAGGCGACCTACTCCGAGCGCGAGCTGGCCGGCCTGCCCGAGGAGTACCGGGAACGGTACTTCGACCAGGTGGCCGGGCGGTACGTGTTCACCCCTGACGTGCGGCGCAACGTCATCTTCGGTCGCAACGACCTCACGCGCGACGCCCCGATCTCGCGCATCGACCTGCTGCTGTGCCGCAACACCCTGATGTACTTCAACGCCGAGACCCAGGCCCGCATCGTCAACCGGCTGGCCTTCGCGCTTCGGCCGCGGGGGGTGCTGTTCCTCGGCAAGGCCGAGATGCTGCTCAACCACAGCAACCTCTTCGACCCCGTCGACCTCAAGCGGCGGATGTTCCGCCGGATCAGGTCGGTCGTCCCCGACGGCGTGACGGCGGCACCGACCTTCCGCCGTCAGCTCCCCCCGGTTCGCGGCGACGACTTCGGCCACCTCCGCGAGGAGGTGCTGCTGACCGCCCCGATCGCGCAGATCGCCGTCGGGGCCGACGGGCGCCTGGTCGTGGTGAACCACCGCGCCAGCGCGCTGCTCGGCCTCTCCGACCGCGACCTCGGCCGGCCCTTCCAGGACCTCGAGGTCTCCTACCGGCCGATCGAGCTGCGGTCCCACCTGGCCGCCGCGATCGCCGCCCGCAACACGGTGGCGCTGCGCGAGATCGACTGGCGGCGTTCCGGGCCGGACGAGCTGTTCGTCGACATCCAGATCGTGCCGTTGCTGGACGAGGAGCGCAGCGTCACGGGCGCCTCGATCAGCTTCACCGACGTCACACGGTTCCGTCAGCTCCGCGTCGAGGTGGAGGGGACGAACCGGCAGCTGGAGGTGGCCTACGAAGAGCTCCAGTCCACGAACGAGGAACTCGAGACCACCAACGAGGAGCTGCAGAGCACCGTCGAGGAACTCGAGACCACCAACGAGGAGCTCCAGTCCACGAACGAGGAGCTGGAGACCATGAACGAGGAGCTCCAGTCCGCCAACGACGAGATGCAGAGCACGAACGACCTGCTGGCCGACCGCACGCGGGAGATCACCGACCTCAACGCCTTCATGCAGTCGATCATGAGCAGCTTCGAGGCGGCGATGATCGTCGTCGGCCGCGACCTCAAGGTCCAGGTCTGGACCCCGCAGGCCTACGAGCTCTGGGGACTGCGCGCCGACGAGGCGGTGGGGACCGGGCTCCTGGAGCTGGACAGCGGGCTGCCGACCGAGACCGTCCACGCCTGGTTGGAGCCGGTCCTCGCGGGCAGCCGGCCCTCGGTGGTGGGCGAGCGGCTGGACGCCGTCAACCGGCGCGGCCGTGCGGTGATCCTCCGGGTCACCGTGACGCCCCTGAGCACGGGTGACGGTCTGCCGAGCGGAGCGCTCGTGCTGATGGAGGAGCTGTCCTCAGCCGGCGGGTCCCGGAGCTGAGGAGCAGGTCGTCAGGTCGTCGCCGCGGCGTCGTCCGGATGAGCGGCCAGGGTCCACTTCTGCACCTGCTCGCGCAGGGCCACCGCCCGGTCGGCCAGCTCGGAGGCACTGCTGCGGAACGTGCCGGGACGGGGCGGTTCTGAGGTGACCAGGACCTCGGTGCCCTCCAGGTACCCCTGGACCACCGCCTGCTCCTCCAGAGCAGCCAGCGCAGCCCACAGCTTCTGCTCGGTGGCGTCGGACTGGGCCGCGGCCAGGGACTGCGGACCGTACTGGTGCCCGACGTGGCAGCGGAAGTAGCTGATCTGGGGCAGGTCCACCTGCGCCAGCCCGCCGCCGCACTCGGGGCAGGCCAGCCTGGTCAGCTTCGTTTCCCCTGAGCGCAGAAAACCGGGTTCGTTCGGGAACGCACCGTCCATACCCACCTCCACCTCCACCTCGGTCGTGGCCGGCCGCACGTCGGAGGCTCGTGCGGCTGATGATCGTCGCAACGCGGCAACGATGTCCCGGCTGCTGGGCACACTGCTCATGATCCTCGCACCTGGCGCTGCCGCCAAGGCCGCACCGGGCATGCTGCCGAACTCGGCCGCGTCCGGGTCCTGCACCCAGACCGTTCCGCCGACGAGGTCGACCAGCGCCGCGCCGACCGCACCGTCGTCGAGGACGCCGGACAGGACCACCGCGATGGTGGCCGGACCGGCACTCTGCGCGGCACTGGCGAACAGCACGTCGACCGAAGGCCGGTGCCGGTTGACCCTCGCCCCGGCGCTGACGCGGGCGAAGCCGTCGTTGACCAGCAGGTGCCGGCCGGGAGGGGCCACGTAGACGTGGCCGCGCTCGAGCCGCTCCTCGTCGACCGCCCAGGAGGCCGGGAGCTGCGAACGGCGGGCGAGGATGTCGGGCAGATGGCTGCGCCCGTCCTGGCCGGTGTGCTGGCACACCAGGACCGCGGCATCCAGGTCGGCCGGCAGACCGTTCACCAGCTCGGTGAGCGGACCGAGGCTGCCGGCCGACCCGCCGATCGCGAGCAGCGGGACGGGCGACGTCGGCGGGGTCGTCGGCTGGGAGCTCGTGGACATCAGCCGTTCTCGTCGTTGGTGGCAGCGCCGTCGTCGTTGGTGGCGGCCTCGTCGTCGGCCACCGCGCGACGGCGGTGCTCAGCCGCGCGTTCACCCTGCCCCGCAGCGTCGAGCACGTCGGAGGCGTCCCGGTGGTGGCGAGCGGCCCGTCGGTGCGCCTCGGCGGCGCCGCGGTGGGCGTCGGCGCTGCGCGCTCGCTGTCGCTGGGCCGCCTCGCCCGCCCGGCTGGCGTCCTCCGCCGTCACGGCCTCGCCGCCCCGGAGCCGCTCGAGGCGGTCCTCGAGCTCACGGGCACGCCGACGTGCGGACTGGGCCCGCTCGCCGGGACCATCTTCTGGCCTGGTCACCCTGCCATGCTCCCACGGATCCATCCGCCCGTCGCCGCTGTGCCGGTGCCGCAGCGGCGGAACAGCGTGCCAACGGGATTCGGGTCGCTCTCACGGCGATCAGGGCCAGCGGGTGAGCTTCTCGGTGAGCTGGTCGAGATACTCGGGCGGTCCTGCTTCGGCGAACCAGAGCCAGAGCTCCGCCGCGTGGATCGGGAACCAGGCCCTCACGTCGGCGAGATCAGCGCCGTAACCCTCGACCAGGGCCTCGACCGAGCGCGGGTCCTTCAACGATGCTCCCCACGCCGCGCGCGACACCTCCCGCATCGGGTTCCCGACGTGGGAGGCCTCCCAGTCGAGGACGGCCGTGATCTCCGTCCCCACCGCGAGGAGATTGCCGTCGGTCCAGTCGCCGTGGCACAGGGTCGACGGACCGGCCGCCGGCGGAATCGCCAGCGGGAGCGGTGGTCCGCCAGCGGATTGGTAGCGCCGGATGATGTGGGCGTCGTCGGGACCGGACGGGAACCCCTTCGGTGGTCGTCGCGCGTGCAACCGGCGTAGCAGACCCGCCGAGGTGCGGAGCCGGTCGAGTCGAAGCTCGGCGTCGCCGCTGTCGAGCCGTTCGCCCGGCATCAGCGTCATCAGGATCGAGTCCGGTCCGACCTCGATGAGGTCGGGCACCGGCAGGTCGTGGTCGGACAGGGTGCGGAGGGCGAGCATCTCGACCTCGCGGCGAGCAGGATCGGCGAAGCGCTTCTCGACGACCGTCTGGCCGTGATGCTGTGTCACCCTGACCTGGCCCACTGCGCCCTGCCGCACCCTGACCCCCCCTCCGTGTCGAGGGCCAGTATGGTCAGCTCGGCGAGCGTGCGGCGGACACGAGCGACCGTTCTGGACCAGAGCACGGGCGAGCTTGGCGGGGTCGCCGCCCTGCAGCGAGACGAAGCAGGTTTAGCACCCGGTCGTCGGGGACCTCGACCTCACCTTCGAGGCCCTGGACCTCCTCTCGGAGCCCGGACTGCAGCTGCTCGCCTTCACCGCAGCACCCGGATCACCGAGCCGCGATGGCTTGCAGCTGCTGGCGACCCTCGCCGCCTGCGCGGTTGAGGAAGCAATCCCCGCACGAGAGCGTTGTGGCCCGTGATCCCGTCTGAACCGCGGACTCGGTAGCCATCCCGCCTTCCTGCCTCGCCCGCCACCGTCCGCCGGGCACCACGTCCCGTCGTTCTGACCAGCTCCGCGCCCGCGGGCCTGGCGCACCCGCCCCTCGAGGAGCTTGGCATGACGAGCACCGCCTCGGTCTCCCTCACCACGACAACGGCACCGACTTCGGCCCGGTCCGGGTGGCTCGGCGTGATCGCCCTGATGATCGCGGTCTTCACGCTGGTCACCAGCGAGTTCCTCCCCGCCAGCCTGCTCCCCCTGATGGCGAGCGACTTCGGCATCACCGAAGGCATCGCCGGCCAGGTCGTCACCGCGACCGCGCTGGTCGGGATGGTCGCCGCCCCAGGGGTGGGGCTGCTGTTCCCGCGCCTGGACCGGCGGCGCCTCCTGACCGGCCTGCTCGTCATGGCCCTGCTGTCCAACCTGCTGACCGCCGTCGCGCCGAGCTACGCACTCGTCGTCGTGGCCCGCCTGGTGCTGGGCGTCGCCATCGCGGGCACCTGGTCGATGGCCCTTGCCGTCGCCGCCCATCTCGTTCCCGCCGGAAAGCTCGGACGCGCCATGTCGGTCGTCAACCTGGGCGTGGCGGCCGCCACCGTGGCCGCTGTCCCCCTCGGGGCGCTGATCAGCTCCTTCGCCGGCTGGCGTGCGGTGTTCTGGGGGGTCGCCGCCGCGACCGGGATCGCCATCGTCCTGATCATCGTCGTCATGCCCTCGGTACCGGCGTCTGTCGGTGGCGGTGTCCAGACGTTGCTCGCCGTCCTCCGCTCGCGGGTGGTGCTCGTGGGACTCATCGGCCTCGCGGTCCTCGTGGCCGGACACTTCGGCAGCTACACGTTCATCCGTACGGCCGCCGAGGGTGTACCGGGGCTCTCGCCCTCGACGATCGCCGTACTCCTGGCGGTCTACGGCGTCGGGGGCCTGCTCGGCAACCTCCTGTCCGGGCTCATCGCCGACCGCCACCTCGGCATCGTGATGGTGACGGTCCCCCTGATCACCGCCGCAGCCATCGTCGGGGTCTCGTTGTCCGCCGCCTCCGCGTTCCTCGTCTTCGTCGGCGTCGCCCTGTGGGGCATCGGTTTCGGCGCCATCCCCACGATGTCGCAGACGTGGGTGTCCCGGGCCGAGCGGGAACGGGTCGAAGCGGCCGGCGGAGTGTTCGTCGCGACCTTCCAGCTCGCCATCGCCCTCGGTGCCGCTCTCGGCGGCGCGCTCCTCGACACGACGGACGTGCACACCGTCTTCCTCGCCGGTGGGACCGCCGTCCTCGTCGGCGGCGTCCTGCTCGCCTCGACCCGTCGGCGACTCTCCCACTGACCGACGTCGACACCTGGCCGGTGGGGCTGGACCGTCTGAAGAGAGCGGGCTCGCTGGGGCACACGCGAGTCTCACCTGCCGGCTCGCGACGGTGGGAGCGGGTCGCAAGCTCCCCCGTTGACCGAGACGAGCCCTCGGACGGGCCGGATGAGAACCGGTACGGAAAGAGTCGGCATTCCCGGGACGACAACTCCGTCGACGGCTCCCTCGCGGTCAGTTGCCGGGTGCTGCTTGCTGACGGACCAGCCGTCCAGACTGCGGTCGAAGGTCGACCTGCTCCGTACGAGAACGGGCCGACAACACCCGCTCCGCGACGTTCGGCTGTTCCCGGGCAAACCCGACTCGAGATTGCGCACATGTCGGTGACCTACGTCCCGTAGGTGCCTGGCTCTTCTCGATCTCGCACCGGACCGTGACCAAGCATCTTCTCCCAGAACAACGCTTGAACGTCAAACGTGCAGCTCGTATGAGGCTGCTCGAGCTGCGGAATCTCATCGTCTTGTCGGGATCGGTTGCGCGCGACTAATCCGGTGTTATGGTTCCCGTGTTGGTCCGGCTTGGGGTTTCGTGGTGCTGCACGATGAGTTGTGCAGCCGAGCTTGGCGGTGGATTGCCGCTGTGAAAGCTGAGCGTTTGTGGCCCTGCCCTCACCACCTCCGACCGCGCGTCGCCGCCGAGTGTCGACGTGGTTGCTCGCGCTGCTGATCCCCGTGTGTGCGTTGGCACCGTGGGTGGTGTCGTGGCAGGGACCGGTGAGTGATCCATCGGCGGACCCGTCGGCGGTCATCAAGCAGGCGGTGGCCGCGCAACCGCGCCAAGAGCGGAAGGCGTCAGTACCGTCTCCGGTGGTGGTGGCCGCGCTGACGAAGGAGTTGGCGGACCCGTCGGGACAGGGCTATGACACCCCCGTCTCGGCCAAAGCGGCAGCTGGGGTGCGGACAACGCCAGGGAAGTACCAGAAGGTGGGCCGGATCCGTATTCCCAAGATCGGTCTGGACGCCAGTTACGGCGAAGGGGTGTACGCAAAAGCGCTCGACCACGGTCCGGGCCACTGGCCAGGCACACCACTGCCCGGCGCGGCTGGCACGGCGGTGCTGTCGGGCCACCGCAACACCCACACCCAGCCGTTCAAGTACCTCAATCTGCTGCATCCGGGCGACAAGATCCTGGTGTCGGTGGGACACCACCGTGCGGTGACCTTCCACGTCTTGGACACCACGATCGTGCGCGAGGCCAAGTACCCGGCGTTCGTGCTCAAGCCGGCCAAGGATCCCGACGAGCGTCGCCTGACCCTGTTCGCCTGTCACCCGGAGGGAAACCCGATCTACCGGATTGTCGTGCGGGCCAGTACCGCCGGTCCAGTCAAGAAGTCCCCGGCCAAGGGTGGGAGGTAGCCGCCCGGACACTCCTACCGCAGCGCCAGGCTCTCGGGGAGCCGGCCGATAACCCTTTCGCTCATCTAGGTCCCCTCACAGAGAAAGAGAGCTCGGTATGAACGAGCAGAACATCCCCTCAGCTCCGGTAGACGAGTCCGACCCGGCCCGCCGGGTGTTCGGCGGAAGTCCGGTGATGACCTTCGCCGACGAGGGCCAGCGCCGCAAGTTCCTCCGCGCAGCGGCCGTGGTCGGCTTCGGGTCCACCCTGGTCGCCCTGTCCCAGCACGACAAGCTGGCCTTGGCTGACGCGAGCGCCAACGACCTCGAGATCTTGAACTACGCCCTGACCCTGGAGTACCTCGAGGCCGACTTCTACACCCGCGGCGTCAAAGGCGGGGCCCTGTCGGGACGCGACCTCGACCTGGTGACGCCCATCCGTGACCACGAGCAGGAGCACGTCACGGTCCTGACCCACACCGTGAAGTCTCTTGGCGGCAAACCCGCCGCCAAGCCGACCTTCAAGTATCCCGACGGAACCTTCACCAGCAAGAAGAAGTTCCTCACCACCGCCTCGGCGTTCGAGGAGCTCGGGGTGACGGCCTACCACGGTCAAGTCGCGCGGGTCAACGACGGCGACATCCTGGCCGCCGCTGCCTCGATCGCCGGCGTGGAGTCCCGGCACGCCGCTGTCGTCGCCGATCTTCTTGGCGGCAACCCGTTCCCGGCCTCGTTCGAGAAGCACAACACCATGAAAACGGTCCTCAAGGCCGCCGGCCAGTTCATCAAGTCCTGAAAGGAAGACGACCATGATCAACCGCAGAGACCTGATCAAGGGCACCGCCGCCATCATCCCCGGCGCGATCGCGCTGCAGATGCTCGGCGCGAAGTGGGCCTTCGCCGCCGACGAGTTCAGCGGAGCTACCGACGTCCTCAACTACGCCCTCACCCTCGAGTACCTCGAGGCCGAGTTCTACCGGCAGGGCAACAACGCCGACCTACTCAGCGGCAAGTCCAAGGACTACCTCGAAGCCATCCAGAAGGACGAGGAGGCGCACGTGGTGGCGCTGAAGGACACCATCAGCAGCCTTGGCTCCACCCCGGTCGCCGCGCCGGAGGTGGACTTCGGCGCGGCTTTCAAGACGAAGGGCAGCTTCCTGGAGACCGCCTACACCTTCGAGAACCTTGGGGTTCAGGCCTACCTCGGGGCGGCCCCGAGCCTGCTCAAGGAGAAGGCTCTCCTCACCGCCGCCGCGAGCATCTTCGGCGTCGAAGCCCGGCACGCCGCCATCTTGGGGGTGCTCGGCAAGAAGGCCGCCGAGGGCGGCGTCTACAAGGGGGCCTTCGAGAAGCCCGCCACCCGCGCGACCGTCCTCAAGGCCGCCAGCCCGTTCATCGTCAAGGCCCAGACCCTCTGAGTTCCACGAGCCGGCCCCGAGGTGAGCGTGGGCTCACCCCGGGGTCCCGACCCAGCGCCAAGCCTCCACCGCGGCCGCGCTCGAGCACTGACTGCGCCAACCGATGAAAGGCAGGACGCCACGCACGAGCAGCCGCAGGGTTTGATCGAAGAGTCGTTGTCTCGGCGTGCGCTGATCACGAGCATGACGGCGGCAGCCGGAGGGGCCGTCCTGGCCGCCTGTGGGGGCCGGTCCTCGACCCCTCCAGCGTCCTCAACCCGTCCCGCGGGATCCGCCCCCGCCTCCTCGACAACGTCTCCGGTGACGAAGAGTTCTGCATCCGCGCCACCGACCTCATCGCCGTCACCGTCACCGTCACCGGCTGCACCCGTGGTCGTGGCGTTGAAGGAGGTACCGGTTGGTGGGTCCGTTTCGGCCCAGCTCAAAGGCAAGCCGATCATCGTGAGCCGGCCGGCCGAAGGTCGGGCCGTCGCTTTCACCGCCATCTGCACACACCAGGGCTGCACGGTGAAGCCGGCCGACGCCAAGCTGCTCTGCCCATGCCACGGTTCGATCTTCGACGCGCTCACCGGCAAGAACCTGTCGGGACCAGCGCCGAAACCGCTGGCGGCGATCCCCGTCACCGTCTCAGCCGGCAACGTCATCGCGACCTGACCTGCTCGTTCACGCCTACCCAGAGCACGAGGGCTGGTCGGGTCTGAAGGGTGCTGCTGAAGACACGGCAGCGGGTTCGAGGCGGACCTGGGGCCGGCAAACCGTTGACGGTCCAGGCCCGGTCGGGCCACGCGTCGGTGGCCACCACCACCTCGACCTGCTCCACCTCGGGACCACCGCCGACCGGGCCGGTCTGGACCGTCCGACAGGGCGGGGCATGCCGCTGACACACGTCCGGCCTTGGAGAATGAGTCAGACAGCTGAGGGCTGTGACTCCAGAGGAGTGAAGAGCCTGGTGAAGGCTACTTCCGAAAAAGTGGAGCTTAGGGGATTCGAACCCCTGACCTTCTCATTGCGAACGAGACGCGCTACCAACTGCGCCAAAGCCCCTCCGTCGGCCTCGACCGACCTCGAGGACATTACCACCAGAGCCCGGCGGGGCCCCAAACGTGGGCCGGTGCGTCAGGCCGACGCGGCCCGACCCTCGTCCTCGACGACGGCCGGGGCGGGGGCGCTGAGCGGGGCGTCTGCGGTGACCGGGCCGGTGGGCGCCGACGCTGTGACGGCCGCGCCGGACAGGTCGATCGTGCGGACGGTGCGCGGCGCGAGCGGCTTGGACACGTAGGTGGCGTTGGTGATCGGCACCGGGTCCCAGAGGACGCCGGGCGTCGCCTTCGGGGCGGCAGGGACGGCGACAGCGGAGCCGGACGGCGCCGTCTCGCGGCGTCGGATCAGCACGGTCGACTCGTCGTCGCCCTGCCGGATCTCGCGGTAGCGGGCGTCCAGGCCGTGGCGCATGGCCCGGACGCTGAAGCGGGCCAGCGTCGCGAACGCCACGAGCAGCCCGCCGGGCACGACCAGCAGCCACCACGGCGCGAGCCCCGTCACGGCCAGCACGACCGTCACGCTGAGCACCCCGACCAGCACGATCAGCACCCGGCGGCGGCGGCTGGCGGCCAGCTGCTCGAGCCGTCGGAGGTCGTTGATGGCGGCGCGCCGGGTCATCGGGGTGGAGACCTCGAAGCTGGCGATCTCGGCCAGGTCCTGGTTGAGCAGCGGCGCCCGGCCGCGGCGGACGATGCGCATCGAGTCGGCAAACTGCTCGGCCGGGCCGACGGGCTCCTCGACCAGCTCGTTCTCCGGTCGGCGCGCGAAATGGGGTACGAGATAGGCCAGCCAGGCGATGGCGATCGCCGCAAAGATAATCCCTGTCGTCCCCACACGGGAACCGTAGACGGCCGTCCCGGTCGGGCCGCTCATCTGCGGGGGCGTGTCGGGAAGAACCGGGCCGAGGGGACGAGCGAGTCCCGTCAGCGGGGCCGCACGCTCTCCCACCGCCGCAGCAGGCCGCCCGGCACCTCTTCGGCGTTGAGGGCGAACACCAGGTGGTCGCGCCAGTCGCCGTCGATGTGCAGGTAGCGCGGCCGCAGCCCCTCGGGCCGGAACCCCAGCTTGGCGACCACCCGGAGGCTCTGGTGGTTCTCGGGCCGGATGGCGATCTCGATCCGGTGCAGGTGCATGACCTCGAAGCAGTAGTCCACCGCCAGCGCGACCGCGGTCGGGATGATGCCGCGGCCGGCCAGCCGCTCGTCGACCCAGTAGCCGATCTGGCCCCACGAGGCCGAACCGCCCACGATGCCGCTGACGGTGAGCTGACCGGCGAAGTTCGGCCGTCCGCCCCCGGCGTTGTCGTGGAAGATCAGCCAGGGCAGCATCCGGCCATCCCGGGCCTGCCTGGTCAGGGCCCGGACCAGGCCGGCGTACGTGGCCGGTCCGGAGTGCGAACCCGGGGGCAGGGTCGCCTCCCAGGGCCGCAGCCACTGGTTGTTCGCCTGCCGCACCCGCTCCCACGCGGCCCGGTCGCGGTGACGCATCGGTGACAGCAGCACCGGTCCGTGCCGCAGGCTCACCGGCCAGTGGTGGGACCCGAAGAGCTGCAGACCCGATCCTCCGCGCCCCGGCTCGTCGGTCCGGCCCACCAGCTCAGGCCCCTGACCCCGGCTCACCGGAGGCGCTCACGGGCGGTGGTCGCCGCCACGGATCTGGCTGACGGCGTGCCCCAGGACCGGGGCGAGGACGGTCATCCCGTCGCGCGCACCGCCGGTGCTGCCGGGCAGGTTGATGATCAAGGTCGTCCCGGCCACGCCGGCCAGCCCTCGGCTGAGCACCGCCGTCGGGACACCATGATCGACACCGTAGCGCGCGACCGCCGCCGCGAGCGGAGGGATCTCCCGCTCCAGCACCGCCCGGGTCTGCTCCGGCGTGTGGTCGTGGGGGTTCAACCCGGTTCCGCCGGTGGTGATCACCACCGCATAGCCGTCCTCGACCGCCGACCGCAGGGCCGCTCCCACCTCGTCCCCGTCGGGCACCACCAGCGGGTCGTCCACCTCGAAGCCGAGCGTCCGCAGGGATTCGACGATGATCGGGCCGGATCGGTCGGCGTAGACGCCCGCGGACGCCCGGGTGGAGACCGTGATCACCAGCGCGGAGTCGCTCACGGGTTCCCGTCCTCGTTGCGCTGCCACTCGCCGCGGCGGCCGCCGGACTTGGCCAGGACCCGGACGTCGGTGATCACCGCGGCCCGGTCGACGGCCTTGATCATGTCGACCACGGTCAGCGCGGCGGTGGTGACGGCGGTGAGAGCTTCCATCTCGACGCCGGTCCGCTCGTTCGTCCGGACGGTGGCGGTCAGCTCGACGCCCTCGTCGCTCACCTCGGCGGTCACGTCCACCCCGCTCAGGAACAGGGGGTGGCAGAGCGGGATCAGCTCCGACGTCCGCTTGGCTCCCTGGATCCCAGCGATCCGGGCCACCGCCAACGCGTCACCCTTCGGGACCGTCCCGTCGCGCAGCGCGGCCACGCACTCGGCGCTCAGCAGCACCCGGCCGGCCGCGGTGGCGGTGCGGGCGGTGACCTCCTTGGCCGAGACGTCCACCATCCGTGCCTGGCCGGCCTCGGTCAGGTGCGGGAAGACCGGTCCGCTCACCCGTACACCTCCTCCAGCAGCCAGACCTCGACGTCCTCGCCCGCGCTCACCGCCGTCACGTCCTCGCCGAGCACGACGATGGCGTTGGCCCGGGCCAGGCCGCCGAGCAGGTGGGAGCCGTGGCCGCCGGTGAGCTCGACCAGCCGACCGCCGTCGGCGTCCAGGCTGACGATGCCGCGGGCGAGCTGACGCCGTCCGCGCGCGGACCCGAAGTCGTGCGTGGCCCGGCAGCGCACCACGGGCCGGGTGTAAGGCGTGACGCCCATCAGCTTGCGGATCGCCGGCCGGACGAACGCCTCGAACGACACGAAGGCGCTGACGGGGTTGCCCGGCAGCATGATCATCGGCGTCCGGTCGTCCCCGATCAGGCCGAAGCCCTGAGGCTTGCCGGGCTGCATGGCCACCGAGGCGAAGTCGGTGGCGCCCAGCTCGGGCAGCGCCGCCTTGACCACGTCGTAGTCGCCCTGGCTCACTCCGCCGGTGGTCAGGATCAGGTCGGCCCGGACCAGCTGGTCGGCAATCACCTGGAGCACCTCGGACGGGTCGTCGCTGACCAGCCCGACGCGGAACACCTGCGCGCCCGCCGCCTTCGCCGCGGCCGCGAGCATGGCCGAGTTGGAGTCATAGATCTGGTGCGGTCCGCCGAGCTCGTGGCCCGGCTCCACCAGCTCCGACCCGGTGGAGACGACGGCGACTCGGGGCCGGGGACGGACCAGCACCTTGTCGCGGCCGACGGCGGCCAGCAGCCCGATGGCGCGCGGTCCGAGCAGGTCCCCGGCAGCGAAGAGCTGCGCGCCGGACCGGATGTCCTCGCCGACGTAGCGGACGTGCTGGCTGACCACGCTGGGCTCGTGCACCAAGACGTCGTCGGTGCCGCGGTCGGTGTTCTCGTACGGCACGATCGCGTCGGCGGCGGGAGGCAGCGGCGCACCGGTCATGATCTTGATCGCCGTCCCCGGCGAGAGGCGGTGCAGCGCGTCCTGCCCGGCGGCGACCTCGCCCACCACGGGCAGGCTGACAGGGTGCTCGGGGGAGGCGTCCGCCACGTCGACGGCCCGGACGGCGTACCCGTCCATCGCGGAGTTGTCGAAGCGCGGCATGTCGATCGAGGAGTAGACGTCCTCGCAGATGCTGAGGTCCAGGGCGTCGAGGATCTGCTGGTTGAACGCCGGCAGCTCGGTCAGGCAGCTCAGCAGGTAGTCGCGGTGGTCGTCCATCGAGCGCAGCCCGTCCGGACCTGGCTCGGGCGGCGGGGGCAGCGGCTCCCACCGTTCCCGCGGCAGCGTCGTTTCCGGAGACTTCTTGCGGCCGAACAGGGGCATACCCGCCACCCTAGGTCGTCTGGCCGTGCCAGCCGTCGAACCACGGCGGCACCCCGACTTGTCAGAACTCCGTTGTCCCCTGGGCCAACTGGCTTCTGACAGGTCGGTTGGGGGGCCAACTAGTCTCGCGTGCGTGCCAGAAGGTCATACGATCCACCGGCTGGCCCGACGGCACGCCAAGCTGCTCGGCGGCCAGACCGTCCGCGCCAGCAGTCCGCAGGGACGCTTCGCCGACGGGGCAGCCCTGATCGACGGTCACGTGCTGCAGTCCACCGACGCGTGGGGCAAGCACCTCTTCCACACCTACGAGAGGGACCTGCTCCTGCACGTCCACCTCGGCCTGTACGGCAAGTTCGCCGACGGCCCCGGCCCGGCGCCGGAGGCTCGGGGGGCGCTCCGGCTGCGGCTCGAGAGCGAGCAGAGCTGGCTGGACCTGCGCGGCCCGATCACCTGCGAGGTCGTCACCCGGGCGGAGAAGGCCGAGGTCACCGCGGCGCTCGGCCCCGACCCGCTGCGACCGAACGCCGACCCGGGGCTGGCGGCCGCCAAGCTGGCCCGCAGCCGGACGGCGCTGGGTGCCCTGCTGATGAACCAGACCGTGCTCGCCGGAGTGGGTAACGTCTACCGCGCCGAGATCCTCTTCCGGCACGGCGTGAACCCGTACCTGCCCGGGCGCGACCTCGACCCGGTGGTGTGGCTGGACATGTGGGAGGACCTGGTCCGGCTGATGCGGGCGGGCGTGCGCGCCGGCAAGATCATCACGACCGACCCCGGCGACCGCGAACGCGTCTCCGGGCCGGCGCGGCGCAGCGATGCCCACTACGTCTACCGCCGGGCGGGCGAGCCGTGCCGGCGCTGCCACACCCCGGTCCGGCACGAGGTGCTGGTGGGCCGCAACCTGTTCTGGTGCCCGCGTTGCCAGCCGGGACCGGACGGCCTCGGCTGAGAGCGGCCGCTCAGACCGAGGTCAGCCAGACCGTCGACTCTCCCGCGAGCTCGTCGGCGACCGTCGTCCCGGTGCTGCTCAGCACCACCTGACCCGGCGGCAGGGCGACCGGCACGTCACCGAAGTTCGTGACGCAGTGCCAGCCCCCGGGCCGGACGAAGTGCAGCACGTCGGGTTCGCTGGCCACCCAGTCGAGCTGCTCGGCCCCCTGCAGCCGACGCCGCAGCTGCAACGCCCGGCGGTAGAGCTCCAGCGTGGAGTCCGGTTCCTGCGCCTGCACGGCGGCCGACAGCGCGGCGAAGGTCGCCGGCTGCGGCAGCCAGGGACGGCCGGGCCCGAAGCCGTACGCAGGCGGGGTCGGCGCCCACGGGATCGGCACCCGGCAGCCGTCGCGACCCTTGACGGTGTGGCCGCTGTCGGTCCAGGTCGGGTCCTGCAGGGCCTCGGCCGGCAGGTCGGCGACCTCCGGCAGCCCCAGCTCCTCGCCCTGGTAGACGTAGGACGAGCCGGGCAGCGCGAACATCAACGTCGTGGCCGCGCGCGCCCGGCGCAGGCCGCGCGCGAGGTCGGGCACGGGATCAGTGCCCTCGGTCATCAGCCACGCCTCGTAGGAGGTGCCGGCGGGCAGGCCGTACCGCGTGACGTGACGGATGTCGTCATGGTTGGAGAGCACCCAGGTCGAGGAGGAACCGGTCTTGGCCGCCTCGGCGAGACAGAAGGTGATCACCTCACCGAACGTCCGGGCGCCGAAGGGCGCCTTCATCAGCGAGAAGTTGAAGGCCTGGCCCAGCTCGGTGGGCCGGGCGTAGAGCGCCCGCCGGGCGGGATGGGAGACGGCCTCGGCGACGGCGCTGCGGGGCGGGTCGTAGGTGTCGAAGACCTGACGCCACTCCTGGTAGATCTCGTGCACCTCGTTGCGGTCGTACAGCGGGTCGGAGCCGTCGAGCGGCAGGTCGTCCTCGAGGTCGGGCTTGCTGCGCAGCGGCTCGGAGAGGTCCTTGGCCAGGGCGTGCGCCACGTCGACCCGGTAGCCGTCGACGCCACGGTCGGCCCAGAAACGCAGCGTGGTGATGAAGTCGGACCGGACCTCGGGGTGGCGCCAGTCCAGGTCGGGCTGCTGCGGGGCGAAGAGGTGGCAGTACCACTGGCCGGGCCGGCCGGCCGCGTCCGTGACACGCGTCCACGCGGACCCGCCGAAGTGGGAGATCCAGTCCGAGGGGGGCTGCGAGCCGTTCTCACCGAGTCCGTCGCGGAAGATGTAACGGTCCCTAGCCGGCGACCCGGGCGCAGCGGCAAGCGCCTCCACGAACCAGGGATGCTCGTCGGAGGTGTGGTTCGGGACGATGTCGACGATCACCTTCATCCCGCGGGCGTGGGCGCCGGTCACCAGGGCGTCGAAGTCGGCGAGGGTCCCCAGCTGCGGGTGGACGTCGCGGTAGTCGCTGACGTCGTAGCCGCCGTCGGCCATCGGGGAGGGGTAGAACGGGCTCAACCAGACCGCGTCCACGCCGAGGTCGGCGAGGTAGTCGATCTTGGACACCGCTCCCGGGATGTCCCCCACGCCGTCGCCGTCGGTGTCGGCGAAGCTGCGCGGGTAGATCTGGTAGACCACCGCCTGCCGCCACCAGTCGGGATCGGGCTGGTCCAGAGCGTCAGGCACAGAGGTCACCTTAGAGGTTCCCTGATTTTCCATCACCAGTTGGGAGGCCGACGCCGGACGCACGCTCAGCGGGGGCCCGCGGCGCGAACTGGAGTTGATTTCTCAGGGGACCCTGCCTCCTACGATGGCCCGATGCCTGCTTCTGCCGCCGACGACGAGGCTCTGGCCGGAGCCAAAGCGACGCTGCGACGCGCGGTGCAGCTCCGCCGGGAGAGTCGCAGCCCCGAGCAGCGCGAGGCCGACGACCTCGAACGGCTGCGCGTGCTGACCGAGGCCTTGGGCCACGGACCGCCCGCCACCGTCGCCGCCTACCTGTCGGCCGGGACCGAGCCGGGGACGCTGCCGGTCGTGGCGTGGCTCGCCGCCCAGGACGTACGGGTGCTGCTGCCCGTGCTCAGCCGCGGTTCCGCACCGGCCTGGGCCCCGTACGCCGGACCCGACGCGCTGCAGGCCGGTCGGTCCGGGATCCTCGAACCGAGCACGGAGTCGCTGCCCGAGGGCCTGGCCCCCGCCGACCTGGTCCTCTGCCCCGGCCTGGCCGCCGACCGTCGAGGAGCTCGGCTGGGCCGTGGCGGGGGCTGGTACGACCGGGCGCTGGGCACCGCCCGCCGCGGAGTCCCGGTGTGGGTGCTGTTGAACGCCGACGAGGTCCTCAAGGCGGTCCCGGTCCAGGTCTGGGACCGGCCGGTCGACGCGGTGCTGACGCCCACGGCCCTGCTGCAGCGCAGCCTGACCTAGACCGCTCTGCCCGCCGCGTAGTGCTGCGCGACCTGAGCCGCGGTCAGGGCACTGGTGTAGACGGCGGCGTAGCTCAGCTGGCCGGTGAAGTACTGGCTGCCCTCGTCGGTGAAGGCGTCCAGATTGCTGTACCCCATCCGCCAGTAGCCCGAGTAGGACCGCGGCGCGGCTGTGCTCGGGTTGTTCGCCACCGCCACCCCGTCCACGTAGAGGTCGAGGCCGTTGGTGCCGAAGGTGGCCGCCACCAGGTGCCAGCTGCCGTCGGTGTAGCTGGCCGGGGACGTGACGGTGACGTAGGCGGAGGGTTGGACGGCGAAGACGAGCTTCCCCGACGTGTTGAGGTACACGAGCCGGTCGTAGCTGGTGCCGGCCGTCAGCGCGGCGTTGTTGAAACCGATCAACAGCCCGCCGGCCGTGCTCGTGCGGAACCAGATCTCCAGGCTGAAGGTACCCGGGGCGGTACCGAAGGAGGGGCTGCGCACCCAGCTGCTCGATCCGTTGAAGCTGGTTGACCCACCGCTGTCCCGGGCGCAGGCGGTCGAGCCGCTGTGGGTCGGCAGGCCGACGTAGGTGCCGGTGCGGTTGTTACCTGAGACGTCGACCGCAGTCGCGAGGGCCAGGGCGTCCTGCAGCGGGTAGTCGACCCAGGGCCTCGGGGTACTTCCAGTCGCCGAGGCGGCGCAGGTGAAGTAGGGGGCGGCAGCCGCGGTGTCGGTGCTGTTGCTCACCCGGGCCGTGAACGCTGCCGAGCTGCCCGGGGTGAGAGCAGCGAGCAGGCTGAGAGCCAGGCTCACCAGCAGGCCCGCCAGGACGAGCGGTCCGGGCCGCCGGACGGGCCGACGAGCGCTCACTGCTCCGGCTCGGGTTCCTCGGGCGACAACCCGACCACGAGGCACCAGACCAGCGGCAGCGCCGACACCAGCACCACCGCCAGGAGCCACCAGTCCTGTAGGTGCGGGCTGCCGTTGATCACGAACGGGCCCCCTGGCCGGTCGACGGCCACCGCGACCACGCCCGTCTCCCCGGCCCGGAGATCGACGTAGGCGCCGTCGGCGCCGGTCACCCGGGTCGGGAAGATCCCGCCCGAGACCAGACTGGCCAGGTGGTGCCCGTCCGGCTGGGCCTCCGGGCTGACGGCGATCAGGATCGGGTGGACGAAGGGGCGCAGGATCAGCGCCGCCGCCGCGACGATGAGGCAGACGCCGAGGATGCGGGCGCTGGAGCGCCAGCGCACCGAGAGGTAGCGACTCGTCGCGACCAGCAGCACCACCACCGCGAGGACCACCGCCGGCAGTCCACGCACGAGGTAACCGACGCCCCGCAACCGCACCACCACCGTGCCGAGCAGGTCGGGCCCGGTGATGGGCAGCGGGTCGGGCGAGCCGTTGATGTCTCCGCGTACCTGAACCGAACCGTCCGGGTAGACCTGCACCACCCGGTGGGTGTAGAGGTGCGACGGGTTCCCGGGCGGTCTGAAGGTGATGACGTCACCGACCCGCACCTGGCCGATCGGCCGCTCCCTGATCAGGACCAGCGTGCCCACAGGCGCCGCTCGTCCCATCGACGGGGTCTCGATCACCGCCCAGCTGCCCCCGGCCAACCGCCAGCCGACGCCGACGACGGCCAGCAGGCCGAACACGGCCAGGACGGCGACGGCGGCTGCCGTCCTCCCCCGGTCCGCCGCCCGCACCCGCACCCGCGTCCCCGACCGGCGAGCCGGGCTGGAGCGGCGGCTCAGTCCTCTGCTGATGACGGTGGAGGCCATGGCGAGTGTCCTTGACGGGCCGGGGTCGGGGGCGGCGGATCAGGAGGTGGGATCAGGAGGTGAAGGTCCAGACGAGCGGCTGCGAGGCCGCGAGCCCCTGGTAGGTGTTGCCCGCGGACGCCGCGATCGTCACCGCGAACGTGAAGGTCACCACCGCCTGGGGAGCCACCGGAGCGGTCAACGTCAGGGCACCACCGGTGGCCAGGCTAGCCAGGGTCGAGCCGGCCGGGGTGATGGTGGTGGTCGTCGACCCGACGGTCTGGCTGAGGACGACATTCAGCTTGCTGCAGAAGTCGGTGGCACTGCCGGTGACGTTGCCGGACTGGGTGCAGGTGCTCGGGGCGAGGGTGAAGGTCGCGGCCGGAGCGGTCCCGATGTTCTTGATGGTCACGGTGGTGCTGACGGTCTGGCCCGGCACCATCGTCGTGCTGCCGCCATACTTGTTGATCGTGGCGCAGGTAGCGGTGTTCGTGGCCACGTTGTTGCCAGCGCCGTCGGTGCTGGTGCAGGTCACCGTTCCGGCGTTGTTCTGCTCCTGCATGACCAGGGTACCGGCGGCGGCGGTGTTGATGCTGTTGGTGATGCTCGCCGTGAACGCGGCCAGGCTGCTGTTCATCGACAGCGCCAGGACCACCGCGCCGAGGGCACCGGTCAGCAGGGCGAGAGGCGTCAGACGCCGCCGGCGGCGGGGTCCGGGGGCAGCGGGCGTGGTGGAGGGCATGCGGAACTCCTTCGGCAGACGGTCGGTTGATGGCAAAGCTCCCCCCGGCGGCTTCATTTCGGCTTCGGACCCACGGCAAAGGTGGTTGGCTTCGGACGGGCCATTTACGACTTTGGTCCTGCCGTTTCCGGTCTTTAGTCCCGAATCGCTTTGATGGACCATTCCTTGACCACAGACGATGGCATCAGATCGCAACAGAACTGTTATTGAGGGACGCATCTGAGGGTCCAAGAAACCGTAAGAACCGACAGCGGGGTCTGGCCGGGAGCCTGTGGACAACCGGTCAGAGCACCCCGTGGAGCCCTAGCGTCGAAGCCGGGCGCTCGCACGGAGCGGTCAAAGCGATCGGGTCGGGGGCGATGATGCAGGAACGTGAGAGGCCAGAACAGCCGGAGCGGGAACTTCGCGGCGGGGACGGGTCTCGCGGGAACACTGGGTCCTGGCGGCAGCGGCGGTCGAACTGCTGCCGCCGCGGACCGACACCATCACCGCCAAGCCGGAGGAGTACCTGGGGCTGCGGACCGAGCACCAGAAACACTTCTCCGGCACGTACCAGCGGATCTCACACCTCGGGCTGGCCAGCTGCCTGGTCCAGCTACCCGCCGACGGCAAGGCCTCGGTACGGAGCTGCGACTGGTCCAATGCTGCGGTGATCGCCGTCCATGACGGCTGACCCGCCCCGCTCCCCGCGCCCGAAGAGCTCAGGCCCGCGCGACGGTGACGGCGACCCGCTGCCGATCCCCGATCTCGACGGCGTCCGCGCCGAGCGGCTGCTCGGTCGCCTCCAGCGAGACGGCCAGAGTCTCGATGGCGATGAGGTCGGCATGGGTCTGCACCGCCGCGACCAGGTCCGCTCCCCCGCCGAGGGTAAGGGCGATCCGGTCGCTGACCTCCAGCCCGGCCGCGCGACGGGCCTGCTGGACGGCCCGGACGACGTCGCGAGCCAGCCCCTCGGCGGCCAGCTCAGGTGTGACCGCGGTGTCGAGGACCACGAACCCACCACCCGGCAGCACCGCCACCGCCCGCGAGGTCCCGGGCTCGGCGTCGGCGACCACCGTCTGCAGCGTGTACTCGCCCTGGACCAGGGCCACCCCACCGGCGGTCACCGCGCCGTCCTCGGCCACCGACCAGTCGCCGCTCTTGCTGCCGCGGATGGCGGTCTGGACCTGCTTGCCCAGCCGTGGCCCGGCCGCCCGGGCCAGCACCTGCAGGGTCTGCCGGACGCCGAAGCCGCCCGACTCCCCGGAGTCGACGTCGGTCAGCGCGACCCGCCGGACGTTCAGCTCCTCGGCCACCAGGGCGGTGAACGGCTCGAGCGCCGCCGCGTCGTCGGCGACCACCGTGAGCGAGGCGAGCGGCAGCCGGACCCGCAGGTTCTCCGCCTTGCGCAGCCCCGAGCCCGTCGAGCAGACCTCGCGGACGCGGTCCATCGCCGCCACCAGCGCGTCGTCGGCAGGCAGCTGCTCCGCATCGGGCCAGTCGGTCAGGTGCACCGACCGGCCGCCCGTCAGCCCACGCCAGACCTCCTCGGCGGTTAGCGGCAGCAGCGGCGCCACCGCCCGGGTCAGCACCTCGAGCACGGTCGCGAGGGTGTCGAAGGCCGCCTGCGACCCCGCCGACTCGCCGTCCCAGAACCGGTCCCGGGAACGCCGGATGTACCAGTTCGACAGCACGTCGAGGAACCCCCGGGTCGCGTCGCACGCCGCCGCGACGTCGAGCGCGTCCAACTCGGTGGTCAGCGTCTCGACCAGCCCGCGGAGCTTGGCCAGCACGTAGCGGTCCAGGACGTGGTCGGAGGCCGTGCGCTGCTGGGCCGCGTAGCCGGACCCCCCGTTGGCGGCGTTGGCGTAGAGGGAGAAGAAGTACCAGGCGTTCCAGAGCGGGATCATTACCTGCCGGACGCCCTCGCGGATGCCCTGCTCGGTCACGATCAGGTTGCCACCCCGCAGGATCGGGCTCGACATCAAGAACCAGCGCATCGCATCGGCCCCGTCGCGGTCGAAGACCTCGCTCACGTCGGGGTAGTTGCGCAGCGACTTGCTCATCTTGCGGCCGTCGCTGCCCAAGACGATGCCGTGGCTGATCGCGCTGGAGAACGCCGGCCGGTCGAAGAGCGCCGTGGCCAGCACGTGCATCAGGTAGAACCAGCCGCGGGTCTGGCCGACGTACTCCACGATGAAGTCGCCCGGGAAGTGGTGCTCGAACCAGTCGGTGTTCTCGAACGGGTAGTGCACCTGGGCGTAGGGCATCGACCCCGAGTCGAACCAGACGTCGAGCACGTCCTCGATCCGGCGCATCGTCGACCGGCCCGTCGGGTCGTCCGGGTTGGGGCGGGTGAGCTCGTCCACGTACGGCCGGTGCAGGTCGGTCACCGCGAAGCCGCTGCGTCCCTTGCTCGGGCTCGCGGGCTCGCCGAAGTCAGCCTCCAACTCGGCGACCGAGCCGTACACGTCGGTGCGGGGGTAGCGCGGGTCGTCGGACTTCCAGACCGGGATGGGGCTCCCCCAGAAGCGGTTGCGGCTGATCGACCAGTCGCGCGCGCCGGCCAGCCAGTTGCCGAACTGACCGTCCTTGACGTGCTCAGGCACCCAGGTGATCTCGCCGTTGAGCTCCAGCATCCGGTCCTTGACCGCTGTCACCGCGACGAACCAGCTGGACACCGCCTTGTAGATCAGCGGGTTCTTGCAGCGCCAGCAGTGCGGGTACGGGTGGTCGTAGGTCTCACGGCGCAACAGCACCGTGCCGGGAGTGACCGACGCGGCACTGCCGCCGCCCGTCACCGCACGCAGGTCGTCGATGATCGCCAGGTTGGCGTCGAAGACCTGCATCCCGGCGTAGTCGGGCACCTCGGTGGTGAACCGTCCCGCCGCGTCCACCGGCACGACGGGCACGATCCCCGCGGCGTCGCACGCGACCTTGTCCTCCTCGCCGAAGGCCGGTGCCATGTGCACGATGCCGGTGCCCTCGTCGGTGGTCACGTACTCCGCGGCCAGCACGCGGTGGGCGTGCTCCCGGCCGGCGAAGTAGGAGAAGGGTGGCGTGTAGGCCCGCCCGACCAGATCGGCGCCGCTCAGCCGCTCCACGATCCGGTCTGCTGCGTCCTCCCCGAGCTCGCGGGTATACGCGGCGAGCCGGGCCTCGGCCAGCAGGTAGCGCTGGCTGCGTCCATCGCCTGAGACGTGCTCCACGACGACGTAGTCCACGGCGGGGTTGACCGCGACGGCCAGGTTGCTGGGCAGCGTCCAGGGCGTGGTGGTCCAGATCAGCGCGAGCTCGCCGGTCTCCAGCCGGAAGCCGACCGTGACGGCCGGGTCCTGCCGCACCTGGTAGACCTCGTCGTCCATCCGCAGCTCGTGGCTCGACAGCGGTGTCTCGTCGTTCCAGCAGTAGGGCAGGACGCGCAGGCCCTCGTACACCAGACCCTTGTCGTACAGCGTCTTGAACGCCCAGAGCACGCTCTCCATGTAGGAGGGGTCGAGGGTCTTGTAGTCGTGGTCGAAGTCGACCCAGCGGGCCTGGCGGGTGACGTAGTCCTGCCACTCGTCGGTGTAGCGCAGCACCGAGGCCCGGCACGCCTCGTTGAACTTGTCGATGCCCAGCTCGAGGATCTCGTCCTTCGTCTTGAGCCCCAGCTGACGCATCGCCTCGAGCTCGGCGGGGAGGCCGTGGCAGTCCCAGCCGAAACGGCGCTCGACGTGGCGGCCGCGCATGGTCTGGTAGCGCGGGACGATGTCCTTGACGTAGCCGGTCAGCAGGTGGCCGTAGTGCGGCAGCCCGTTGGCGAAGGGCGGACCGTCGTAGAAGATGAACTCGTTGCTACCGTCCTGCCCGGCCGGGTTGCGCTCGACGGACGCCCGGAAGGTGTCGTCGTCCTTCCAGAACGCCAGCACCCGCTCCTCGATCGCCGGGAACCTGGGGCTCGAAGGCACGCCGGCGCCGCTGTCGGCGGATCCGGTGGTCTGGATCGGGTAGGTCATGGCTGCGTCTCTTCCGTGTCGGTACGACACGAGGACGACGCTCCTCCACCTGCAGAGGGTGCCGCGGTACCACCTCGCTTGCCGCATCCGGGCCTACTCATCCGGGCACGACCACTCGTCGGGGCAGTGACGGGCCCACCCGTCCGGTTCTACTGAGGCACGAGACCCGTTCTTCCGGAGGCTTCCCGGTGATGGCCGGATCGACGCCTGTGCCGACCACCCTACCGCCGCCCCACCCCGACGACCCAGCCGGTTTCAGCCGCCCGGGACCAGCTGGAGCCGGTCGGTGGTCGCCGCCTCGACCGCCGCCCGGGAGGAGACGAACGCCCAGGTCCGGTTGTCGGCCCACAACGCGGTCTGGTCGTCGTAGTTCGGGCTGTACGCGTGCCCGGAGACCCCGGACTGGTTCACCCAGCGAGAGCCGTCGAGGTTGCCGAGGTCGACCAGCATCCGCATCGTCGGGGCGGTGGTGACGGAGTAGCCAAGGCGGTCGTCGTAGCCCATCGCGTCGACCACGGCCGGTCCTCCGCCCACCGGGTAGTGGCCGCGGTTGAAAAGCCCCTCGACGGCCGCGATCCCGCTCTGGCCGAGCGTCGGGCTCTCCAGCCGCACCTGGTGCAGCCGTCCCCACTGCCAGCCGTCGGTGTCCCGGCTCATCAGCGAGGTGATCTCTTTACGTGCCCCGGTCATCGCGGCCAGCAGGACGTCGTCCCACCGCTCGACCACGCCGGGCGTGCTGGTGTCGTCCCACCAGCGGCTGTCGGGCTGGGCCATCAGCGCCTGGACCACCGCATACCAGCGGTCACCGCCGCTGGGCCACAGGTCCTCGGGCAGCTCGTCGCGGAAGGTGAGCTTCATGATGTTGTGGAAGACGACGTTGAAGTACGCCGCCGCGGCCGAGTCGGCCGAGGCCGAGTAGTCCCAGCCCACCAGCGTGCGCTGACCCTCGGCCACCCAGGAGTCAGCCACCTTGATCCGCAGCAGAGCGGGTACCAGGTCGGCCGCCACCCGGACGTCGTCGTCGTAGAAGATCTGCTCCGCGGCGTCCATGGTCAGCGGTCCGGCCCGCTCGAGCCGGTCGCTGATCTGCTGGCTACGCCAGCCGTAGGAGTATTCCGAGCCGATCGCGTAGGGGTACTGCCGCCCGATGACCTGCTGGTTGGCCGAGACGAGGTAGCCGCTGGGCGGGTCGTAGACGTACGGGAGCTTCGCGAACGGGATGGTGCCGCGCCAGTCGTAGCGCTGGTCCCAGCCCGGCGAGGGCAGCTGGCCGTCCCCACGGCCGCGGACCGGGATGGCGCCCGGCAGCTGGTACCCGATGTGTCCTGCGGTGTCGGCGTAGAGCAGGTTCTGCGAGGGCGCCGAGAGCAGCTTCGCCGCGGCGCGGAACTGCGCGAACGTCTGGGCCGCGTCGATCGCCAGCACCGCGTCCATGCTGCGGCCCGGCGTCGAACCGGTCCACTGCAGCGCGACGGCGTACGCGTCCCCGCCCGGGACGACCGGCGCGCCGACCCGCTGCAGCTGGTCGTCGACGTCGGAGAGCAGCGGGCCGTGCCGCGACGAACGGATGCGGAGCGTCCGCGGCTGGTCCTCACCGCGCACCGTGATCTGCTCGGTCCGCAGGGTCAGCGGTTGGTACGCCGCACCTCCCTGCGTCGTGTCGACGCGCACCGTGTCGCCGCGGACCTGCTCGAGGTAGAGGTCCTGGACGTCGGCGTAGCTGGTGGTCATGCCCCAGCTGATCGCGGTGTTGTGCCCGATCACCACCCCGGGCATGGCGGCCAGGCTGTAGCCGGAGACGTCGAACGGGCAGGCGGTGGAGACCGAGCGGCAGTGCAGCCCCACCTGGGCGAAGGTCGACGGGATGGAGGTGGCCAGGTGCGGGTCGTTGGCCAGGATGGCGTGCCCGCTGGCGGTCCGCGTGCCGGCGACGGCAAACGAGTTGGAGCCGGTCTCGCCGCTGCCCGCGTCGGTGCCGAGGACGTCGGGGATGGTCCGGTTGAGCTCCGCGGCGCGGGTCAGCACGCCGTCGGCGGCCTTCAGCTGGCCGCGGCTCAGCCCCGGTACGGCCGGTCGGCGCGACGCCGCGGCCGCGTCCGGGGAGAACGCGTCGCCCACCACCGTCCCGCGCCGCACGATCGGGTCGTACCCCTCGAGCGGGTACGCGGGGTACAGCATCGCTGCCCGCGTCGCGCCGACCTTGGCCGTGACGAGCGCCCGGGAGGTCTCCAGGTTGATGTTCGACCCCAGCTGCCAGCCCATCACCTTCAGCCACGAGACCGAGTCCGCGGCCGTCCACGGCTCAGGGGTGTAGTCCAGGCCTTCGACCCCGAGCAGGGCGTACTCCAAGGAGATGTCGCTGTCCGAGCGCCCCTGGAGGTAGCTGTTGACCCCGGCGGCGTAGGCGTCGAGGTAGCGCCGGGTCGAGGAGGAGAGCAGGCCGAGCTCGGCCTCGGCGGTGCGACGCCAGCCGAGCGTGCGGACGTAGGCGTCGGTCTTGACCTGCGACTCTCCGTACAGCTCGGCCAGCCGTCCGGCCGCGACGTGGCGGCGGAAGTCCATCTCGTAGAACCGGTCCTGCGCGACGACGTAGCCCTGGGCCTCGAAGAGGTCCTCGGCGTTGTCGGCGTAGATCTGCGGCACGCCGTAGCTGTCCCGCAGCACGTCGACGGGCGCCTTCAGGCCGGGCAGGCTCAACCGGCCGGACAGCTGGGGGAACGACTGCCGCACGCCACCCACGACCACGACGGGCAGCACCACCAGCGCCAGCACGAGGGCGATGGCGGGGAAGAGCAACCAGCGGGGGAGGCGACGCACGCGCTCAGCGTAATGAGGGCTGAGGACAGTTCCTGTCCGACACCTGGCAGTCGGTATGGTTGAGTGCTAAGTGACGGCCGGCACGGGCCGCCGGCACGGACCTGGACGAGAAGAGCGCACGCATGCCGACCTATCAGTACCGCTGCACCGAGTGTGGGCACGACCTCGAGGCGGTGCAGAAGTTCACCGACGCCGCCCTCACCGAGTGCCCGAACTGCGGCGGACCGCTGCGCAAGATCTACAACGCCGTCGGCGTGGTCTTCAAGGGTTCCGGCTTCTACCGCACCGACAGCCGTAAGCCGGAGGGCTCGGACTCGGGCTCCGGGTCCGGCTCGGGTGAAGGCAAGAGCGAAGGCAAGAGCGACACGAAGGACGGCGGCTCCGGTTCGTCCACGGAGAAGTCGGCGCCGACGAAGGACACCACCCCCGCCAAGGCACCCTCCCCCGCGCCGGCGGCCAGCGGCTCCTCGTCCTCGTCCTCCACAGGAGCCAAGACCGGCTCCTAGCTGTGGACAACGCGCACACCGGCGCGCGCCGTCCTTAACCTCCCTGCGTGAGCCGATCTCCAACGCCCCAGCACCGACCATCCAGCACCGCATCCGGACCTGCCGCCCCCCGACGTCCCTGGCACAGCCTGACGCGCGCCGTGTCGTGGCACCGGCGTCCGCTGGCTGCGGTGGCGGCCGCGTTGGCCGTCCTCACGTCGGTGTCGGCGGCGCTGCCCGAGGGGCCGGCCACCACGACGGTCGTGGTCGCGGCCGAGGAGCTGCAGGGTGGCAAGGTCCTCAGCCCGGCCGACGTGGCGGTGCACCAGATCGCCGCTGACGACGCTCCGACCAGGGCGGTCGCCGATCCGGGCCTCCTGCTGGGGCGGACCCTGGCGGCCCCGGTCGCGGCGGGGCAGGTACTCACCGACCTGGCCCTGGTGTCGGCCCGGACGACCACGGCGGCGGGTCAGGTGGTCGCGCCCGTCCGGCTCGCCGACGCCGGCCTGGCCGGGCTGCTGCATCCCGGCGACCTCGTCGACGTGATCGCGGCGGACGGCCAGGGGACGAAGGCACGGGTGGTCGCGCGGGCGGTCAGGGTGGTCACCGTGCCCGTGGTGGACGAGACGACGTCCACCGAGGCCTCGGGCGCCCTCGTCCTGGTCCAGGTGTCGGCCGAGGTCGCTCCCGACCTGGCCCAAGCCGCATCGACCGGCACCCTGACCGTGAGCTGGCGGTAAGCCAGGTGCCGCTCGGGATCGAGTCACCCGCCCCGACGCACCAGGGCGGCACGCACTGTCGGTCGTTGCCCCGGCACGTCCGACCTGGTCTGCTGAGCGCAGGCGTCCAGCAGGGGGCGCCGCGACCAGGAGGACGACGTGCGCGGTTTCAAGGACTTTCTGCTCAGGGGCAACCTGATCGAGCTGGCGGTCGCCTTCATCATGGGGACGGTCTTCGCCGAGGTGGTCAAGGCCTTCACCGCGATCGTGCTGGACATCCTCGGGCTGATCGTGCAGGTCAAGGGCCTCAGCGACCTCACCGCGGCCGGGATCAACGTCGGGAACTTCATCACCGCGCTGATCACCTTCGTGCTGACGGCGGCGGTGCTCTACTTCTTCGTTGTCGTCCCGTACAACCGGCTGAGCGCGCTGCGCAAGATCGACGAGCCCGAGAAGGCGGCGTCCAGCGAGGACCTGCTGGCCGAGATCCGCGACCTGCTCCGCGAGCAGGGCACGCGCCCGTAGGGGTCGGCCTGCCGGCGGTGGCGGGATCGCGGCCCGGTCGTACGTTGGTCCTCATGGACTACCGCAACCTCGGCCACACCGGCATGTACGTGAGCCCGCTCTGCCTCGGCGCCATGATGTTCGGCGCCTGGGGCGAGCCCGACCACGACGCCTCGGTCGCCGTCATCCACCGGGCGCTCGACGCCGGCATCAACGTCATCGACACCGCCGACGTGTACGCCCAGGGCGAGTCGGAGACCATCGTCGGGCTCGCACTCAAGGGCCGTCGTGACGACGTCATCCTGGCCACGAAGTTCCACGGTCCGATGGACGTGGCGATGGGAGCCCCGGGGGGCGACCCGAACCTCCGCGGCAACTCCCGGCGCTGGATCGTGCAGGAGGTCGAGGCGAGCCTGCGGCGCTTGCAGACCGACTGGATCGACCTCTACCAGGTGCACCGCCCCGACACGGGCACCGACGACGACGAGACCATCGCCGCGCTGAGCGACCTGCAGCAGCAGGGGAAGATCCGCGCCTTCGGCTCCTCCACCTTTCCGGCCTACCGGATGGTGGAGGACCAGTGGATCTCCGAGCGCCGCGGCCTGGCCCGCTTCGTCACCGAGCAGCCCCCGTACTCCCTGCTCTACCGCGGCGTCGAGCGCGACGTGCTGCCGGTGGCGGAGCGGTACCGGATGGGGGTCCTGCCGTGGAGCCCGCTGGCCGGTGGCTGGCTGACCGGCCGCTTCCGCGCCGGCCAGGACGCGCCCGAGACCAACCGCGCGAAGCGCATGCCGGGGCGCTACGACCTGAGCCTCCCGGAGAACCGGGCCAAGCTGGACGCCGTCGAGCAGCTCGCGCTGCTGGCCGAGGACGCCGGGCTGTCCCTGGTGCACCTCGCGATCGCCTTCGTGCTGCAGCACCCGGCCGTGACCGCACCGATCATCGGTCCCCGGACGATGGAGCAGCTGGAGACCCAGCTCGGTGCCGTCGACGTCCGCCTCAGCAGCGACGTGCTGGACCGGATCGACGAGATCGTTCCGCCCGGCACCATCGTGGGCGGCGACGACGTGTACGGGTCAGACGCGATCAGCGACCCGTTCCTGCGTCGCCGCCGGACCGCCTGAGCCCGACCCCGCATCCCCGATCTCCGACCCCCAACCCTCAACCGCCAACCCCCAACCCCCAACCCCCAACCCACTGCACCACGGCTCATGAGCCGTGGTGCGGTGGCATCTCCCGCAGCAGCCGCTGCTCGTCGGCGGACAGCGGCCGGTCGGCCACGACGGGCACCAACGGCCGACTCTGGTCACCGTCACGGTCGTGCTCGAGGCGGGTCCGCAGGGCCATGACCGCGGCGGTGAGCTGAGCCGGACCCAGCCCGGCGCTCAGCTCGACCGGCACCGCATGCGCGCCGGGCGGACGCACGGCCGGCAAACGTCCCTCCAGGAACGCCGCCACCACGTCGACGTCCGGCCGCTCCTGGCGGCCCAGCTCGGGGTAGCGCTGCCCGGTGACCGCGTAGGCGAGGGCCTGGTGCCAGGGCAGAAGTTCGGTCGAGGTGTCCACGGTCCGGCCATCGTCTCAGGGACGGTATGCCTCGGGTCACACCTGGGGCCGGAATAGCGACCAGACAGTTGACGCTTGAATCACCGTGACTGACACCGACCTGAACTCCGCCGATCTCGCCGCCTACGAGCAGGCCTTCAGCTCGTCGCTCGTGGTTCCGAACGAGACGGCCGACCTTCTTTTCCGCACCGCCCAGACCGGTTACGCGTTTTCCGACGCGCCGGTCACCGACGAGCAGATGCGAGCCGTCTACGACCTGGTGAAGTGGGGCCCGACGGCGATGAACAGCCAGCCGCTGCGGATCGTGCTGGTCCGGACGCCCGAGTCGCGCGCCCGGCTGGTCGAGCACATGGCGGGGAACAACAAGGGTCGGACGGCCGCGGCCCCGCTGGTCGCGGTACTCGCCGCCGACGTCGACTTCCACGACGAGATGCACCGCGTCTTCCCCGCCCTGCCGAACGCCCGGGACAAGTTCCCCGACGAGTCCGCGCGGGCCACGATGGCCCACGCCAGCGCCTCGCTGCAGGCCGGCTACTTCATCATCGCCGTCCGGGCCGCCGGCTTGGTCGCCGGACCGATGGGCGGCTTCGACGCCGACGCCGTGAGCCGGGAGTTCTTCCCCGACGGCCGGCACCGCGCCTTCCTGGTGGTCAACCTCGGTCACGCCACCGCCGAGTCCTACCGGCCGCGCCAGCCGCGCCTCGACTTCGACGAGGTCGTCGCCACCGCCTGACCTGAAGGCTGCACCCGCTCAGCCCCTGATCAGCTCGACGAGTGGCCCAGCACCGTTCCGGAGGGCACGGTGCGGGGCTCGCCCTCGTCGGCCAGGGTGCCGACCCCGACCACGGTGACGTCGGCCTCGAACGTCCAGTCCCCCGCCACGGTGAGCCCGCTCGCCTGGCGCAGCGAGGGCGCCCCGGCTGGGAAGCGCTGCTCGAAGGCGCCGATCGTCTTGTAGTGGCTGCTGTCGAGGTCGACCAGTGGGGCCGGGTCAGCCACCCGGACGAGCCGGCCGTCCTCGGCGACGTCGTAGACGTCGGACCGCAGCAGCAACAGGTCGTTCGTGGTCTTCACCGGCAGGAACCGCTCCCGGCCGACCCCGATGGCGGTCGCGCCCTCGAAAACCTCCACCGCCGCGCCCATCGCGCTCTCGATCTGCACCACCGCAGGCGAGGACGGGTCGGCCGGGTCGACAGTCTTCTCGTTGCGGATCAGTGGCAGTCCCAGGACGGAGTTGCGCTGGGTCAAGGTCTCCGACAGGCGGCGCAGGTCGAACCACAGGTTGTTGGTGTGGAAGTAGGGGTGCCGGTGCTCGTCGGTGAAGTAGTGCATCTCGTCCTTGGCCGTCTGCGCGGTGTCCCGCAGGATCAGCTGGCCGTCGGCCTTCCGGATGGCGAGGTGGCCGCCCTTGCGGTCGGCCGCGGTCCGGCGGCAGACCTCGGCCGCGTACGGCGCTCCGCTGGCCGCGAACCAGCCGGCGATCGTCGCGTCCGGTGCGGCACCGAGGTTGTCGGAGTTGGACACCGACGCATAGCGGTAGCCCAGCGCGATCAGCCGGTCGAGGACCCCGGACGCCTGGAGCGACGGGTACAGGTCACCGTGGCCGGGCGGGCACCACTCCATCGTGGGGTCGGCGGCCCACTCCACCGGCGTCAGGTCGTCGGCGCGCAGCTTGGGCTCCTGGCTCTGTACGAAGTCGAGGTCGAGCCCGTCGACCGCCAGGTCGTCGTAGCCCGCGAGGGCGGCCAGGGTGTCGTCGTGGGTGCGGAAGCTGTTCATGAACAACAACGGCAGCGTGACCTCATACGCCGTCCGGGCGGCCCGGACCTGGCCGACGATCAGGTCGAGGAAGCTCTGGCCGTCGCGCACCGGCAGCAGCGACTTCGCCCGGTCCATCCCCATCGACGTGCCGAGCCCGCCGTTCAGCTTGATCATCACAGTCGCGCCGAGGGCGGCCCGGGCGTCCTCCTCGGCGACGGTGACGTCGGCCAGCAGGTCGGGGTGCTCGAGCGGGGCGATGCTGTCCTCGGCGATGAAGCCGGTGACGCCCTCCTGCAGCTGGGTGTAGTAGTGGCTGAACACCTCGATGGCCTGCGGGTTCACCCCGGCCGCCGTCATCTTGTCCCTGGCCAGCGCCAGTCCGTCGGTCATGCCCCGATCCTAGAGACCCCGGCAGCCGAGCCCCTACCGGCTCTTCGGCTTGGGCGGGGTGACCGCGGCCAGCAGGTCGGCCGTCGCTTTGGTGATCTGCGCCTGGGCCTGAACCCGGTCCGCTGTGGGCGTGCCGTCCCCGGGCTGGAGACCGTAGTCGCCGAAGTAGCTGTGCACCGCCCCGGGGACGACCACGAAGGTGCTGGCGGCGGGCAGGTCGTCCTTCGACGCCGTCACCTTCGCCGGGGTGCTCAGCCCGTCGAGAGAGCCCGAGATGGACGTGACCTTCAGGTCGGTGCGTTGCAGCCGAGAGGACGGGTAGGAGGCGTAGAGCGCCAGCCCGGCGACCTTGGCTGTGCCGACGACCGGATGGCCGTCGGCGTAGGACGCAGCCACCACGCCGCCGAGCGAGTGCCCCGCGACCACCCAGGTGGTGATCTCCGGGTGCAGCCGCATCACGGTGCCGGCGTGGTTCTGGTCGAGGAACGCGATCCCGAAGGGCTCCTTCAGCACCACCACGAGATAGCCGGCCGCGGCCAGCGGGCGCAGCAGCTTGGCGTAGGCGCGCGGGTCGACCCGAGCACCCGGGACGAACACCAGCCCGACGGTCGGCTTCACCACCTGGTCGTCGGCGTTCTTGGCCACCGACGTCATCTCGTACCAGGTGATGCGGTCCGAGACCCGGATGTCGTTGGCCGACCGCATGGCCGTGACGGCGACCGGAGTGGGGGCGAACGGCCGGGCCCAGGCGAGCAGCCCCGCCGTGAGCACGCAGAGGAACAGGGCGGGCACGGCCAGGGCCACGCGGCGGTTGGCCCGCCGGACGCGCTGCCGGTGGGTTCGGGAGAGCGCGGCCTCACCCTGCTCGACACGGTCGCCGACCAGCAACGTCGCCACGGCCCAGGCGAGCGCGACGAACCCGAAGAGTCCGCAGGCGATCCCCAGCACGAGCATCGCGGGATGGCCCGTGAGGACCGACTGCCAGCGCGTCCAGCCGAGCCAGACGGGGACGGCGACCATGGCGGCGCCGACGACCAGCCAGACCAGCGCCAGCACCACCCGGCTGTGGGCCCCCGTCGTCGCCATGCCGCGAAGTGTAGGGGCCGGCGGTGACGCAACCGCTCAGCCGTCGACGTCGCTCGGCTGGGTGTCGACGGGCACGTCATCGGCTGTGCCAGGTCCTTTCACAGACGCCAGCTTCCTGAAGGATTGCTGAGTGTGACCTTGTTCACACGAATTGCGACGCTGCCGCCGACCTCAGGCGCAGCCGCGGAGCCGCGGTTCGCCGACGGCCGGAGAATTCCTCGCGCCCTTGGTCGGGGCCATCAGCGCTTGCTAAGGTCGGCGGCCTCATCCGCGGGGGTTTGGCGATGCCGGCCTACGGGCTGGATTCCGCCGCACCGGCACCCGCCGAGACCCTGAGTGCGAGTGACCGCCCGTGCCAGCCGCAGGACCAACACAGGAGGACGACGCGAATGAACCGGTCGTACCGTCGCGCAGCAGTCGCGACCTTGACGTGCGTAGGACTGGCGGCCGCCGCCACCGGCACCCTGGCCAGCACCGCCATCGCCGCGCCGAAGCAGGCGCCCGTCACCGCGGCCGCCCGTGCGGTGCCGGCAGACTTCAACGACGACGGCTACGCCGACATCGCCGTGGGCGTGCCCGGCGAGGACATCGGCGCCGCCACCGACGCCGGCTCGGTGCAGATCCTCTACGGCTCGGCGACCGGGATCGTCCCCTCGTCCAGCCGGACCTTCCGCCAGGGTGCCGGGGGCGTGCTCGACTCCCCCGAGACCGGCGACCACTTCGGCGCGGCGGTGGCCATCGGCAACTTCAACGGCGACGCCTACGCCGACGTGGCTGTCGGGGTGCCCGGTGAGGACTTCGCCGGCGTCACCGACGCCGGCGCGGTCCAGATCTTCTACGGCTCGGCCAGCGGGATCACCGCGGCAGGCAACCGGTTCCTGAGCCAGGCCACGGCCGGTTCGGCGAGCTCCCCCCGGGCCGGGGACCGCTTCGGCACGACCCTCGCGGCCGGGGACATCGCCGGCAGCACGCAGGCCGACCTGGCCGTCGGCGTTCCCTACGAGGACGTCGGCTCGGCCAAGGACGCCGGCGCCGTGCAGATCCTGCGCGGATCCCCGAGCGGGATCACCATCAGCGGCGACCAGCTGCTGACCCAGAACACGGCCGGGGCCGGCGACAAGTCCGAGCGCGGCGACCGCTTCGGCGCCGCGCTGGCCATCGGCAACCTGGGGGCGGGCACCAAGCGCGACCTCGCCGTCGGGGTGCCGCTGGAGGACGTCGGCAAGGTCGTCGACGCCGGGGCCATCCAGTTCTTTCCCGGTACGACCGGCGCGGTCACCACCCGCGGCGACAAGGTCATCACCCAGAACAGCTCGGGGGTGGGCGACAAGTCCGAGAAGGGCGATCGCTTCGGCTCCGCCCTGGCTGTGGCCGACTTCGCGGGCAGCAGCTACAAGGACCTGGCCGTCGGCATCCCCTACGAGAACGTGGGCAAGGCGGCCGACGCCGGGGCGATCGCGCTCTTGCGCGGGACGAAGAGCGGGCTGACCACCCTGCACGACCAGTTCATCTCCCAGGACAGCAAGAGTGCCGTCGACAAGGCCGAGAAGAGCGACCGCTTCGGCAGCGCCCTGGCGGGGGCCAACCTGACGCGGACCAGCAAGGCCGACCTCGCTGTCGGCGTACCGCTGGAGAACTTCAACGGCAAGTCCGACGCCGGGGCCGTCCAGATCATCCCGGGCGCCACCGGTGGACTGGACCTCGGCCACGACCAGCTGATCCAGCAGGACCTGAAGGGTTCCGACGCCGCGGTCGAGACCGGTGACCACTTCGGGGCCGCCCTGGGCGCCGCGAACACCATCGGCACGAGCTTCGCCGACCTCACGGTCGGCGTGCCCTATGAGAAGGTCGGCACGGCGACCGCCGGCGGCTCGGTCCAGGTCTTCCAGGGGCAGAGCAACTACGTGACCGCCGGTGGCGACCAGGTCTTCACCCAGAGCTCGGCGCCCGGCGTCAGCGCGTCCGAGAACGGCGACCACTTCGGTGCTGCCGTCTCGGCCGGCTGACCCCAGGTCGTCGGGCCGCACGCCGCCCTGACCGAACGACCGTGGCCCGCACCGGATTCCGGTGCGGGCCACGCTCGTCTGGTGAGGACCTACCGGTCGAGGGCGATCACACGCGGTCGGCGCGGGTGAAGGCGACGGCGTCCTTGGCGGCGACCGTGACGGTCGCGAAGCCGGTGTCGTTCACCGTCACGGACGGCCCCGTGCAGGCGCCGGCCTTCTTGGCGCCGTGGATCGTGTCGCAGTAGGTACCGGCGGCCAGGCCGGTCTGGACCCGGATCTGCTTGGCAGCAGCGCCGTTGTTGAACGCGGCCCAGGCCCGGGTGCCTTTGCTGAACGCGATCACGTTGGCGTCGTCGGTGTACCAGTTGGCCCGCTTGGCCTTGCCGGCGTAGTGGTGCCAGGCCACCATGGCGACGATCCCGGGGTTGCGGTGGTCGCACGTCCAGGCCGGGCCGCAGACGGTGTTCGTGATCTTCCCGCTGGCCGCGGAGGGCGGGGAGTCGTCCTTGTTCGCCCACTCGAAGCTCGAGTAGACCTGCGGCGAGCCGTAGCCGCTGGCCAGCAGCCACTCGTTGGCCAGGATGAACGTGGCGCCGTCCTTGTGCCCCAGGTAGTTGGCGCCGCCGTCGCGGTCGGTGTCGTGGTTGGTGACGAAGGACATCGTCTTGGCGCTCGAGGTGAGCCCGGACCCCTTCCCGAACACCTCGAGCGTGGCGATGCTGCCCACATGGGCGTCGGGGTAGCTCTTGAACGCGTTCTTGATCTGCAGCGCCGCGTCGAGGCCGAGGACGTCGCCGGACTTCGTGAAGGCCTGCGGGGACAGCACGCCCGGGCCGCCGCCGAAGACCTCGAGGGCCCAGTACGGCTTCACCCCGTCCTTGGTCTTGTGCAGCCGGGAGTAGATGGCGTTCAGGTCGTGCTCGCCGACGTGCTTGCCCGCGTCCACCCGGAAGCCCGAGACGCCGTAGCGCAGCAGCTTGTTCAGGTAGCCCGCGAGCTCGGCCTGCACGTGCGGGGTGCTCGTGTCGAGATCCTCGAGGCCGACCAGGTTGCAGTTGAAGACCTGCGCCTTGCTGTTGTAGTCCTGAATGCCCCCGTCGCTGCTCGGGCAGGTGCCGTTGTTGACGTTGAAGTCGTGCGCGGAGTACAGGCCCGGGTAGTTGTACGGGGTGTAGTCGGTGCCGCCGTAGGAGGTGTGGCCCTGGCCGGTGGTGTGGTTGATGACCGCGTCGACGTAGACCTTGACCCCGGCCTTGCGACAGGTCTTGACCATGAGCTTGAACTGCTTCTCGCTGCCCATCCGGCTGGTCAGCTTGTAGCTGACAGCCTGGTAGACCTCCCACCACGGGTGCAGGATCGTGTCCTGCCCGTTCCCGAGCTCGGTCCGCTTGACCGAGTTCTGCGGCGGCGCCACCTGGACGCCGTCGTAGCCGTCGGGACCCAGCACGTCGGTGCACTCCTTGGCCACCGAGGGCCAGTTCCACTCCCACAGGTTGGCCGTGACGCCCGGCTCCTGGGTGCTGACCCGACGGGCGGCGTCGGCACCGCCGGCGGCCGGTACCGTCAGCGCCATCGAGACGGTCAGCGACGCGGTGGCCAGCACGGCGGCACGACGAAGAAGTGGGGTGAGGCGACGAACGCCTCGAGGACGGGGTAGATCCATGAGCCCTCCTTTGGGCTGGTTCCGGGCGGGCCCAGACGTTCGGGTCAGCCCAGATCGAGTGACGTGGCTCACCATGCCAGAGGGAGCTGACAGTCGCCAGGAGGCCGGCAGGGCATACTCGTGGCGTGGCTCGCACACGCGTGAGCACCACCGTCGACGAAGCGCTCCTGAGGGCAGCTCGACTGGCTCGGGCGCCGATCAGCGATGCCGCGCTGCTCGACGAAGCCCTGACCGCACTCCTGGCACGGCTGCGGTCAGCAGAAGTCGACGCCGGCTACGCCGCCTACGACGAGCACCCGATCGACGAAGCGGACGCGTGGGGCGACCTCGCGTCGTTCCGCCCCGCCGCCGCGGCGTCGTGAGGTCTCGGCCACTACGCGGCGAGGTCTGGTGGTGCGAGATGGCGCAGATCGGCCGCCGACCCGTCGTGATCCTCTCTCGAGACGCAGCGATCCGCGTCTCCAGCGTGCCCTGATCGCCCCGTGCACCACCACTGTGCGCGGGCTGGCGAGCGAGGTCGTTCTCGAGCCCGGCGAAGATGCCGTTCCCCGGCGTTCAGCGGTCAACCCCGACTCGGTCGAGAGCGTTTCCCTCGGGGTGCTCCTCGACCGGCTGGGTCGACTCGCGGACTCGCGAATGGTCGACATCTGCGCCGCTCTCGCGGTCGCGGTCGACTGCCGCCGCTGACCCACTGACGCCCCGCTCCCCGGCACGGATGTCGTTGCGGGAGGATCGCCGGAGGCGCCGCGGCCGGACGGGGTGCCCCTCACCCGGGAGGACAGTCGCAGATGTTGGCACTGGTGCTGCAGGAGTTCGGCCGGATGGCCGTCGAGGAGCGGCCCGACCCCGAGGCCGGGCCTGGCGAGGTGCTGATCGCCGTCGTGGCGACCGGGATCTGCGGCTCGGACCTGCACGGCTTCACCGGTGAGAACGGCCGTCGCCAACCGGGCCAGGTGATGGGGCACGAGAGCGTCGGTACCGTCGCCGCCCTGGGACCGGGCACCGAGGGAGCCGGCTTGGCGGTCGGCGACCCGGTCACGTTCAACCCGGTGGTCATCCCCGAGGGCGCGGCCGAGGAGTACACCGGCCGAGAGCAGATGTGCCCGGACAAGTACGTCATCGGCGTCGCGCCTGGGGTCGTCGCCTCCTTCGCGCAGCTGGTCGCGGTGCCGGCGAGGAACGTCGTGGCCCTGCCGTCGGAGATGCCGATCGAGCACGGGGCCCTGGTCGAGCCCCTCGCGGTGGCCGTCCACGCGGTGGCCCGGGCCGGCGTCCGGCCGGGCGACGCGGTCTTCGTGGTCGGGGCCGGGCCGATCGGCCAGTCGGTGGTGCTGGCCCTGCAGATGGCCGGGGCCGGCGCGGTCGTGGTCTCCGACGTCGACGCGGGCCGGCGCCACGTGGTCGAGCGGCTCGGCGCCCGACCGCTCGACCCCGCGGCCGGCGACGTCGCCGAGCAGGTCCGGGCCGCGTTCGGCCGCCCCGCCGACGTCAGCATCGACGCGGTCGGCCTGGAGCGTACGGTGGCCGACGCGCTCGGCGCCACCAAGCTCGGCGGGGTCGTCTGCCTGGTCGGAATGGGCTCCCCGAAGCTCACCCTCGACGCGTACCGGATCAGCGTCGACGAGCACGCCCTGGTGGGCAGCTTCACCTACTCGGCCGCCGACTTCGCGACCGCCGCCGCGTGGATGGGCACGGCACCCCCGGAGACCGCCGCGCTGATCAGCCGCAGCGTCTCGCTGGCCGAGGGGCCGGCGGCCTTCGCCGCCCTGGCCCGCGGGGACGGCACGCCCGGCAAGGTGCTGGTCCGGCTCGACAGTGAGGAGGATGGGGTCTCATGACGGCCGTAGCGAGCAGGTGCCCGAGTGCGTGCCGGACGAGGCGCCGGAGGGAGTCGGAGAGCGGTGTTCGCTCCGCGACGACGGCAACGAAGCCCGGTGCGTGCTCGGGTGCCGCGCAGGAGGTCGGCGTTTGACACCACCCTTCTGGAGCCCCGTTCCGGATCGAGACCAGAGGAGGAACGAGATGGGAAGAACGAGAAGAGCCAGCACGATCGCCCAGGTCCGGGCGTACGTCGTCAAGGGCCAGGGCGCGGACTACCACGACCAGGCGCGCGGCCACTGGATCGACGACCACATCGCGACGCCGATGGCGGTCTATCCCGAGTACCGGGACTCGCGGCAGAGCTTCGGGATCAACGTCCTCGGCACGCTGGTGATCGAGATCGAGGCCGACGACGGGACCGTTGGTTTCGCGGTGACCACGGCCGGCGAGATCGGCGCCTTCATCGTCGAACGCCACCTGGCCCGCTTCCTGGAGGGCGCCGCGGTCACCGACACCGAGCGGATCTGGGACCAGATGTACCGCGCCACCCTGTTCTACGGCCGCCGCGGGGTGGTGCTCAACACGATCAGCGGAGTCGACCTGGCCCTGTGGGACCTGCTGGGCCAGCTGCGCCAGGAGCCGGTGTACGCCCTTCTCGGCGGCCCCGTCCGCGACGAGCTGACGTTCTACGCCACCGGCGCCCGACCCGATGTCGCCCAGCAGCTGGGCTTCATCGGCGGCAAGATGCCGCTGCACCACGGTCCGGCCGAGGGCGAGGCGGGCCTGAACGCCAACTTGGCCGAGCTCGCGGAGATGCGTGAGCGGGTCGGGCCCGACTTCTGGCTGATGCTGGACTGCTGGATGTCCCTCGACGTCGAGTACGCCACCCGGCTGGCCCACCGCGCCGCGGCGTACGGGCTGAAGTGGATCGAGGAGGCGCTGATCCCCGACGACTACTGGGGCTACGCGCAGCTGAAGCGGCAGGCGCCTCCGGGGATGCTGATCACCAGCGGCGAGCACGAGGCCACCCGGTGGGGCTTCCGGCAGCTGCTGGAGACCGGCGTCGACCTCATCCAGCCCGACGTGAACTGGTGCGGCGGCATCACCGAGCTGATCAAGATCTCCGCCCTCGCCGACGCCCACGGCGCGATGGTCGTCCCGCACGGCTCGTCGGTGTACAGCTACCACTTCGTGGTGACCCGCACCAACAGCCCGTTCGCGGAGTTCCTGATGATGCACGAGACCGCCGAGGAGGTCGTACCGATGTTCTCCCCGCTGCTGCTCGACGAGCCGGTGCCGGTCAAGGGCCGGATGGTCGTCCCCGACCGGCCCGGCTTCGGCGTCCGGCTCAACCCCGAGGTCGAGCGCGTCCGGCCGTATGAGCACTGACCGGACCCCTGGCCTGCGGCCGGTCCGGGAGGCGGGGATGGCCGAGTGGCCGGCGATCGGCGAGCTGACCACCGAGGTCTACGGCGCCCTGGCCCCGTCCTCGCCGCCACCGTCGTGGACGGAGTACCTGACCTCCATCGCGGTGACGCTCACCCAGCCCGACCAGGCCCGTCGCCTGGTGGTCGACCTCGACGGGCGGATCGCCGCCTCGGTCCTGCTCTGCCCACCCTCGTCGGGGCCGACCGGCCGTCTGGAGAACCCGTACCCGGAGCTACGGCTGCTGGCCGTCCGGTCGGACTACCGCCGTCGGGGCCTGGCCGGACTGCTGATCGAGGCGTGCGAGCAGCGGGCGCGCCAGGACGGCTACGACGCGATCACCCTGCACACGACGTCGCTGATGCCGACGGCCAAGGCGATGTACGAGCGCCGCGGCTACCTGCGGGCACCGGGGCTGGACTTCGAGCCCGGTCCGGGCTTCGTGGTCTGGGGCTACCGCCGCCCGCTGGCCTGACGGCGCGGCCGGGCTCGGACGTGCATCCGCTCACCCTGGGGCCCGAAGAGCATGAGCACCTCGGCGGGCTCGGCGGTGGTGGCCCCGAACCAGTGCGGGGTCCGGGTGTCGAACTCGGCCACCTCCCCCGCGGTCAGCACCAGGTCGTGGTCGCCGAGCAGCAGCCGCAGCCGGCCCGACAGCACGTACAGCCACTCGTAGCCCTCGTGGGTGCGCTGGTCCGGCGCCCCGCGGCCGCGGGCGGAGATCAGCGCCCGGTACGCCTGCAGCCCACCCGTCCGGCGGGTCAGCGGCCACAGCGTCATCCCGTTCCGCTCCACCGGTTGCGCCCGGACCCGCGGGTCGTCGACCTGCGGCGCGCCGACCAGCTCGTCCAGCGGGACGCCGTGGGAACGCGACAGCGGGAGCAACAGCTCGAGCGTGGGCTTGCGCTGGCCGGACTCCAGCCGGGAGAGCGTGCTGACCGAGATGCCCGTGGTCGCGGAGAGCTCGGCCAGGGTGACCTCCCGTTGCTGCCGCAGAGCGCGCAGGCGCGTCCCCACGCCGTCCAGCACCGCACCCAGGTCGTCCGCGTCGTCCGTCATGGTTCCATTTGCCGTTCTGGCAATAGGGTTTGTCAAATATGCCAACCGCCAGCAGAGTGGGAGCCATGGAACAGCATTACGATGTCGTGGTCGTCGGCGGCGGTCCCGCCGGTCTGAGTGGAGCCATGGCGCTGTCCCGCGCCCGCCGGTCGGTGCTGGTGGTGGACAGCGGCTCGCCGCGCAACGCGCCCGCTGGTCACATCCACAACTACCTGGGCCGAGAAGGCGCGACGCCGGCCGAGCTGCTGGCGTCGGGGCGCGACGAGGTGGCCGGCTACGGCGCCCTGGTCGAGTCGGGCGAGGTCGTCGCGGCACGCCCCGAGGCCGGCGGCTTCGTCGTCGAGCTCGCCGACGGACGCTCCGTGCGGGCCCGGCGGCTGCTGGTCACCACTGGTCTGGTGGACGAGCTGCCTGAGGTTCCGGGGGTCCGCGAGCTGTGGGGCAGCGACGTCCTGCACTGCCCGTACTGCCACGGCTGGGAGGTACGCGACCAGCCGATCGGCGTGCTCGCCAGCAACGAGTTCGGCGTGCACGGGGCGCTGATGTGGCGGCAGTGGAGCGCCGACGTCGTCCTCTTCCGCCACACGGGTCCCGAGCCGACCGCCGAGCAGGCCGAAGAGCTGGCCGCGCGGGGCATCACGGTGGTCGATGGCGCCGTGGCGGGTCTGGAGACCGCAGGAGGACGACTCTCCGGCGTCCGGCTCGTCACGGGTGAGGTCGTGCCGCGGGCAGCAGTGGTCGTGGCCCCCCGCTTCATCGCCCGTTCGGCGCTGCTTGAGTCGCTGGGCCTGGACGCTCTCCCGCTGGAGCTGAACGGCGTCGACTTCGGCCGGGCCGTACCGGCCGAGCCGACCGGCGCGACCGCCGTCCCGGGCGTCTGGGTGGCTGGCAACGTGACCGACCTGCGGGCCCAGGTGATCAGCTCTGCGGCCGCCGCCCTGAACACCGCGGCCATGCTCAACGCCGACCTGATCGCCGAGGACACCCGGCTCGCCGTCTCCGCCGCTCGCGCCGCGGCCGGCGCCCCACACGGCACCCACCAGCAGACCGGGGTCGACGTCGCGAGCTGGGAGGAGCGCTACGCGACCTCGACCGGCGTCTGGAGCGGCCGCCCGAACGCGCAGCTGGTGGCCGAGGTCGCCGGCCTCACCCCCGGTAGGGCCCTGGACCTCGGCTGCGGTGAGGGCGCCGACGTCGTCTGGTTGGCCACGCAGGGATGGCAGGCCACCGGGGTGGACTGGTCCGCCACGGCCCTGAGCCGGGCCGAGGCCCACGCGGCGACGGCCGGGGTGGGCGACCGGACCGCGTGGGTCACCGCCGACGTCGCCGGCTGGGCCCCGCCGGCCGGGACCTTCGACCTCGTCTCCGCGCACTTCCTGCATCCCACCGCCGACGAGCGGCCGGACCTGCTCGCGGGGCTGGCCGCCGCCGTCGCCCCGGGCGGAACGCTGCTGTGGGTCGGGCACGAGTACACCGAGAGCCGGGCCGTCTGGGGCGCCGACCGCTTCGCCTCCGTCGAGGACCTGCTCGCCGACCTGCCGACCGGCGGCTGGGACGTCGAGGTCGCCGAGGTGCGCGACCGCCCCGCCCTCGGGCACGAGGGCCACGCCCACACGGTGGGCGACGTCGTGGTCCGGCTGCGACGCCGGGGCTGACCCAGCGGGCCCGGCGTCGTTGCCGCCCTCAGTGCAGGGTGGGCCGGTAGAGGAGCTCCTGGGTGTGGCCGTCCAGCGTCCGGTGCTCGAGCAGCTCGAGGTCGAAGTCGGCCGCGCCTCCGAAGACGGGCTGCAGCCCGGTCCGGCCGGTGATGACGGGAAAGAGCGTCACCTGGACGTGGTCGACCAGGCCGGCGGCCATCAGCGACCGGTTCATCGCGAGGCTGCCGTGGGAGCGCAGCGGTACCCCGGACTCCTCCTTGAGGCAGGCCACGACGTCGACGGCATCGCCGCTCGCGACGGTGGCGTCCGGCCAGTCGAGGGGGCCGGTCAGCGTGGTCGAGACGACGGTGGTCGGCAGCTGCCGCATCCGCGTGACCCAGGGGTCGCGGACGTCGGAGTCCTCCGAGCTGGCGGCGAGCATCTGGGTGAAGTCGCGGAAGGTCGTGGCTCCGAAGACCATCCGCTGCTCCAGGCTGTAGGACTCGAGACGGCGGGCCAGCAGGTCAGGCCCCTGCTTGCCCCAGTAGCCGGTCCAGCTCCCGCTGGCGGCGCCGAAGCCGTCCAGGCTGCAGAAGACGTCGACGGTGTAGGTGGCGGTCATGTCACTCCCCTGGTGGTTGGTCGGTACAGGGGGTGGACCAGCGGACGGACCGAGAATCATCGCCGCCCTGGGTGCCGGCACCTCCTCGGAGGGACCGAGTACGGGTCGACTATCGGACCACAGCGGGTGCGGCGACCGAACCGCCCTCGACCACCGGGCAGACGAACGAGTAGTGCTGGGTCGCCGGGTCCGTCCCGGACTCGAGCCGCTCGATCAGCAGCTCGGCGGCCTGGGCGGCCATCTGGTCGTCCGGCCGCGACACCAGGGTCACCGCCGGCGAGAGCTGGCCGGCCAGCTGCTCCCGGTCGTCGAGGCTGACCACCGAGAGGTCCTCGGGGACCCGGAGTCCGAGGGCCGCGGCGGCAAAGAAGGCACCGACGGCCAGCCGTTCGTTGGTGCAGACCAGCGCCGTCGGAGGATCTGCGGCGGTGAGCAAGGCCGTGGCCGCAGCGATGCCGGCGTCGATGCGGACCTCGGAGACCTGCGGCACCGCCGGGGGCAGACCCGCGGCCAGCAGCACCCGCTGCAGCCCGTACGCGCGCTGCCCCGTCTGGTGGTGGGAGAGGGAGCCGCGCAGCAGGCCGACGGAGCGGTGCCCCCGCTCGATCAGCAGCTCACCGGCCCGGGCACCGGCGGCCTCCTCGTCAGGCGCGACGCTGCTCAGCAGCCGGGAGGGGTCGACGCAGTTGAGCAGGACCACCGGGACGGCGGACAGAGCCTCGACGGCGTGGTACTCACACAGCTCGGGTGAGATCACCAGGATGCCGTCGACCAGCCGGCTGGTGAGGGTGCCCAGAGCCCGGCGCTGGTCGAGCTCGGTGGGTTCGGCGTACATCTTGAGCAGCTGGTACCCGGCGTGCAGCGACGTCTCCAGGGTCGAGGCCAGCAGCGGCAGGGGCAGGCCGGCCAGGCCCCGCCAGGTGAGCACGCCCAGGATGTGGGTCCGCGACGTCCGCAGGCTCTTGGCCACCATGTTCGGGGAGTACTCGAGGCGGCGCGCGGCGTCGAGGACGGCCTTCTGCTTGGCCGCGGAGATGGCGCCGCTCGCCCGGCCGTTGAGCACCAGGGAAACGGCGCTGCGGGACACCCCCGCCAGATCGGCTACATCCTGCGCTGTGGACTTACGGCTCATGGGTCCCCCGGCTACGTGCGCACGGACGTGCGCGTGGCGCGACCCCCCGAACGCGGTTCCCCGAAATCTACCGGTGCGATAGTTAAATCCTCAAGAAACGCCGTGCGCGACGCTATCGCGGTCGACCGTCGCGGCCGTGAACCGATCTTGCGACCATGATGGGTCTGCGGTCACGAGGCCCTGCCGTGATCGGGAGCTGTCCGAGTGCTCGCACCTGGCAGGCAGGAGCGTTCCCGCGGGAACGTTCCTGCTCGGCCGGCGGGCTGCTGCTAGCCTCCGGACCAGGTTTCGGGCGTTGTCGACGAGCCGTCCGCGAGCGCCGGAAGTGGGGTGAGGGCGGTGCCAGACCTCGACGGGCGACCGGTCCTGGTGACCGGAGCCAGTGGCGGGATCGGCGGCGAGGTCGCCCGCCAGCTGCTGACCGCCGGTGCCGACGTCATCGCGGCCGGGCGCTCGGCGGGGGCGCTTGCGGCGCTGAGCGAGGGCACCGGCATGCGGACCTTGACCTTCGACCTCACGTCCGAGGACAGCGTCCGCGACGCGCTGGCCGACCTCGACGTCTACGGCGTGGTCAACTGCGGCGGGAACGGCGGCGAGATCGCCACCCCGATGGAGACGAACATCGACGTCTTCGACGAGGTCATCGCCGTCAACGCCCGCGGCGCCCTGCTGGTCACGAAGTACACGTCCCGCTCGATGATCCGGCTCGGCCGCGGCGGTTCCATCGTCAACGTCTCGAGTCAGGCCAGCCTGGTGGGCCTGGCCGGCCACGTCTCCTACGGCTCCTCGAAGGCCGCGCTCGACAACATCACCCGCGTCTCCGCCCTCGAGCTCGGCCGCTACGGCATCCGCGTCAACAGCGTGAACCCGACCGTGGTGATGACGCCCATGTCCGAGTGGTACTGGGGTCGCGACGACATCCAGGGCCCGTTCCTGCACCAGATGCCGCTGGGCCGCTGGGCCACCGAGGCAGAGATCGCCGCCCCGATCGTCTTCCTGCTCAGCGACGGGGCCTCGATGATCTCCGGGGTCTCGCTGCCCATCGACGGCGGCTACTCCAGCCGCTGAACGCTCACAGACTGGCGAGCCGCCGCGCCGACTGGCGGATCACCGCGGGCTTGCCCCCCGGAGAACGGCGAAACGGATGGGGCAGACTGACTGTGCGGCGAACTGGTCGCAGCTGAGGAGTCGATGACGTTGTTGCAGCGGGAAGAGGACTCACCCCGGGTCATCGAAGCCTTCCTCGCCGGCGACGAGATGGCGCTGGCTGAGATCTACGCGCACTGGTCCTCGCTCGTCTACAGCGTCGCTCTGCGCTCGCTCCGCAACGTCAACGACGCCGAGGAGGTGACTCAGGGAGTCTTCACCGGAGCCTGGAACTCCCGGCACACGTTCGACCCCAGCCGCTCCCGGCTTCCGGCCTGGCTGATCGGGATCACCCGCAACAAGATCGCCGACGCGCACAGCGCCCGGGCCAAGCAGGCCCGGCTCCAGAACCAGCTGGTCACCAGGACCAAGGTCGACGAACAGATCGAGCCCGCGAACTTGGCGGACCGGCTTATGCTCGCGGACGAGATGGGGCGCCTGGCCCCGGTACCCCGGCAGGTGCTCCGAATGGCGTTCTACGACGACTTGACCCACAGTCAGATCGCCGAGCGCACGGGCCTCCCGCCGGGCACCGTCAAGAGCCATATCCGTCGCAGTCTGCAGCGGTTGCGCAAGAGTCTGGAGGCGCAAGCGGATGCATACTGACCCCGAACTGCTCGGCCTCCTCGCACTCGGTGAGGACCTCGGCGACGAGGACGGCGTGCTGCACGCCCAGACCTGTCCCACGTGTTCCGCCGACCTGGCCCAACTGCTCGAGGTGGTGACCCTGGGCCGCACGGTCGGTGAGGAGGGGCCGTTGCTGGCCCCCAGCGGCGACGTCTGGGCGCGGATCAGCAGCGAGCTCGCCCTCGATCGGAGCGTGCACCCTCTGACGGAGCCCTCGACCCCTCCGCCGCCGGACTCCGTCGAAGGCTTTCGCAGCGCCCACGGAGTACGGGCCCAGGCCCACCTGGTCCCGGCCAGCTCTTCTTGGTCGCAGGCCTCCGGGACCGCCTCGCTCAGCAACGACGCCCACGGCCGCCGGGTCCTGCAGGTCGCGCTGCACGCCGACCTGCCCGCGTCCGGGGTCCGCCAGGCCTGGCTGATCCACCGTGACGACCCCACCCGCCGCCAGACCCTCGGCATCCTCGACGGCAACGACGGTCTCTGGACCGTCGACCACTCCGTCGACCTGGAGCAGTACGCGATCCTCGACATCTCCCAGCAGGAGATCGGCGACACCGAGCACTCCGGCAAGAGCCTCGTCCGGGGCGAGCTGACGCTCACCAGCTGAGTGGCCGACACAGCCGACCTACGACGCTGATATCGCATGTCCTACGGTCGCGGACTTTCGAGGGATTGGCGGGTACCCGCGTCCGAGCTCCGATCGAGCCAGACTGTGGCCGCACCCGTGGTCTCGCACGACGCCTACCGGGTGGGGTGGTCCGCTGAGGACCAGGACTTCGTCGCCACATGCGCAGGGTTCCCGTCCCTTTTCGTGGTTGGACGCTGACCAGTCCGGGGCCCTGCGAGGCCTAGAACGCGTGGTACACGACGTCGTCAACCACCTGATCGAGCAGGGATAGGACGCCCCGACCCCTTGGCCGAGCGCCCCTTCTCAGGGAACCTGAGCCTGCGACTAGGCCCTGAGCTGCACCGCGAGCTCGCTCTGCGTACCGCCGAGGCCGGAGTCAGCATCAACCGCTACGTCGTAGGCAGGGTCGCCTAGCTGCTGGGAGCAAGCGGGCAGTTCTGGTTGCGGAGTGAGGCTGACCCGAGGTTCGTCGGAGCGCCCCCAGCAGGATTCGAACCTGCGACACAAGGTTTAGGAAACCTTTGCTCTATCCCCTGAGCTATGGGGGCCGGCCGCGAAGGGCGCCGAGCCCGACGGCCTAGGGTAGTGGATCGCTCGTATCACCGCCCAACGTCAGCCTCGGAGGTCCGTTTGCCCGCCCCCACGATCGTGCTGGACGTCGACACCGGGACCGACGACGCGTTGGCGATCCTCTACGCCGTCCAGCACCCTGACGTCGCCGTCGCGGGCATCAGCTGCGTCGCCGGGAACGCAAGTCTCGAGCAGGTGGTCGCCAACACCCACAAGGTGCTCGACGTGGCGGGCGCCCCACTGATCCCGGTGGCCGCGGGGGCCGTCAAGCCGTTGATCGAGCGGGCCCAGCAGGAGGACGCGTTCCACGGAGTCGACGGGCTGGGTGGGGTCGTCCTGCCGGACACCGAGCGCACCGCGTCCCCGTTGACCGCCGTCGAGCTGCTGCGGCAGCAGATCTTGGCCGCCGACGCCAAGGTGACCCTCGTCGGGCTGGCCCCGCAGACCAACATCGCCATGCTGCTGACGATGCACCCCGAGGTGGCCGACCACCTCGAGCGGATCCTCTTCATGGGCGGCTCGGCCGGCACGGGCAACATCACGGCCGTCGCCGAGTTCAACGTCTGGCAGGACCCGGAGGCCGCGACCTGCGTCATCGAGTCCGGCATCCCCGTGACGATGTACGGGCTGGACGTCTTCACCCGGCTGACTGTTCCGGAACACCACGCGCAGCGGCTCGCGAGCGCCGACCACCCGGCGCAGCGCCTCGCCGGTGAGCTGCTGCTGCGGCGCGGCGCTCGGGCGGACGGACTGTCCGAGCAGGCCTACGTCGGCCAGATCGGGGACGCCGGCGCACTGGTCTACCTGACCCATCCCGAGCTGTTCACCACCGCGAGCCACCCGACGCGGGTCAACCTGAGTGGGATCGGCCGCGGCCAGACCATCGTCGACCGGCGGGCCATCGCCCAGGACGCCGGCGAGCTGGGGCGCGACCCGTGGCGGACCATCGAGGTCGTGCTGGGCCTGGACGTGCCCGCGGCGGCCCAGGCCTTCCTCGAGACGATCGACTCCTTCGCCGGCTGAGCCCGTAGCTCCGGGCCTCTAGCGCTGGGTGAGCAGGCCGCCGTCGACCGGCAGGGTGTGACCGGTGATCCACGACGCGTCCTCGGAGGCGAGGAAGGCGACGGCGGCCGCCACGTCCTCGGGCTCGCCCAAGCGACCGAGCGGGTACAGCGGCAGCAGCCGCTCCGCCCCACCCTCCTGGTCGTCCCAGACCCGAGCGCGGATGGTCCCCGGGGCAACCGCGTTGACCCGGATGCCTTCGGGCCCGAAGGTGCGGGCCAGGTTCGTCGTCACTGAGCCCAGACCGGCCTTGGCCGCCGAGTAGGGCTCGCTGCCGAGGGCGGTCATCGCGTTCACCGAGCTGACGGTCACGATGGCCGGCCCACTTCGGCTCCGCCGGAGGTACGGCAGTGCAGCCCGGCAGCAACGGACGGCCCCGAGGAGGTTGAGGTCGAACATCCGGAGCCACACATCGTCGTCGGTCTCCTCGAAGCCACCGTGAGCAGTGTCGCCCCCGGCCACGTTGACGAGCACGTCGATGCCCCCGAGGGCAGCGGCCGCAGCGGCGACGGCTGCCTCGGCCGACTCCTGCCGCCGGACGTCCAGGACGACGGCGACGTGAGGCCCGCCCCGCAGCTGACCAGCCACCTCACCCGCCACCTGATCATCGACGTCAGCGACGGCGACGCGCGCGCCCTCGGCCGCGAGCCGGGTCGCGCAGGCGCGGCCGATGCCGTGGGCTGCACCGGTGACCAGCACCGATGATCCTGCGAGTCGTCCGAGGGAGGGCTCCATGCCGCAACCCTGTCAGCATCCCCGGCAACGAGCAGCGCCCCTTCCTGATCACTCAGGAAGGGGCGCGCGCACCCGTCGGGGGACTCAACGAAGCACAGGGTGCGGGATCAGTGGTCGGCGTGCTCGCCGTGCTCGGCCTGGAGTTTGGCGACCTGCGCGTGGACCTCGTCCATGTCCAGCTTCTTGACGGCGTCGACGACCTGCTCGAGGGCCGGGCCGGGGAGCGCGCCGGCCTGGTTGAAGACCATCACGCCCTCGCGGAAGGCCATCAGCGTCGGGATGCCCTCGATGCCCAGCTGGCCCGAGAGCTGCTGGTTGGCGTCGGTGTCGAGCTTGGCGAAGGTGACGTCACCGTGCTGCTCAGACGACTTCTCATAGATCGGTCCGAAGCGCTTGCAGGGCCCGCACCAGTCGGCCCAGAAGTCGACCAGGACGATGTCGTGCCCGCTGATCGTCTCTTCGAAGTTCTCGGCATTGATGTTGATCGTGGCCATGCACAACTCCTATCAGAGGTATCGACCGCGGTCTCCTGCGGTCGCCGAGCACAACCAGCCCCGCCTGAGGACTATTCCCTGCGTGTCGGGGATGCGTGAGCGCGGCGACGGTGGGTAACCAGTGACCGGACGCCGCGACGGGGCTGTGTCTCGACCCTGATTTCCGCGTTCGAGAAAGACCCGTCTGTGCACCTGCCCGCCCGCACCTCCTGCTCCTACGCCCGGCCCCGGGCATGCTGATGACTCCGCTCTGGCTGCCGTGGATGAGTGCGGCCCGGGTGCTCGAGCCCGTCGAACGCCCGCACCGCAGCACTCCGATGCTGCGCGTGGCCTGCCCGCACTGCACCAACACCGACACCTTGAGCCTGCACTGCCGCGACGACCGTTGCGGCTGGGTGTCGTGCACCTGTGGAGCACTGCTCTACTCCCGCCGACGGCACCGGCACCCCCGCCACCGCAGCAACGCCGACACCTGCCACGACCCGGCCGCCGCGGTCTGAGGCGCACCGGGCAGACGTGGCGCAACCTCTTCGAGGCCTTCGACAAGCTCAGGCGCGGTCTGAGGCTCAGGGAGCGCAACGGCTACTTGATCGCCACCAGCCGGCGCATCGGGATGGCCACGTCGACGCTCTCGTGCCGGCTCAGCCGGTCTTCGAGGTACTCCACCGCTGCCTCCACCCGCGACCGGCGGGTGCCGGGCAGGTAGAGCGAGGAGAGCATCAACGACGCGTCCTCGCGGCTACGGACAGTGAAGTGATAGCGCTCGCGCTTGTCCTCGACACGGGTGAGACCGGCGTCCCCGAGGGTCCGCCGAAAGCCGGCCAGCTCGACCGGGCCGGGGAACTGGGGACTGGCCCGCAGCCGGCCACCGATCCTGGTCAGGACCCGCAGGTCGGCCGGGCGCAGCGGTCGGACCGCGGGCGCGATCGCCGCGAGCACCCCGCCGGGACGCAGCACCCGGGCGATCTCGGCCAGCAGCTCGTGCAGCGGCGTCACCACCACCAGCCCCATCGAGCTGGTAACCACGTCGACCGACCCGTCGCGGAACGGCAACCGGAGCGCGTCGGCCTGCAGCCACGGGCCGGGACCGCGCTCGGCGGCCAGGGCCAGCTCGTCGCTGCTCAGGTCGAGCCCGACCACCGTGCGCCCGGGCTGCGCCAGCTCCCGGGACACCCCGCCGGAGCCTGAGGCCAGGTCGACCACCAGCCGCGCGTCCGCCGACACCGCTCGGGCCAGCCAGCGGTACGGCGTGTGGTCGTCGGCGAGCGCGCGGGAGAGCACGGCCTCGGCCACCCCGGCCCGGGTGGCGTGGAAGTCGGCGACGAAGGCCTTCCAGTCCAGCAGCTTGTCCTCGCTCACGCCAGCACCTCGCGGTCCGTTCCCGCCAGCGCGCGAGCCACATCGTCGGCGATGTCGTGCAGCAACCGCCCGGGAACGACCGGACGTCCGGCCACCGCGGACACCAGCGCGGACATCCCGGGCAGGGCCTCGTGGCCGGCCGCCCGGGCGAGCGGCTCGGCCAGGGGGTTGGCGCCGTCGGACCACGGCGCGGACAGCTTCTCCCAGGTCAACAACCAGGCCTCGGAGATCTCCGCGGTGGAGGGAACGCCGAAGAAGTGGCCGACCGGGGCGTGGTGGCGCAGCGCGACCAAGGGTGACTCGACGTAGAGCCGGGCCAGCCGGACGCGGGCGTCGAGGCCGCGGCGCTGTTCCAGCGGCAGCGACGTCACGAACCCGCAGGGCGTCGGACACCAGTCCGCCACGTCCGGCCGCTCACCCGGGCCGACCGTCGCGGCGTTGACCGCGCAGACCGCGAGCGCGTCGCCCTGACGGGAGTGGAAGCGGTCCAGGTAGGACGTGTAGCCGGCGAGGTCGCCACTGCAGGCGTGCAGCGCCCGCCTCGCCGTGCTGCGCAGCGCCGAGGAGTGCGGGCACGCCGGGTCCTCGGTCCCCCACCGGCTGCCGCCGACGAAGTCCTCCAGCCGCAGCGGGTCGCCGGCGTGACCCAGCGTCGACTCCCAGGCCAGCTGGGGCAGGTACTCCCCGATCAGGTGGGCCGTCACCACCACCTGCACCGGTTCCCGGCGGACCGCGCGGACGTCGAGGACCTCGAGCATCAGCTCGTACAGCGGCACCAGCGAGCCGAGCGCACCCCGGACTGGGTCCCGCGGCTCGGCGGGGAACCCGGACGCGGCCAGCCGGGGGGCCCAGGGATCGGTGAACGCCGACGCGATCTCGCCGAAGTCCTCGCCGTCGAGGTCGAGCACCCGGCGGGCGGCCATCGCGAGGTCACGGGCGTGGACCAGGTCAGGCGACGCGTCGTGCTCGAGGCCGACGGCCAGCAGTCCGGCGACCGCGTCGTACCAGCAGCCGTCGAGCAGCGCACGCATCGCCGTGGCCCCGACGACCGCACCCGTCACCGGACCGGGTCAGACGCGCGAGACGAAGAGGTGGGTCGAGGCCTCACGGTCGATCTCGCAGTCGGGCCAGCCGTCAGCGGACAGCCGGACCCCCAGGCCGCCCAGCTCGACGCTGACCTCCGCACCGGGCTGGATGCCCGCCTGGCGGAGCGTGCCCATCATGTCGACGTCCTTCTGGATCTCTTCGCTCATCCGTTCGATGACCACCTTGACGGGAGCGGTCTCGCGCCGCACGACCTCCTGCAGCTGCTCGTTGCCCTCGCGGAACACCCCCATCGTCCCGGCCACCCCGAGCTCGCCCAGCCCGGGGATCGGGTTGCCGTACGGGGAGGTGGTAGGGGCGTCCAGCAGCTCGACCAGCCGGCGTTCGACGTCCTCGGAGATCACGTGCTCCCACCGGCAGGCCTCGTCGTGCACCTTCTCCCAGTCGAGCCCGATGACGTCGATCAGCAGCCGCTCGGCCAGCCGGTGCTTGCGCATCACCCGGACCGCCCGGTTGCGGCCCTCGTCGGTGAGCTGCAGGTGCCGGTCGCCCTCGACCCGCAGCAGGTCGTCCCGCTCCATCCGGGCCACGGTCTGGGACACCGTCGGCCCGCTCTGGTGCAGCCGTTCCGCGATCCGGGCGCGGAGGGGCACGATGCCCTCCTCCTCGAGCTCATAGATCGTGCGGAGGTACATCTCGGTGGTATCGATCAGGTCGCTCACGACGCCTATTCTCCCCATTTTCTGCTCGGGCCCGTCCCGCGCGGAGCAGGTGCGGCGAGCGAGGCAAGATTAGACGATGCCCTCGCCCACGACACCCACCGTCTGGTGGGTCCGCCGCGACCTCCGTCTGGCCGACAACCCCGCACTCGGCCGGGCCGCCGACGAGGGCGCGGCGGTGCTGCCCCTCTTCGTCCTCGACCCGGTGCTGCTGCGCTCGGCGGGTCTCGGCCGGCGCGCCTGGCTGATGGCCGCGCTGGCCGCGCTGGACGCCGACCTGCGCGCGGGCGGCGGCCCCGGCCTGAGCGTGGTCGAGGGCCGGCCCGCCGAGGTGCTGCCCCGGGTGGTGCAGCGCAGCGCGGCGTCCTCGGTGCACGTCAGCGCCGACTTCGCGCCGTACGGACGGCGGCGGGACGCGAGCGTCTCGGCCGCGCTGGCCGAGGTCGGCGTCGAGCTGCGGGCCACGGGGTCGCCGTACGCGGTGGCGCCGGGCACGCTGCGGACCCAGTTCGACCAGCCGTACTCGGTCTTCAGCCCGTTCCACCGGTCGTGGCTGGAGCACGGCGTGCACGGTCCCGCGCCCGACGTGGCCGCCGACCAGGTCAGCTGGCTGGCCGACCCGGACCGGGTCGAGCTCGAGGCGCCCGACGCGGCGCTGATGGACGTGGCCGGCGAGGGGCCCGCCCGCCGCCACTGGCAGGCCTGGCTGGACCGGACCAGCGGCGGTCCGGCGGACTACAAGCAGCTGCACAACGTCCCCGGCGCCGACGCGACCGCACACATCTCCCCCGCCCTGCGCTGGGGCCACCTGCACCCCCGGACGGTGCTGGCCGACCTGGCGACGCGCCCCTCCGAAGGTGCCTCGACGATCGCCCGCCAGGTCTGCTGGCGCGACTTCTACGCCGACGTGTTGCTGCACCGCCCCGACGCCGTCACCCGGCCGATCAAGCCACAGTTCCGGGACCTGCGGACCGACGAGCCGGTACCGGGCAGCGTCGCCGCCGACCGGCTGGCGGCGTGGGAGCAGGGCCGGACGGGCTACCCGCTGGTGGACGCGGGGATGCGGCAGATGATCGCCGAGGGCTGGATGCACAACCGGCTGCGGCTGGTCACCGGCTCGTTCCTGGTCAAGGACCTGCACCTGGGCTGGTGGCACGGCGCCGACATCTACATGCGGCACCTGCGTGACGGCGACATCGCCCAGAACCAGCTGAACTGGCAGTGGGTGGCCGGCTGCGGCAACGACCCGGCGCCTTACTACCGGGTCTTCAACCCGGTGCTGCAGTCGGAGAAGTTCGACCCGGACGGCAGCTACATCCGCCGTTACGTGCCCGAGCTGGCTGACCTCGACCTCACGTACCTGCACGAGCCTTGGACGGCGCCCGGCGGTCCTCCCCCCGGCTACCCCGCGCCGATCGTCGACCACGCCGCCGAGCGGAGGGACGCGCTGGCCCGCTACGCCGAGCTGAGGTAGCTCCTCAGTCCGGCAGGGCCGCGGACAGCAGACCGACGGAGATGTCCCACAGGCGGCGCGCCGCGTCGGGGTCCAGGGCGTAGGCGCGGACCCCGTGGATCCCGTCGGTGATCTCCTCGACGACCGCTGCCTCGTGGCAGTCCTCGAAGTAGCGCCCGCCGATCCCGGCCAAGGCTGATGAGGTGGCCACCAGGACCGACGTCGCCGCACCCTGCTCCGGGCTCTTGACGCCCTGGCCCTGGGCGTCCACCGGACCGACACTGGCTTGCAGATCGGCCAGGGTGCTGCCGTCCCAGTGCTTCTGCAGGCCGGTCCAGATCCCGCCGGGCATCACCGCGTTGCTGGTGATGCCGTCCTCGGCCCACCGACGGCTGGCCTCGACCGCGAACAGCACGTTCGCCGTCTTCGACTGTCCGTAGGCGAGCTTCGGGTCATAGGGACGCCGGTCGAAGAACAGGTCGTCGAAGACCACCGGGGACCTGTGGTGCCCGCTCGAGGAGAGGGAGACGATCCGCGACTCCCCGGCCGCGGCGAGCGCCGGGTGCAGTCCGAGAGCGAGGGCGAGGTGTCCGAGATGGTTGGTGGCGAACTGCATCTCCCACCCGGCCGCCGTGCGCTGCTCCGGCAGGTCCATCACCCCGGCGTTGTTGACCAGGATGTGCAGGGGACCCTCCCAGCCGGCCACGAACGCGGCCACCGAGACGAGGTCGGCGAGGTCGAGCGGCCGGGCCTGCACCGCCGGGTTCTGGGTGTCGGCGCTGATCTGCTCGGCGACCCCGGTCCCGACCGCCAGGTTGCGGACGGCCAGCGTGACGGCGGCGCCCGCCTGGGCCAGCGCCCGCGCCGTCTCGACGCCGATCCCGGAGGCCCCACCCGTGACGACAGCGGTCTTGCCCGTGAGGTCGATCCCGTCGACGACCTCCAGGGCGGTGCTCCTGGCACCGAACGCGCCACTCGTTCCTGAACCAGCCACAGTGCTCCTCCGGGGGACGCGTCGCTTCCTGGGGAACCTACTCCATGCGGTGGCAGGCGATGGGCTACTTGTATAGTTAGTACGTACCTACGTAGTATTGACGCATGCCTGACCTCGAGGACCGCGTCGCCGCACTCGAGCGGGCCGTGGCCGCGCTCGTTCCTCCCGTCGGCGGCCCCCGCAGCGAAGGCGAGGACTACTGGCTGCTCGAGGAGGTCCGGCTGCGTCACCCGGCCGGCGCGATCGTCTTCGGCGGCACGGCGGACCTCGGCAAGGGCGAGGTGGCCTGGCAGTGGGGATCGCCGACGGAGAACGTCCTCGAGGCGGAGTGGGACGGCGCGGCCGGGGTGTTCGACGCCCTGTCGCACCCCGTCCGGCTGCACCTGCTGCAGCGGGTGCTGACCGGCACCGCCACGACCGCCGAGCTCGCCGACGACGAGACGCTCGGCACCACCGGCCAGCTGCACCACCACCTGCGGGCGCTGGTGGCCGCGGGCTGGCTGGCCTCGGTCGGACGCGGGTCGTGGGCCGTACCGCCACCGCGGGTGGTGCCCCTGCTCGTCGTGATCGTCGCCGCCACGTCCCGATGAGGATCGCCGGGACGACCGGGACCCTCCGGGCTGGCGCCGGGCTGACGGCCCTGGTGCTGATGGCCGGGCTCGTCCTCGGCTCCCTGGTCAGCCTGACTGTCGGACCGCGGTCACCGCACCTGGCGACGGTCGTGACCGGTGATGCCCAGCTCGCCGCCGACTTCCGGGCCACGCTGGCCTCCGACGCCGGGTACGGACAGGTGTCGGTGGCCCGGATCCGCGACGGCCAGGTCAGCTACGCCGGGTTGGGCAGCGAAGGGCTGGAACCGCCCACCCCGCAGACCCCGTTCGAGCTCGGCTCCATCACCAAGACCTTCACCGGTCTGCTGCTGGCCGACGCGGTCGAGCGCGGCGAACTGCGGCTGGACGCGCCGGTCTCGACCTACCTGCCCGAGCTGGCCGGCAGCAGCGCCGGCGCTGCCACGCTGCAGCAGCTGGCCACCCACACCTCCGGGCTCCCCACCCTGCCGCCCGCCATGGGTCTCGCCACGCTGGGTCAGACGCTGGGCAACGACAACCCGTACGCGTCGCTGACCGTGCCGCAGCTGCTTGCCGCCGCGGTGAAGACACCGGTCGAGGACGTCGGCCACTACGCGTACTCCAACCTGGGGATGGCCCTGGTCGGTCACGCCGAGGCGCGGGCGGCCCACGCGGTCGACTGGCCGACGCTGGCCCGGACGCGGATCCTGCAGCCACTCGGGATGACGAACACCGTCTTCGTCACCGACGCCGCGCAGCTGCCGGCCGGCACCGCCGACCCGCACACCGACAACGGCTGGCGCGCGCCGCACTGGTACGGCCCCGCCTTCACCCCCGCCGGGGCCGCGACCGTGACCACGGCCGAGGACGTCACCGCCTACGCCCGGGCCGTCCTCGACCGCCGGGTCCCCGGCCTGGCCGCCCTCACCCCGGTCAGCGACGCGACGAACGGGCGGATCGGACTGGCCTGGTTCACCCGCGAGACGGAAGGTCGCGCATTGACCTGGCACAACGGCGGCACCGGCGGCTACCGCAGCATGCTGGCCGTGGACCTGCAGGCGGGGACCGCCGTGGTGGTGCTGAACAGCTCCACCCGGTGGGTCGACCGTCCCGCCCTCCAGCTGGCGGCCACGCCGGCCGGTGGGGCGCTGGCCGCGGCCGACGCCCCGGAAGGGCCGAGCGGTCTGCCGCTGGTGCTGGCCGCGACCGGGCTGGCCCTGCTGCTGACCGGCCTCGTCCAGTCGCTGACCACGCGCAGCCGCCTCGGCCTCGCCGCGGCCGCCCTGACCGCCGCGTCCGGGCTGGTGCTGCTGCTGGCCCACGGTCCGTGGGCCCAGGTGCCGGCGTGGACCTGGGGGGGCGGCGCCGGGCTGGCCGTCGCGGCGACGATCCTCGGCGCGCTGCGGCTGCGGTCCGCTCCCGCCTCTCCGACCCGGCACCGCGTGGGCGGCACGCTCTCGCTGGCCTCCGCGGTCGTGGTGCTGGCCTTTGCCGTCTGGGCCTGCTGAGACCGGGTCCCGGCGCCCCGCCCGCGACGCGGGCTCAGTCGGCGACGAGGTGGGCCAGGGGGACGACCAGACGGTCCTCGAGGTCGGCGGGCCAGGGAAAGGCGGTGGCCAACGCCCGTTGGTGGGCCAAGCCGTGCAGGGCCAGCCAGATCGCCACGGCGTCCGCAGCGGGGTCGCTGCTGGTGGAGCGGCCGGCGGCGACGCAGTCGGTGAGGGCACCCACCAGGACCGCGAGCACCTCGTGGCCCAGCTGCGAGGCATCGGAGACGGTGATCGCGCCCTCGTGCACGGCGTCGCCGGCGTTCCACAGACCGCCGAACAGCATCCGGTAGCGCTGCGGCCGGCCGGTCGCGAAGTCGAGGTAGGCGGTGCAGGTCGCCCGGAGCCGCCGTACCGGATCGGGCCCGGCGGCCGCGTCGGCCGCCTCGAGCGCCCGGCCGAGGTCGGCGAACGCGTCCCGGACCAGGGCCAGCAGGATGGCCTGCCGGTCGGCGAAGTGGGCGTAGATCGAGGGCGCCGAGATCCCGACCCGTCGGGCCACCGCCCGCAGCGTGACCGCCTGCTCGTCGCCCGTCTCGTCGAGCAGTGCGAGGGCGGCGTCGAGGATCGGCTGCCGCAGCAGGCCACCCTCACCCCGGCGGTTACGAGATCGGGCACCGGCCGGGTCGGACCGGGTTGAGGGGGGGGTCGAGGGGGTGGGCGCGATGGTCACGGCACCAGCACCACCTTGCCGCGGACGGTGTGGGACTCGGCGAGCTGCATCGCCTCGACCACGCGGGCCAGCGGTAGCGTCGCTCCGACCTGAGCGGTGAGGGCACCCTCGGCCAGAAGGCCGAACACGGTGGCCAGGTCCGCCCGCATCCGTGCCCGGAACCGTCGCGGCCGGATGAGGTGACCGGCCCAGACGTTGTAGAAGCCGGCGCGACGACCGTTCGGCAGCAGGTCCCATCCGAGCAGCCGGGCCAGGGTGGCGGCGAAGGTGGCGACCAGCGACCCGGGGGCGTCGAGGTCGGCGGCGATCGCGTAGGAGACCAGCCGCCCGCCCAGGGCGAGCAGGTCCCACGAGCGACGCAGGCTCTCACCGCCCAGGTGGTCGAACACGGCGTCCACCCCGTCGGGGGCGAGCTGGTGCAGCCGCTCCGTCAGGCCGGCGGTGGCGTAGTCGACCGGCTCGGCCCCCAGGGCCCGGAGGGCGTCGTGGTGCCGCGGGGCGGCCGTGCCGATCACCCGGACGCCGTGCCGGACGGCGAGCTGGACCAGCGTCGTCCCCACCCCGCCACTCGCGCCGTGCACGAGGACCGTCTGACCCGGCCGGACCTTCGCCGTGCGGTGCAGCATCCGCCAGGCCGTCAGCCCGTTGACCACCAGGGTCTCCACCGCGGCCGCCTCGACGCCATCGGGCACGGGAACGAGGTCCTCGGTCGTCACCAGGGCGTGACTGGCCCAGCCACCCGTCTTGGTCATGGCGGCGACCCTGCGGCCGACCCACCGGGCGTCATCGCCCGGTCCGACGGAGACGACGGTGCCCACCAGGTCGTAGCCGGGCACGAACGGGAAGCGGGGCTGTCCGGGGTAGCGGCCCCGCCGCATCGACTGCTCGGCGAACGAGACGCCGCTGGCCAGGACCGCCACGAGCGCCTCGCCCCGACCAGGCACGGGCAGCGGACGGGTGCGGAGCTGCAGCCCCGACGGCTCGACCACGCCTGGCAACACCACCTCGGTCAGCATCGCGGCGGCGGTTTCGGTGCGGGTTACAGGCATGGTCTTCTCCTCCAGAGGCGCGACCAACGGCCGCAGCACTGACCTTACGACGTAAGGTTACGGCTGTAAAGTCAGGAGCCGGAGCAGCCGGGCGACCTCCTCGGACACGGCATCACGCGCCGGCCCCAGGTACTTCCGGCTGTCGACCAGCGCCGGATGGGCGAGGAGCAGCTGCCGAACGCGATCGGTGAAGACGACATTGAGGTGGGTGGCGATGTTGATCTTGGTCATCCCGGCCCGGACGGCACGGACGATCTCATGATCAGGAACGCCGGACGAGCCGTGCAGGACGAGCGGAACGTCAACGCTGGCTCGGATTTCCATGATCAAATCGAGATCCAGCGAGGTCGTCCGCTCGGTCATCGCGTGCGAGGTGCCGACGGCCACGGCCAGGGCGTCCACCCCGGTGACAGCGACAAAGGCAGCAGCCTCGTCCGGCCGGGTCCGGGCTCCGGGTGCGTGCACGCCGTCCTTGCCCCCGACCTCGCCGAGCTCGGCCTCGACGTCGACCCCGTGGGCGTGGCAGTGCGTCACCACCGCCGCGGTCGCGGCGACGTTCTCGTCGTACGGCAGGGCCGACCCGTCGAACATCACCGAGCCGAAACCGAGCGCGACCGCCTCACGCACGAGCGCCACGTCAGTGGCGTGGTCCAGGTGCACCACGGCCGGCGTGGTGCCGGCCCGGGCCAGGGCCAGCGTCGCGAGCGCGATCGGGGCCAGGCTGCCGTGGTAGCCGACGGCGTTCTGGGAGATCTGCAGGACCACCGCGGCGCCCGCCTGGCTGGCCCCGGTCACCAGCGCCTCGGCGTGCTCGAGGCTGAAGACGTTGAAGGCGCCGACTCCCCGACCCGCGGCCGTCGCGGGGACGAGCACCTCGAGCAGTCCGGCGGCGGTCACCGGGTCACCCACCCACCCCGCTGCAGCACCCGCTGCAGCCGGCCGGCGTCGTCGACCACGCACAGGTCGGCCTGCCCCCCGGGCTCGATCACCCCGACGCCGTCCAGCTCGTGCCGCCGAGCCGGGGTGCTGGCCGCGAGCCAGGCGGCCCCGGGCACGCTGAGGCCGGTTCGGCGCAGGAACTCGAAGCCGGCGGCCATGGTCAGCGTCGAGCCGGCGATCGACCCCGGGGCTCCGTCGTCCTCCACCAGCCGCGCCTCGCCGCGGCGCACCACCACGTCCAGGCCGCCCAGAGAGTACGCCCCGTCCGGCATCCCGGTGGCGACCATCGCGTCGGTGACCAGGGCCGTCCCCTCCAGCCCGGCGGCGGCGACCGCCAGCCGGACGATGTCGGGGTGCAGGTGGAAGCCGTCGCCGATCAGCTCGACCATCACCCGCTCGTCGTCCAGCAGCACCGGCACCGGACCCGGTTCGCGCTGGTGGACCGGCCGCATCGCGTTGAACAGGTGGGTGGCCACCGATGCGCCGGCGTCCAGGGCCCGACGGGCGTCGGTCTCGTCGCCGTCGGTGTGCCCGACCGCGACGGCCACCCCGGCCGCGACCAGCCGGGCGGTCGCGTCCAGCGCACCGGGCAGCTCGGGCGCGAGCGTGACCATCCGCAACGTCCCGTCGGCGGCCGCGAGCAGCCGGTCGACCAGCTCCGGCGTCGGGGTGCGCAGCAGAGTCTCGTCGTGGGCGCCCTTCCGGGCCGGGGAGAGGAACGGCCCCTCCAGGTGCACCCCGGCCAGCTCGCCGCGGTGGACGAGCGGCGCCAGGGTGCCCAGCTGGGCCACCAGGGTGTCGAGCCCGGCCGTGACCAGGCTGGCGAAGGACGTCGTCGTGCCGTGCCGCCGGTGGAACGCGCGGGCCGCGAGAGCCTCGTCCGGATCGGTGGTCGCGTAGTCGTGGCCGCCCCCGCCGTGGACGTGGGTGTCGACGAAGCCGGGTACGACCCAGCCCTCGAGCCGTTCCACCCCCTCGACCGGATCCGAGGCGGGACTGACGGTGACGAACCGGCCGTTCGCGACCTCCAGCAGCACCCCGGACGCGGCCCCGCCGGACAGCACCGCACGCTCGCACCACAGGCGGTCTGCCGCCCCAGAGCTCTCCGTCACGCGTTCTCCTCCTGTCGGACCCGGTCCCACCCCACCAGACCGGCCCCGATCACCCCGGCATCGGGGCCCAGCTGGGCCGGCACCAGCAGGGGCCGGCGCTGGAACGTCATGGCGGCCGCGAGGCCAGCCTGCACCGGCGGCCCGACCAGGTCGAACGCCCCGGCCAGACCGCCGCCGACGACGATCGTCCCGGGCGCCAACAGGGTGGCGTAGCCGAGCAGGGCCTCGGTCAGCGCCCGGACGGCCAGCGCGTACGCGGCGACGCCGTGCGGGTCGCCGGCCCGGGCGAGGTCGGCGACGGCCTGGGCGTCGGGCGCCCCGGTGCCGGCGAGGCGGCCGTACGTGCGAGAGACTCCGGTCGCCGAGGCCACCGTCTCCAGGCAGCCCCGCTGGCCGCACCGGCAGTCCAGTCCCTCGGCCGCGGTCACCGCCGTGTGGCCGATCTCGCCGCCGTAGCCGTCCGCGTCGAGCAGCCGTCCGTCGGTCACCATCGCCCCGGCGATGCCCGTGCCCAAAGCCAGGAAGAGCAGGTTGGCCACCCCGCGGCCCGCGCCGACGCGCCACTCGGCGAGGCCGCCGGAGCGGACGTCGTGGCCGACCGTCCCCGGCAACCCGGTCGCCGCGGTCAGCCGGTCGCGGAGCGGGAGGTCGTACCAGCCGACGTTGGCGCCGGCGCGGACGACGCCGGCGGCGACGTCGATGATCCCGGGCACCACCACGGCGTAGCCGAGGCAGCGGCCCTGGGGTCGGTCCCGGACCGCGGCGGTCAGCACGTCCGCGAGCCAGGGCACCGACACCTGGCCGGACACCGACAGGGTCTCCAGCCGGGCCGCCGGCCCCGTCGTGCCGTCGCGCTCGGCGTAGGCGACCTTGGTCAGGGTGCCGCCGAGGTCGACGGCCACGACGTAGTCGCTCACCTGCAGTACCGGGGGCGCCGCGTCAGCCGGCGAGGACGACGGAGCGGGTGAGGTTCCGGGGCTGGTCCGGGTTGGCGCCCAACGCGATCGCGCGCGCCACCGCGACGCGCTGCGCGAGCACCAGCTGCACCATCGGGTCGCGGTCGGAGCAGACGAAGGTGGCGCCGGTCGCCTCCACCTCCTCGGCCAGGCCGGCCGGCGGTTCGCCGAACATCCAGACCAGCCGCCCGGGCGCGGCGATCGCGACGGGGCCGTGCCGGTAGTCCATGGCGGGGTAGGACTCGGCCCACGAGGAGGAGGTCTCGCGGAACTTCAGCGCGGCCTCGTGCGCCAGCCCGACCGTCCAGCCGCGACCCAGGAAGCTGACCTGCTCGGCTTCGGCCCACTCCGGGGGCAGCGGCTCGGACACCGCACGCTCGGCGTCCTCGGCCAGTGCAGCGACGTCGACGCCGTACCCGGCCCGGAAGAGCGCCAACGCGCTGCTGGCGAAACGCGTCTGCACCACCGACTGCTCGTCGGCGAAGGAAAGGTCGAGAACGGTGTCGGCGGCACCGGCTGAGGGGGTGTCCAGGTCGCCGAGGACGACGGCGGTGGGAATGTGCCCCCGGAGCGAGCCCAGCAGGTCGACGACCTCGGTCGTGGTGCCCGAGCGGGTGATCGCCACCACCCGGTCGTAGCGGCGGTCCGGCAGCTCGGAGGCGGTGAAGGCGTCGGACTCGCCGTAGCCGGCCGACTCGCGCCAGCTCGCCAGCACCTGGGCCACGAACCAGGAGGTGCCGCAGCCGACGAAGGCGACCCGTTCGCCCGGTGAACGCAGCAGCGGCCCGACCTCGGCGGACAGCGCGGCGGCGCGCCGCCAGCAGGATGGCTGCGACGCGATCTCGGCCTCGACGAAGAATCCCACGACAACCCCTGTACGATCTATCTCGTGCTTGTTTACCTGATAAACGAGCAGATATGAACATAGCATGGCCATTGGGTTCGGCCGGGTCGCTCGGGGCGGAAGAGGGTGGTCGCCATGACACGAGCCGAGCGCCTGAGCGCGCTGCTGGAGCTGCTGGTCAGCGCGGGGCGGATCGAGGTCGAGGAGTCCGCGGCCACGTTCGCGGTCTCTGCCGCCACCATCCGCCGGGACCTCGACTACCTGGCCGACCAGCAGCTGCTGAGCCGGACCCATGGCGGCGCCGTGCCCAACACCACCTCCTACGACCTGCCGCTGCGCTACAAGTCGATCAACCACGGTGAGGCCAAGACCCGGATCGCGCAGGCCGCCGTGGCGATGCTGTGGCCGGGCTGCACAGTGTCGTTGAACGGCGGGACGACCACGGTCGAGGTGGCCAGGGCGATCCCGAGCGCCGAACCGCTGCACCACGGGATCACCGTGGTCACCAACGCCATCAACATCGCCACCGAGCTGACCGTCCGGCCGTTCATCAAGATCATGGTGTGCGGTGGCGTGGCCCGGCCCCAGAGCTATGAGCTGGTGGGCGCGATGGCCAGCGAGACCCTGAGCCAGCTGACTCCCGACATCTGCTTCCTCGGCGCCACCGGCCTCGACCCGGCCGCCGGCATCACCACCCACGACGAGGCCGAGGCCGCGATCAACCGGGTGATGGTGCGCCAGGCCAAGCGGACGGTGGTGGTGGCCGACTCGTCCAAGCTCGGCACGATCGGCTTCTCGCGCATCTGCCACGTCCACGAGGTCGCGGCGGTGCTCACCGACAGCGACGCCGACCCGGCCATGACCGCAACGCTGCGCAAGGCCGGGATCGACGTCATCCTGGCCTGAAATCACCGTTGCGTCCGGCTGGGCCGGGACATAGTCTCGACCTACACGGAGAGGAGGTGGTCCAGAGAATGAGTGACTTTGGGACATGTGAGGTGTCGGCCAGCTAGCCGCACGCGCTGACTGTGTGTCACTGGTCCCCTGCGGCCGGCTAATCCACAGCCAACACCCGAACCCGCGAGCGCCGGAGTTGTTCCCCGGCCGACTGTCTCGATAGAGGCGGCCGAAGCGCTCGCGGGTTCGTCCACGTCTGGACCTGATTTCCGCCCGAGGAGCGCCGTGGCCGACCGCGTCGTGCACGTCCCGCGTGAGCGGCTGGTCGGGTGGGTGGACGGCTTCGCCCGCCGGCACGGACCGGTGGCAGGCTTCCTGACCAGCGACTCGGTCACCCTCACCGCCACCGACGGAGCCGTCGCCGTGGTGACCGTCCCGTTCCTGCCGTGGTCGCCGTCCGGTGAACCGGTCGAGGCGCTGCTGGCTCACGTGGCCCGCGACCGGCTCGTCGGAGCCGTCCTGGTCCGGCTCGGCGGGTACGCGGTCGGGCGCTTCGTCGGGACCCGCCTGGTGGCCTCGAAGGTCGACTCGACCTACGTCCAGGGACGTACGAAGGCCGGCGGCTGGTCCCAGCAGCGCTACGCCCGACGCCGCGGCAACCAGGCGGCCAAGGCGTACGCCGAGACCGCCGACGTCACCGCCCGCCTGCTGCTGCCCTACGTCGCGGAGCTGGACGGGTTGGTGGGCGGCGGCGACGCCGGCGCGGTGTCCGCCGTCCTGGCCGACTCCCGGCTCGCGCCGCTGCGGCCGTTGCTGCAGCCCCGCGTCCACCCGGTGCCCGACCCGCGGCTTCGGGTGCTCGAGGCGTTTCCCGAGCAGTACCTGGCCGTCGAGATCGCCCTCAACGAGCTTGCCTGAGCCCCTCCTCCGCCGACGGAGGTCAGGGCGCCAGGCGGGTGAGGATCCAGGCGTCGTCGACGAGCCCGTAGGCCAGCCGGTCGTGCATCCGGCTGGCCTGGCCCTGCCAGAACTCGACGAGCGTCGGCGTCACCCGGATGCCGCCCCAGTGGGGGGGGCAGGGCACGTCGGCGCCGGCGAACCGCTGCTCGACGTCGGCGTAGGCGGCGTTGAGCGCCTCGCGGGAGGCGACGTCGGAGGACTGGCGCGAGGCCCAGGCCCCCAGCTGCGAGCCGCGCGGCCGGACGGCGAAGTAGGCCTCCGACTCGGCTCGCGGTACGTGCGACGCGGTGCCCTCGACCCGCACCTGGCGCTGCAGCGGATACCAGCCGAAGTGCAGCGCGACGCGTGCGTTCGCGGCGAGCTCGGCACCCTTGCGCGAGTCGTAGTTGGTGAAGAACGTGAAGCCGGTCGGGCCGACCTCCTTGAGCAGCACCGTCCGGGCGCTCGGCCGGCCGTCGGCACTGGTAGCCACGACCATGGCCGTCGGCTCGGGCAGCAGGCCGTCGGTCTTGGCCTGGAACGCCGCGGCCAGCCACCGGTCGAAGAGCGCGTACGGCTCGGCCGGGACCGCGCTCTCGAGCAGCTGCTCGCCCGCGTAGTCGACACGTTCTCCCGCAAGATCAGGCATGCCGGCCATCTTCCCAGGGCCGGCAAAGGGCGGCGCCCCCGACGCTCGGCGTGAGAGGATCGACGACCGTGACCGCGCTCCGGATCCCCGCCGACCTGCTGCCCTCCGACGGCCGCTTCGGCTGCGGCCCTGCGAAGATCCGGGACGCCTCGGTCGCCGCCCTGGCCGGCCGCGGTGCGGCCCTGCTGGGCACCTCGCACCGCCAGGCTCCGGTGCGGAACCTGGTCGCCAGCGTCCGCTCCCGGCTGGCCGAGCTGTTCGCCGTCCCCGACGGCTACGAGGTGGTGCTGGGCAACGGCGGCTCGACGACCTTCTGGGACGTCGCGGTCAGCTCGCTGGTCGAACGGCAGAGCGCGCACGCCAGCTTCGGGGAGTTCTCGGCCAAGTTCGCCGCGGCCGCCGCGGCCGCGCCCTTCCTGGCCGAACCGACGGTGACCACGGCGCCGGTCGGCGCGGTCGCGCTGCCCGAGGCGGTGGCCGGCGCGGACGTCTACGCCTGGGCGCACAACGAGACCTCGACGGGAGCGCTGGCCCCCGTCCGCCGGATCGAGGGGGCCGACGAGGGGGCGCTGGTCGTGGTCGACGGCACCTCCGCGGCCGGCGGGGTGGCCGTCGACGTGTCCGCCACCGACGTCTACTACTTCGCCCCCCAGAAGAGCCTGGGTTCTGAGGGCGGGCTGTGGATCGCGCTGCTCTCCCCCGCGGCACTCGAGCGGGTGGGCCGGATCGCCGCGTCGGACCGCTGGATCCCCGAGAGCCTGAGCCTGCAGGTCGCACTGACCAACTCCCGGCTCGACCAGACGCTCAACACCCCGGCTCTGGCCACGCTGTTCCTGCTCGAGGATCAGCTGGGCTGGCTGCTCGACCAGGGCGGCCTGGCCTTCGCCGCCCGCCGGACCGCCGACTCGGCCAGCCGGATCTACCCCTGGGCCGACGCCTCGCCGTACGCCGTCCCCTTCGTGACCGCGCCGGCGTACCGCTCGCCGGTGGTGGCGACCATCGACTTCGAGGGCGTGGACGCCAAGGTCATCGCAGCGACCCTCCGGGCGAACGGGGTGGTCGACACCGAGCCGTACCGCAAGCTCGGCCGCAACCAGCTCCGGATCGGCATGTTCCCCAACGTCGAGCCCGACGACGTCAGCCGGCTCACCCGGTGCGTCGACTGGGTGATCGAGCGGCTCGGCTAGCTCAGGGCCTGCGGGCCAGGGCGACGACGACGCCGGCCACCAGAGCGACCAGCCCGGCGAGGCCGAGGGCCAGGTAGGTGCCGCGACGGTTGGCCGTGGCCGGGGTGGCGTCCACGTCCTCGTCACCGGAGTCGCCCGAACCGGCCGACGCCGAGGGGGAAGGGGTAGCCGAGGCGGACGCGCTGGCAGCCCCGGGGACGGCCATCGCGTAGACCAGGCTGTTGGCCCCCTCGCTGCCGACCAGCAGCCCGTCGCCGGCCAGGTTCACCGCGAGCGACTCGGCCTGACGCTGCTTGGGGATGCTGGCCGTCGCCACCTGCTGGTAGGTCCTGGCGTCCAGCACCACCACCGACGTGGGGGTGAGCAGGGCGATCTGCCGGTTCCCGGGCAGGAACACCCCGTCGGTGACCAGCGCCGGCGCGGCTCCCACCTTGGTGAGCTTGTTGACGGTGTCGCGGGAGGGCGTCTTCGGCGCCTCGTAGACGGCTCCGGTCGCACCCTTGGTGACGACGTAGAGCCGACCGGCACCGTCGACGAGCAGGGTCTCGGCGTCGTGGGCGCCGTCGGGGTAGCGGAAGTCGTAGGCGTTGTAGGTGACGGTCAGCCCGTTCGCGCGCGGGTTGAGGAAGTAGTCGACGGTGACCATCGAGCGTGAGCTGGTGCTGTCGCCGATGTCGGCGACGTAGAGCCGGTTGCCGTGGACCGCGACGGCTTCGACGTCGGTGATCGGCGCGCGGTAGCGGAGGGTGCCGCGGACCTTGCCGTTCGTCCCGATGCCGTAGACGACGCCGGCCGAGCCCGAGTCGTTGGTGGTCCAGTAGAGCTGCGACGCGGTGTCTCGAGCCAGCCCCGACGACTCGGTGATCCGGTTGTCGTGGATGGTGAAGGCGACCGTGTCCTTGGCCGCCGCCAGGCCGGGTACGGCACCGGCGAGCAGCAGAGCCAGTGCCGTCACCGCGATCGACCGTCCTGGGCCGCGGCCGAGCCGTCCCGATCCTCGTGCGCGCGCCATGGTGCTCAGGAGCGTACGCGAGTCAGGCGATACGGTGCCCTTCGACAGGCTCAGGGAGCGGGAGGGACGGGCTCAGGGAGCAGGAGGGACGGGCTCAGGGAGCGGGAGGACAGGCTGCTCGGGACGGGGGTCAGCGGAGCTGGCCCCAGAGCGAGGTCAGCACCACGATCACCACGAGCGCCGCCAGCACCCCGGAGACGATCAACCGACGCGACCGGGGGTTCATCGGTCAAGGTTATGGTCTGCCGGCAAGGCCGAGCACTACCGTGTCCGGTATGGGCGAGCTCCGGTTGTACGCCGTCGGCATCGAGGAGGTGCGTGGCATCTCCGGCGCCCCGGAGGACAAGGCCGCCCACCTCCGCCAGGTCGCGGCGAAGGCCTTCGCGCCGCCGCCGGACGAGGCACGCGGCGGTCTGCTGTCCAAGCTCGGACCGATCTTCCGCCGACCGCCGACCGTGCAGGTGATCTCCCCCACCCAGCCGGAACCGCGGGATGTCGAGGTGCTGCTGGCCGGGGCCTACGTGCCGCCGGAACGAGCCGGTGCCACCTGGCGGGTGCTGGAGACGATCGTGGCCGACATCGCCTGGGGCTGCACCCGGCTGGCCCTGACGTCCCAGTCCCTCGACGATCTCGACTTCGCGCTCGCCCGGGGCGGCGTCTCGTCCTCGGTCGGACTGCGGCACCTGCTGGGCAGCACCGCCAGCCTCAACCTGCTGCCGGTCACCGGCCTCACCGTCGGCTGGCACCCCTACGAGACGGCGCTGGCCATGGCTGGCGCCTACCGTTCGGCGATGCCTCAGATCAAGACCTCCGAGCAGCAGGAGATGACCAGCGCCCTGGCCAGCTGGCTGGACGGCTTCGTCCCCTGGGCCCAGGTCGCGCCCTCCCTGGGTCGCCCCGTCCCGGACCTGATCGGCTTCTGGGCGGCGTAAGAGCCGAGTTGTCAGAACTGAGTTGCCCTCGAGGACAACTGGCTTCTGACAAGTCGGCCTAAGTCGGGTCGATGACCAGGACGAGGTCGCCGCCCTCGACCTGGGTGATGGAGCCGATGGCGAGCCGCGAGACGGTACCGGCGACCGGCGTGGTGATGGCGGCCTCCATCTTCATCGCCTCGATGGTGGCGACAGTGGCGCCCGCCTCGACGGTGTCACCCTCGGCGGCCTTGACGCTGACCACGCCGGCGAACGGGGCGGCCACGTGGCCCGGTCGGGTCGGGTCGGCCTTCTCGGCCACCTTGACGTCGACCTTGATCGAGGTGTCGCGCACCCGGATGGGCCGCAGCTGGCCGTTGATGGTGCACATCACCGTCCGCATGCCGCGCTCGTCCGGGCTGCCGATGGCCTCCAGGCCGAGGATCAGGCTGACGCCGCGACCGATCCGCGCGACGTGCTCCTCGCCCGGCTGCAGACCGTAGAGGTAGTCGAGGGTGTCCAGCCGGGAGACGTTGCCGTAGGTCTCGCGGGCGGTCAGGTAGTCCGTGCTCGGGCCGGGGAACAGCAGCCGGTTGAGGGTCTCGCGGCGCGTCCGGCTGTCCCCGTCGAGCGCGGTCGAGTCGTCCTGCGCCAGCTCGGTCTCCCGGACGGGTGCCGTCCGCCCCTGCAGGGCACGGGTCCGGAAGGGCTCGGGCCAGCCGCCGGGCGGGTCGCCCAGCTCGCCGGACAGGAACCCGATCACCGAGTCGGGGATGTCGAAGCTCTGCGGGTTCGCCTCGAACTCGGCCGGGTCGGCGCCGACGGCCACCAGCTGCAGCGCGAGGTCGCCGACCACCTTGGACGACGGCGTGACCTTGGTCGGCCGGCCCAGGATCCGGTTGGCCGCGGTGTACATCGCCTCGATCTGCTCGAACTTCTCCCCGAGCCCCAGCGCGATCGCCTGCTGCCGCAGGTTGGAGAGCTGGCCGCCGGGGATCTCGTGGTCGTAGACCCGGCCGGTCGGGCTGGGCAGCCCCGACTCGAAGGGGGCGTAGACCTTCCGCATCGCCTCCCAGTACGGCTCCAGGTCCATCACCGCGCGCAGGTCCAGGTTAGTGGCTCGCTCGGTGTGCTCCAGCGCCGCGACCAACGCCGACGCCGGCGGCTGGCTGGTGGTGCCGGCCATCGGCGCGCTGGCCACGTCGACCGCGTCGACGCCCGCGTTCACCGCCGCCAGCAGCGACGCGAGCTGGCCGCCGGCGGTGTCGTGGGTGTGCAGGTGGACGGGCAGGTCGAAGTTCTCCCGCAGGGCGGTGACGAGCTTGGCGGCGGCCGGCGGACGCAGCAGGCCGGCCATGTCCTTGATGGCCAGGATGTGCGCCCCGGCGCCGACCATCTGCTCGGCCAGCCGCAGGTAGTAGTCGAGGGTGTAGAGGTCCTCGGCGGGGTTGTTGAGGTCACCGGAGTAGCAGAGCGCCACCTCGGCGACCGTGGAGCCGGTCTCGCGGACCGCCTCGATCGCCGGCCGCATCTGCTCGACGTCGTTCAGGGCGTCGAAGATCCGGAAGATGTCGATGCCGGTCTTCGCCGCCTCGGCCACGAACGAGGTCGTCACCCTGGTCGGGTACGGGGTGTAGCCGACGGTGTTGCGGCCGCGGAGCAGCATCTGCAGGGCCAGCCCGGGCATGTTGAAGCGGAGGGCGTCCAGCCGCTCCCACGGGTCCTCCGACAGGAAGCGCAGGGCCACGTCGTAGGTCGCACCGCCCCAGCACTCGACGCTGAACAGCTCCGGGGTCATCCGCCCGACGTACGGCGCGATCCGCAGCAGGTCCTTGGTGCGGACGCGGGTGGCCAGCAGCGACTGGTGCGCGTCGCGGAAGGTCGTGTCGGTGACCTCCACGCCCACCCGGGCACGGAGGTCGGCCGCGAAGCCCTCCGGACCGAGCTCGAGCAGCCGCTGGCGCGAGCCCTGCGGGGACGAGACACTGAGGTCGACCCCCGCCGGGCGTTTCTCGCCCGGATCGAGGTGGGTGGGCGCCGGCCCGTTCGGCTGGTTGACCGTGACCTCGGCCAGCCAACGCAGCAACCGGGTGCCGCGGTCGGCGGGGGCGTGCGTGGTGAGCAGCTCGGGCCGCTCCTCGATGAACGCCGTCGACACGTTCCCGGCGAGGAACTCGGGGTCCTCGAGCACGGCCTGCAGGTAGGGGATGTTCGTGCTGACGCCGCGGATGCGGAACTCCGCGAGCGCCCGCCGGGCCCGGGCGACCGCCACCTGGAAGGTCCGGCCGCGGCAGATCAGCTTCACCAGCATCGAGTCGAAGTAGGCGCTGACCTCGACGCCGGTGTCGACCGTCCCTCCGTCCAGCCGGACCCCGGCGCCGCCGGCCGAGCGGTAGGCGGTGATCGTCCCGGTGTCGGGCCGGAAGCCGTTGGCCGGGTCCTCGGTGGTGATCCGGCACTGCAACGCCGACCCGTTGATCCGGACCGAGTCCTGGCTCAGCCCGAGGTCGGCCAGGGTCTCTCCCGACGCGATCCGCATCTGGGACTGGACCAGGTCGACGTCGGTGATCTCCTCGGTGATCGTGTGCTCGACCTGGATCCGCGGGTTCATCTCGATGAACACGTGCTCGCCCGCCCGCGGCCCCTCGGTCTCGACCAGGAACTCCACCGTGCCCGCGCAGGAGTAGTTGATCGACTCGGCGAACTTGACCGCGTCGCGGCACAGCGCCTCGCGCATCTCCTCGCTGATATTGGGTGCCGGGGCGATCTCGATGACCTTCTGGTGACGCCGCTGCACCGAGCAGTCGCGCTCGAACAGGTGCATGGTGGAGCCCGCGCCGTCCGCGAGGATCTGGACCTCGATGTGCCGCGGCCGGCCGACGGCCTGCTCGATGAAGGCGGTCGGGTCACCGAAAGCGCCCTCGGCCTCGCGCATCGCGGCGCCGACGAGCTCACGCAGCTGGCCGGGCTCGTTGATCCGGCGCATGCCGCGGCCGCCGCCGCCAGCCACGGCCTTGACGAAGACGGGGAAGCCGATCTCCTCCGCGCCGGCCAGCAGCTCGTCCAGGTCGGCCGACGGCGGGGTTGACTTCAGCGTCGGGATACCGGCGGCCTTGGCCGCCTCGAGCGCCCGGACCTTGTTACCGGCCAGCTGGAGCACGTCCGCCGGCGGGCCGATGAACGTGATGCCGGCCGCGTCGCAGGCCCGGGCCAGGTCGGGGTTCTCGCTGAGGAAGCCGTAGCCGGGGTAGATCGCGTCCGCCCCGGACTCCCGCGCTGCGCGGATGATCTCGTCGATGTCGAGGTACGCACGGACGGGGTGCCCGCGCTCACCGATCACGTACGCCTCGTCGGCCTTGATCCGGTGGACCGCGTTCCGGTCCTCCCAGGGGAAGACGGCGACGGTCTGGGCTCCGAGCTCGTAGGCGGCCCGGAAGGCGCGAACGGCGATCTCACCCCGGTTGGCGACGAGGACCTTGGCGAACATGTCCGGAATCTATCGGGCGATTGTTACCAGACGGCGACGTGCTCAGGAGGTGGCGGCGGGCCGACCCTGAGAACTCGACCCCGGCGGCCCTGTCGGCGGCACTCTCACCGGGGCCGGTAGACGTCCGCACGGTGCGCGATGTCGATCACGATCACCACCACCTCGTCCTCGATCACGCGGTAGAGGATCCGGTACTGTCCCCGTCGAGCGCCGTAGTGGCCCTCGAGGTCACCGCGCAGGGGTTTGCCGACCAGGTACGGGCTCTCCGCCAGCGGCCCGTAGACGAACTCGACCACAGCAGCCGCAACCCCGGTCGGGAGGGTGGCCAACGCCCTTCGGGCACCGCGCGTCGGTCTGATCCGGTACGTCAACGCAGAGCGTCGGGCAGGTCGACTCCCAGAGCGACCAACGTCTCCCGCACGTCCTCGTCGGTGGCGATCTCCTCGTCCTCCGCCGGCGGCTTCGGTCGGCTCATCCAGAACAAGGTCTCCTCCAAGGACTCCCAGTCCGCCACGGAAACGACGATGGCTGCCGGCCGCCCGTTCTTGGTGATGGTGGTGCGCTCGTGGGTGGCCTCGGCGGAAGCAACGATCTCACTCAGATGGTTCTTGGCGTCGGCCAGGGAGGTCGTCCTCATGGCCACAATCATAGCCTGCTATTCCGGGGCCTGCCGGGTTGACGGAGACATCGTCACGTCTTGGGTCGGGTCGGGTAGGGGGTGCTTCGAGCACCCTCTGCCCCATCGCTACACCGGGACCCTCGCCCTCACCTGACCACGGGCTGGGCCCAGCCTTCAGGCCGCGCGCTGCTCCACGCTCAGGTGCGGTGAGTGCAGCGACGGCACCAGGTGCAGACGCTGACGCCGGGCGAGCACGGCGATGGTGAGCAGCACCCCGAGGACGCTCAGCCCGCCGCCGCCGATCAGCGTCCAGCGGGCGCCGAAGACCCCGCCGACCCAGCCGAGCAGCGGTGCCCCGATCGGCGTCCCGCCCATCAGCAGCATCATGTAGAGCGCCATCACGCGGCCCCGCAGCCCGGCCTCGACGTTCAGCTGGACCGAGGCGTTGGCGGCGGTCAGGGTGAGCAGGGCGACCAGGCCGAGCAGCGGCAGGATCGCCGCGTAGGACCAGTAGGTGGGCATCAGCCCGGCCGCGACCTCGACCAGGCCGAAGACGATCGCCATCGTGACCACGAAGCGGCCCCGCGGGGCAGAACGGCGGCGGGCGGCGAAGAGCGCGCCGGTCAGTGAGCCGACGGCCATGAAGGTGCCGAGGATGCCGTACTGCTGGGCGCCCTTGTGGAACTCCTGCTGCGCCATCAGCGCCGAGGTCATCTGGAAGTTCATCCCGAACGTGCCGACGAAGAAGACCGTGCCCATCACCAGCAGCAGGTCGGGCCGGCGACGGACGTAGGCGAGCCCCTCGCGGATCTGCCGCTTGGCCCGAGCGGTCCGGGCGGCGGTGGTCAGCCGGCTCGAGTCCAGCAGCAGCAACGCGCCGATGAAGGCGGCGTAGGTGACCGCGTTGGACAGGATCGCCCAGCCGGAGCCGTACGCGGCGATGACCAGACCGGCGATCGCGGGGCCGACGATCCGGGCCGCGTTGAAGGTGGCGGAGTTGAGGCCGATGGCGTTGGCCAGGTGCTCCTTGCCGGCGACCTCGGAGACGAACGACTGACGGGCCGGGTTGTCGAAGGCGGTTCCGATGCCGAAGGCGAACGCGATCAGGTAGACGTGCCAGGTCTGCGCGACCCCGGTGACGGCCATGATCCCGAGGACGGCGGCGCTGAGGGCCAACCAGGCCTGGGTGATCTTGAGGACAGCGCGCTTGTCGAAACGGTCGGCGACCAGGCCGCCGTAGGGACTCAGCAGCAGCATGGGCAGGAACTGCAGGCCGGTGGTGATGCCGAGGGCCAGCGACGAGCCGTGGGACAGCTCCAGCACCAGCCAGTCCTGGGCCACCCGCTGCATCCAGGTGCCGATGTTGGAGACGAACGAGCCGGTCACGTAGATCCGGTAGTTGCGGTTGGCGAGGGCGGCGAACACGCCGCCCCGCTCCACCCCGGGCTCGGTGGTGCCGGGCTGGTCATCGGCGACAGGCTGGGTGGCGGTATCGGTACTCACGCGTGGTTCACCTTTTCGAGGATCGGGATGCAGAGCCGCAGCACCTCGCGCTCTGCGGCGTCGAGCTCGGCCAGACGGATCGCCAACCACTGGTCACGACGACGGCGGTTGGCCAGCACGATCTGCCGGCCGCTGTCGCACAGGTGCACCCGACTGGAGCGTCGGTCGGTCGCGTCCGGCTGACGCGCCACCAGCCCGCGCTCCTCCAGGCCGTTCACGATCCGGGTCATCGACGGCGGCTGCACCTTCTCCAGCGCGGCCAGCTCGCCGATCGGCAGGTCGCCGTGGTTGACCAGCACGGCCAGCACGGACAGCTGGTTGGGGTTCAGCTCGTCCCGCTCGTCACGGACCTGCCGCAGCCGGCGGGCCAACCGCATCACCGACGGACGCAGCTCCGACGCCAGCCCCGCACTGGTGCGCAGGTGGCCTTGCTGATGCTCGCGCTGGACGGTGGTCATGACCTCACCATAGTCTTTAGCCTTGCTAAACTCAAACTTAGCGGTGCTAAAGAGATGCCGGATCCCGGGCCCGGTTCCTACACTGGGCCCGTGACGACGCTCCGAGACCGCCCCACCGCGGACCAGGTCGCTCCGCGGCGGCCCGTCTCGGCGGTGCTGGTCGGGGTCGTGACGCTGCTGGTCGCCCTCACGGTGGCCGTCGGCGTCCTCGCCGTCACCGGTGAGCTGGCCTCGGTCGCCGCCTCGGGTTTCGACCCCGGAGCCGTTGTCCGCTACGGCCTGCCGGCGGCGCGGACGGTGCACGACCTCGCGGCCTCTCTCACCGTCGGCCTGCTCCTCACCGCGGCCTGGCTGGTGGCGCCCGAGCCGGGAACTCGGACCGACCGGCTGAGCGGAGCGCGCCGGGCGACCGCCAAGCTGGCCGTCGGCGCCGCTGCCGCCTGGCTCGTCGCCGGCGTCCTGGTGATCGTGCTGACCACCGCCGACGTGTCCGGCCTGACCCTCGGCACCCCGGGCTTCGACGGCGTGGTGGCCTCCTTCGTCTCCCAGGTCGACCTCGGCCGGGCACTGCTGGCCAGTGTCCTGGTGGTCGCGGTGCTGATCAACCTGGTCATCCTGGCTACGAAGGTCGTCACCGTGGCCTGGGCCGCGGTGCTCTCGCTGGTCGCCCTGCTGCCGCTGGCGCTGGCCGGCCACGCCGCGGGCAGCGCCGACCACATGAACTCCGTCGACAGCCTGGCCCTGCACCTGCTCGGCGTCTGCGTCTGGGTGGGCGGGCTGGCCGCGCTGCTGATCATGCGGGGTCGCCTCGGTTCCCAGCTGCCCACCGTCGCCGCCCGCTACTCGACGCTGGCCGGCTGGTGCTTCGCCGTCGTGGCGCTCTCGGGCCTGGTCAACGCCGCGCTGCGGCTCGGCGATCTCGCCCATCTGGCGACCACGTACGGGCTGCTGGTCATCGGCAAGGCGGTGGCCCTGGTGCTGCTGGGGCTGGCCGGCTTCGGGCACCGCCGCTGGACGCTGCGTCGGATCGGCGACGACGGCCGCTGGTTCGCCCGGCTGGCCGGGGTCGAGCTGGTCGTGATGGGCGCCGCGATGGGCCTGGCCGTCGCGCTCTCGCGGTCGGCGCCTCCGGTCCCCGACCTCGCCGACGACCCCGTCGCCGCCCTGCTCGGCTACCCGGTGCCGCCCCCGGTCACCGTCGTCCGCTACCTCACCGCCTTCCACGCCGAGACGCTCTGGCTCGCCGTCGCGGCCGCGCTGGTCGGCCTCTACCTGGCCGGGGTGGTCAAGCTCGTCCGTCGGGGCGACCGCTGGCCGCTCAACCGGACCCTGTTCTGGGTCGCCGGCGGCCTGGCCCTGGTGTTCGTCACCAGCGGCGGTCCGGGCGTCTACGGTCGGGTGCACTTCAGCAGCCACATGCTCCAGCACATGAGCCTGATGGTGGTCGTGCCGCTGCTGCTGGTGTTCGGGGCGCCGGTCACGTTGGCCATGCGGACGCTGACGGCGCGCACCGACGGCTCGTTCGGTCCCCGCGAGCTGCTGCTGCAGCTGGTCCACTCCCGGGCGCTCCGGGTGCTGGGGCACCCGTTGGTGGCGGCCGGCCTGTTCACGGGCAGCCTCGTCGTCTTCTACTACTCCCGGCTGTTCGAGCTGGCCATGTTCACCCACACCGGCCACGTGCTGATGACCGCGCACTTCCTGCTCACCGGCTACCTCTTCGTCTGGGCGCTGGTGGGCATCGACCCCGGCCCGGCCCGGCCGCCCTACCCGCTGCGGCTGGTGCTGCTGCTGGTCGTGCTCGGCTTCCACGCCTTCTTCGGCATCTCGCTGATGTCCTCGGGCACCCTGCTGGCCCCCGACTGGTGGCACTCGATCGGCCAGACCGACGACGCCGCCCTGCTGGTCGACCAGCAGAACGGCGGGGCGATCGCCTGGGGCGCCGGGGACATCCCGTCACTACTGCTGGGGCTGGCCCTGCTCGTCAGCTGGGTGCGCAGCGACGCGGCGGAGAGCAAGCGGCTGGACCGCAAGGCCGACCGCGACGGGGACGCCGACCTGCGCGCCTACAACGAGAGGCTGGACGCCATGACCCGACGGGACGGACGTGGCTGAGCCTAGCCCGGACCTCGGCCCTGTGGTCGGCGCCGTGAGCGAGCAGCCGCAGCACCACTTCCTGGTGCAGGCGCCGGTGCCGGCGATCGACGCGGACGGCGTCGCGGTGGTGAGCGTCGGAACCGTCCTGTTCGCCGTCGCCTCGATCGTGCTGGCGCTGCTGCGTCCCGAGCTCGCGGCCCAGGGTCGCGGCTGGTGGCTGCCGGTCTGCCTCAGCGGCTTCGGGCTGGGCCTGGTCGGCCTGCTCTACTGCCGCAGGCTGGCTCGCCGCCGCCGACGCGACCGCGGCTGAGGCTCAGAGCTCCTCGCTGTCCAGCCCCGAGAGCACCTTCTCCAGCAGCGCGCCGAGCCGGTCGATCTCGGCCTCGGTCAGCGACCCCAGCAGGTTCGACTCAGCCAGGTCCGCGTCGCGGATGGCCGCCGCGTACAGCCCGTAGCCCTGGTCGGAGAGCCGGACGAGCACCCGGGTGCGGTTGTCCGGGTCGGGGTCCCGGGTGATCAGCTTCCGCTCGACCATCCGGTCCAGCCGGTGGGTCATCGAGGACGGGGCGACGTTCGCGGCCGCCGCGAGCTGGCTCGGCGTGCATGGGGTGCCGTCGCCCTTGCGGGCCAGCTCGCTCAGGACGGCCCACTCACCCGTGGTCACGTCGATGTCGGCGAGCTGGCGGTCGTACCAGCGGTTGAGGCGGCGCGACACCCGGTGCACCGCCGTGACCACCCGCTGGACCGACTCGTCGGCCCCGACCGCCACGTAGGCCGCGACCTGGCGCCGGACCTCCTCGATCTCGGTCCGGTGCACGGACTTCGCCTTGGCCACGGTGGGCTCTCAGTCGAAGAGCGAGACGGGCTCGTCCCAGGCGATGGTCTCCCAGACCGGCGGCGGCAGCTCTTCGGCGCGCTCCTCCTGGGGGACCGACGAGTGCGCCCCACAGCCGTGGTCGACGCTCACCACGCGACCGTCGGCGGCGGAGAAGGAGTTCGCGCAGGCTCCGAAGAGCAGACCGAAGCTGCCCTGCAGCCGGGAGAAGAAGCCGCAGGTCTCGCAGACCCCCGGCGCCAGCTTCGTCATCTGGTTGTCCGGACCGCCGTCGCCGCGCAGCCAGCGCTCGGTGGCGTCGTCACGCCCGACGGCACTGAGCACGCGCTCCCGCCCCAGACCCAGCTCGGCCACCACGATCCGCGCCAGGCTCGCCTCGGCCGGTTCGAGCTCGGCCGCCAGCTCGCCGCCGGTGAAGCCCGGCTCGAGCCGTGGGTCGGCCTCGGGCGTGGGCATCAGCAGGCCGGGCGTCACGTCCCCGGGCTGGATCCGCTCGGCCCACGGCACCCAGTCCTTGGACCGCAGCGCGCCCTCACCGGGCAGCAGCACGACCTCGTCGACGGTGACCGCCTTGGCGCGGGAGGCCCGGACGACCGTCACCGACCAGCGCCAGCCGCGGTAGCCGGGGTGGCTGCAGCTGAAGAAGTGGCTGAGCAGCCGCTCCTCGTCGGCGTGGTGACCGAGGTACTCCCCGACCTCCATGTCCCCCGCCGTCTCCACGGCGGCCGCCCGTGCCAGGTCCACCGCGGCGAGGCACTGGGCGTCGGGCTTGATCGTGCGGGCGGCGATGGCAGCCATGAGGTCCTCTTGTCTGTGGTCAGGGGCCGGGGCCCCCGGGAGGAAGCGGGGTCAGAGCTCCAGCTCGTCGGCGACGGCGCGGAGCACCGTGGCGACCTTGCTGCTGGTCTTCGGGTCGGGGTGACGACCCCGGCGGTAGCCGTTGCCGACCCCGTCGAGCATCTTGATCAGGTCCTCGACGATGACCATCATCTGCTCCGGCGCCTTGCGCTGCGCCTTGGACAGCGAGGGCGGCGCCTCGACGACGCGCAACGACAGCGCCTGTTCGCCCTTGCGCCCCTCGACCACACCGAACTCGACCTTCTGGCCGGCCTTGAGGGCGGTGACGCCAGGCGGCAGGGCGGTGGAGCGCACGTAGACGTCGCCACCCTCGTCCTTGGTCAGGAAGCCGAAGCCCTTCTCGGCGTCGTAGAACCTCACCTTGCCAACAGGCACGTCACTATCCCCGCATCGTCGTCGACGGCCGTCGACCGGCTCGTTCGTCAGCCTCACAGCCTAGCGGCTGGCCACGGGCGGCCCAACCGGTTACGGCGCCCTTCGGCAGGCTCAGGGAACGGCGACAGGCTCAGGGAACGGCGACAGGCTCAGGGAACGGCGACAGGCTCAGGGAACGGCGACAGGCTCAGGGAACACGTCAGCGGCGAGGGGACGCGTGCGGGCCGAGGGGCAGGTTGACGATCGCCCGGCTGAGGGCCTCGACCGGACCCCGCGGCGAGCGAGGGTTGTCCACCAGGGCCAGCTCGACGTCGGGCAGCGCCGGCAGGTCGAACCGGCCCGAGAGGTTGCGCAGGTCCCCCGGCACCCGGCTAGCCGCCAGCACGCAGATCCCGATCCCGGCGCGGGTGGCGGCCAGCACCCCGTTGATCTCACGCGTGTTGCAGGTGATCCGCCACGTCCTCCTGCCCCGTTCCAGGGAGTCGATCGCGGCCGAGCGGCTCAGGCTCGGTGCGTGGTAGGTGATCACCGGAACGGGCTGCTCCGGGTCGATCTGCAGCCGGTCGACGCCCACCCAGACCAGCCGGTCGCGTCGCACCAGGGTGCCACGACCCAGGTCGGCCTCCTGGTTGACAAAGACCAGGTCGAGGTGATTGGCAAGCAGCCGGCGCAGCAGCGTGCCGCTCTGGGTGACCGTCAGCTCCAGGTTGATCCGGGGGTAGAGCTGTCGGAACTCCCACAGGATGGTGGGCAGCTCGCTCAGCGCGAGCTCGTCGGCCGCCCCGAAGCGCAGCCGGCCGGTCATCGCCGAACCGGTGAAGTAGGAGACCGCCTCGTCGTTCGCGGCCAGGATGGTGCGGGCGAAGCCGGCCATCGCCTGGCCGTTGTCGGTGAGGGCGACCGACCGGGTGTCGCGGCTGAAGAGCTGGCGGCCGGCGGCCTGCTCGAGCCGCCGGACGTGCTGGGAGACGGTGGGCTGGCTGAGCCCCAGCTGCTCGGCGGCGCGGGTGAAGCTGAGCCCGTTCGCCACGCTCAGGAACGTCCGCAGCAGCACTGGGTCGAAGCTGGTCTCGGCCGCCATCGCTGCCCTCTCCTCGTCATCCATTGCGGATCGCAATAGGAAATATAGACCCGATGATCGGGTCGAATGAGCGAGACCCCGTTAGGTTGATGGCGTCGCCTCAGCGCCGAGCGGCCTTTCCGAGCCTGACCGCTCCTCCGCCCTAGCACGAAATCGCAGGTGTTCTCTGTGTCCGCGGCGCCCGCCGAGCACGTCCTCTCCACCGTCCACCACCGCCCGACCGGCCGCACCTGGCCCCGGGCCCTCGCCGCCCTGCAGGTGCACGACTACCGCCTCTACCTCAGCTCCCAGATGGTGGCCACCACCGGCATCTGGATGCAGCGCATCGCCCAGGACTGGCTGGTCCTGCAGCTGACCGGCAGCGTCACCGCCGTCGGCGTCGCCGTGGCCCTGCAGTTCCTGCCCGTGCTGCTGTTCGGCCTGTACGGCGGCGTGGTCGCCGACCGCTACCCCAAGCGGACGATCTTGATCATCACGCAGTCGACCGCCGCGCTGATGGCGCTGAGCCTGGGGATCCTGGCGTTGACCGGCACCGTCCAGGCCTGGCACGTCTACCTGATCGCCACCCTCCTCGGCTTCGTCACCGTGGTGGACAACCCGACCCGACAGGTCTTCGTCTCCGAGCTGGTCGGCGCCGAGCACATCCGCAACGCCGTGAGCCTCAACTCCTCGGTCTTCCAGCTCGGCGCGCTGGTGGGTCCGGCCGCCTCCGGGCTGTTGATCAACGCCGTGGGGCAGGGCTGGTCGTTCTTGATCAACTGCACCTCCTGCCTGGTGGTGGTGACGATGGTCGCGGTGATCAAGCCCAAGCACGCCTCGGCGACCGGAGCGCGTCGGCAGCCGCGCAAGGGTGAGCTGCGCGACGGCCTCCGCTACATCAAGGCGACCTCGGAGGTCGGCTGGTCGATCGTGCTGGCCGGCACCATCGGGGTGTTCGGGCTCAACATGCCGGTCATCCTGGCCGCCTTCGCCGACCACGTGTTCACCGCGGGTGTCGGGGGCTACAGCCTGTTCAACTCCCTGACCGCCGTCGGCGCCCTCACCGGGGCGATCCTGTCGGCCCGTCGCAGGTCGAGCCCGCGGCTGCGGGCGCTGACCACCTCGCTGGTCTGCCTCGGTCTGGTCCTGATGCTGGCCTCGATGGCGCCCGACGCCTACCTCTTCGGAGCCGTGCTGATCGTGGCCGGCTTCTGCACGCTGCAGTTCCTGACCGGGGCCAACTCGTTGGTCCAGACCACGGCAACCCCCGCCGTCCGCGGCCGGGTGATGAGTGTCTACCTGCTCGTGCTGCTGGGCGGTCAGGCCATCGGCGGACCGTCGGTCGGCTGGCTGATCGACCACGTCGGCGCCCGGCCCAGCATGTTCGTCTGCGGTGCTCTGGTGGCCCTGGTCGCCGCGGGCGCCGGACTGGCCATGGCCAGGCGGTCGCACCTGACGCTCGGGGTCACCGTCCGCCCCGGGACCGGCCGGCTGCCGGTCCACATCGTGCCGTCCCACCACTGAGCCCCTCTGGGCTGGGAGCGGCGAATAGGATCACGGCATGGCGACCTGGCTGGACGGACCCGAGTACGCGCCGACCGCGCGTCCGGACGAGTTCGCCGAACCGCAGGTGGCTCCGCTGGAGGAGCCGCCCGCGGTGCCGGCCCTGGTCGGCGCCCCGCTCGAGCGACCCCGGTTCAGCGACCCGTCCGCACCGGTGCCCCCACTGGCCTCGTTGATCCCCGTGCCCGCGGAACAGCGCGACCCGGCCCAGGCCTTCGACGTGGTGTCCAGCACCGTGACCGCGGGGGGCCCGTGGGGCGACATCCACGGCACGCTGCCGGCGGCCGCCCCCACGGGAGCGGCCCCACCGTGGACTCCGGGACCCTCTTGTCCGGTGCCGGCGGTCCCGTCTGGGCCCGGCTCCCCCTACGCCAGCACGTTCCCCAGCGCCAGCACCTTCCCCGGCGCCAGCTCATCGCGTAGCGCGCCGGGCCTCACCCAGGCGCCGCCCGGCTTCCCGGAGCCCGGGACGCCGCAGTGGTTCGGTCCGGGTCCCTACGGAGAGCAGCCGAGCCGGGCGCGCGCCGACGCGCGTTCCCTGTGGGCGGCCGCCACCCCTGCGCTGCTGATCGTGCTGGCCGCCGCGGTGTTGATCAAGGTGCTCGCGCCGCTGCTGCTGGTCGGCGGCTTCTTCCTGGCCCGACGGGTCCTGGTCGGTCGGGCCGCGGTGCACCGGGCGTTCCTGGTCGCCCTGGGCACCCTCGCCACCTTCGCGCTCATCGGCCTGTTCACCGGCCCGCTCAGCGTTGAAGACTGGTGGTCCTTCGTCGGGACCTGGTCGCGGCTGATCAGCCTCGGCGCGCTGGTCGCCACCGTCGTGCTGGTCCGGCGCGCGCTGCTGGCCGGTGAGACCCCGGTCTCGGACCAGTCGCCGCCGTCGTCGGACTACCGCGGGCCCTGGGGCTGACCGCGGCCGTGACTTCTGCTGTGTCGACCCGGACGGGCGAGCCGGGCCGGGTGCGGACGCTGCCCGAGGCGCTGCGGGCTCTGGATGCTGACGAGCTCGAGGAGCTGCTCCGGCTGCGACCCGACCTCACCTACCCCCTGCCGCGGGACCTCACCGAGCTGTCGGTGCGGGCCACCACCGCCACGTCGGTGGGCCGGGCGGTCGACGCCCTGGACGCCTGGGTCCGCACCGCGGCCGAGGCACTCGCCGCCCTACCCGACCCCTCCACCGTCGCTGACGTGGCCGGTCTGGTCGGGCACTTGGACGCCGTGCCGAGCGCCGTCCAGGAACTCCGCCGACGTGGCCTGCTCTGGGGTGAGGACACCGCGCTGCATCTGGTCCGGGCCGTCCGCGAGGTGTTCGAGCCGTTCCCTGGCGGGCTGGCTCCACCGTCGGCTCGGCCGCTGTCCTGCACCGAGGTGGGGTCGGCGCTGACCGCCTGCGACCCCGCCGCGCGCGCCGTGCTCGACCGGCTGCAGTGGACGCCCACCGGGGCTGTCCGCAACGCCGAGCGCACCGTCTCGACGCACAGCGCCCGCTCGCCGGTCGAGCAGCTGCTGGCGCGCGGCCTGCTCCGGCCGCTGGACGCCGACACCGTCGTCCTCCCTCGCGAGGTCGCCTGGGTGCTACGGGGCGGGCGCTTCACCGCACAGCCGGTCGAGCCGCAGCCGCCGGCCGTCACCGGGACGACTAGGACCCCGCGACTGGTCGACTCCGCCGGCGCCGGCGCGGCCTTCGGGCTGCTGCACGACGTCGAGCTCGCGGTGCACACCCTCGAGACGGTGCCGCACCGACTGCTGCGCACCGGCGGCGTCGCGGCCCGCGACGTCACCGCGCTGGCCCGCCGACTCGGCGCCGACACCGCGTACGCGACGTTCGTGCTGGAGTGCGCGGCGGCCGCGGGACTGGTGGCGCCCGGCGGCAACCTCTGCCTGCTACCGACGACGGAGTACGACCGCTGGGTCGGCGACCAGGGCGCCCCCCGCTGGCAGCTGCTGGCCCGCGCCTGGCTCGGGGCGCCGCGCTGGTTCTCAGCCTCCGCCGAACCCGGGACGCACGCCCTGGGGCCGGAGTCCGACGCCTCGTCGGCGCCCGGGGCACGGCGGTTGCTGGTGGCGCTGGCCGCCGCCCTGCCCGCCGGCACCCGACCCGACCTGGAGCAGCTGACCGCTGCGCTGCTCTGGCACCGCCCGCGGCTGGCGCGCGGGCCGGTGGAGGCCGCGACGCTGGTGGACTGGACCTGGCAGGAGGCGACCTGGCTGGGACTGGTCGCCCTGGACGCGGTCAGCGGATTCACCCGGGCGGTCGCCCCGCCCGGGTCGCTCCCCGCCGACCTGGCCGCGCTGTTCCCCGAGCCGGTGCAGCAGGTCATCCTGCAGGCCGACCTCACCGCCGTCGCCCCCGGACCGCTCGAGCACGCCGTGGCGAGCGAGCTGAGGCTGCTGGCCGACCAGGAGTCCCGCGGCGGGGGCGGGGTGTACCGCTTCAGCGACGGCTCCCTGCGGCGGGCCTTCGACGCGGGCTGGTCCGCGGCCGAGGTGCACAGCTGGCTGGACCGGCACGCCGCCACGCCCGTCCCCCAGCCGCTGGCCTACCTGGTCGACGACGTCGGCCGGCGGCACGGCAGCATCCGGGTGGGCAGCGCGGTGGCCTACCTGCGGACCGACGACGATCTCGAGGCCGCGGCGCTGCTTCGCCACCCCGACGCCGGCTCGCTGGGGCTGCGACCGATCGCGCCGGGCGTCCTGGTCGCGTCGGTGGAGCCCGCCGAGCTGGTCGCCTTCCTGCACGGCATGGGCCAGACCCCGGCCGTCGAGGACGAGGGTGGCCGGACGCTCACCCCGCCTCCCGGCCAGCGGGCGCCCCGACCGCGGACGTCGGACCTGCCGCCGACCGCGCGTCCCGACGAGGTGGCCGCTCTCCTGCTGGCTGCCGAGCGGGACCACCCGCGGCTGCGCGCCGACACGGGCCGGCCCCAGCCGGCGGCGAGAACGGCCCAGGACACCGACGAGACCCTGGCCCTGCTCCGGGACGCGACCCGGGACGCCACGCCCGTCCAGGTGGGCTACGTGAGCGCCGACGGCAGCCGGGCCGAGCGCGAGGTGGTGCCGCTCGACCTGGCCGGTGGGGCCGTCCGGGCGGTCGACCGCGCCAGCGCCGAGGTGGTCACGATTCCGCTGGCGCGCATCTCGTTCGTCCGTGACGCGCGGTAGTCGCCCGTAGACTACGTCGGTGAACCCCGTCACCCTGCGACGCCTGCTCGTGTTCGGCGTCTGCGCGGTAGGCGTGGGAGCTCTCTACGTCGTGCCCGCCCTCGGCGGGCACTCCGGACAGGTCGCCGCGCCGCCGCCGAACGACGAGCCCACCAGCTGGCCGACCGCCACCGCGACCACCGCGATCGGTCCGGTGAGCCACAGCACCAGCCGGCCCGAGCCGACGCCCGACGCGGCCAGCACCACCCCGGACGGCAGCTCGACGGCGCCCGTATCCCTACCACCGACGCGTCGGCCCAGCCCCAGCGGCGCCACCGCGTACGATCCGCGCGGCGGCAGCGACAACGTCGCCCCGGCCCCCGTCACCGCCATCAGCACCGGCCCGGTGACCCGGGACCGGCTGACCGTGAGCTGGCCGCCCGCGACCGACGACGTCGGCGTGCAGCGCTACCGGGTCGTGCTCAACGGCTTCACCGTCGCCACCACCCGCAAGACCCACGCGACCGTGCGCTGGTTCAACGACGACCTGGGCGACCACGTGATCCAGGTGCTGGCCTTGGACGCGGCGGGCAACGAGAGCCCGAGCTCGCCGAACCTGCTGGTCTCACGTCCGACGCCCGAGCCCACCCCGGAGCCGACCCCGTCGACCACCCCGAGCCCACCCAGCCCGACGCCGAGCCCGAGCGCCAGCAGTCCCGAGCCGTCACCCAGCCTGGCCCCGAACGAGGCGGACCAGCCCGAGGGCGCCTCCCCGACCCCGGTCGCCTCGGCCTCGGGGAGGAACTGATGGCCCCCGGGGCGGTGGGCACCGGCCCGCTGGTGGTGCAGTCGGACCGGACGCTGCTGCTCGAGGTGGACCACCCCGACGCCGGCGAGTGCCGGATCGCCATCGCGCCGTTCGCCGAGCTGGAGCGTGCCCCCGAGCACATTCACACCTACCGGCTGACCCCGCTGGGCCTGTGGAACGCCCGCGCCGCCGGCCACGACGCCGAGCAGGTCGTCGACACGCTGCTGACGTACAGCCGCTACCCCGTCCCCAACGCCCTGCTGGTCGACGTCGCGGACACGATGGACCGCTACGGCCGGCTGCGGATCGAGAAGCACCCGACGCACGGCCTGGTCCTGGTGACCACGGACCGGCCGGTGCTCACCGAGATCCTGCGCAGCGCCAAGGTGAAGGGCCTGGTCGGGGCCCGCGTCGACGACGACACCGTGGCGGTGCACCCGTCCGAGCGTGGCCACCTGAAGCAGGTGCTGCTGAAGCTGGGCTGGCCGGCCGAGGACCTCGCCGGCTACGTCAACGGCGAGGCGCACGCCATCGAGCTCGATCAGACAGGGTGGGAGCTGCGGCCCTACCAGGACCAGGCGGCGGAAGGCTTCTGGCACGGCGGCTCGGGCGTCGTGGTGCTGCCCTGCGGGGCCGGCAAGACCATCGTGGGGGCGGCGGCCATGGCCCGCGCGAAGGCCACCACGTTGATCCTGGTCACGAACACCGTCTCGGCCCGGCAGTGGCGCGACGAGCTGATCAAGCGGACGTCGCTGACCGCGGAGGAGATCGGTGAGTACTCCGGCTCCCGCAAGGAGATCCGGCCCGTCACCATCGCCACCTACCAGGTGATCACCACCAAGCGCGGCGGGGTGCACCCGCACCTGGAGCTGTTCGACGCCCGAGACTGGGGCTTGATCATCTACGACGAGGTCCACCTGCTGCCCGCGCCGGTCTTCCGGATGACGGCCGATCTGCAGGCCCGCCGTCGGCTCGGTCTCACCGCCACCCTGGTTCGCGAGGACGGCCGCGAGGGCGACGTCTTCTCCCTCATCGGGCCGAAGCGCTTCGACGCCCCGTGGAAGGACATCGAGGCCCAGGGATACATCGCGCCGGCCGACTGCATCGAGGTTCGGGTCACCCTGACCGAGGCCGAGCGGATGACCTACGCCGTGGCCGAGGCGGACGTGAAGTACCGGCTCGCCGCCACCGCGGACTCCAAGACCGACGTGGTCGTCGAGCTCGTGGCCAAGCACCGGGGCGTGCCGACCCTGGTGATCGGGCAGTACGTCGACCAGCTGGATGAGCTCGCCGAGCGGCTCGGCGCCCCGTTGATCAAGGGCGACACCACCGTCCGGCAGCGGGAGCGGCTCTACGAGTCGTTCCGCAGCGGCGAGATCGACCTCCTCGTGGTGAGCAAGGTGGCGAACTTCTCGATCGACCTGCCCACCGCGCAGGTGGCGATCCAGGTCTCCGGCGCCTTCGGCTCCCGCCAGGAGGAGGCGCAGCGGCTCGGCCGGCTGCTGCGCCCGAAGGCCGACGGCATCACCGCCCGCTTCTACGCAGTGGTCTCCCGGGACACCGTCGACGCCGAGTTCGCGGCGCACCGGCAGCGCTTCCTGGCCGAGCAGGGCTACGGCTACCGGATCATGGACGCCGAGGACGCGGTCGCCGCGGACTGAGGGTCGCTGGGCGGCTGATCGGGAAGACCTGGGCCGCGTAGTCCCGGCCTTCGTCTATCCGGTCCTTCGGAGCCGGGACTCAGGACCAGCGCCGCGCCCTCGAGCGGCCGGACCGATGACTACGCCCGCCGCCACGGGTCAGTACCGGCAACAGGACTGCTGACTGCGGTCCCCTGATCTGAGGAGACGCGATGTCCACCATCACACCGTTCCTGTGGTTCGACACCCAGGCCGAGGAGGCCGCCAACTTCTACGTCGGGTTGTTCCCGAACTCGCGGATGCTGAGCACCACCCCTGCACCGGACGGCACGCCGGACTCCAGCGCCGGAGGCGTGCTCACCGTCGAGTTCGAGCTGGACGGCGTCCGCTTCACCGGCCTGAACGGCGGGCCGCACTTCCGGTTCACCGAAGCGGTGTCGTTCGTGATCGACTGCGCCGACCAGGCCGAGGTCGACCGCTACTGGGAGGCGCTGCTCGCCGACGGCGGCGAGGAGAGCCAGTGCGGCTGGCTCAAGGACCGCTTCGGGCTGTCCTGGCAGGTCGTGCCGAAGCAGCTGAACGAGCTGCTGGGCGACCCCGACCCGGGCCGCTCCAGCCGCGCGATGAAGGCGATGCTGCAGATGCGCAAGCTCGACGTCGCCGCCCTACAAGCCGCCGCGGACGCCCCCTGAGCCGATCTCAACCGAGTTGTCAGAACTGAGTTGCCCCGAAGGACAACCCAGTTCTGACAAGTCGGCAGAAGGTGAGTCTCAGGCCTCGCGGGTCTTCGGCGAGCTGTCGAGGGTCTTCGCCGGGTTGCTGACCACGGCGTCGCCGAGGACGTCGTCGATCTTGCTCAGCAGCGCGGGTTCGAGCGTCACACCGGCTGCCTTGACGTTGTCGAAGACCTGCTCGGGACGGGAAGCGCCGATGATGGCGGTGGCGACGTTCTCGTTCTGCAGCACCCAGGCGATGGCCAGCTGGGCCATCGAGAGCCCGGCCTCCTCGGCGATCGGCTTCAGCTGCTGCACGCGCTCGAGGACGTCGTCCTTCATCCAGCGGGCGATCATCGTCGCGCCACCCTTGTCGTCGGTGGCGCGCGAGCCCTCGGGCAGCTCGGCCCCGGGCACGTACTTGCCGGTCAGCACGCCCTGGGCGATGGGTGACCAGACGACCTGGCTGATGCCGAGCTCCTGGGACGCGGGCACGACCTCGCCCTCGATGACCCGCCACAGCATCGAGTACTGCGGCTGGTTGGAGATGAGCTGGAAGCCGAGCTGCTTGGCCAGGGCCGCGCCGTCGCGCAGCTGGTCGGCCGTCCACTCGCTGACGCCGACGTAGAGCACCTTGCCCGCGCGGACGAGGTCGGCGAAGGCCTGCATCGTCTCCTCGAGGGGGGTCTCATAGTCGTAGCGGTGAGCCTGGTAGAGGTCGATGTAGTCGGTCTGCAGCCTGGTCAGCGAGCCGTTGACGGCCTCGCTGATGTGCTTGCGCGAGAGGCCGAGGTCGTTGGGACCCTTGGGCCCGGTGGGGCCGAAGACCTTGGTGAAGATCTCGACCGACTCGCGCCGCTCGCCCTTCAGCGCCTCGCCGAGCACGGTCTCGGCCTTGGTGTTGGCGTAGACGTCAGCGGTGTCGAAGGTGGTGATGCCGGCTTCGAGGGAGGCCTTGACGCAGGCCTGCGCCTGCTCGTTCTCGACCTGGGAGCCGTGGGTGAGCCAGTTGCCGTAGGTGATGGCGGAGATCTTGAGACCAGAGTTGCCGAGGTAGCGGAATTCCATACCTGCCAACCTACCGATTCGACATCGCGACGCTCCGCCGGGGCTATACCGGTTAAGTTCGGCCCGCCGAGGATGGTCGGAAGCGGCGGATACGGTGAGGGTCGATCTGTCGCAGAGCACGAGGGGAGCGGCCCGTGGCCGTCAGCGAGCTGGTTGTCATCCGGCACGGCGAGAGCCTGGGCAACGCGGCTGCCGCCGTGGCGTACGCCGCCGACGCCGAGGTGATCGAGGTCGGCGCCCGCGATGCCGACGTCGAGCTCTCACCGACCGGCGTCGAGCAGGCGACCGCTCTGGGCCGGGGGCTCGGGCCCCTGCTCGCCGACGAGAGGCCCACCCGGCTCTGGTCCTCGACCTACGTCCGGGCGCAGCAGACGGCACGCCTCAGCCTCGATGCCGCCGGGATCGAGCTGCCCGTCCAGCTGGACGAGCGGCTCCGTGACCGCGAGCTCGGCGTGCTGGACCTGCTGACGTGGCGCGGGGTGGTGAACCGCTTCCCGCAGGAGGCCGAACGCCGTCAGTGGCTGGGCAAGTTCTACCATCGACCGCCCGGCGGCGAGTCGTGGGCGGACGTGGTGCTGCGGGTGCGCAGCTTCCTCACCGACCTCGCGAGCCTGCCGGACGGCACCCGCGCCGTGATCTTCTGCCACGACGCCCTGGTGCTGACCTTCCGCTACGTCTGCGAGGGACTGACCGAGTCCCAGGTGCTCGAGATCGGCAACACCACCCCGGTCAAGAACGTCTCGATCACCCGGCTGCAGCGCGGACCGGACGGCTGGCAGCTGCTCACCTTCAACGACGTGGCCCACCTCGAGCAGTCCGAGGCTCCCGTCACCCAGCACGCAGGAGACACCGATGCCCGAGCCTGACCCTTCGCCCGGCTCAGGGAGCGTGAGGAGCGGGCCGACCGGCCAGGAGGTGACGCCCTCGCTGCTGCGCCGGTGGGGGCTGCCCGCGGCCGGGGAGTCCAAGTACGGCCGCGGCCAGGTGCTGATCGTCGGCGGCGCCGCCACGACGCCGGGGGCCGTCCAGCTCGCCGGGCTCGCGGCGCTGCGGATGGGCGCGGGGCACCTGACCATGGCCGTCGCCGCCAGCGCCGCCGTCCCGATGGCCGTGGCCACCCCGGAGGCGGGCGTGATCGGGCTGCCGCAGAACGAGCGCGGCAGCGTGCTGGGCGCCGACCTGCGCGCGATCGCCGACGACCTCAGCTCGGCCGACGTGGTCACGGTGGGTGTCGGCTTGGACGACCCGGAGGAGACGGCCGTCCTGCTGCGGACGCTGGTCCCGCAGCTGGGCGAGGAGACCTGGCTGGTCCTGGACGCGTACGCGCTCGGCGTGCTTCCGGGACTGGACGACGAGGTGCTCGCGCCGGTGCGGGGGCGGCTGGTGCTGACGCCGAACTCCTCCGAGGCGGCGCGGCTGCTGGACCGAGAGCTGGCCGAGGGCACGGCCGAGCGGCAGGCGGACGTCTCGGAGATCGCCCGCCGCTACGGCGCCGTGGTGTCCTGCTCGGGGGCAGTGGCCAACGCCGACGGTGAGGTGTGGCAGGTCAGCGCGGGTAACGGCGGACTGGCCACCTCCGGCAGCGGCGACGTCCAGGTGGGCGCCGTCTCCGGCCTGCTGGGGCGGGCCGGCGACGCCGACCAGGCGGCTGTCTGGGGCACCCACGTGCACGCCGCCGCGGGCGACCGGCTCGCCGCCCGGGTCGGCGCCCTCGGCTTCCTGGCCCGCGAGCTGCTCACCGAGCTGCCGGTGGTCCTGAGCGAGCTCGGCGCCTGAGGGCCGAGGACATCTACCGCTTCTCGCAGGCGATGCCGTCCTTGTCGGCGTCGAGCCGCTTGTTGTAGGCGATGGCCTTCTTGTAGATGCTCGTGCTCTTTTTGAAGTTCGTCACGGGCGTGCCGCTGGTCTTGTCCTTGGCACCCTTCTTGCCGACGCCGTGCTTGAAATCCTTGTGCAGCTTCGTGCAGTTCTTGTAGTGGTAGGAAGCCGCGTCGGCCGTGGTCGTGGTGGCGGCGAGGGGAAGGGCTAGCACGGCAGCCGAGGTGGCGAGCGCCGCTACACGGCGAAGGGGGGAGGTCATGGGCAGAGACGTTAGCCAGCCGAACCATGCTCTTCCGCCTGAACCCAAGAGCTGTAGTCGGACTGTGACCTCTCCACGACCCCGGAACACTGCTGGCAAAGCCCAGGCTTCCGACAAAAGGACATCCGCGTTTCAGCAGATGTTCCTGGGCGGCGCCCCTGAACCCCTCAGCCGACCGGCGGGTTCCCCGGCTGCAGCAGGCTGGTGCTGCGGGCGAGCAGGACGGCGACGAGGCCGCCGGCCAGGACCAGGCCGCCGGTGAGCTCGAGGACACCCGTCCAGCCGGTGGCGCTCCAGGCGTGGCCCACCACCGCGCCGGCGACCGACGAGCCGAGGTAGTAGGCGAACAGGTACGTGGACGCGGCCTGCGCGGTGGCGCGCCCGCCGAGCCGGGCGCGGGCCCCGACCCAGCCGCTGGCCACGCCGTGGGCCGCGAAGAAGCCGACCGTCATCACGGCGAGGGCGGCGACGACCCCCGCCAGCGGGTGCACCGCCGTACCGAGCAGTCCGGCGAACATCACCACCACGGCGACCGGCACCACGGTACGGCGGCCGTGCCGGTCAGCCAGCCGGCCTGCGATGGTCGAGGCGACCGAGCCAAGGGCGTAGACGAGGAAGACCAGACCGGCGGCAGCCGCCGTGAGCAGGTACGGCGGCCCGGCTAGCCGAAAGCCGAGGGCGTTGAACACCGATACGAACGCGCCCATCAACAGCGCGGCCAGCAGGTAGAGGCCCACGAGCACCGGGTCGGTGAGGACCCGGCGGGTGTTGACCAGCACCGTGCCGAACCCCGGCTGCCCGGGCACGAACCGCCGCGACGCCGGCAGCAGCCACAGCACGGCGACCGTGCAGAGCGCGGCCAGCACGCCGATCCCGCCCACGGACAGGCGCCAGCCGCCGAGCTCGTCGAGCCCGCCCGAGAGCAGCCGGCCGGCCATGCCGCCGATCGCGTTGCCGCCGACGTAGAGGCCGGTGGCCTGGCCGGCGGCGGCGGGATGCAGCTCTTCCCCCAGGTAGGCCACGGCCACCGCCGGCAGCCCGGCCAGGGCCAGACCCTGCAGTGCCCGGCCCGCCAGCAGGAGCGGCCAGCTGGGCGCGAACGCGCAGAGCAGCCCCAGAGCCGTCGCCGCAACCAGGCTCAGCGTGACCAGCCGGGTCCGGCCGTAGCGCTCCGAGACCGGCCCGACCACCAGCAGGCCGACGGCCAGCGTCAGGGTGGTGACGCTCACCGACAGGCTGGCCGCGGCCGGACTGACCGCAAAACGGTGGCTGAGCTCGGGCAGCAGTGGCTGCGTGCTGTAGAGCAACGCGAACACCGCGACGCCCGCCAGGAAGAGGGCGACCGAGGCCCGACGGGCCTGCGGGTCACCCGCGGCGTACGGCTCGGGCAGCCCGGCGGCCGTGGGCGTGGTCAGGACACGTCGAGGACGGTCGACTCCTCCTGGATGCCCAGCTCGACCGGCCAGCGGTCCGGCTCGTCCACCAGGTGCAGCAGCTCGACGAGCTCGTGCGGCCAGACCCACTCGTCGGTGTTCCGCAGCTCCTCGTTCGACCACCAGCGGAACTGCTTGAAGGTCAGCTTCTCCTCCTCGGTGTGAGCGGAGACGTCGATGTCGACGTCGCCCACCCGGGCCAGGTAGAACGACTCGTCCTGCTCGATCACCTGGTCGGAGTACCCGTGGATGACGTGGCGACGGGCCATCGGGCCCAGCAGGTCGTCGGCACCCAGCCGGACGCCCGTCTCTTCCCAGACCTCCCGGATGGCCGTGTCGACCTCGCTCTCACCCGGGTCCATGCCGCCGCCGGGGGTCGCCCACCAGCGGGCGTCATCGAGACCGGGATCGCTGTCCTCGAACAGCAACGTCTGGTCGGCGTCGTTGGTCAGCAGCACCCGGACGGTGACCCGGGTCCGGCGGGGCCGGTCCTTCGGGTCCTCCACGGGGACGAAGGTGCGCGGGCTCTCGCCGGTGGGCGTCGGGTTGTCAGCGGTCACGAACCCCAATCTAGGAACCGCGGCCCGCCGCCCGGACCCGGGGGGGCCGAAAAGCGCTCGCTGCCGAGGTGTGGGCGGTGTAAGTTGTCGCTTCGCTCCCCAGCCCTCAGCCGACTGACATCGGAGACGTCTGCATGCCCGAAGAGCCCGTCGCCACTGTTCTCGTGGCCGAGCAGAGCCACCTCACCTCCTCCCGCGCCGCCCTCCAGCAGATGCGCGAGCACACCGCCAGCCTGACCGCCGCCGGTGGCGACCGGGTCTCCACCGAGCACCTGAAGCAGGTCCTCCACCGCCGGATGAAGGCCCTCGAGGACGACCCGACGGTGCCTCTGTTCTTCGGTCGGCTCGGCTACGACGCCGCCCTCGGCGCCGAGCGGGACGAGACCCTCTACATCGGCCGGCGGCACGTGACGGGCGAATCGGGCGCCGACCCGATGGTCATCGACTGGCGGGCGGGCATGGCGCTGCCGTTCTACCAGGCCCGGGTGGGCGAGCCGATGGGCGTCCGGCACCGTCGCCGGTTCGGCTTCTCGAACGGTCGGCTGACCGCGTTCGAGGACGAGAACTTGGTCCGGACACCGGCGGCCGAGGTCGAGGCGGCCGCGTCGGCGATCCTGGAGTCCGAGATCGAACGGCCGCGGACGGGGCCGATGCGCGACATCGTGGCCACCATCCAGCCCGAGCAGGACACCATCGTGCGGGCCCCGCTGAGCCAGTCGGTCTGCGTGCAGGGCGCGCCGGGCACCGGGAAGACGGCGGTCGGGCTGCACCGCGCGGCGTACCTGCTCTACGCCTACCGCGACCAGCTGGCCCGGTCCGGCGTGCTCGTGATTGGTCCGAACGACAGCTTCCTCTCCTACATCGCCGACGTGCTGCCGGCACTGGGGGAGATCGACGCGACCCAGGCGACCGTCGGCTCGCTGGTCAACGGGGCGACCGGCCTCGGGGTGCGAGCGCTGGAACCGGCGGCCGCGGCCGTCGCCAAGGGCGACGCCCGGATGGCGGAGGTGCTGCACCGAGCGGTCTGGAGCCACCTCGGCAGCACACGTGACCCCCTTGTGGTCCCCCGCGGCGCGCACCAGTGGCGGGTCGGGGCGTACCTCGCGGAGGAGATGGTGGCCGAGCTGAAGCAGCGCGGCGTCCGGTACGAGGCCGGGCGGGCCATGCTGCCGCAGCGGCTCGCGCACCAGGTGCTGCTGCGGATGGAGGCGGCCGGAGACTCCCCGGACGACCGGGTACAGAACGCCGTGGCGCGCAGCCGGCCCGTCAAGGTGTACGCCGAACAGCTCTGGCCGAGCCTGGACCCGCGGAAGTTGATCTTGAGGCTCTTGACCGATCCTGCTTTCCTGGCGGCCTGTGCGGACGGGATCCTGGACGAGACCGAGCAGAAGTTGATCTTGATGACCGGCAGGCCGGCCCGCTCGGCCGCGGCGGCCCGCTGGACCTTGGCGGATGTCGTCCTGGTGGACGAGGCTGCCGACCTGCTGCAACGGACGCCGAGCGTCGGACACGTGGTGCTGGACGAGGCGCAGGACCTGTCGCCGATGATGCTGCGGGCCGTCGGACGGCGCGCCTCGACCGGCTCGGTGACCGTCCTCGGCGACCTCGCCCAGGCGACCACCCCCTGGGCCACCCGGTCCTGGTCGGAGTCGCTCGGCCACCTCGGGCAGCCCGACGCGGTGGTGGAGGAGCTGGTCGCCGGCTTCCGGGTGCCGGGCGCGGTGATCGACTACGCGGCCCGGCTGCTGCCGCGGATCGCGCCCTCGCTGACCCCGCCGCACTCCGTCCGTCGGCACCGCGGTGAGCTGGATCTGCGCTCAGCCCCCGATCCGACCGCCGAGCTGCTGCAGGGCGTCCGGCAGGCGCTGGCCGCCGAGGGGACCGTCGGCGTGATCGTGGCCGACGCGGCCGTGCCGGCGGTCCGCACGGCGATGGCCGACGCTTGTCTCGCCTTCGACCTGCTCGGGGAGACCGAGCAGCAGTTCGGTCACCGGGTGGACCTGGTGCCGGCCACCTTGGCCAAGGGCCTCGAGTTCGACCACGTCGTGCTACTGGAGCCGGCGGCGATCGTGGCCGCCGAGCCCGACCACGTCACCGGCCTGCGACGGCTCTACGTCTGCCTGACCCGGGCGGTCACCTCGTTGGTCGTCGTCCACAGCACCGACCTGCCCGCCGAGCTCGCCGGCTGAGGCCGTTCAGCCGGCCAGGAAGGCCAGGAGGGCGTTGTTGAACTCCTCGGCGTGGCTGACGTTGAAGCCGTGCGGGGCGTCCTTGACCACCACGAGCTTGGCGCCGGGGATCGCCTCGGCGGAGCGCTTGCCGCTGACCTCGAAGGGGACGATGCCGTCGGAGTCGCCATGGATGACCAGGGTCGGCACGGTGATCGCGGCGAGGTCGGCGCGGAAGTCGGTACGGCCGAAGGCACCGATGCAGTCGAGGGTGGCCTTGGCCGAGGCGACGGAGGCCAGGCTGATCGCGTACTGCCGGGTCGCCTCGCTGACCTTAAGCTTGCGGCCCGCGCTGAAGAAGCCTGTCGTGAACTCCTCGAGGAAGGCGGGCCGGTCCGTGCGCACGCCGGCTTCGAAGCCCTCGATCGTCGCGTCGTCCAGGCCGCCGTCGGGGTTGTCGTCGGACTTGTAGAGGTACGGCGGGACCGCGCCGGCCAGCACGGCCCGGCTGACGCGCTCGGTGCCGTAGGTCGAGAGGTACCGCACGACCTCGCCGCCGCCCATCGAGAAGCCGACCAGCGTGGCGTCGCGGACGTCGAGGTGGGTCAGCAGCGCCGCGAGGTCGGCGGCGAGGGTGTCGTAGTCGTAGCCCTCCCAGGGCTGGCTCGACTGGCCGAAGCCGCGACGGTCGTAGGTGATGACCCGGTGGCCGGCCTCGACGAGCGGCCCGACCTGGCTCTCCCACGAGCGACCGCTGAGCGGCCAGCCGTGGATCAGGACGACGGGGGTGCCGTGGCCCTGGTCGGTGTAGTGCAGCTCGATCGCGGTGCCGTTCTCCGTGCCGATGGCGACGGTAGCCATGCCGTACTCCTCAGGTTCCGGGGGCAGACGCCCCGAAAAGGGTAGCGTGCGACTAAATGGCGCTCGACTCGGAGTGTGTGGTGCTCGCCCGTCGGGTGGCTGCGTCGAGCTGGACGGCCAGCGTGCGTAGCGCCTCGGTCAGCTCCAGCTGGTCGGGCATCTCCAGGCCGGTGGACGCGCAGATCTCCCCGGCGACGTGGGACGCCTCCTCCTGCATGGCCCGGCCACGATCGGTGAGGTCGATGATCATCAGCCGCTCGTCGGTGGTGGCGCGCGTCCGGGTGACCAGACCCGTAGCCTGCAGGCGTTTGAGCAGAGGGGACAGGGTGCTGGAGTCCAGGCTGAGCCGTTGTCCGATGGCACTCACCGAGCTGGGGCCGTCCTCCCAGAGCAGGACCATCACGAGGTACTGCGGGTAGGTCAGCCCCAGCCCGGCCAGGGTCCATCGGTACCGGCCCGTCATGGCCCGGGACGCGGTGTAGAGCGCCAGGCAGAGCTGTTGGTCGAGGCCGAGGTCGACCGATGGCCCGGCGGAAGGCGGGGGGGAGGTCATGCCTCAGGTTAGTCCAGCGACGCCGCGTGCTGCAGTCGTTCCATCGACTGGGAGGTCGTCATCGGCCGGCTCCCGGATCGGTCAGCGGCAGCCGCACCTGGAAGCGGGTGTCTCCTGGTTCCGAGACCACCCGGAGATCGCCGCCGTGCCGCTGGGTGATGACGCGGTAGGAGATGTCCAGACCCAGGCCCGTCCCCTCCCCCACCGGTTTGGTGGTGAAGAACGGCTCGAAGATCTTGGTCTGCAGCTGCTGGGGCACCCCGGCTCCGGTGTCGCCGATCTCCACCAGCACGCACGACTCCTCGCGGGTGGTGCGGACGGTCAGCGTGCCGCCCCCGGGCATGGCCCCGATGGCGTTGTCGATCAGGTTCGTCCAGACCTGGTTGAGCTCGGCCGGGTACGCGGGGACGCGCGGCAGGTCGGGGTCGAGGTCCTTGACCAGGACGACGCCGGCCTCCTTGATCTTGTGCCCCAGCATCACCAGGGTGGAGACCAACCCGTCACGGAGGTCGACGTCCTGGGCGGTCGCCCGGTCCAGCTGCGAGTACTGCTTGGCCGCCCCGACCAGGGTCGAGATGCGGGTCGTCGAGTCCTCGATCTCGTTCATCAGCTGCTCGGTGTCGAGGGCGTAGGCCACCCAGTGGATCCCGTCCGAGAGCAGGTCGGGCGGCATCGTGTCGGAGATCTCGTCGAGCAGGTCGACGTTGACTCCCGCCGCGACCAGGGTCGGGGCCAGGTCCCAGGCACCGGCCACCGCGTGGTCGTCGAGCCAGTCGCTGAGCGCGTCCTCGGCGTCGCTGACCGCCATCGGCGAGAGCTTCTCGGCCTTGACCATCTGCTCCACCGCCGACTCCTGGAGGTCGGTCAGGGCGACCAGCGCCTGCGGGTCGACGCTGCTGCTGGCCAGGTGGGCGAGCTTGCGGCGCATTCGGCTGACCCGCTCCCGCAGCGCCGCGGTGGCGCGGACGGCGGCGGCGGCGGGGTTGTTCAGCTCGTGGGTGAGACCGGCGGACAGCCGGCCGAGGGAGAGCAGCCGCTCGCGCTGACCGACGATCAGCTGGCTGGAACGCATGCCGATCGTGAGGCCCTCGAGCATGTGCATCGCCATCGGGAACCAGGTACGGATCTCCCGGCCGTACTCGTCGGCGTCGATCACCCAGAACTCGGCGTCGGTGACGGCGAGGACGCTGTTGAGGTACCGGGACCGCTCCTCGCTGGGCATGAACGCCTGCGTGGCGCCGGAGTAGACCCCCCGCTGGGAGGTGCGGCTGATCTCCACCTCGGTGCCCTCGACACGGCGTCGCATGCTGATCGTGCCGCTGAGCAGCACGAAGAAGCAGGTCGCCTCCTCGCCCTCGGTGAACACGTTCGTGCCGGCCGCACGGCTCTCGGTACGACCGCGGGCGCTGAGCCAGTCCAGCTGCCCGGGATCGAGCGACTCGAACAGGAACAGCGTGCGCAGGTCCTCTGGGCCGAGCGTGTCCGGGGTTGCGGTCATGGGGTGCTCCTCACTGCTCGGCCAGGTAGCGGTGGACGAGGGTGACGGCCAGGGCACCCTCCCCGACTGCGGAGGCCACCCGCTTCACCGACTGCGCCCGGACGTCGCCGGCCACGAAGACGCCGGGGACGCTGGACTCCAGCAGGTACGGGTCACGCTCGAGGTCCCAGCTCGGCGGCGGCTCGTCGCCGGCGAGCAGCTCCAGACCGGTGACCACGAACCCGCTCCGGTCGCGGACCACGGTCTCCGGCAGCCAGTCGGTCAGCGGCGCGGCGCCGATGAAGACGAACAGGTGGCCGGCGTCGACGACCTGGGACGTGCCGTCGGCGTGGCTGAGGGTGACGCACTGCAGCCGGTCCGTCCCCGCGCACTGCCCCACGACCGTCCGGGTGCGGACCTCGATGTTGTCGATGGCGGCGATCTGGTCGATCAGGTAGCTCGACATCGAGCGTTCGAGCGACTCCCCGCGCACGGCGATGGTCACCTTCGCCGCGTGCCGGGCGAAGAAGACCGCGGCCTGGCCGGCGGAGTTGGCGCCGCCGACGATGATGACGTGCTCACCGGCGCACGCCTCGGCCTGGGTCGCGGCTGAGCCGTAGTAGACGCCCCGGCCCACCAGGTCGTCGGCGCCGTCGGCCTCGAGCTGGCGGTAGCTGACCCCGGTGGCGAGCACCACCGCGTGGGCCAGCACCGAGGTGCCGTCGTCGAAGATCACCCGTCGGGCCGGCCCGGCGACCTCGAGCCCGGTGACCGTACGGGCGGTCAGCAGCTCGGCGCCGAAGCGCAGTGCCTGCCGTCGGGCCCGGTCGGTCAGCTGGCCGCCCGCGACGCCGTCGGGGAAGCCGAGGTAGTTCTCGATCCGCGAGCTCTGCCCGGCCTGGCCACCAGCCGCCTCGCGCTCGACAATCACCGCCTTCAGGCCCTCCGACGCCGCGTAGACGGCGGCACCGAGGCCCGCGGGACCTCCGCCGACGATGACCACGTCGTAGAGCTCGGCCTGCGGCAACGTGCTGAGCCCGACGGCGTTGGCCAGCTCGAGCAGGGTGGGCTGGACCAGGGCGGTGCCGTCAGCGGTGATCACCACCGGGGCCTGGCTCGCCTCGGCGCCGGCCGCGGCGAGCAGCCGGCGGCCGTCGGCCTCCTCGACGTGGTACCAGCGGTAGGGCACGAGGTTGCGGGCCAGGAAGTCCCGGACCTCGTAAGAGGCCGGCGACCAGGGGTGGCCGAGGATCTTGATCTTGTGCTCGGCCGGCTTGCCCTCGCGCTCCCAGGTGGCGAGCAGCTCATCGACCACCGGGTAGAGCTTCTCCTCCGGCGGCTCCCACGGCTTGAGCAGGTAGTGGTCGACGTCGACGACGTTGATCGCCGCGATCGCGGCGTTGGTGTCCGCGTACGCGGTGAGCAGGGCCCGCCGCGCCTGCGGCACCAGGTCCATGGCAGCCTCGAGGAACTCGACCCCGTTCATCCCCGGCATCCGGTAGTCGGCCAGGATCACCGCCACCTGTTCCCCGCGCAGCACGACCTCGCGGATCAGCTCGAGCGCCTCCGCTCCGGAGTCGGCGCGCATGATGCGGCAGCGCGAGCCGTACTGCCGCCGCAGGTCCCGGGCGACCGAGCGCGAGACGGTCGGGTCGTCGTCGACGGTCAACAGGATCGGCCTCGAGACCCGTTCCCGGGCCCCGCCGTCGGGGAGCTCTGCCGTCACGCACCGACCTCGTCCACGTAGCACCAGCGCCAGGTCTCCCCCGGCTCGGCCGAGGTGATGACGGGGTGGCCGGAGGCATGGGCGTGAGCGGTGGCGTGCCGGGCCGGGGAGGAGTCGCAGCAGGCCACGTGGTCGCAGGTCAGGCAGCGCCGTAGGTGAACCCAGCTGCCGCCGACGGGGACGCAGTCGGCGCACTCGTAGGCAAAGGTGCCGGGCACGGCGGTGAGGGGGAAGGCGTCGAGATCGGCACAGGCGGCCATGAACGTCCTTTCGTCGACTCCATCCTGCCGCGCGCGGGCCAGGACGGCGAGCCGCTCATCCGAGGGCGAACAGGTCGACTCGGAGGTCCCCTGAAAAACTCACACCAGTTGACGCCTGCCATCCCCCGCCACGCTCACCACCACGGGCTGTCGGGCAACTGGTGTGAGTTTTTCAGGGGTCAACCCGCGAGCCGGGAGATCTTGCGCCGACGTAGCCCGGACGCGGTCAGCCGAGCGACGACCTCCCGCGAGCTGACCACCGTCGCACCGGCGGCCACCACGGAGGCGAAGCGCTCGTCGACCACGTCGTAGTGGTCGCGCTCGAAGGCCCGCGGCGGCAGCCCCACCGAGGCGGCGAAGGCGTGCAGCTCCTCGTACGAGACGTCGCTCACCAGGTGTGACCAGAGCCGGCCGTGGCCGGGCCAGGTGGGGGCGTCGACCAGGATCACGGGCTTGCGGGAGCCGGGTGCGCGGCGACCTGCTCGTCCACCAGCGTCCGCCATGTCCGGACCAGCTCCGGGTCGACGTAGGCCTTGTACTCACCCAACGGCCGGGCCGCAGAGCCGATGTGGAACGCGCGGACGCCGGCCCGGACCAGCCAGGGGACGTGCTCGGGGGCCAGTCCGCCGCCGGCCATGATCACCCCGCGGGCGAAGTCGTCCCCGCGGGCCCGCTGCACGAGCTCGTCCAGCCCTTCGGCTACCCCGCGGGCCGAGCCGGCGGTCAGCACCGCGTCGAGCCCCGGCAGGTGCCGCAGCTCGCGCCAGGCCCGGTCGGTGGAGATGCAGGCGTCCACCGCGCGGTGGAAGGTCCAAGCGCCCTCGCGTTCCCCGACCAGGGCCAGCACCACGTCGACGTCCACCTCGGTGTGACCGTTGAGGAAACCGAGCACCAGCCCCGCCGCCCCCGCATGGTCGTACGCGCCCGCGATTCCCTGCAGCCGGACCAGCTCGCCGCCGTCGGTGCCGAAGCCTTCCCGCAGCCGCAGCATCACCCGCACGGGCAGACTGGTCGCGGCACACACCTGCTCGACCACCCCCGGTTCCGGGGACAGGCCGCCGTGCTCCATGCTGCCCACCAGCTCGAGCCGGTCCGCGCCCCCGTCCTCGGCGCGGCTGGCGTCCGCGGCGTGCCGGACGATGACCTCGAGCAGCCCGCTCACGTCGCGTCCGGGCGCCCGTCGAGCTGATCGATCGTGGCGATCGACGGCGGCCGCTCGTCGCGGAGCCGGAACGAGACCTGCTCGGCGTCGTGGAAGACCCGGACGATGTTGCCCGACGTCAGCGCGGCCAGATCAGGCTCCGACCAGCCCTTCAGCCGCAGCGCGTCCAGCAGGACCGGGTAGGTGGAGACGTCCTCGAGACCGACCGGCACCGAGGTGACCCCGTCGTAGTCACCGCCGAGCCCGACGTGCTCGATCCCGGCGACCTCGCGCAGGTGCTCCAGGTGGGCGACCACGTCGTCGACGGACGCAGGCGGCTGCGGCTCGGGGTAGCTCGCCCAGAAGGCGTCCATCGCCTCCAGGTCGCGGGCGTCGACCCCGGCCGTCTCGGCCGCGGCCTGCGCCTCCAGCGCCCAGGCCCGCACCGTCGGGCTGACGAAGTGCGGCACGAAGGTGGCCATGCAGATCCCGCCGTTGGCGGCCAGCTCGGTGAGGATGTCGTCGGGGACGTTGCGGGGGTGGTCGCAGACCGCCCGCGCCGAGGAGTGGCTGAAGATGACCGGCGCCACAGTGGCCGCCAGCGCGTCGTGCATGGTGCTGGGCGCCACGTGGGAGAGGTCGACGAGCATGCCCATCCGGTTCATCTCCGCCACCACCTCGCGGCCGAACGCCGTCAGGCCGCCGTGCACCGGTTCGTCGGTGGCCGAGTCGGCCCAGGCGGTGTTCTCGTTGTGGGTCAGGGTCAGGTAGCGGACGCCCAGCCGGTACAGCGTGCGCAGCGTGCCCAGGGAGTTGTTGATCGAGTGCCCGCCCTCGGCGCCCATCAGGCTGCCGATCAGGTACGGGTCTTCCAGGGTCGCCTGCAGCCCCTCGGCGCTGGTGACCAGGGCCAGGTCGGAGACGTAGCGCTGGATCATGTCGTAGACCGCGTCGATCTGTTCGAGCGTGGCGGTGACGGCGTTCTCCCCGACCAGGGTGCAGGGCACGAAGACCGACCAGAACTGGGCCCCCACCCCGCCGGACCGCAGCCGCGGCAGGTCGGTGTGCAGCTGCGGCTGCGGCTGCGCGATGTCCACGGCGGCGAAGTCGTATCCCACCTTGCGCATCGCCCACGGCAGGTCGTTGTGCCCGTCCACCACCCGCAACGTGCTCACAGCGACCCCTTCCGGCGCTCGGTCGAACTGCCGTCACCCTAGCGCCCACGCCGGCTGGGCCCCGGACCTACGCTGACCGGGTGGCACAGCGGCTGCTCGGAGTGCTGGGGCTCGTCCTGGCGCTGGTGCTGGGCGGCTGCACGTACTCGCGCCAGGAACCGGGTCTGTTCCGCACCCGCAGCCCCACGTCGACGCCGCTCCCGCCCGCGCCTCCCGCACCGCCGACGGCTTCGGTCAACCCGGAGCTCCCCGTCGCGGGCGAGACGGTCTGGACCAGTGGGGAGGGCGTCGGGCTGACGGCCCGGTTCGCCGTGCACGCCGTCCGCCGCATCCCGGGGGCCACCGTGCTGGACTACTCGGTCACCCCGCTGACCGCCCCCGGCCTGCGCGAGGGCGACCCGCTACCCGGCCGGGTTGACCTCGGCCTGACCCGGTACGTGGGCAACACCGTGGCGATCTGGCTGCTCGACCCGACACACGACCGGGTCTACACCAGCCTGGCCCACGAGTCGCGGCGGGAGCTGAACCACTGCCTGTGCACCCCGTTGTGGGCCGATCAGTCGACGTTCCGGATCGGTCAGACCTCGCTGCTGCAGAGCACCTTCCCGACGCTGCCCCGCGGGCTGCGGCGCGTCGATGTCCTGCTGGCCAACCAGACGCCGGTCGCCGGGGTGCCGGTGACCCCCGTCGGCCAGGTGCCGACGGCGAGGGCGGGAACCGAGACCGACCTGACCCGGCCCGCGGCCGCGGCCAGCCCGGGGCCGCTGCGCACCCTCCCCGTGTCCGGCCTCGGACCACAGTCCCGGGTCCAGATCGGCCTGGACGCGGTGCTGGCCGGGCCCGGCGTGACGGCCCTGCGCTGGCGGATCAGGGCCCCGTCCGGGCTGGACTACCGCCTCTACGTGCTCGGGCCGCCGGTCAGCGCTCCCCTGCCGGAGGCCGTTGCCGTGCCGGCGCTCAACTCCACCGACGGCCCCACGCTGCAGCTCGCCGGCCGCCGGACCACCCTCGCGGCGACCTGGCTGACGCGGCAGCTCAACGGCCGACCTGGCTACGAGTGCGCCTGCAGCGAGCTGGACCTGTGGGCCCGGTCGCTGTCGCAGCCCGGCGGCACCATCTCGGTGACCACCCTCTTCCCCGGCCTGCCCACCGGCACCCGGACGGTACGGGTCCAGGTCCGCGGCCTGGCACCCGTCAGCCTCCCCGTCACCGACCTCCCCGATGCCGGGCGCCGGCTCGGAGCGCCGGTGGCGGCCGCCGGACCCAGGTGGGTCTACGCCTCGGACGCGCCGCCCCCGGCCCGGACCGTCGACGAGTGGCCGACCCCGCTGCCGGATGAGTGGCAGCTGCCCGACTACCGCGGCTCCACCGAACGCGTCGGCCCCCTCCCGCACGCCTGAGAACGCACGAGGGGCGGCCCCTTGCGGGACCGCCCCTCTCGGACGTGCTGAGCTACGAGCTGCCTGGACTCAGAAGTCCATGCCGCCCATGCCACCGGACGGGTCGCCGCCGCCAGCCGGGGCAGCCTTCTCCGGCTTGTCGGCGATGACGGCCTCGGTGGTGAGGAACAGCGCGGCGATCGACGCGGCGTTCTGAAGCGCCGAACGGGTGACCTTGGTCGGGTCCGGCACGCCGGCCTCGAGCAGGTTCACGTACTCACCGGTAGCCGCGTTCAGGCCCTCGCCCGCGGGCAGGCTCTTGACCTTCTCGACCACGACGCCGCCCTCGAGGCCGGCGTTGATGGCGATCTGACGCAGCGGAGCCTCGACGGCCACCTTGACGATGTTCGCGCCGACGGCCTCGTCACCCTCGAGCTCGAGGGTCTCGAAGACGACCGCGGCGGCCTGGACGAGAGCGACGCCACCACCGGCGACCACACCTTCCTCGACGGCAGCCTTCGCGTTGCGGACCGCGTCCTCGATGCGGTGCTTGCGCTCCTTGAGCTCGACCTCGGTGGCCGCGCCGACCTTGATGACAGCCACGCCGCCGGCCAGCTTGGCCAGCCGCTCCTGCAGCTTCTCGCGGTCGTAGTCGGAGTCGGAGTTGTCGATCTCGGCCCGGATCTGGTTGACCCGGCCCGCGATGGCGTCGGAGTCACCGGCACCCTCGATGATCGTGGTCTCGTCCTTCGTGACCAGCACCTGACGGGCCTGGCCGAGCAGCTCCAGGCCGACGCCGTCGAGCTTGAGGCCGACCTCCTCGGAGATGACCTGGCCACCGGTGAGGATGGCGATGTCGCCGAGCATGGCCTTGCGGCGGTCGCCGAAGCCCGGGGCCTTGACGGCGACGGACTTGAAGGTGCCGCGGATCTTGTTGACGATCAGGGCGGCCAGGGCCTCGCCGTCCACGTCCTCGGCGATCACGACGAGCGGCTTGCCGGCCTGGATGACCTTCTCCAGCAGGGGCAGCACATCCTTGAGGTTGCTGACCTTGGAGTTGACGATCAGGACGTACGGGTCGTCGAGGACCGTCTCCATGCGCTCGGTGTCGGTGACGAAGTAGGGCGAGATGTAGCCCTTGTCGAACCGCATGCCCTCGGTGAGCTCGAGCTCGAGGCCGAAGGTGTTCGACTCGTCGACGGTGATGACGCCTTCCTTGCCGACCTTGTCCATCGCCTCGGCGATGATCTCGCCGACCGTGGCGTCCCCGGCGGAGATCGAGGCGGTGGCCGCGATCTGCTCCTTGGTCTCCACGTCGGTGGCGGTGGCGGCCAGCTGCTCCACGATCGCGGCGACGGCCTTCTCGATGCCCTTCTTCAGGCTCATCGGGTTGGCGCCGGCGGTCACGTTGCGCAGGCCCTCGCGGACCAGCGCCTGGGCGAGCACGGTGGCGGTGGTGGTGCCGTCGCCCGCGACGTCGTCGGTCTTCTTGGCGACCTCCTTGACGAGCTCGGCACCGATCTTCT